>NZ_BDJC01000005.1 GCF_002005565.1 Streptomyces sp. JHA26 | reverse complement strand
ACCGGCCCCCGCCGCCCGGCCGGTGCGCGCCGCCGCCTCCGCCGCCCTGCCCGCCGTCATTCCGCTCGTCGCGCTCGCCCTGTGGGCCTTCGCGATGCGGCACACCGACGTGTCGCGCCTCGACGACTACGGACTGGTCACCGCCCTGCACCCCGCCTTCTGGGCCGGCCTCGTGGTGCTCACCACCGGTTTCTGGTTCACGGTCCGCGACCCGCGCCGCGGGAACGGCTGGTCGTTCGCGTACGTCCTCGCCCTGCTGGTGATGGAGCGGGCCACGCAGGCCGTCCTCTATCCGACCCCGCTGTACGCCTGGGCGTGGAAGCACGACGCGGTCATCGACCACCTGCTCACCTCCGGCGGGCTCCAGGGCGCCGACCAGCTCGGTGACATGGCCGTCTACGACCAGTGGCCCGGCTTCTTCGCCGCCCAGGCGGCGCTGGTGCGACTGCTGGGAGTGGACGACGCCGCGATGTACATGGCGTGGTGGCCGCTGGTCTCCAGCCTGATGCTGCTGCTCCCGCTGCTGCTGATCTACCGCACCTTCACCCAGGACCGCAGGCTGATCTGGACGGCCGTGTGGCTGTTCTTCGTCGCCGACTGGGTGGGCCAGGACTACTTCTCCCCGCAGTCCGTCGCCTTCGCCCTGCACCTGGGCGTCCTGGCCGTCGTCCTGCGCCGGTACGGCAGACGGCCCGACGGGCGGCCGGGACGGCAGGGCCAGGCGGTGTGGACGGTGCTGCTCACCGTGCTGGTCACCACCATCGTCGTCTCGCACCAGCTCACGCCCGGCATGCTCGTCGTCTCCCTCGTCGCCCTGGCCTGCACGCGCCGCTACCGCGACTGGGTCCCCCCGGTCACCACGGTGGTGATCTTCCTGGCCTGGTGCCTCACGGCCGCGCTGCCCTTCCTGTCCGCCGCGATGCCGGACATGATCCGCTCCATCGGCGACGTCGGCGCCAACGTCGAGACCGGGTACGGGACCACGCCCACCGGCACCGGCGCGGTGGCGACCTCCTGGGCGGCCCGGCTGCTGTCGGGTTCCGTCCTGCTGCTGGCGCTGGCCGGGGTGCTGCGCCAGCGGGTGCTGCGGCGCCGGGCGCTGCCGTTGCTGCTGCTCGCCGCGGCCCCGCTGCCGATGTTCGCGGCGAGCAGCTACGGCAGCGAGATGATCTTCCGGGTGCTGATGTTCATGCTGCCGGGAGCCGCCTTCTTCGCCGCCGCCGCGCTCCTGCCGAAGGTGCGCACCCTGGCCGCCGGGACCGCCGACGCCGGGCGGCCCGCCGAGGGCCCCGCCGCCACCCGGCGCCGGCTCGCCGCGTCCGTCCCGCGCCCCGCCGTGTGGGTGCCGCTGCTCGTCCTGCTCGCGGCGACGCTCGCGTTCGTGCCGAGCTACTCCGGCAAGGACCGCGTCAACTACTTCCCGCCCCGGGAGGTGGCCCTCGTCCAGCAGCTCTTCGACCAGGCCCCCGACGGCTCCCTCGTCGTCGCCGCCAACCGGAACTATCCGCTGGCCTACGAGGCGTACTGGCGCGTCGACCACTACTGGTTCCTCGACGACGACCGGCACCACGTCGACGAGATCGTGCGCGACCCCGCCGCCACCCTCGCCCGCGACATGGCCGAGGTGGAGCGGCCGGCCCGGGCCTACTTCCTGCTCACCCAGGGGCAGATGGCCAACTCGGAGATGAACGGGCAGCTCGACCGCGCCCAGCTCACCCGGATCCGCGAGTCCGTCGCGGCCTCGCCGCGCTTCACCCGCGTGGCGGAGAACAGCGCCGGCGTGCTCTACGTCCTGGAACCGGCGGGCTGAGCCGATGAGCCGAGAAGGGAACCGGTCATGACACCACAGGATCTGGTGATCCGCATGCTGCCCGCGTTCGGCGGCTGGCTGGCGCTGGCCGCGCTCGCCCTGCCCGACGGTTCACCGCCGCGCGGGGCGGCGGTCGCGCTGTTCCTCGCCGTCGGCCCGGGCGCGGCCCTGGTCAGGATCTGCGGACCCGCGCTGCGCGCCCGCCGGGCGGAGGGACCCGTGGAGCGGCACGACGCGGACTTCGAACGCCACTCCGACCTGCTGGAACGGCTGATGCTGGCCGTCCTGCTCAGCGTGAGCGCCGCCGTGCTCGTCGCGACGGTGCTGATCGCGGCGCGCGCCTTCAGCGGGGACCGCACGCTGCTCACCCTGACCATGCTGACCACGCTCGCCGCGCTCTGCCCGAGCCTGCGCGCCTCCCCGACGCCGGACACGGTGCCGGGGGCACGAAAGGGTTCCGCTCCGTGAGGTTCGTTCGACCCGTCCGCCGTACGTCCGAGAAACCGACGACGACCGGTCAGCACCGCAGGCCGAGGAAGACCGGCCGGCGACGACTGCTGATCACCTCCGCCACGGCCACCTGCGCGGTGCTGATCGCGGTGCTCGCCCTCCGTGAGACCTCCGGACCGGCGGACCCCAGGGACGACCCGAAGTGCCGTCCCACCGCGCTCCTGGAACCGCCCTGCGGCGTCTGGTTCGGCGCCTTCGTGCCGCACGACAAGGCCGACCTGGCCGACAAGGTCGAGGCCTACGAGAAGCACGTGGGCCGCAAGCTCGACATCGTGTACACGTACCACGACATGTCCGCGGTCACCGGCACCCGCCTGGAGGGCCAGCTGCTCACCGAGCAGGAGCAGCGCGTCGGCGAGGACCGCATGCTGCTGCTGTCCTGGGAGAGCAAGTGGTGGGGCGGCACCGAGCGTCAGCAGCCCACGTGGAAGCGGATAGCCGACGGTGAGCTGGACGACTCCGTGATCGACGTCCAGGCGCGCCGGATCAAGGAGTACGGGGAGCGCACCGGCAAGAAGGTCTTCCTCTCCTTCGACCTGGAGATGGACACCCGCACCCCGGAGAACGGCACCCCGGCGGAGTACGTCAGGGCGTACCGGCACCTCCACGACCGTTTCCGCGCGCTGGGCGTCGACAACGTGGTGTGGACCTGGATCATCACCGGCTACCTGGACCACGCCGACCTGTTCCGGAGCATGTATCCGGGGGACGCGTACGTCGACTGGATCGGCTACAACCAGTACAACTACTACCTGTGCCACAAGGCGAAGTGGCTGACCTTCGCCGAGACGCAGCAGGCCAGCCACGACTGGATCCGCCGTCACATCTCCGACGACAAGCCGCTGATGCTCTCGGAGTTCGGCACCGCCTCGGACCCGGACCGGCCCGGCCGCCAGGCCGGCTGGTACGCGCAGGTGCCCCGGGTGCTCAAGGACCTGGAGGGCGTCAGGGCCGCCCTCCAGTGGAACTACCGCGACCCGGGGCCGCACTGCGATCTGTCGGTGGCGGGCGACGAGGCGTGGGCCGCCCTGCGCGGGGCGGCCGGTGACCCGTACCTCAACCAGCCGCACGGGTGACCGGCCCCGCCCCGCGTCACCCCGCGAACTCGGGCCCGCGCAGCAGCGCGCGGCCCCGCCGGTACCACCGCCACGCGACCGTCCGGGGCGCGTCGGGGTAGGGCGCGACGCGGGCGCCCTCGCCCGCCAGCCACGCCTCGACGTCGGCGACGGTGTGGCCGCGCCGCACGATGAGGCGGGCGATGCGGTACCGCTCGTCGCGGTCGGAGCTGAGCGCGTGCCGCACGGCGGTGGCCGTCTCGTAGCCGGCGCGGGCCGACATGCTCCTGACCCGCGGGCTGTTGTAGCCGTGCGGGTAGGCGAGGTGGCGGACCGGGTGGCCGAGGGCGTCCTCCAGGACGTCCTTCGACGTGCGCAGTTCGTACGCCAGGGCCTTGGCGGACAGGGTGTCGAGCTGGGCGTGGGTGACGGTGTGGCTGCCGATCTCCATACCGGCCCGCTCCAGTTCCGCGGCCTCGTCCAGGGTCATCATCGGGGCGGGGGGCAGCAGGCTGCGGCCGCCCGGGGTGATGGCCCCGGTGGTGAGGTAGGCGGTGGCGGGCAGCGAGCGGTCGGCCAGCGCCTGGGCCGTGGGCCCCGGCAGGTCGGCGAAGCCGTCGTCGAAGGTCAGCAGCACGGGCCGGGGCGGCAGGGGTGCCCGCCCGGCGAGGTGGTCGGCGACCGCGCCGATGGTGACGGGCGTGCGCCCGCTGTCGACGATCGCGTCCAGGTGGACGGCGAACTCCTTGGGCGTGACGGTGAACTCGGCGATCCAGTCGGGCGGATCGTCCATCACGGCGTGGTAGAGGAAGACGGGAATGCGGTCGCCGCCCGCCCGTGCTCTGCCGCCCGCCCGTGCTCTGCCACCCGCCCGTGTTCCGCCGCCCGGTGTGCCCCCGCCGCGGTTGCCCGCCGTCGTCATCGCGTCCCCCTCGGAGCGGACCGCAGGGCGTACCGGGCACGCAGGTAGCCCACCGGGCCGTAGACCATCCCCCGCCGCTGCAGCCGCGACAGCCGCCGTGGCCACGGATGGGTCCGTTCGTCGTGGTCGCCCGGTGCGCCGCCGCCGTCCGTGTCGCGGACGGCCGTCAGCCCGCGCGCGTGGGCCAGCCCGCGCGGCAGCCGGGCCAGGAACGCCGGCAGCAGCGCCGGCCGGTTCACCAGGATCGCCGTGAGGTACGCGGTGAGCCCCGCGCCGTAGCCGTACGCCTGGGTCTCCAGGTCGCGCCAGGTCTCCCGGTGGTGGTGCCACACCAGGGCCGTCGGCGTGTAGTGCAGCCGCCGGCCCTCGGCGAGGACGCGCACGAAGCCGTAGAGGTCGTCGCCGCCCCGCGCGCGCGTGCCGGCGCCGGTCGCCGGGTCGAAACCGCCCGCCGCGCGCAGCGCCGCCGTGCGGAAGGCCATGTTGGCACCGGAGCCGAAGCGCCCCGCGGTGAACGGGAACAGCGGTTCGTCGGCGGGCGGGTGGTGCGGGTCGTACGTGCGCGGGACGAAGCCCTTCGCGAAGCCGCCGTGGCTCTCCAGCAGCACCTGGGCCGGGGTGCGCAGCCGGGCGGGCAGGATCAGGCCCGTGGCGCAGCCCAGGCGCGGGTCGGCGGCGAAGGGCGCGGTCAGCTCGGTGAGCCAGCGCGGGTCGGCGACCACGTCGTCGTCGGTGAAGGCGACCACCTCGCTGCGCACGGCGGCCAGGCCCCGGTTGTGGGCGACGGCGAGTCCGGGGACCGGCTCGCACACGTACCGCACGCGCTCGGCGTACTTCCGCTCGACCAGCTCGCGGGTCTCGCCGGTCACCGGGGCGTTGTCGACGACGACGACCTCGTAGTCCGGATGGTCCTGCGCGAGCAGGGAGTCGAGCGCGCGGGCGAGCTGCCCGGCGCGCTCCCGGGTGGCGACGACGACACCGGCGGACGGCGGGGCGGACGGCGGGCCGTGCGGCGGGGCGAACGCGGGCGGCGCCCCGGGATGCAGGCGCCGGGCGAGCTCCGCCAGCGTCCGCGTCGGATCCGCACCCTCCGGCACCCGCCCCAGCAGCGTGCCGACGGGCCGCCCCGCCCTGCGGACCAGGACGAACACCGGGCCGGACGTCACCGGCGGACTGCCCGGCCCCGGTCTGAGGCCGGCCTCCTCCTCCCCGTCGCCGAGGTCCAGCTCGGCGACCTGCACCGGCTCGGTGCTCAGGAACCTCTCGATCTCCCGCCGTGTCTCCTGTCGCGCACGCCGTGCTCCGGCCATGCGCCCCACCCCCTCGTGGTTGCCCCTCCGTCACGACCGGCGCAGCCGGGCCGCCTCCTTCAGCACGCGTGCCGCCAGCGACGCCAGCCGCGGCCGGTCGCGCACGAAACCGTGCACGCGGCGGGCCGGTTCGCGGCCGAGCCACTGCAGCGCGGCGCCCGCCCCCGGACGCGTCGCCGTTCCCTCGTACACGGGCAGTTCGCCGGTCTTCAGCGAGTCCTTGTACTCCGCCGCGCCCCGCCCCATGTCGAGCAGGCCGACGCCCGCGGCGGCGGCGGCCTCGGCCATCCGCAGGTGCAGCACCAGCCCCGGCGAGTACTTCGCGAAGTCCGGGTCGTACGCCGGGAACCAGCAGGCCAGGACCGACGCCGAGCGCAGCCCGAAGTGGGCGGCGACGGGCCGGTCGCCGGCGTAGAGCACGGACAGCGTGCCCGTGCACTCGGGCGCCCGGGTCTCGGCGAGCCGTCCGACGAGCCGGGTGATCCACTCCTGTGCGAAGCGGTCCCGGCGTCCCGTCCTGCGGTACTGCGCCGACTTCCACTCCATGAGCGTGCGCAGCGCCGCCGGTTCGCGCTCGTCGAACACGAAGCGCACGTCCCCGACCTGCCGGCCCAGCCTGCGCTCCTTGGCGAGGGTGGTCTTCAGGAACTTCGGCGACTGCGTGCGCAGCACGCTCTCGTACGCCTCGTACCCCTTCTCCACGTCGATGACGTAGGTGGCGTGCTCCTCGACGGCGTACGGCACGAACAGGCCCTGCTCGGCCTCCAGGTTGTCGAAGGCGAGGCTCGACAGGGAGCAGGCCCGCAGCAGCCGGCGGGTGTCCGGGACGAGGCCCGGCCGCAGCACCGCGCCCTGGCAGTCCGAGACCCCGAGTCCGATCGCCCGGCCCTGACCCAGCGGTCCGCGCTCGTGCGGCAGGAAACCGGCGGTCTCACCGCCCTCGTACAGCACCGCCACCCGCGCCCCGGGCCGCACCCGGCCCACGGCGTCGGTGAACTCCGGTTCCATGAACGGGTTGCGCGGCGACCTCGACGCGGCGCGCAGCGCGCGCCAGCTCTCCCGTTCCCCCTCGCCCAGCTCCTGTGGCCTGAGCACGCGTACACGTCCGCCGTTCAACCCGACCCCCCGATCAAGTCCCCCTGGACAACAGGAAGGTACCGCCGGGGCCGCCCGGGGGGTAGAAGGCAGAGCATGTTGTTGCCAACTGGTGCACAGGCCTTTAACCGCCTTTAGACGATGTTGCGTCAGGTTTCGGACACCTGCGAACGTCCTCGTGCGCATCCGGTCGTGGGTGAGTCGGACGGGTGCGGTGTCCGTATTCTCTGATCATGAACCGCACCGCATATGCCCTCGTCGCCACCGACCTCGACGGAACGCTGCTGCGCGGCGACGACACCGTCTCCGACCGGTCGCTGGCCGCGCTGGAGCGAGTGGCCCGGGCCGGGGCGCGGCACCTGGTGGTGACGGGACGCCCGGCACCGAGGGTGCGTTCCCTGCTCGACGACCTCGGCTGCACGGGGCTCGCGGTGTGCGGACAGGGCGCGCAGGTGTACGACGCCGGCGCGCACCGGATGCTGTGGTCGGTCACCCTGGACCGGGAACTGGCGGAGACCGCGCTCGGCAAGATCGAGGCGGAGGTCGGCGACGTGTACGCCGCGGTCGACCAGGACGGCGTCGACGGGCTGACGCTCATCGAGCCGGGCTACCTGATGCCCCACCCGACCCTGCCCGCGGTGCGGGTGGAGCGGCGCGACGAGCTGTGGAGCGAACCGATCAGCAAGGTGCTGCTGCGCCACCCCGACCTGTCCGACGACGAACTGGCGGCGACGGCGCGCGCGGTGGTCGGCTCCCTCGCGACGGTCACGATGTCGGGGCCGGGGACGGTGGAGCTCCAGCCGTGCGGGGTCACCAAGGCGACGGGTCTGGCGCTCGCCGCCGAACGCCTGGGGCTGAGCCGGCGGCGGACGATCGCCTTCGGGGACATGCCCAACGACATCCCCATGTTCCACTGGGCGGCCCGCGGGGTCGCCATGGCGGGCGCCCACCCCGAACTCAAGGCGGTCGCCGACGAGGTCACCACGACGAACGAGGACGACGGCGTGGCCGTCGTCCTCGAGCGGATCTTCGGAACCTCCTGACACGCCGCCGCGTGTCGGTGAGGGTCAGTCCATCCGGTTGTGTCCAGGCGTGCTGGTGGCTCAGTAGGCGCCGAAGACGTTGTCGATGGAGCCGTACCGGTCGGCCGCGTAGTTGCAGGCCGCGGTGATGTTGGCGACCGGGTCGTACGAGTCCCAGGAGGTGCCGGGGACGTGGTACGCCCGGAAGGTCGGGTCGATCACCTGGAGCAGACCCTTGGACGGGGTGCCGTTGACGGCGTTGATGTCCCAGTTGTTGATGGCGAACGGGTTGCCGGACGACTCCCGCATGATGTTGCGGTGGATGCCGTCGTACGTCCCGGGGATCCCCTGCTGGGCCATGATGTCCAGCGCCTCGCGGATCCAGCCGTCGAGGTTGTCCGGGTACGTGGTCGTCGCGGTGGCGGCGGTGGTCGTGGCGGCCGGGGTGGCGGCGGACGCGGTGGCGGCGCCGACGAGCGGCAGGGCGAGCACGGCGACGCCGGTGCCGGCGACGGCGAGCTTGCGGGCGAGGCGGCTGGTGCGGGCGTGACGGTTCTGACCGTTGGCAGGCATGTGTGTGTCCCTCTCCTACGCCTGCGAGGTGAGCTGTCGGGTTCGGGCGGGGAGGTGCCCGGCCGCGCCCTGACGGGCACGGCTTCACCCCGAGCCGCGCCGGTGGCGTCCGGCACGGCGACTTACCTGGGTCCCCCGCTCCTGCCTGCGAGTGTGTCGAGTGGATGACTGGGTGTCGGGGCGGTGGCAGGATTCGGCGTCCGCCTGACAGGCCGGGAACGTATGCGAGAGCACATGTCCGGAACAAGTGCAGGAATCACCCGACGTGCCTGTTGACCTTGGTCTGGGGCATTTGGGGTACTTGATCCTTTGCGAGTGCCAAGGCCCAACTCCCTTGCGGGTCAAAGGAATGACAGCCCTCGCGGCGGGGGTGCGGGCGGGTGTGGCGGCGTGAGCCAACTCACTGGTGTCAACAAGTGTGGCAAATCGGGCATTAGGGCTAAGTGGTGGCCAACCGCCCATCGGTAGGGGGCGCTTCGGTGTGGAGCGCGGGCCGGGCGGGTGGTCGGACGGTCGGACGGTTGGTCGGGCGGTCGGTCGGGTGATCGGCCGGACGGGCGGCTGGGTGAGTCCCGGGCGGGTGCCGGGTGCGTGCACCCCGTGCCGCACCTCGCCGTCGACGGCCCGTTCCGGTGTCCTCCCGCGCCGGGCGGGCACCCGCGAGGGGTGAGGGTGTGGATGCCGAACGGGTGATGTTCTCGGGGTGCGGCCCCCCGGGAGGGGTGGTGGGATCTTCGGCGGTGGCTTCCGGCGTCCCGCGCCCCGTGTCGCACCTTTCGGGCGATGTCATCCGATATCTGTTCATATCGCCCGATCGGAAACATGCCGTGCATGATCCGATACCGACCGGCCTGTAACGGTGGGCGCTAGCGGTGATCGAAACGTGACCGGATACGCTGACTTGAGTGGTGGCAGCGACCTATCGACAAACCAGGTAATCGCCAGTAGACACCAGCAGACAGGAGACCCCTCGTGACCGTCGTCGGGCCGTTCGGGCTGAGCGTGCGGGACCAGGCTCTGGAAGCCGATGTCCAGACCGGATTGGCGGCCGTCGAGGAAGGGTTGCTCGAGGCAACCAAGAGTGAGGTGCCGTTCATCACGGAGGCCGCCCAGCACCTGGTGCGGGCCGGTGGCAAGCGGTTCCGTCCGCTGCTGGTGATGCTCGCCTCCCGGTTCGGCGACCCTTACGCGCCCGGCATCGTGCCCTCGGCCGTGGTCGTGGAGCTGACCCACCTCGCCACGCTCTACCACGACGACGTGATGGACGAGGCCGCCGTGCGCCGCGGCGTGCCCAGTGCGAACACCCGCTGGGGCAACTCGGTCGCGGTCCTCACCGGCGACTTCCTGTTCGCCCGCGCCTCCCAGATCCTCGCCGACCTCGGGCCCGAGGCGGTCCGGGTGCAGGCCCTGGCGTTCGAGCGGCTCGTCACCGGCCAGATCCTGGAGACGGCCGGCCCCCAGGACGGACGGGACCCGGTCGACCACTACCTGGACGTGCTGGGCGGCAAGACGGGATCGCTGGTGGCGGTCTCCTGCCGGTTCGGCGCGATGATGTCCGGTGCCGACGAGACGGTCGTCGACGTGCTGACCCAGTACGGCGAGCGGCTCGGCGTCGCCTTCCAGCTCGCGGACGACGTCCTGGACATCGCCTCCGACTCCCACGAGTCGGGCAAGACGCCCGGCACGGACCTGCGCGAGGGCATCCCGACCCTCCCGGTGCTGCGCCTGCGCGAACGGGCGGCCCGGCTGGGGCTCGCCGAGGACCTCGCCCTGTGCGAGCTGCTGGACTCCGACCTGAGCGACGACGCCCGGCACGCGGAGGCGCTGCGCCTGCTGCGCGCCCACCCCGCGCTGGAGCAGGCGCGCGCGGACACCGTCCGCTACGCGAAGGACGCCCGGTCGGCGCTGGCCCCGCTGCGGGAGTGCGACGCGAAGGCCGCGCTGATCGATCTGTGCGACGCGGTGGTGCACCGGGCCGGCTGACCTCCGGCCGTCCCACGTCCTCCGGCGCGGCGCCCCTTCCCCCACTGATCGGGGGAGGCTTCCCCCCTTGGTGTCATCCCGCAGGAGTACACGGAGTTGAGCCCGCGGTCTGACGCTTCTTCCTGACCGATTTGGTCAGATGGACACCACGGAAAACCACCACTCCTCACCGATTCGGGTGAGAATGGCGGCTCACGGGTGAACACGTGCGAGGTCGTGAGACAGCCGCCGCCGACGACGGAGGTAGGGCACACATGGCACCGATCGATTCCGACGACAGCACGACCGCCGGGGAGGGCGAGGCGCCGCGCGCCGGACGGCGCAGGGCCGCGCGGTACGTCGTCCCGGTCTCGGTGATGGCCGTGGCGGCCGCCACGATCGGGCTGGTCCCCGCGCTCGCCGACTCCGGTGACCCGGACCTGCCCGAGGTGACGGCCCAGCAGCTCATCCAGAAGATCGCCGAGTCGGACGTCCAGCAGCTGTCCGGCACCGTCAGGATCAACACCGACCTGGGCCTGCCGGACCTCGGCGGCCTGGAGAGCGGCCTGATGTCCGGCATGTCCGGCGGCCCGGGCGCCGGCGCCGGCGACGACGACGGCGGCTCCTCCGCCGACCCGTCCGCCAAGCTCACCGAGCTGGTGAGCGGCTCCCACACGCTGCGCGTCGCGGCCGACGGCCCCGACCGGCAGAAGCTGTCGCTGCTGGAGAACGCCGCCGAGTACAGCCTGATCCACGACGGCAAGGACGTCTGGGGCTACGACAGCAGGTCCAACGAGGTCTACCACTCCACCACGTCCCCCGGCGCCGAGCGGCCCGCGAAGAAGGCGCCGGCCACCCCGAAGGACTTCACCGAGGAGGCGCTGAAGGCGGTCGACGACACCACGTCCGTGACCGTCGACGGCACCGCGCAGGTGGCCGGCCGGGACGCGTACCGGCTGGTGATCAAGCCCCGGCAGTCCGGTTCCACGGTCGGCGTGATCAGCGTGGCCGTGGACGCGGAGACCGGCATGCCGCTGAAGTTCACGCTGACCCCGTCGAGCGGCGGCGCCGCCGTCGTGGACGCGGGCTTCACCCGGGTCAGCTTCGCGAAGCCGGACGCGTCGACGTTCGACTTCACCCCGCCCAAGGGGGCGAAGGTCACCGAGGGCGACGAGATGCCCAAGGCCCCGGAGCGGAGCCGCGCGGCCGACGGCGACCTCGCCGAGGGCCTGGACGGTCTCGAGGTCATCGGCGAGGGCTGGAACTCGATCGCCACCTTCGACACCGGCGGCCAGGGCCTGCCCACCGCCTCCGCCGGGGGTGACCTGGGCGGCTTCCTGGGCTCCTTCGGCGATCAGGTCAAGGGCGACTTCGGCTCGGGCACGGTCTTCACGACCCGCCTGGTCAACGCCCTGATCACGGACGACGGCAAGGTCTACGCCGGTGCGGTCACCAAGGACGCGCTGGTGAAGGCGGCCAACGCCGCGAAGTAGAAGAAGCAGTAGTAGTACAGGTCCACCCGCACGACGAGGAGAGGGAGCCGATGGGCGAACCGTCCGCCGCGGAAGCGGAGCGCCCGGAGCGCCCGGACCGGGGGAGCGTGGGTGACGCCGTCATCGCCACCCGTGCGCTCACCAAGCGCTACCGCGGCGGACAGCTCGCCGTCGACGGCCTGGACCTGACCGTCCCGGCGGGCAGTGTCTTCGGCTTCCTCGGCCCCAACGGCTCCGGCAAGACCACCACCATCCGCATGCTGATGGGCCTGATCGAGCCGACCTCGGGCACGGCACGGGTGCTGGGCCGGCCCGTGCCGGGCGCCGTCCGCACCGTGCTGCCCCAGGTCGGTGCCCTCATCGAGGGCCCGGCCCCGTACGGCTTCCTCTCCGGCCGCGACAACCTGCTGCGCTACGACGCCGCCGACCCGACCGCCGATCCGCGCACCCGGCACGAGCGCGTCGGGGCGGCGCTGGACCGGGTGGGCCTCGCGGCGGCCGCGGGCAAGAAGGCGAAGGCGTACTCGCTCGGCATGAAACAGCGCCTCGGCCTGGCGGCGGCGCTGCTCCGGCCGCGCCGCCTGCTGGTGCTGGACGAGCCCACCAACGGGCTCGACCCCCAGGGCATGCGCGAGATCCGCGCCCTCGTGCGCGAGCTGGCCTCCGACGGCACGACCGTCTTCCTCTCCTCCCACCTGCTGGACGAGATCGAGCAGGTGTGCACGCACGCGGCCGTGATGGCGCGGGGACGGCTGATCGCCCAGGGCGCGGTCGCCGACCTGGCGGCCGGGGCGCGCGGCCGGCTGGTGGTGACCACGCCGGACGCGGGGGAGGCGGCCCGCGTGCTGAAGGAACGGGGTGCCGGGGACGTGGCCGTCGCCGAGGACCGGGTGACGGCGGAGCCGCCGGGCGGCGACCTCGCCGACCTGAACGCCGCGCTGGTCGCGGCCGGCGTGCGCGTCCGCGGCTTCGGAGTGGAACGGGCCTCCTTGGAGGACGCGTTCGTGGCGCTCACGGGAGAGGGCTTCGATGTCGCGGGCTGAGACGTCACCGGCCGGGACGGCCCGGGCCGGGGGAGCGGCGGACGGGAACGCGGACGTGGAGGCGGGCGTGGAGGCGGGCGTCGTGCGCGCGCCGAGCCGCCTGTGGTCCCTCGGCCTGCTCCGCAGCGAGCTGCTGATCACCTTCCGGCGCTGGCGCACCCTCGCCCTGCTGGGCGTGCTGGCCGCGGTGCCGGTCCTGGTGGGGATCGCCGTGAAGATCGAGACGGGTGGCGGCTCGTCCTTCGGCGGCGGGGGCCGGGGCGGCGGGGGCGCGGGACCGGCGTTCATCTCGCAGATCAGCAACAACGGACTGTTCCTGGTCTTCACCGCGCTCGCCGCGACGCTCCCGGTCTTCCTGCCGATGGCCGTCGGTGTGGTCGCCGGTGACGCGATCGCGGGCGAGGCGGGCGCGGGCACGCTGCGCTACCTCCTGGTCGCCCCGGCCGGACGCACCCGCCTGCTGCTGACGAAGTTCGCGACGGTGATCGCCTTCTGCCTCGTGGCGACGCTCGTGGTCGCCGTCTCGGCGCTCGCGGTCGGGGCGCTGCTGTTCCCGCTCGGTGACCTGACCACCATCTCCGGCACCCGCATCACCTACGCCGAGGGCCTGGGGCGGGCCCTGCTGATCGCCCTGGTCGTCGCCGCCTCGCTCGTCGGCGTGGCGGCCCTCGGCCTGTTCGTCTCGACGCTGACCGGCAGTGGCATCGCGGCGATGGCGACCACGGTCGGGCTGCTGATCACCATCCAGATCCTCGACCAGATCCCCCAGCTGGACGCCCTGCGGCCGTACTTCTTCTCGCACCACTGGCTGTCCTTCGCCGACCTGATGCGCGAGCCGGTCTACTGGGACGACCTGGTGAAGAACCTGGGCCTCCAGGCCCTGTACGCGGCGGTGTTCGGGTCGGCGGCCTGGGCGCGGTTCACGACGAAGGACGTCACCTCGTAGCCGGCGCGTCCGCCCGCTCGTAGGGGAAACGGGCGAGCGGCGCCTCCCGGGCGAAGAAGGTCTTGGCACGGGCCAGCGCGTCGGTGTCGCGCAGGACGTCGCCGGGCTTGCTGCCGTTGCCGAGCAGGACCCCGCCGAACCGCATGCCCATGTACGCCGCCGAGTTGTTCAGGCTGCCGATCAGCGGGTCGGCGACCTCCTGCTCCGTGTGCGCGAGCACGGTGACGCCCCACAGGGTGCGGCCGGCCAGGGTCGCCTTGAAGTCGAGGCCGGGGGTGCGCAGCCAGCCGGACCAGTGGTCGAGGTAGCGCTTGACCGGCGTGGACAGCGAGTACCAGTACAGCGGCGAGGCGATCACGAGGTCCGTCGCGGCGAGCGTGGCGTCGAGCAGCAGGGCCGCGTCGCCCTCGGTGGGGCGGACGTGGTCACTGTCGTGCCGCAGATCCTCGAACTCGGGCAACGGGTGCTCGGCCAGGCTGATCCACCGCTGCTCGACGTCCGGGGGCAGCTGTTCGGCGGCGCGGCGGGCCAGCAGCTCGGTGTTGCCGGCGGGGCGGCTGCTGCCGAGCAGGAAGAGGAAGCGGCGGCTCATGGATCCCCCAGGGATGTCCAGCGTGCGCGGATACGGGTATCTACTAGCACATGCATTATATGTGCGCGCATGAAAATGTCCAAGGTGGTCCGGGGCGGTGCTCGGACAGTGGCGCGCGGGACGCCCCGGAGCGACGCACCGCACGTGCGTGACCTCCTGGAACGAGCCTGTGACACCGCGGTGACGTGAGAATCGCGAGCGAGCGGAGAGACTCGACGGTAGGTGAACGACAGGCATGACAGGCTCTGGACGGCAGGGAAGCGGAACCGCCGACGGAAGCCGCCTATGAGTGGGGGGACGATGTCTCGACTCGGCCGCGACAGGCAGCGGGACCGGCAGCGCGCCGAGCGCCCGATCGACGTCCGGGTACCGGAGGCCGGCGGTGACGCGTGCGGCGCTTCGGTCGACGGCGTCCCGGTCGTCGCGGCCCCCGGCGAGGAGATCCGGCACGCCGTCCTGAACCGCCTCCACCACTTCGCCCGCACGGCGGGCCGGCCCGTCCTCGCCACGATCCACGACGAGCGCATCGGCTGCGTCGTCCGGCTCCGGGTCGACCCGGACGGCTCCAGCCACCTCGCCGGGAAGCCGGTACCGACGCCTCGGACGACGCGGGGCGTGGAGGGTGCCACGGCGGACCCGGCGGACTCGGCGGACTCGGCGGACCCGGCGGACCCGGCAGCCCCGGCGGACTCGGCAGCCCCGGCGGGCTCGGCAGCCCCGGCGGATTCGGCAGCCCTGGTGGCCCCGGTAGCCCCGGCGGATCCGGTGGCCACGGTGGCCCCGGTGGACCCCGCCTCGGCTTCGGCGGTCTCCGCCGTCCGGTCGGTCCCGGCCGCCGGTACTCCGGCGGTGCCCGAGCCGCAGCCGGCGCCGTCCGGCGGGTCCACGCCCACGTTCGTCCTGCGCGCCCTGCCCGTGCCCGCCGGGGGCAGGGCGCCGGGCACGGTGGCGCCGCCGACGGGGGTGTTCGGCCCGCCGCCCTCGATGGACACGCCGCCCGGTGCCCCCGCGCCCGGCGGTCCGGTGCTCGGTGGTGCGGCGGTCGACGTCCCCGCACGCCCCGCCGTCGTAACCGGCGCCTTCGGAGACGTGACTCCCGCCTCCGCCTCCACATCCGACCCCGCACCGGCAGGCCGGCCGGAGCCGGGCCCCGATCTCGCCGTGAACCCCGAGTCCAGGCCCACGCCCACCCCCGCCCGCGGGTTCGACGCCGTGGCCGAGGCCGTGCTCGGCGACGCGCCGCTCACCGCACCCGGCGACGCCACCGCGCCCGCCCTCCTCGCCGAGCCCACGGCGCGGGTCAACGAGGCGGTCAGGGAGGGGCGCACGCAGGACGCGGCGCGACTCGCGGAGCGGGCGGTGGCCGAGGCCTCGGACACGCTGGGGCCGGAGCACCCGGAGGTGCTCCGGCTCCGCGAGCTCACCGCGTACATCGCCTACCTGTCGGGTGACCCGGAACGCGCCTTCCGGCTCTCGCTGGACCTGGCCGGCATCCACCGCCGGGCCGGTGACGCGGAGGCCGCCTACGGCAACGTCCAGAGCGCGGCCACCGCCTGGCGTGCGGTGCGCGACCCCGAACAGGGGCTGGAGCTGGGGCGCGATCTGGTCGGCCTGTGGAGCGAACTCGCCGCCGAGGCGGGGCCGGCCGCCGAGGACGCCGAGCAGCTCGAGTCGGCCCGCACCCGCATGGGCCGCCTCGCCGAACGCGCCCGCGCCCACGCGCACGCCCGGGCCGACTGACCCGCCGGCGCTACCGCGACAACTGCCAGACCGCGTACGCGACGGCGTCGCTGTTGCGGTTCAGGGCCGTGTCGTCGATGTTGGCGGTCGTGTCGCAGGACGAGTGGTAGCACCGGTCGAACGGCTGGCCCGCGGTCCCGCCCCACTTGGCCGCCTGCGCGGACGTCTTGCGGTAGTCGGCGCCGCTGAACAGGCCGCCGACGGGGACGCCCGCGTTCTTGAAGGGCGCGTGGTCGGAGCGGCCGTCGCCCTCGGTCTCGATCTCGGTGGAGATGCCGAGGCCGGCGAAGTAGTCCTTGAAGGTCTTCTCGATCACGGGGTCGTCGTCGTAGACGAAGTAGCCGGGGTTGGGCGAGCCGATCATGTCGAAGTTCAGGTAGCCGCTGATCTTCGCGCGCCCGGCGGACCCGAGGCTGTTGACGTAGGAGCGGGAGCCGACCAGTCCCAGTTCCTCCGCGCCCCACCAGGCGAAGCGCAGGTGCTTGGCGGGGTGGTAGCCGGAGCGGGCCACGGCGAGCGCGGTCTCCAGGACGGCCGCCGAGCCGGAGCCGTTGTCGTTGATGCCGGGGCCCGAGGTGACGCTGTCCAAATGTGACCCTGACATGACAACCTGATTCGCGTCGCCGCCCGGCCAGTCCGCGACGAGGTTGTAGCCGGTGCGGCCGGAGGAGGTGAACCGCTGGACCGTGGTGGTGAACCCGGCGGCGTCCAGCTTGGCCTTCACGTAGTCGATCGACGCCTGGTAGCCGGGGCGACCGTGGGCGCGGTTGCCACCGTTCGCCGTGGCGATCGACTGGAGCTGGGCCAGGTGGGCCTTGACGTTGGCCACCGGTATGTCGGGGGCGGCGGCCGCCTCGGCGGCCCGGGACGCGGGTGCCGCACCGGCCACGGAACCGCCGGCCGCCAGGGTGGCGACCGCGACGGCACCGGCCGCCAGGGCACGCCCGGAAACGGGGAGCTTCATGTGGGGGGCTCCGAATTCCTGGGGAGTCCCTGGGGAGGACTCCCGGTGAATGGGGTGCCTGGATGGTGTGGCTCCGGCTGACGCCCCGTCAAGACCGCTATTCGGCCACGGCGTCGCGCATATCGGGTTACGGCTTCCCGGTGGGGGCGTCGAGCTGTGCGGGCGCGGCCGCGGGCTGCGCGGAAGCGGAATCCGGGGACGGCCCTCCGCAGGCCACGATGTCCGAGTCCCGCGCGCCGTCCCCCTTCTCCGCCGGCACGCCGGTGCCGGCTTCGTCCAGCCGGGCCCGCAGCGCCCGGGCGGTCCGGTGGGCGGTGCGCAGCGCGTCCCAGGTGAGCAGCGTCAGCGCCAGCCAGACCAGCGCGAAGCCGGCCCAGCGCTCGGGCGGCATGGCCTCGCCGAAGTAGAGGATGCCGAGCAGGAACTGGAAGACCGGGGCCAGGTACTGGAGCAGGCCCAGCGTGGACAGCGGCACGCGGATCGCCGCCGCGCCGAAGCAGACCAGGGGGATCGCGGTGACCACGCCGGTCGCGGCGAGCAGGGCGCCGTGCCCCACGCCCTCGGTGGTGAGGGTGGAGTCGCCGTGCGCGCCCAGCCACAGCAGGTAGCCGAGCGCGGGCAGGAACTGGATCGCCGTCTCGGCGGCCAGCGACTCGACGCCCCCGAGGTTGACCTTCTTCTTCACCAGCCCGTACGTGGCGAAGGAGAAGGCGAGGCAGAGGGAGATCCAGGGCGGCCGGCCGTAGCCGATGGTGAGCACGAGCACGGCCGCGAAGCCGGTCCCGACCGCCGCCCACTGCGCGGGCCTCAGCCGCTCCTTCAGCAGCAGCACGCCCATCGCGATGGTGACCAGAGGGTTGATGAAGTACCCGAGGGACGCCTCGACGACGTGGCCGCTGTTCACGGCCCAGATGTAGACGCCCCAGTTGACGGTGATGACCGCCGCGGCCACGGTGATCAGGCCCAGCTTGCGCGGCTGCCGCAGCAGCTCGCCGGCCCACGCCCAGCGCCGCACGACGAGCAGGGCGACGGCGACGAAGGCGAGGGACCACACCATCCGGTGGGCGAGGATCTCCCCGGCCCCGGCCGGCTTGAGCAGCGGCCAGAACAGCGGGACGAGCCCCCACATCCCGTACGCCGCGAAGCCGTTCAGCAGGCCTATGCGCTGTTCACTCCTGGACGACCCGACCACGGGCACCTCCTCCTCGCCTACGGCACGCCGGGACGGAGGCGTGCCAGGACGACGGTAGCGCCGCATCCGGCCACCTGTCATGCCCGTATCGTCATACGGTCATGACAGGTGGCCGTCGGAGGCGTCAGCCCCGGAGGGCCGCCTCGATCGCGTCGGTGATCGGGGCGGTCGGGCGGCCGATGAGCCGGGACAGGTCGCCGGTGGTCACGACCAGTTCCCCCTTCTCGGTGGACGCCTCCACGCCGCCCAGCACCTCGGCCATCGGCCCGGGCAGCCCGGCGTCGACCAGCGCGCGGACGTACTCCTCGACGGACACGGGGCGGAAGGCGACCTCGCGGCCCGCCAGCCGGCTCACCTCGGCCGCGTACTCGGCGAAGCTCCACGCCTCGTCGCCGCCCAGGTCGTACCGCGTGTTCTCGTGTCCCTCGCCGGTCAGTACGGCGACGGCGGCGGCCGCGTAGTCGGCGCGCGAGGCGGAGGAGATGCGGCCCTCGCGGGCGGCCTGGACGACGGCGCCCTGCTCCAGCACCCGGGCGAGGTTCTCCGTGTGGTTCTCGTGGTACCAGCCGTTGCCCAGGATCACCCACGGCAGGCCGGAGGCGAACAGGATCTTCTCGGTGGCGCGGTGGTCGTCGGCGAGGGAGGCGGTCAGGCCGCTGGGGGCGCTCGTGTACGCCAGCAGCGCGACACCCGCCGCCGCGGCGGCGTCGATGACGGCCTTGTGCTGTCCGGGGCGGTCCTTGGTGACCTCGTTGCCGGAGATCAGCAGCACCTTGTCGCCCGCCGAGAACAGCCCGTCGAAGGTCTCGGGCGCGTTGTAGTCGGCCACGGCGATCCGCACGCCGCGCTCCGCGAGGCCGGCGCCCTTCTCCTCGCTGCGCACGACGGCGGTGATCTGTTCGGCCGGGACCTTCTCCAGCAGCTGCTCCACCACGTGGTGGCCGAGGTGCCCGGTGGCTCCGGTGACGACGATGCTCATGCTCTGTGTACTCCTCGTGCGGTGACGTCCTTCTCTGTCACTCACCCTAGGAGGGGCGCTAACTTATGGATAGTACCCACTTTCACGTAAGGTACAGGCATGGAAGTAAGTGTCGATCGTGAGGCCATGTGCCCGTACCGGCTCGTCCTGGAGCACGTCACCAGCCGCTGGGGCGTCCTGGTCCTGATGGAGCTGACCGACCGCCCGTACCGCTTCGGTGAGCTGCGGCGCGCCGTCTCCCGGCAGGGCCGGACGGTCAGCGAGAAGATGCTGACCCAGACGCTCCAGACCCTGGAGCGCGACGGCCTGGTGCACCGGGACGCCAAGCCGGTGATCCCGCCGCGGGTGGACTACTCCCTGACGGACCTGGGCCGGGAGGCGGCCGGACAGGTCGCGGGCCTGGCCCGGTGGTCGAAGGAGCGGATGGACGACGTCGCGCGGGCGCGCCGGGCGTACGACGAGGCCCGGGCCTGACGACCCGGGCCTCGTGGAGCGGTACGTCTCTCAGCCGACGACGGTCCAGGTGTCGTTGCCGGTCAGGAGGCTGGTGAGGTCGCCCTTGCCGTGCTGTTCGACGGCGGCGTCGAGCTGGTCGGCCATGAGGGTGTCGTAGACCGGTCGGTCGACGGAGCGCAGGACGCCGATGGGGGTGTGGTGGAGGGTGTCGGGGTCGGCGAGGCGCGAGAGCGCGAAGGCGGTGGTGGGGGAGGCGGCGTGGGCGTCGTGGACGAGGACGTCGGCCTCGTTGTCCGCGGTGACGGTGACGATCCTCAGGTCGCCGGTGCGCGGGTCGCGGACGACACCCTTGGCGTGGTCGGTGCCGAAGCGGATGGGCTGTCCGTGTTCGAGGCGGATCACCGCGTCCTGGGCCTGCCGGCGGTCCTTGAGGGCGTCGAAGGCACCGTCGTTGAAGATGTTGCAGTTCTGGTAGATCTCGATCAGGGCGGTGCCGGGGTGGTCGGCGGCCTGGCGCAGCACGTCGGTGAGGTGGGCGCGGTCGGAGTCGATGGTGCGGGCGACGAAGGAGGCCTCCGCGCCCAGCGCCAGGGAGACCGGGTTGAAGGGCGCGTCCAGGGAGCCCATCGGCGTGGACTTGGTGATCTTGCCGGTCTCGGAGGTGGGGGAGTACTGGCCCTTGGTCAGGCCGTAGATGCGGTTGTTGAACAGCAGGATCTTGAGGTTGACGTTGCGGCGCAGGGCGTGGATGAGGTGGTTGCCGCCGATGGACAGGGCGTCGCCGTCGCCGGTGACGACCCACACCGACAGATCGCGCCTGCTCGTGGCCAGGCCGGTGGCGATGGCGGGGGCGCGGCCGTGGATGGAGTGCATCCCGTAGGTGTTCATGTAGTACGGGAAGCGGGAGGAGCAGCCGATGCCGGAGACGAAGACGATGTTCTCGCGGGCCAGGCCGAGCTGGGGCATGAAGGACTGGACGGCGGCGAGGACGGCGTAGTCGCCGCAGCCGGGGCACCAGCGCACTTCCTGGTCGGACTTGAAGTCCTTCATGGACTGCTCGCCCTCGGCCTTGGGCACGAGCTGGAGCAGTGCGTTGGCGTCAGTCATCGATGGCCTCCTTCAGTGCCGTGGCGAGCTGCTCCGCCTTGAACGGCATGCCGTTGACCTGGGTGTGGGAGCGTGCGTCGACCAGGTACTTCGCCCGGATCAGGGTGGCGAGCTGTCCGAGGTTCATCTCCGGGACCACCACCGTGTCGTAGCCCTTCAGCACCTCGCCGAGGTTGGGCGGGAAGGGGTTGAGGTGGCGCAGGTGGGCCTGCGCGATCCGGCCGCCCTCCTTGCGGATCCGCCGCACGGCCGCGGTGATCGGCCCGTAGGTCGAGCCCCAGCCCAGCACCAGGGCGCGCGCGCCGTCGGGGTCGTCGACCTCCAGGGCGGGCACCTCGATGCCGTCGACCTTGGCCTGGCGGGTGCGGACCATCAGGTCGTGGTTGGCCGGGTCGTAGGAGATGTTGCCGGTGCCGTCCTGCTTCTCGATGCCGCCGATGCGGTGCTCCAGGCCCGGGGTGCCCGGCACCGCCCACGGGCGGGCCAGGGTGTGCGGATCGCGCTTGTAGGGCCAGAACACCTCGGTGCCGTCGTCCAGGGTGTGGTTCGTCCCTTGCGCGAACCGCACCGTCAGGTCCGGCAGTTCCTCCAGCTCCGGGATCCGCCACGGCTCGGATCCGTTGGCCAGGTAGCCGTCCGACAGCAGGAACACCGGGGTGCGGTAGGTCAGCGCGATCCGCGCCGCCTCCAGGGCCGCGTCGAAGCAGTCCGCCGGGGTGCGCGCGGCGATCACCGGCACCGGGGCCTCGCCGTTGCGGCCGTACATCGCCTGCAGCAGATCCGCCTGCTCGGTCTTGGTCGGCAGCCCCGTCGAGGGCCCGCCGCGCTGGATGTCCACCACCAGCAGCGGCAGCTCCAGACTCACCGCCAGCCCGACCGTCTCGCTCTTGAGCGCCACGCCCGGGCCCGAGGTGGTCGTCACCGCCAGCGATCCGCCGAACGCCGCACCCAGCGCCGCGCCGATCCCGGCGATCTCGTCCTCGGCCTGGAAGGTGCGCACCCCGAAGTTCTTGTGCCGGGACAGCTCGTGCAGGATGTCCGAGGCGGGAGTGATCGGGTACGAGCCCAGGAACAGCGGCAGGTCCGCCTGCCGGGAGGCGGCGATCAGTCCGTAGGACAGCGCCAGGTTCCCGGAGATGTTGCGGTAGGTGCCCGGCGGGAACGCCCGCGCCGCCGGCGCGACCTCGTAGGAGACCGCGAAGTCCTCCGTCGTCTCGCCGAAGTTCCAGCCCGCCCGGAACGCGGCGACGTTCGCCTCCGCGAGATCCGGCTTCTTCGCGAACTTCGTCCGCAGGAACTTCTCCGTGCCCTCCGTCGGACGGTGGTACATCCAGCTCAGAAGCCCCAGCGCGAACATGTTCTTGCTGCGCTCGGCCTCCTTGCGCGACAGGCCGAACTCCCCCAGCGCCTCCACCGTCAGCGTGGTCAGCGGCACCGGGTGCACCCGGTAGCCCTCCAGCGAGCCGTCCTCCAGCGGAGACGTCTCGTAGCCGACCTTCTGCATCGCCCGCCGGGTGAACTCGTCCGTGTTGACGATGATCTCCGCACCCCGCGGCAGATCACCCACGTTCGCCCGCAGCGCCGCCGGGTTCATCGCCACCAGCACATCCGGCGCGTCACCCGGGGTGAGGATGTCGTGGTCGGCGAAGTGCAGCTGGAACGACGACACACCCGGCAGCGTCCCGGCGGGCGCCCGGATCTCGGCCGGGAAGTTCGGCAGCGTGGACAGATCGTTGCCGAACGACGCCGTCTCCGAGGTGAACCGGTCACCCGTGAGCTGCATGCCGTCACCGGAGTCACCCGCGAACCTGATGACCACCCGGTCCAACCGGCGGACGTCCTTCACCCCGACCGGTTTGCGCTGCTCTCCTACGACGGTTCCGTCGGCCTGCTCCGCTGGGCTGCTGACCTGGTTGGTCACTGAACTGGACCTCCCTCGAGGCGGCTGTCCGGGGACTGGCCTTCCGTCGACCATCCCAGGATCAACCCTACGTCCGCGGGGGGTGACTTCCGGTGGACATTCGCATGACGGTCACTATCGTGAGGCGGCCCGGAACCCCGCCGGTCCACGGTCCCCCCGCCCCGCGCCGGTGAGGACGCCCCTGGTCAGCGCCGCGGTTTCCCCATCGTCCGGACGGGCCCCGGCGACAGGATCCGACAGGCCGTTCCCCGGGACCGGAGTCTCAGGAATTGAGATAGGTGAGCACGGCGAGCACGCGCCGGTGATCACCGTCGCTCGGGGACAGCCCCAGCTTCAGGAAGATGTTGCTGACGTGCTTCTCCACGGCCCCGTCGCTGACGACGAGCTGCCTCGCGATCGCGGAGTTCGTCCGGCCCTCGGCCATCAGCCCCAGGACCTCCCGCTCCCGCGGGGTGAGCCCGGCCAGCACGTCCTGCTTGCGGCTGCGTCCGAGCAGCTGCGCGACCACCTCGGGGTCGAGCGCCGTACCGCCCTGCGCCACGCGCACCACGGCGTCCACGAACTCCCGCACCTCGGCCACCCGGTCCTTGAGCAGGTAGCCGACGCCCCGGCTGGAACCGGCCAGCAGCTCGGTGGCGTACCGCTCCTCCACGTACTGGGACAGCACCAGCACGCCGAGCCCGGGGTGCGCCTTGCGCAGCTGCACCGATGCCCGCACGCCCTCGTCGGTGTGCGTCGGCGGCATCCGTACGTCCGCCACGACGACGTCCGGCAGCTCACCCTGCGCGTCCAGCTCGGTGATCGTCTTGATCAGCGCCTGGGCGTCACCGACACCGGCCACCACGTCGTGCCCGCGGTCGGTCAGCAACCGGGTCAGCCCCTCCCTGAGCAGCACCGAATCCTCGGCGATGACCACCCGCACCCTGTCCTCCACGTTCCTCGGCCCCCCACAGCCAGATTCCGTCCACCCCACGGCCCGCGCGGCCCGTGCCGCGTCCACGGACCGTCCGTACGACAGGTCCAGCATTCCAGCATCGGGGGCCGGATGCGTTCGTACGCCGGGAACCGACGGGAAGAGCGGGGGAGGAAGGGGAGGCCGGACCGGGATTCGGACGCCCGGTGGCCGAATCCCGGTCACGCCGGCCGGAGCCCGGGGGTACGGGGCTTCCGGCCGGCGGTGTGTTCCGGGCGGCGGCAGCCGCTCAGCGGCGTACCGGATCCGTCCGCCACGGCAGTTCCGCCGTCACCCGGGTGGGACCCCCGGCCGGCGAGTCCACCACGAGGATCCCGTCCACCGCGTCGAGCCGCTCGGCCAGTCCCGCCAGACCGGAACCGGCGGACACCTCCGCGCCGCCCACGCCGTTGTCCACGACCTGGAGCATCAGCCGGTCCTCCACCCGCCAGACGTCCACGGCGGCCGCCGTGGCCCGCGCGTGCTTGCTGATGTTCTGCAGCAGCTCCGAGACGGTGAAGTAGGCGATGCCCTCGATCGCCGACGCCGGCCGCTCCGTCAGGTCCACCTCCACCCGCACGGGCGCCGTGCAGCGCGAGGCCACCGAGGACAGGGCGGCGTCCAGGCCGCGGTCGGTCAGGACGGCCGGGTGGATGCCGCGCGCCAGGTCCCGCAGCTCCTGCAGGGCCGTCTTCACCTCGCCGTGCGCCTCGCCCACCATGCGCGCCGCCTCCTGCGGGTCCTCCCGCAGCTTCTCCTTGGCCAGGCCCAGGTCCATGGCCAGGTTGACCAGGCGGGCCTGCGCCCCGTCGTGCAGGTCCCGCTCGATGCGCCGCAGGTCGGCCGCGGCCGTGTCGACGACCACCCCCCGGTCCGACTCCAGCTCCACCACCCGCGTCGCCAGCCGCGACGGCCCGAGCAGCCCGTGCACCAGCAGCCGGTCCACCGTCGTCAGGGCCCGCACGATCCACGGCGTCGCCAGGGTGACCAGCAGCCCGACCAGCGCGGTCACGGTGATCTCGAAGGGGTTGTCGAGGTAGACCCGGTGCGCCTCGTCGCCGTACAGCTGGAGCCCGTCCTGCCCGGCGTACGCCGGGAACACCCAGAACCACAGGGGATAGGTCAGCATCGTCCAGCCGGTCGCCCAGAGGCTCACGGCGACGGCGAACGAGAACACCGCCCACGGGAACTGCAGCACCGCGTACAGCAGGCTCCGCCAGGACGAGCCGCTCTTGAGGACGGCCCCCATCCAGGCCATCGCGCCCGGCTTGCCCATCCGCAGCGGCTCCGGCGCGGCCACGTCGATCCCCAGCAGGCCGCGCGCCCGGGCCCGCTCCAGCGCCCCGATCCCCCGGCACCCGGCGAGCGCGGCGGCCAGCACCGGGACACCCAGGAACGTCACCAGCAGACCGGCGCCGAGCGACACCATCGTGACGGCGTACGTGAAGAGCATGATCCCGATCGGCAGGCCCAGCAGCACGAAGCCGAACTCCCGCCAGCTGCGTCCCTCGAACGGTGCCCGCAGCCCCGCCGGCAGCCGGTGCCGTCGCGCACCGGCGTCCGCGGAAAGACCGGCCCCGCTCCCGAGCCCGTAACCCTGTCCGTACTCCGTGGCCATCGGTGCCGTCCTTCTCCTCGACGTGTGGCTGTGCTCTTACGACACCACCCTCCTCGACCGCACGTCCCCGGGCCATGGAGCCCGTCGGCGTCCTGTGAGGGGGGTTTTCCCCACCCCGCCGACCGGCATGCGAACGCCCCGGCGGGTGAGCGCCGGGGCGTGCCTCGGGGCCGGTCCGCTACCTCGTGCCGGAGGCACCGGCGGCGTCGTCGGCGTCCGAGCGGTCGCGCCACGGCAGCTCGGCCGTGACCGTCGTCGGACCGCCCTCCGGCGAACGGACCGCGAACAGGCCGTCGACGGCGCTCAACCGCTCGGCGAGGCCCTTCATCCCCGTACCGCCGTCCAGGCGCGCGCCCCCGCGCCCGTCGTCGTCCACCTGTATGAGCAGCCGGTCGGCCGACCGCCACACCTCCACGGAGGCGGATCTCGCCCCGCTGTGCTTGCTGACGTTCTGCAGCAGCTCCGAGACGGTGAAGTAGGCGATGCCCTCGATCGCCGCCGCCGGCCGCTCGGTCAGGTCGACCGTCACCTTCACCGGCACCGTGCAGCGCGAGGCCACCGAGGACAGGGCGGCGTCCAGGCCGCGGTCGGTCAGGACGGCCGGGTGGATGCCGCGCGCCAGGTCCCGCAGCTCCTGCAGCGCCAGCTTCACCTCGCCGTGCGCCTCGTCGACCATCGCCGCAGCCGCGTCGGGATCCTCCAGCAGCTTCTCCTTGGCCAGGCCCAGCCCCATGGCCAGGTTGACCAGGCGGGCCTGCGCCCCGTCGTGCAGGTCCCGTTCGATGCGCCGCAGGTCGGCCGCGGCCGTGTCGACGACCACCCCCCGGTCCGACTCCAGCTCGGCGATCCGCCGCTCCAGCTCGTCGGACGGCGACAGCAGCCCGCGCACCATCGCCCGGTCCACGTTGGTCAGGCCCCGCGCGACGAACGGCAGCACCGGCCACAGCACGAACAGCGACACCAGCGTGACGGTGAAGGTGACGACGCCCCAGGGCAGCCGTATGAGCTCGTACAGGACCGTGCGCCAGCCCACCGGGTCCTTCAGCGCCATCCACAGCCGGGTGAAGAACCCGCCCCGGCCCCGCCACGGCAGCCGGCTCGGTTCCTCCACCCGCACCCCGAGCAGCGCCCGGGCCCGTGCCCGTTCCATCCTGCCCAGCAGCCGCGCCCCCGCGAGGCCCACCGCCAGCAATGGCAGCCCGATCACGGTGACCGTCAGCCCGAAACCGACGGCCAGCGTCACCACGACGTACGTGAAGCCGATCAACGCCACCGGAAGGTCCACCAGCAGGTGGGCGATCTCCTTCCAGGTGTGCCGGTCGAGAGCGAACCGGGCCGGTGGCAGGCGGTCGCTGTCCGTCTCGCCGGTGTGTCCGGCGTGCGTCGAGGACGAGAGGCGTTCGGTCATACGGGTCAGCGTGCCGTGCGGCGCGGCGCGACGCCATGAGGTGGACCGCCGGACGTCCCTGAGGAAAACCCCACCCAGGCGTCTCACGGTACGACGGGCTGCTTACCGTCTCTTTATAGGCCCTAGACTCCCGTGCGTACAGACAGATCGTCGAACAGCAGCGTTCAGGGTCAGGGTTCGGACAGGGAGTGAGGGACGGACGTGCCGGAACCGACTGTCGGCATCGCGGCGGACTACTTCCAGGCCTACTCGGTCGTCGGACTGCTCGCCGTCGTCGGCGTGCTCTTCGTGGCCGTGGCCTTCGGCGCCGGGCGCCTGCTGCGGCCGGTGGTCCCGACGCCCGAGAAGCTCCTGACGTACGAGTGCGGAGTCGACCCCGTCGGCGAGGGCTGGGCGCACACCCAGGTCCGCTACTACGTCTACGCCTTCCTGTACGTGATCTTCGCGGTGGACTCGATCTTCCTCTTCCCGTGGGCGACGATCTTCGCCGCCCCCGGGTACGGCGCGACGACGCTCGTGGAGATGTTCGTCTTCCTCGGCTTCCTCGCCGTGGGCCTGCTCTACGCATACAAGAAGGGCGTCCTGTCATGGACGTGAACCCCTCCGCCTCCGCCCCCGGTCCCGACCCCGCCGCCGAGCCGGTGCTGCTCCCGGAACCCAAGCGGCTCGGCGCGCTCGCGCGGCTCGCCCCCGAGCCGATGAAGGTCGTCCTCAACTGGGGCCGCCGCTACTCCCTGTGGGTCTTCAACTTCGGCCTCGCCTGCTGCGCCATCGAGTTCATCGCCGCGTCGATGGCCCGCCACGACTTCATCCGCCTCGGTGTGATCCCGTTCGCGCCGGGGCCCCGTCAGGCCGACCTGATGGTGGTCTCGGGCACGGTCACGGACAAGATGGCCCCCGCCGTCAAGCGCCTCTACGAGCAGATGCCCGAGCCGAAGTACGTCATCTCCTTCGGCGCCTGCTCCAACTGCGGCGGCCCGTACTGGGACTCGTACTCCGTGACGAAGGGCGTCGACCAGATCATCCCGGTCGACGTCTACGTCCCCGGCTGCCCGCCGCGCCCCGAGGCGCTGCTCCAGGGCATCCTCAAGCTCCAGGAGAAGATCGCTCGGGAGTCGCTGGGGGAGCGGTACGGCACCTCGCCGCGCCCGTCGGCGGCCGCGCTGCAGAGCGGCCTGGTGCAGCCGCCCGCTCCCACGTCGGCTTCCACGTCGGCTCCGGAGGAGGGCCGATGACCGCGGTCGGCTGGCTGCCCGCCGATGCCGGTGACCTCTTCGGACCCGAGGCCACCGCCGAGGAGTCGTACGACCTCCTGACGGTGGACGTGCCGCCGGCGGCCTGGATCTCCGCCCTGGAGACCGCCCGCGACCGGCTGGGCTGCACGTACTTCGACTGGCTGAGCGCGGTCGACGAACCGGGCACGGGCTTCCGCGTCGCGGCGCACGTCGCCGCCCTCGCGCCGGTCCGCAGGCTGCTGGTGCGGACGACGGTTCCGCACGAGGACCCGGTCCTGCCCACCGCCGTCACGGTCTACGCGGGCGCGGCCTGGCACGAACGCGAGACGCACGAGATGTTCGGCGTCGTCTTCGAGGACCACCCCGCGCTGGACCACCTGCTGCTGCCCGAGGGCTTCGAGGGCCACCCCCTGCGCAAGGACTTCGTCCTCGCCGCCCGCGTCGCCAAGGCCTGGCCGGGCGCGAAGGAACCCGGCGAGTCCGATCACGGCGGCCCCCGGCGCCGCCAGATGCTGCCCCCGGGCGTCCCCGACCCCAACGAGTGGGGCCCGCTGAAGGGCCAGCTCCCCCCTGCTCCGGCCCGCCCGGCCCGGGGTGCCGCCCGTGCGGCGGGCGAACGTCCGGCCCGTGCGACGGGCGAGCGCCCGGCCCGCCGCATGCGCACGGCCGCCCAGGGCTCCGTCGGCCAGACGACCCCGGCCACCGAGACGCCGGGCACAAAAACCCCGGTCGCCGGAACCCCGGCCACTGAGCCGTCGGCGCCACCGGCGTCCGCGCCCCGGCGCACGCGGAGCGCGAGCCAGGGTTCCGCGTCGCAGCGACCGGGACCGGCAGCCCCCGAGGGTCAGGCGGACGCACCCGGCGGGAAGGACCGGGAGGCCGCCGGACCGCGCACACCGACCGCGCGCCGCGCCCGGAGTGCGAGCGAGGGATCGGCCTCCCAGCGGACCGGCTCCACCGCGGGCCGGTCCGACGCGGCCGGTCCGTCCGACGCGGCCGGTCCGTCCGACGCGGCCGGTCCGTCCGACGCGGCCGGTCCGTCCGGCGCCGACGGGGGAACACCCGCCGCCCCGAAGCCCGTTTCCGCGCCTCCGCGCAGCCCCGACGCACCCTGGCATCACGCCCGCCCGGCCTTCGCCGAGCCCGAGGAGCTCACCGAGGAGTCCGCGGAGTCCACCAAGGAGCCCGCGGCGCCCACCGAGGAGCCCGACGGCCGGGGGAGCGCGGAGGGCGGGAAGAGCCCGGACACCGACGAGCAGCCCCCCGCCCGCCCGGAAACCCCCGACGACCGCCCAGGAGGCACGCAGTGAACGACGCCCTCGACGTCACCCTGCGCCTCCTGGTCGTCTTCGTCGTCTTCCTCGCCCTCCCCCTGATCGTCGGCCAGACCGAGCACAAGGTGATGGCCCACATGCAGGGCCGCCTCGGCCCGATGTACGCCGGCGGCTTCCACGGCTGGGCACAGCTCGTCGCGGACGGTGTGAAGTTCGCGCAGAAGGAGGACGTCGTCCCGGCGGACGCCGACCGCCGCGTCTTCCAGCTCGCCCCCGCCGTGGCCCTGCTGCCGTACCTCCTCGTCCTCCTCGCCGTCCCCGTCGGCCCCGGCGAGGGCGCGGTGGGGCAGGTCGTCGACGCGGGGATCTTCTTCGTCCTCGCCGTCATGGGCGTCGGCGTCCTCGGCTCGCTCATGGCCGGCTGGGCCTCCGCCAACAAGTTCTCCCTCCTCGGCGGCCTGCGCACCGCCGCCCAGCTGCTCGCGTACGAACTCCCGATGCTGCTCACCGCCGCCTCCGTCGCCATGGCGGCCGGCACGGTCTCGCTCGTCGGCATCCTCGACGCCTTCGAGTGGTGGTGGCTGCCCTGGCAGATCGTCGGCGCGGTCGTCTTCTTCGTCGCCGGCCTCGCCGAACTCCAGCGCCCCCCGTTCGACATGCCGGTCGCCGACTCGGAGATCATCTTCGGCGCCTACACCGAGTACACCGGCCTGCGCTTCGCCCTGTTCCTCCTCGCCGAGTACGCCGGGATCGTCGTGCTGTGCGGCCTGACCACCGTCCTCTTCCTGGGCGGCTGGCACGGCCCCTGGGGCGCCGACGGCCTCGGCTGGGTCTGGACCCTGCTGAAGACCGCCGTCCTCGCCTTCGTCGTGATCTGGCTGCGCGTGACCTACCCCCGCCTGCGCGAGGACCAGCTCCAGAAGCTCTCCTGGACCCTCCTCGTCCCCCTCTCCCTCGCCCAGATCGCCCTCACCGGCATCGTCAAGGTGGTGATCCGGTAACCATGTCCCCCGTCCCCGGTTCCGGTCTGGCCAAGGGCCTGGCCGTCACCCTCCGCACGATGACGAGGAAGACCGTCACCGAGCAGTACCCGGACACCCTGCCCGACCTCCCGCCCCGCTCCCGCGGCGTGATCGGCCTGTTCGAGGAGAACTGCACGGTCTGCATGCTGTGCGCCCGCGAGTGCCCCGACTGGTGCATCTACATCGACTCCCACAAGGAGACGGTGCCGGCGGCCACGCCCGGCGGCCGCGAGCGCAGCCGCAACGTCCTCGACCGCTTCGCCATCGACTTCTCCCTGTGCATGTACTGCGGTATCTGCATCGAGGTCTGTCCTTTCGACGCGCTGTTCTGGTCCCCCGAGTTCGAGTACTCCGAGACGGACATCCGCGACCTCACCCACGAGCGCGACAAGCTCCGCGAGTGGATGTGGACGGTCCCGGCACCGCCCGCCCTCGACCCCGGCGCGGAGGAACCGAAGGAACTCGCCGCCGCCCGCAAGACCGCCGACAAACTGGCCGCCCGCCAGGAGGCTGCCCGGCAGGAAACGACCCAGCAGGGTGCGACCCGGCAGGGTGCGGCCGATGCGACCGGGTCGACCGAGGCGCACGCCGACGAGCAGGCCCGCGCCGCCGAGCAGCCCACCCGCCCGATGGGCGACTCCCAGCAGCAGACGGACCAGCCGGGGCCGGACCGGCCGGGGCCGGGACAGGAGGGCCGGGAATGACGCTCGCAGCGACCGCCGTCCGCCTCGCGGCGACGGACACCACGGTCACGGCCGCCGGACCCCACGGGTTCCTCTCCCCGTCCGGCGTCGAGATCGCCTTCCTCCTCGTCGGCCTCGTCACCTTCGGCGCCGCCGTCGTCACCGTCACGACCCGGCAGCTCGTCCACGCCGCCCTGTGGCTGGTGGTGGCCCTCGGCGGCCTCGCCGTCGAGTACCTCCTGCTCACCGCCGAGTTCATCGCCTGGGTGCAGGTCCTCATCTACGTCGGTTCCGTCGTCGTCCTCCTCCTGTTCGGCCTGATGCTCACCAGAGCCCCGATCGGCCGCTCCCCGGACGCCGACTCCGGCAACCGCTGGGCCGCCCTCACCGTGGCCGTCGCCGCCGCGGCGGCCCTGGTGTGGGTCGTCGTCGACGCCTTCCGGACCACGTGGATCGACCTGGACGGCCCGGCCGCCGGCTCCACCGCCGTGACGGGAGCGAGCCTCTTCCAGAACTGGGTCCTCCCCTTCGAGGCCCTCTCCGTCCTCCTCCTCGCCGCCCTGGTCGGCGCGATCGTCCTGTCCCGCAAGGCCAAGGCGGAGCGAGCCGCAGACGCCACCGGCCCGGCGACCGTCCCGCACGGTGCCGGCAAGGGCGGTGTCCGCTGATGCACCTCGCCTATCCCGCCGTCCTCTCCGCCCTCCTGTTCTGCACGGGTCTGTACGGAGTCCTCGCCCGCCGCAACGCGATCCTGGTCCTGATGTCGGTCGAGCTGATGCTCAACGCCGTCAACCTCAACCTGGTCGCCTTCGACGTCTGGCTCGGCAAGACCGCCGAGGAGACCCTGCACTCCGGACAGGCCCTGACCCTGTTCACCATCGCCATCGCCGCCGCCGAGATCGGCATCGGCCTGGCGATCGTGCTCGCCGTCCACCGCAACCGCGGCACCGCGGACATCGACCGGCTCCGCGACACCGCCGAGGGCCACGAGCCGGACGGCCCCGACACCGACGCCCCCGCGACCGGGACGGCCGAGAAGGCTGAGGCCACCGCGTGACCACGACCACCCTCGCCGTACTCGTCCCCCTCCTGCCCTTCCTCGGGGCGGTCGCCGGCCTGCTCCTCGGCCGCACCGCACCCGGCTTCGTCCGCCCGCTCGCCGTCCTGCCGACCCTGGCGGCCCTCGTCCTCGCCGTCCTGGTCGCCTCCCGCCAGGGCGGTGGCCAGGCCGTCGACGCCGCCACGGAACTGACGCCCACCGGCTCGGTCCCCATCGAGCTCGCCCTGCACATCGACGGCTTCGCCGCCCTCGTGGCCGTCCTGGTCGGCTGCGTCGCCACCTGCGTGCAGCTCTACTCGACGGGCTACCTGCGCGACGACCCGCGCTACCCCTCGTACGCCGCGCTCGTCTCCCTGTTCACCTCCGCCATGTTCCTCGTCGTCTACTCCGGCGACCTGATGGTGCTGCTGGTCGGCTGGGAGATCATGGGCATCTGCTCGTACTTCCTGGTCGGCCACTACTGGGAGACACCGGAGGCGCGGGCCGCCTCCCTCAAGGCCTTCCTGGTCACCAAGCTCGGTGACGTCCCCTTCCTCATCGGCCTGCTCGCGCTGGCCACCGAGACCGGCTCCTTCCGCATCACCAGGATCCTCGGCGCGGTGGCGAGCGGCTCGCTCGACCACCCGACCCTGATCGCCCTGCTGCTCCTGGCCGGTGTCGCGGGAAAGTCGGCGCAGTTCCCGCTGCACACCTGGCTCCCCGACGCGATGGCGGGCCCCACCCCGGTCTCGGCCCTCATCCACGCCGCGACGATGGTCGCCGCCGGCGTCTACTTCATCGCCCGGCTCCTTCCGCTCTTCGAGGCCTCACGGGCCGCGATGACCGTCCTCGCCGTCATGGCCGCCGTCACGATGGTGGGCTCGGCGCTCGCCGCGCTCGCCCAGGACGACATCAAACGCGTCCTCGCCTACTCGACCATCGGCCAGCTCGGCTACATGACCGGTGCCCTCGCCGTCGGCGACCGCGGTGCCGCCGTCTTCCACCTCCTCACGCACGGCGCCTTCAAGGCGCTGCTGTTCCTCGCCGCCGGGGTGATCATCCACGCCGCCGGCACCAACTCGCTGGCCGCCATGTCCCGCATGCGCGACCTGCGCACCCGCGTCCCGGACGCCTACTGGACGATGACCGTGGCGCTGCTCGCACTCGCCGCGATCCCCCCGTTCAGCGGTTTCTTCTCCAAGGAAGCCGTCCTCGGCGCCGCCGAGCACGTCACCACCGGCCACACCGAACACGCCCCCGGCGCCGCGGGCTGGACCGTCCTGATCGCCGGTCTGATCACGGCCCTGCTCACCGCCGCCTACGCGACGCGCCTGTGGCTGCTGGCCTTCCGCGGCCGGGGCGCCGAGGCCCCCGACCACGGCAGGCAGCCGGTCGTCATGAACGCCGTGCTCTGGATGCTCGCCCTCCCCTCCCTCGCCCTCGGCGGACTCGCCTTCCGCCTGCTGCCCGACTGGTTCGACGGCACCGACCTGACCCCGACCCTCACCACCTCCGTGCTCGGCACCGGCGTGGCCCTGATCGGCGGCATCGTCACCTACGCGGCCTGGCGGCACACCACCGCGCTCACGGCCCGCGTCCCCCTGGGCGCGGTCGCGGCCCACCCCGAGGCGGACGCCGGCCAGGTCGAGGCCGAGGCCATCGCCAGCCACGAACCCGCCTACGGGAACGTGGCCTCCGCACCCGACCCCGCCGACCCCGGACGGCTGCTGCTCGGCCCGCTGCACCGCCACGCGGCCGACGGCTTCCACCTCGACGCCCTCTACGAGGCCCTCTTCGTCCGCCCGGTCCAGGCCGGCGCGAGCCTCGTGCGGTTCCTCGACCGCGAGGTCGTCGACACCTACGTACGCGGGGCGGGAGCCCTGCCCCGCTGGCTCGGGGCCGCCGTACGCCGTGCCCAGACCGGCAATGTGCAGACCTATGTGAGCGCGCTGCTCGCCGGCACCGTCGTCCTCGCGGTCGCCACCGTCCTCGTCGCCACGGGAGCGTGAGCAGGCGTGATCGATATCAACGAGTCCGTGATGCAGTTCCTTCTGGCGTTCGTCGTCGTCGGCCCGCTCCTCGGCGCCGCCGCGGCTCTCCTGCCGGCCCCGCCCGGGCTGAAGGGGAAGTCGCCCGAGCAGGCGGTCCTGAGGCACGGCGTGACCGTGACCGGCGCCGTCCTCCTCGCCGCGATCGTCCTCGTGCTCGGCTTCGACCACGACCACCCGTCGAAGATGCAGGCCGGCACGGACATCAGCTGGATCCCCGCACTCGACGTGCGCATCCACCTCGGCATCGACGGCATCTCCCTCCCCCTGCTGGTCCTGACCGCGCTGCTGACCTTCCTGTGCGCGCTCTACTCGTACGTCAAGCCGCCCACGGGCCCGAGCCCGAAGGCCTTCGTCGCACTGCTGCTCGTCCTCGAGTCCGGCACCCTCGCCACCTTCGCCGTCCTCGACCTGATCCTGTTCTTCCTCGCCTTCGAGACGGTCCTCGTCCCGATGTACTTCCTCATCGCCCGCTGGGGCGGCGAGGGACGGGCCCAGGCCGCCTGGAAGTTCATCCTCTACACGCTGCTCGGCTCCGTCGTCATGCTGCTCGGCCTGCTCCTGATCGGAATCAGGGCGGGCACGTTCGACATGGTGGCACTCGCCACTGACAACGGCCGGTCGCTGACCACGTCCGTGCAGGTCATCGCCGTACTGGCGATCGGGATCGGGCTCGCGGTGAAGACGCCGATGTGGCCGCTGCACAGCTGGCTGCCCGACGCCCACACCGCCGCGCCGACCGTCGGCTCGGTCCTGCTGGCCGGCGTCCTGCTGAAGATGGGCACGTACGGGTTCGTCCGGATCCTCCTCCCGGTCGCCCCCGACGGCTTCCGCACCTTCGCCCCCTACCTCGCCGCCTTCGCCGTCGTCGGCATCATCTACGGCTCCCTGGCCTGCCTGGCCCTCGCCAGGCGGGGCGCGAAGGGCGACCTCAAGCGCCTCATCGCCTACTCCTCCGTCGGCCACATGGGCTTCGTCCTGCTCGGCATGGCCACCATGACCCCGACCGGCGTCAACGGCGCCCTGTTCGCCAACATCGCCCACGGCCTCATCACCGGCCTGCTCTTCTTCGTGGTCGGCGCCCTGAAGGACCGCACCGGCACCACCGACCTCGACACCCTCTCCCTCCCGTCGCCCGACCACCACCCCTCGACGAGCGGCGCCGCCGCACCGGACCGGCTCCGGACCGGCGCCGCCCTGTACGGCAGGGCGCCCCGCCTGGGCGGTCTGCTCGCCTTCGCCGCGGTCGCCTCGCTCGGCCTGCCGGGCCTGGCCGGGTTCTGGGGCGAGATGCTCGCCCTGTTCGGCGCCTTCGACCCCCACGACGGCCTCAGCCGCCCCGCCTTCCTCACCTTCATGGCGATCGCCGCCTTCGGCACCCTGCTGACCGCCGCGTACATGCTGATCGTGGTCCGCCGCGTCTGCATGGGCGCCGTCCCGCAGGAGTCCCCGAAGCTCACCGACGTACGCACGTACGAGTTCGCCGCCTGGACCCCGCTCGTCGTCCTCACCGTCGTCGCCGGGCTGTGGCCCAAGATCCTGCTCGGGCTGACCGACCCGGCCGTGCAGCAGCTCCTCTCAGGAGGCACCCGATGAGCTCCCTGGCCGAGCCCCTGGCCCAGAACCTCGTCCAGTCCGTCGACTGGCTCGCCATCGCACCGCCCACCCTCGCGGCGGTCGTCGGTCTCGTCGTCCTCGTCGCCGACCTGTTCGTCGCGGACGCCCGCAAGGCACTGCTCGGCTGGGTCGCGGTCGCCGGACTCGCCGCCTCCGCGCTCCTGCTGCTGCCCCTCGTGGGCGACGACCGCTCCACCTTCTGCCTCACCGGCGACGCCGACGTGTGCAGCTACACCGCGGACACCTTCACCCTCGCCATCCAGCTCCTCGTCCTCGGCGGCGCCCTCCTGGCCGCCCTCCTGTCGGTCACCGCGCTGAAGGACGCCGACCGGGGGCTGCCCGAGGGCGAGTACTGGTTCCTGCTGCTCTCCTCCGCCGCCGGCGCGGCCCTGCTGCCCGCCTCCCGCGACCTCGCGACCCTCGTCGTCGCCCTGGAGGTCGCCTCCCTGCCCGCCTTCGCCCTGGTCGGCCTGCGGCACGGCGACCGGCGCTCCTCCGAGGCCGCCCTGAAGTTCTTCCTGTCCTCGGTCACCGCGACCGCGGTCAGCCTCATGGGCGTCAGCTTCGTGTACGCCTCCACCGGAACCCTGTACCTCACCCAGGTGGCCGGACGCGTCCAGCACGTCGACGGGCAGCTCACCACGCTCACCCAGACCGGCGTCGTCCTCACCCTCGTCGGCTTCGCCTTCAAGACGGCCGCCGTGCCCTTCCACTTCTGGGTGCCCGACACCTACGTGGGCGCACCCCTTCCGATCGCCGCCTACCTGTCCGTCGTCGGCAAGGCGGTCGGCTTCTCCGGCCTGATCCTCGTCACCGTCGTCGCCCTCCCGTCGTACGCCGACGCCTGGGCGCCGGCCCTCGCCGTGCTGGCCGCGCTCACCATGACCGTCGGCAACGTCGGAGCCCTGCGCCAGCGGACCACGCGCGCGTACAGCGCGGTACGCCTGCTCGCCTGGTCGTCCGTCGGCCAGGCCGGCTACCTCCTGGTGCCGATCGCCGCCGCCGGATACTCCGACGACCCCGAACGGCCGATCGGCTCCACCGTCGCCTACGCCCTCATGTACGCCGCCGTGAACCTCGGCGCCTTCGCGGTGGTCGCACTGGTGGGCCGTACGAGGGCGCTCAACCGCGTCGCCGACTACCGCGGCCTGTACGCCTCCCATCCGCTGACCGCCCTGCTCCAGGCGTTCTTCCTGCTCTGCCTCGCCGGACTGCCGCCCGGCGTCATCGGCCTCTTCGCCAAGGTCACCGTCTTCTCCGCGGCCGTCGACGCGGGCCTCGGCTGGCTGGCCGTCGTCATGGCCGCCAACGTCGTCATCGCGCTCTTCTACTACCTCCAGTGGACGGCACTGCTGTTCCGCGCGCCCGAGGGCGAGACCGTACGGCACCGCCTCCCGGCCCCGCTCACGGCCGCGATCACCGCGACCGCCCTCGTCGCCGTCGCCCTGTCCGGAGCACCCCAGCTGATCCTCCGCTTCGCCGACACCGGGCTCTTCTGAACCGGCCTCCTCCGGACCGGGCCCCCCGAGCCGCCGCGCATCGGCACGCGCGCGTGGGGCACTCGGCCCCCCACGCGCGCGTGCCGCATGCCGGGCCGTCACCCGGACGGACCACGCGCGCAGCCGCGCCCGCCGGGGAACTGGCGGCCGTCGCCTGGCGTTGACCAGTACGGAAGGGTCCACTGGACGTGACATCACGACACCAGGGGCGTCGAAGACAGGAAGCAACCACAGCGAGCGAGACAAGCAAGCAAAGGGTTCCCCTGCTGCACGACTTGGAGGGCGTACCGTGCACCGCCGGCACAACGGGCTCAGAACCGCAGTACTCCTCGGGGGACTGTCCGCGCTCATCATCGTCATCGGCAGCTTCTTCGGCCGAGCGGGTCTCGTCGTCGCCGTCCTCGTCGCCCTGGGTACGAACGCGTACGCCTACTGGAACAGCGACAAACTGGCCCTGCGCGCGATGCGCGCACGCCCGGTCAGCGAGTTCGAGGCCCCGGCGCTGTACCGCATGGTCCGGGACCTCTCCACGCAGGCCCGCCAGCCCATGCCGCGCCTGTACATCTCCCCGACGGAGGCCCCGAACGCCTTCGCGACCGGCCGTAATCCGCGCAACGCCGCGGTGTGCTGCACCGAGGGCATCCTGCGCCTGCTCGACGAGCGCGAGCTGCGCGGCGTCATCGGGCACGAGCTCAGTCACGTCTACAACCGCGACATCCTGATCTCCTCGGTCGCCGGGGCCCTGGCCTCCGTGATCATGTTCCTGGTCAACTTCGCCTGGCTGATCCCGGTCGGCCGGTCGAACGACGACGACGGCCCCGGCCTCCTGGGCATGCTGCTCGTCATGCTCCTCGGCCCGCTCGCGGCCGGCCTCATCCAACTGGCGATCAGCCGTTCGAGGGAGTACGAGGCCGACGCGTCCGGCGCCCAGCTCACCGGCGACCCGTTGGCCCTCGCGGGGGCGCTGCGCAAGCTCGACGCCGGTACGAAGCAGCTGCCGCTGCCGCCGGAGCCCCGGCTCGAGACGGCCAGCCACATGATGATCGCCAACCCGTTCCGCCCGGGACAGGGGCTGTCGAAGATGTTCTCCACCCACCCGCCGATGGCGGAGCGGATCGCCCGACTAGAGAAGATGGCAGGTCGTCGGCTGTGAAGACCATCCTCAATGTCATATGGCTCGTCCTCAGCGGCTTCTGGCTGTTCCTCGGGTACTTGGCGGCGGGCCTGCTGCTCTGCGTCACGATCATCGGCATCCCATTCGGCATCGCGGCGTTCCGCATCGGCGTCTACGCCCTGTGGCCCTTCGGGTACACGGCGATCGAGCGCCGCGACGCGGGAGCGCCCTCCTGCATCGGCAACGTGCTGTGGCTCGTCCTCGCCGGCTGGTGGCTGGCCATCGGTCACATCGTCACCGGCATCGCGCTGTGCGTCACGATCATCGGCATCCCGCTGGGCATCGCCAACTTCAAGCTGATCCCGGTCTCGCTGCTCCCGCTGGGACGCGAGATCGTGCGCACGGACAAGCCGTTCACGGCCACCGACGGCACCTCGCGGACCGGTTGGTAGGTCCGGAAGCTGCCGGGAGAGGCCGCCGTTCCTCCACAGCCGCCAGGTTGTCCACAGGCCCGTGCGACGACCGGCGGCGGCTCGCATCATGAACCCGTGACCGAGACCGAGCAGTTGCCGACCCAGCCCCGCACCACCCACCCACGGAACGGGACTTCCCTCCCCGCACCGGTCGACAGGGCGAATCCACCCCCGTCGAGGTGCCCGCGCCCGTGTCCCTCCGGCCGTCAGAGGCACGCACGTGCGCCCTCCGACCGGCCGCCGCGCCGAGCCGCCGGGAAGAACGGCCCTCCGGCGGCGACCTACCGCGGAGCCGGCCACCCCCGCACCGCGTACGCCACCACGCCCACGGCCAGCACCCCCACCCCCACGATCACCGAAACCACCGGAAGGGAGAACGCCAGCACCACGCATCCGGCCAGCCCCAGCGCCGGCACGATCCGCGCCCGCGCCGTCGTGGCCGAGCCCAGCGTCCAGGCCGACGCGTTGGCCACCGCGTAGTACACCAGTACGCCGAAGGAGGAGAACCCGATCGCGCCCCGCACGTCCACCGTGGCGGCCAGGACCGCGACCGTGGCACCCACGGCCAGCTCCGCCCGGTGTGGCACCCGGTACCGCGGATGCACCGCGGTCAGCGCCGCGGGCAGGTGACGGTCCCGGGCCATGGCCAGGGCCGTCCGCGACACACCCAGGATCAGCGCGAGCAGCGAGCCCAGCGCGGCGACGGCGGCACCCGCCCGCACGACCGGCGCCAGTTCCGGCACGCCGGCCGCCCGGACCGCGTCGGCCAGCGGCGCGGTCGCCCCGCCGAGACCCGCCGGACCCAGCACGGAAAGGACAGCCACCGCGACACCCCCGTACACGGCCAGCGTGATGCCCAGAGCCAACGGAATGGCGCGGGGAACGGTGCGCGCCGGATCCCGTACCTCCTCGCCGAGGGTCGCGATCCGCGCGTACCCCGCGAAGGCGAAGAACAGCAGCCCGGCCGCCTGCAGCACTCCTCCGGCACCGCCCGACAGTCCGACGTCCAGCCGTCCGGCGTCGGACCGCCCCGACCCCAGGCACACCACCACCACGGAAGCGAGGACCGCCAGGACCACCGCCACGATCACCCGCGTCACCCAGGCCGACTTCCGCACGCCGCCGTAGTTCACCGCGGTCAGCGCCACCACGGCCGCGACCGCCACCGCGTGCGTCTGCCCGGGCCAGACGTACGCGCCCACGGTGAGCGCCATGGCGGCGCAGGACGCCGTCTTGCCGACGACGAACGACCAGCCGGCCAGATATCCCCAGAACTCCCCGAGCCGCTCACGTCCGTAGACGTACGTGCCGCCCGAGGCCGGGTACCGGGCGGCCAGCCGTGCCGACGACGTGGCGTTGCAGTAGGCCACCACGGCGGCCACGGCGAGGGCGGTCAGCAGCCCCGACCCGGCGGCGTGCGCCGCGGGCGCCAGGGCGGCGAAGATCCCGGCACCGATCATGGAACCGAGCCCCACGACCACCGCGTCGCCCACGCCCAGGGTGCGCCGCAGCTCCGAACCCGCAGGTGTCATGGGCCGCACCCTACTGACCGACGCAACCACCGGGCGGGGCCGGAACGTCCTCCCCGCCAAGAAGAAGTGAACACACCCGGAGGTACGAGCCCCCAGCGCTCGGACAGCGCGGGCACAGCGAGGAAGGGCAGGGCCACGGCATGACCGTCGTCAGCTGGATCATCCTGGGACTGTTGGCCGGAGCCGTAGCCAAGGTCCTGCTGCCGGGCCGCGATCCGGGCGGCCTCATCGGCACCACCGTCATCGGCATCGCGGGCGCGTTCATCGGCGGCTGGATATCGGCCCGCTGGCTGGACCACCCGATCAGCAAGGACTTCTACGACGGCGCCACCTGGGCGGCGGCGATCGGCGGCTCGCTGGTCCTGCTGATCGCCTACCGGATCCTGTTCGGCAACTCGCGCGACTGAGCGCGCCCGGACCGGACGGGCAGCGGAAAGGGTGGGCACCCGAGAGCGCCCACCCCTGGTCGTGCACGACTGCCGCACGCGGCCGGCCCAACCGGACGCCATGGGCATCCGGCAGGTCAGCGGTAGTTCACGAACTGCAGCGCGAAGTCGAAGTCCTTGCCCTTGAGCAGCGCGATCACGGTCTGCAGGTCGTCACGGCTCTTGGAGCTGACCCGCAGCTCGTCGCCCTGCACCTGGGCCTTCACGCCCTTGGGACCCTCGTCGCGGATGATCTTCGCCACCTTCTTCGCGTTCTCCTGGGAGATGCCCTCCTCGATCGACGCGAAGATCTTGTACTCCTTGCCGGAGAGCTGGGGCTCGCCCGCGTCCAGGGCCTTCAGCGAAATGCCGCGCTTGATCAGCTTGGACTGGAAGACGTCGAGGACGGCGTTCACCCGGTCCTCGGAGTTGGCCTCCATGAGGATCTTGTCCCCGGACCACGAGATCGAGGCGCCCACGCCCTTGAAGTCGTAGCGCTGGGAGATCTCCTTGGCGGCCTGGTTGAGGGCGTTGTCGACCTCCTGCCGCTCGACCTTCGAGACGATGTCGAAACTGGAGTCGGCCATGTCCTGTGGCTCCTTGCATCTGGGTGCGTGTCGGGTCCGTACCGGCATACGTGGGCGGCCGCCGAGCCCGGCAGGGGTTCTCGGCCGCATCCGGACAAGCCTAGCCACCCCCCGCGTCCGGGGTGGAGATCAATCGGGTGGCGAAGCACCCCTCCCTATCGGGTATTGTTTACGTCGTTGCCACGGAGCACCGCCGCAAGACGGTGCGAAGAGCAACGAACCCCGGCGGTGTGCCCGAGCGGCCAAAGGGAGCAGACTGTAAATCTGCCGGCTCAGCCTTCCCAGGTTCGAATCCTGGCGCCGCCACACGACCGAAAGGGTCTGTGACCAGCAGCAATGCTGGTCACAGACCCTTTCGTCGTTGACGGGCCTGACCTGATCGTTATGGGTACTTTTTCCCAGTGTGTCTCACCCTGATTCGGGTGCTGACCAGTCCGTGTGGGGCAGGCGTGGGGCAGTGTCGGCCCCCTAGTTGCCGCTCCTCAGTGCCCGCTCGATCCGGGCGTTCGCTGTGGCTGCACCGCCGTCCAGGCACTTCGCGTACACCCGGAACAGCACGGCCACACTGTGGCCGGCGCGCGCGGCTACTTCCTGCGGCTCCACTCCCGAACTGAGCCAGGTGGAAACGGCCGCGTGGCGAAGATCATATGGACGCTTGGCGAGCGGCGACGCGCACTGAGCGGGCGTGAGAGCACGCGCGCGGGCTTCCGCCCATACCTCGCCGTATCCGGTGTCCTGGATGAGCCCGCCGCGCTGCGTCCGGAACAGCCGCCCGTCTGGGGCGACGCCGTACGCAGTGACGTGCCACCGGAGCAGGCTCACGAGATCGGGCGGGATCGGCACCGTGCGGACTGCCTTCCGGGGCCGGTGCTTGAGCCCTCGCCGGTCGTGTGCCTCACCGCTGTCCGTCCAGGCCGACCCCGAGCGCGGGCGGGTCTCTCGGAGTTGCAGAGTGCCCCATCCTCGCCGTGGCAGGTCGCAGTCCTGGCGACGGAGGCCGATGACTTCCGCCGGCCGTGCCGCCGCGTAGTACATGCAGCCGAAGAACGCGACCAGGCGCCGCCCGCGGGGGCTCTGCGTGCGCACGGCATCGAGCAGCGCGAGAGCCTGCCGGGGGTCTGGCACTGAGGCGGGGTCCAGTTCTTCGGCTACCTGCTCCGGAGCTTTCCACTGCACCTGAGGCAGGGGGTTGTCCGTCAGACGGCCGGCGTCGACGGCGTAGCCGAGTGCGTTGTGGAAGATGGCCCGCTTCCGCCGGATGGTCGACGCGGACGCCGTGGCACCGTCCAGCTTCTTGGTCAGGGCGTCCAGAGCCGCGCGCACGTGCATCCGGTCGGCCAGCGCGGAGGTGGGCAGCGACTTCCGCTCGAACCACGCCAGCACGGCGGCCACATCGTCCGGGAGTTCCTGGTCACGGCGGCTCATGTTGAACGCCCAGCTATAGAGAGCCGTCCGCACAGTCGTGGCGTCGGCCATTCCCTTGGTGTTCGTGACAAGCGCCGGCGTCACCGTGGCCATGGCTTCCGCGAGCGTCCGGCGCGTCGAACCGGGGGAGTGCTGCCACTTCATCTCGATGTACTCGCGGGCGTGCTGATACCAACTCACGTCGTTGCGCTTCCGCAGCTCGGAGACCGGCACCCCGGTGGACTCGTCGAACGGCTCGCCAGCGTGAGCCGCCCGCAGCAGCTCGGCGCGGCGGCCCTCTGCCAGCGTCTTGGTCCGGAAGGTCTGAGAGTGCGGAGTCTCGCCCGTCTTCCAGCGCAGCTCTGCGGAGCTCTGGCCACGGTCCTTCCGCTGACGGACGGACCAAATACGAACGTCGTACGTCTTCCCCATCGGGGGCCTTCCTGCGACCGGGGCCCGGCATGAGCCGGGCCCCGTGGGTGGGTTGGTCAGTCGGTGCGATCAGTAGGCGGGGGAGTCCAGGCGGCTGAGCCAGTCGTCCAGGTCGGTGCGACGGACCCGCAGGTGACCGTTGGGCAGCTTCACGAGGCGCGGCGCCTGCCCACGGGCGCGCATGCGGTAGAAGGCGGCGCGGCTCATGCCGATCTCGGTGAGGACTTCAGGGAGCTTGAGCATCTGGGGGCGGGCCATCGTTGCTACTCCTCGGGTCGGCTGGCCTTGGGGCGTGTGTGTCCTAGGTGCGGATTTCTGCGTCACCACGTCACGTGCGTCACTCATGCCGTCTGAGCTGCGGTTTTCGGGTGACGCAGGACGCCGGGAGTGCGTCACCTGTGACACAGGCTGTTCGTCACGCGTGACGCAGGTGACGCGGCGTGACGCAGAGAGAGGCCGTCTGCGTCACGCCCGAATAGGCAGGTCGCGAGACAGATTTCATGATCGTGTGACGCTGTGACGCAGCGTCCCCCCACTTAGGAAAAAGGAGGGGGGTGTCTGTGGTTGTGCGGTGCGGCTCAGGGCTTGAAGAGGGAGCCGCTTCGCGGCACGTCCAGTGCAGGGCGGCGCTGCCGCCGAACAGCAAGAGGAGCACGCCGGGGCGGTGGTGCTCCTCTTGCTTGTGCGGTCGTGCAGTGCGGTCAGAACGCCTGCTGTTCGTGCGGGGCCGTGACCGGCGAGTGGGTCATCTCGATGTAACGGCCTTCCCTGGTGCGGCCCGAGTCGATGAAGACGCCCCGGGCGGCCAGGGTGGGCTGGAGACGCTTGAGACGGTCGGAGAGGACTTTGCCGGTGGTCGGCCACCCTTTGGGCAGGGGGCGGAAGTCCTCGCCGGTGTAGAGCTGGCTGAGGCAGTGCAGCCACTCCGTGGAGGTCATCCGCTGCTGTGCGCCCGGTTCGAGGTCGGCGGTATGGCGGAGGACGGTCTGTGCCAACAGGTCGCCCTCGATCACGTCGTCGTTCAGGTCGTCCAGGCTGGCCCGGTACGCGGCCAGCGCCCCGAGACCGGTCGCGGTGTCGAGCTGCGCGCACAGGTGCGCGAAGTCGGCCATCCGCAGATCGGTCGGGGTCTCCGCCTCAGCCGCCCGAACCTTCACGGTCAGGTCCAGGAGCGACCCGAGGACCACGGGCAGCACTTCCGCGTACTCCGTCCACAGCTCATCCTCCGTGCGCCGGACCTTTGGCCGTTCCAGGCGGAGCGGCAGGAGGCGTTCGGCGAGGTCGGGCCGGATGACCCCTACGTCGATGCCGGTCAGGAGCAGGGGGCGGCGGTAGCGGGCGCGGAACACGTCGCCGTCGGTGAAGAGCGCGCGCTTGACGTTCTCGGCGCCGGTGACGATGCAGCACATGGCGTCCGAGAGGTCCGGGGTCATGTGGGAGAGGTTGTCCAAGGCGGTGACCCATCCGGCGGCCACGGCCGCGATCAGGTTCTCTTCATCCTTGGGGGCCCGGCGCAGGTCTCCGGTCATGCCCTCGATGATCCGGATGAGCATGCGGCCGCCGGTGGACTTGCCGGCGCCCTGCGGTCCGGTGAGGAACGGGGCCGGGACGGGCACGGATGGCCCGAGACAGCCGATCAGCCACGCGATGGCCAGGCACTCCGTCTCGGCGTTGGCGAAGTTGCACAGCCTCAGCAGGAGATCGATGCCCTTGCCGTCGGTGTCCTTGACCGGCAGCGGCAATTCCCCCGTGAGCTGCGTGCGCCGCCAGCACACCTCACGCGGGTCCGGCACGGCGATGTCCCACCCGGTGGGGTGAATACGGACCGACTGCCCGTCGGCCCGTCCCAGGTCGAGCCACGTCGCGCCGTCGAATCCCGGGGCAACACGGATGTGCACGGGCTGTACGTCCTCGGTCAGGGCAAGGGCCTCGATCAGGTCGAGAGCCTCTTTGAGGGCGGTGCCGTTGAAGACGCCGTGCCCATCGCGGAAGAGGCCGACCATGAGTTCCTGGCGGTGGCTTCCGGTGGTGCCCTGGGAGCGGATCGGGCGGGCCACGGGGTGGCCATTGCGCTGCGCGTAGACGGTGCCGTCGGCGGTGCGGAAGTACCGGAAGTTGGATTGGGCGTAGTCGGTGATGATCTCGCGTGCGGGAGTCTTCTCGTCCTCGGACATGTCACAGTCCCAACGTGGTGCGGGCGTTGGTCCACGCGTCCGTGCAGTGCCGGGCCGTCTCGCCCTTGCTCTGCGCGGCGGTGAACAGCCGGGCGACGTGGGTGTCGGTGAGGCAGCCGCACCGGCCGTGCATGGACAGCACCGCGAGGAACGTCCGGTACACGGTGGCGTGCACCGCGCTGGACGCCTCCGTGATGCGCTGCTCCGCCATGGCGACGCCCCGTTCCAGGAAGACGGGCGTGCGATGGGGGCATTCCCCCCGTCCGCCCCTCAGAGGCCCTGGGAGCGTCTGTGACGCCCTGGGGGCGGGGGACGGCTCCTTTACTGCCAAGGCGCGGACAGCGTCCGGGAGAGCGGCGATGGCGCCGGTGCCCGGTCCGAGCCAACGGGCGTAGGCCATGGTGGACTTGATGTCCACGCCGGGCCGGACCCCGTTGTGTGAGGTCATGGCGCCCCGGTAGACCCAGTGTTCACCGCGGGTCGTCGGCACGGTCCGGGTGGCGGGCAGGGCGGTGCGGGCCCAGGCGATGGCGTCGGCGTCGTCGAGGTCGACGACGGTCAGTCCGGCGCCGCCGGGGTGGTAGGCGACGCACACCGCCTGCCGCCATGCTGCCGCCCACTCAAGGGAGACGATGACCGCGGGGTCGGTGGTGGCGGCGGCCCACCCGTGGCACGGGGCCGGGCACCGGCACGGGCCCGGGGTCTTCATGTTCGGCCGTCCGCCGCACGCGTTGTCGGCGCACGCCGTGCAGTTGCCGAACGGGACCTTGCCCCGGCGCAGGGGCAGCACGGGCACGCCGGACGCTGCGAGACTCAGTGCCGTGTGCTGCGGGTAGAGCGTGGGTTGCGTCATGCTGGGTGTCTCCAGTCCTTGACGGGTTCTGGCGAGCAAGGGCGGCCCCGCGTTCTTGGCGGAAGGTGGGGGCCGCCCTTGGCGTAGCTAGCCGTGGAAGTGGTTGCGCTTGATCACGGCCTTGCGGATGTTCACGGTGGTGCCGCTTTGGTGGCCGCGCGTGCTGAAGAGCTGCACGGCGATCCATCCGCCGAAGATCACGGCGGCCAGGATGATGAGCTGGGTGATGAACGCGGTGAGTGCGGCGATGAACGAGGTGAGTAGGAGCAGCCCGCCGCACAGCGCGAGGAACCCGACGCCTCCCAGGGCGACGTTCACCGCCGTCCGCGAGACGGCCGGTTTGGCGGCGGCCGGCTCGGGGTGGGCGGGGTTGATGGCGTAGCCGGTGACGACGCGGCCGTCCGGCAGGATGATGCTCGCCACCGCCGGAACGGCGTTCGGCTGCCCCGGAATGACCGGCGCCGTCACTGGCACGGCCGGCGGGAGCGGGGTGGGCTGGTGGACTTCCACGGCCCGCTGTGCGGGCACGTGTGGAGCCTGTTCGGGGTACATGCGGAATCCCTTCCGGTCGATGGCCAGGGAGGCAGAGACACCCCCTTCGGAGTGCTCTGCAGAGGGGTGTTTCGAGGGTCTGACCTGCACGCCTCCCTGGCTCCCTGAACGATCATTCGCGCAGGTCAGAGCCAGGGAGGCGGGGCAGGGAGGCGGTCAGGGAGTTCTCCCTGCCTCCCTGCCCCGCTGGTCGTTCGCTCCCTGCCGTCACTCGGCGGAAGCGGAACCTTCCCCGTCGCGGTTGGCGAGGGCGCGCGCCACCCGGTCACGGGAGACGACCATCACGCCGTCGGACTTGTACGGCCCGGCGTCGGCGTCGTCGAGGACGCGCTTGAGGTCGAGGAACGACCAGTCGCCGTACGCGTCGCCGTTGCGCGCGGCGAGCCGCGCCAGCACGTCCTTGGTCCGCACCCGCGGAGCATCGCCGACGACGGCGGCGATGTCGGCGAGCGGGTCGTGCTCTGCGCTCCGGTCGATGGCGTGCAGGGTGGTGACGCCGTCGCGCAGGGCCTTGGCCCGGTCGGTGATGGCCTTGGCGGCGTCGTCGTCGATGTAGTGCGTGCGGACCGTGATAGACGACTGTCCCGCCGGGATGGTGATGCCGTCGGAGGCGACGACCAGGGTTCCCCGGTCCAGGCCCGGACGCAGCAGGTTCGGCGCCGCCCCGCCATCAACGGCCTTGTCCCCGAGGGCCATGCGGGCCTGGGACTCCGTGCCGAGGGCGAGGGAGGCGCGGGTGTGGGCACCCTCGCGCACGAGCTTGGGGAGGTTCTCGTTGGTCGGGTCCTGCGTGCCCTGCCACATCAGCACGTTCACGGCCCGGCCCTGGTTGTGAATCTTGCGCACGGCCATGAAGTACCGGGAATCGGCCTTGGCCCCGCCGTAGGGTCGCTTGTCCTTGCCGGTGCCCTTGGCGGGGCACATGAACGCGACCTGTGCTTCGTCGACCAGCACGATCAGCGGCGGGAACACCGTGCCGGGCGGCGCCTGGAGACGCCGGTTCATCTCGTCGACCGCGCCTTCCACCATCTCGGTCACCTGGATGACGTGCTCATCCGTCGGACCCTGGATCAGGGTTGTGGCGAGGCCGTCGAACATGTTCCAGTCGCCCGCGCCCTTGAGGTCGCCCATGAGGAACTGCACGGACTTGTCCAGGGACAGCCACAGGGCCAGGGAGCGCAGAGCCACGGTCTTGCCCTGGTTCGACAGACCCGTGATGAGCAGGTGGCGCTGGTAGAGGGACAGGGCGGCGGCGTCGCCGCGCAGGTCCTGGCCCCACGGGGCCTTGCCCTTGGTGTAGTCGGCGGTCATCGTGTCGTCGGTGACCAGCGGGGACGGGCCGATCGGCTCGTCCAGCGCGCCGGAGTCGGCGACCCACAGCCGCACCGTGCGGGCCGCCTGGGGGATGGTGATGAACACCTCGTGTTCGTGCCGGGTCAGGTTCTCCGCGAGCTTGCGCCGCTTGGCCTGCACCTCGTTCGTGGCCACCCCGGAGGGAAGGGTCACGTCGACCTCGACACCGCATCCGGCAATCCGGATCGGTCCGAGCATCGAGGCGCCGGCGTCGCCCATCTCCTTGATGGCACGCGCCAGGGCCGGGACTCCGAGGTCGCGCAGGGCCTTGACCACGATGGACGGGGTGATCGGCTCCCCTTCGGTGTTGCGGACGTTCGCTGGGAGGGCCCAGGCGGGAGCGGCGTGCTGCTTGCGGCCCACCGACCACAGGGCGAGCAGGGCCAGGAAGGGGCCGATCGTGAGCGCCGGACCCCACACAACCTGCACGATCCGCATCAGCAGCGCGATGAAGTCGATGGTCGCCGACAGCGGCGTGATGACGTCGCCGACGTGGCCGGTGTTGAGGGCCATGACGACGCCGAGGGCGACCAGGACACCGATGCTCATCCCGGCGCCGACGGCCACTCCCTTGGCGGCCTCGACCGGGGAGTGCAGCAGGTCCATGCGGCGGTGGTGGCGGGCTGCGCGGAAGCGCTGCAACCGCTCCTCCCACTCCTCGGCCGCTTCGAGGTTCCCCGCAGCTTCCGCCGCCCGGATCATCCGCTCGTACCGGGACCCGGTGCGGCCGTCCCACGCCCGGCGGGCCACGATCCGGCCCCCGTTGAAGGTGTAGAGACCGTGCCGGGCCGCCGCGCGGACCGTTGCCCGGGTCGTCTCGTGCGTGACGGCCGACTTCACGACGCGGCCGGAGCGGACCCACAGCGGCACGGGCCGCGCCGGGGGCGCGTCGGGCACGACCGTGAGCACCGTCGGCGCCGTGTCGCCGGTCGGCGGGTCGGTGGGCTTGTGGAGGTGAACGACGTTCTCAGACATGCTGGAACTGCTCCTGACTGCCCCCAACGGGGGCGGGAGTAAGGGAGTGAGCCGGGGTGGCCGGGTCCGTGGAAAGAGCGGCCACCCCGGTACGGAAACGGCTGGTCAGAACCAGCCGGACGACTTCTTGGCGGCCTTGGCGCGGGCGGACTCGGTGAGGAGGCGCTGCCGCTCGCCGTGCAGGGCGGTCAGCTCCGCGTTCAGCCGGATCTCGGCACTGTTGCCGGTGGCGTCCATGCGTTGTTCCTCGCGGCCCGCGCTGCGGCCCCGGGCGACCTTGTAGCCGCCGACGGCCAGCGAGCGGGCCATGGCCCGGCGCTCACTGCCGTTCAACGGCCACCACTCGCCCCGGCGGACCGCTTCGAGCTTCTTCTGTGTCGCCTGGATCGCGCGGTCCAGGCGACGGATGTCGGCGTTGCGCATCGGTTGGCTACTCCTCGAAGGCTCGGGATGGTCAGGCGGCCGTACGGGCGGAAAGGGCGGCGGGGGCGAGGAAGCGGAGCGCGGCCGTGGCCTGTTGCGGGACCACGCCGTTGCCCAGCGCCTTGAGCTGTGCGGAGCGGGACAGGCCGGGGACGGCGGTGACGTGCCCGGCGGGCAGGCCCATGAGCCATTCGACGAAAGCGGGGCTCAGCCGTCCCACAGCGTCAACTGGCCCGGGGGCGGGGCGCTGGAGGACCGCCTCCCACCGCGCGACCGCTTCGGCGTACTCGCCCCACTCGGCGGGACCGTCGGGAACGCGCTCAGCGCCGTCTCGGGCAAATTGGCCCTGCCCGACTGCACTCGCCGGTCCGTCGCTTCCGTACGCGAGACCGCGCCCTTCGCGCCGTCCGTGGCCCGCGGGGTCGGCAGAAGCGAGCCCATCTCGGCGGCCAGGCTCCTGCCGTGCGTCCCGGCTTCCTGCGAGGGGCTGCGTTTGGTTTGCCGGTTCTCGTTCTCCGACGCGCGCGGGGTGGGCAGCAGGGAGACGACGTGGCGCAGGTTCATCCCGCCCTGGGCCGCGTGTCCGGCTCCGGTGTTCTCGGAGGTCGACGGGGTCGGCAGGAGCGAGCCGACGGCGGTCGGAAGCTGCCCGCGCTGCCCGCCGCCCTTGAAGTCCCGTGCTGCCGGAGTCGGCAGGCCAGGCGAGGACGAAGAGGCGTTTGCGCTGGTGAGCCGCTCCCACGTCAGATGCGCGAAGAGTGCACCACCGCGCATCGAACCCGAGGGCGGCAAGGTCTCCAAGCACGGTGTCGAATCCGAGAGAAAGGTGCCCTGCGACGTTCTCAAACACCGCGAGTCGGGGTCGTAGAACCCCAAGGGCACGGGCGATGTCGGGCCAGATGTGCCGCTCATCAGCGATTCCCTTCCTCTTGCCGGCGGAGCTGAACGGCTGGCAGGGGTAGCCGCCCGTCACGATGTCGACCGGTTCCACCTCGTCCCAGGGGGCGGAGGTGATGTCGCCCAGGTTCGGCACCTGCGGGTGGTGGTGGGCGAGGATGCGGGAGGCTCCGGCGTCGTTGTCCGCGACCCAGGCCACTGAGCCGCCGAACACGGCCTGGACGGCCATGTCCAGGCCGCCGTAACCGGAGCAGAGCGAACCGATCCGCAGTCCGCTCATGCCGCCGCTCCTGCGGCCCGCTCGGCGAGGATCGTGTCCCGCAGTGAGCGGGCGTTCGCCGGAGACGTGCGGATGGCGCGGCGGATGCCCTCGCCGGTCACCTTCGCGTCCGGCCAGTCGGCCGTCGCCTGCCGTGCTTCGGCGAGCAACTGTTCCGGCGTGCGCTTCGGTCGGGTCGACTTCGCCACCGCCGGGACACGGCCCGTGGCACGGCGCGGACGGGTCGACTCCGCCGACACCGCACGCCGCTCGATCGACGCGACGGGAGCGGGGTCGACCTGTGGGAGCGGCTTGGTCGGGAGCGTCGACTTGAGGAAACCGACGGCCACCGGCCGGGGCAGTGCCACCGCGTTCGGGGTGATCGGCCCCGAGGTCGATACGGGCAGGTCAGCCGTAGACCGTTTCCTGTTGATCTCGGTAGATTCCTCCGCCTTTGCGGTAACGGTGGGAATCGGGTTGGGGCGGTGGTGCAGCACCTTGGCCACGAGGTCGGAACCGAAGTAGATCGACCCGACCGGCAGCGACGTGGCGAGCAGGACCAGGGCCCAGTTCGCCGGGTCCCAGTCGGCCAGTCGCCCCCAGTCGACCGTGCGGCCGTGCAGCTCCGGGACCAGACCGTGCACGTAGTTGAGGACCAGGGAAGCGACCGTGTAGGCGCCCAGGACCCGCAGGGCGAACGTGCGGTCGCGGTCGGCCAGGACCAGGGTGGCGATGAGGGCGAGGGCCATGAGGCCGTCGACCACGAACGGATACAGCATCGCTGCCGTGTCGTCGGCGCCGACGGCGCCGGCGATGTCCCGAAGCGCGTTCCACGAGACACGGAACGCCATGCCGACCACGGCGACCAGGGCGAGCACGAGGGCGGCGCGGCCCTTGCGGTGAAGGTTCATGACCGGCCCGCCAGCCACGGGAAGGGGTGGGTGTGGTGCGCGGCGCGGAAGATGCGCACGGCCACCCCGGCGGGGGCGTCCGGCTTGGCGACCGGGCGAGCGCCGGTGATCGAGGCCAGCATGCGGGCGGCGTGGTGCTCGCATCCGTCCGCCCCCGCGTTCTCCGCGTCGATGATGGTCACGACGACCGGGCCACCGCACGGCGTCGGGTCCTCCGGGTGCGCGGCCGGGCACCGGAGGACGTTCCCGCCGGGGGTTTCGTCGACCATCTCGATCAGCCGCTCCACGGCGACCTCAAGGCGGCCGATCATGCGGGCCATGGCGCTGCCGTCCAGCAGGTTCACGCTCTCCGCAGCCGCCAGCGCGCGGCGGGCGGCCTCGAGGGTGCAGCGGTCGTACTCGGTGAGGTCGAAGCGGGCCATCAGGCTGCACCCCCCGGCACGCTCGTGCCGGCCGCGCGGTTGACCAGCGCGACGCGGGCGGCCAGCGCACGGCGGCGGGCCCGGCGGATACGGCGCGCGTCGACCTCGGTCGGCGTGCGGTCGAGGGTGACGATGTGCGCGTCCAACAGGTCGACGTCCGCCAGGATGACGGGCATCTCCTGCTCGATCGCGTCCAGCTCAGCGTCCGTGGGTTCCATCCACGGCTCGAACGCGGTAACAACGTCCTGAACAGTGACGATGTGGTTCATGGGTCATGGTTCCTTCCAGCGAGGAACGGCCCGAACGCGGCTCCCGGGATGCCCCCCCGGGAGCCGCTTGCCGTTGGAGTCGGTTCCGGCTCCCCTCAGCGCTGCTCGTGCGAGACGAGTAGCGGAGGCAACCGGCCGCCGCGACCAGCACGGCGGAAAGGCTGAGGTTCGAAGCGCGGCAGGTGCCGCAGAAGGTTCTGCGGATTTCAGATCACGCAATGCCAGTCACCGCCCCGACGGGGCGGATCCGGGCGGGTCACCCGGCCCGACATGGGCGGTCGGGATGGTGACCCGCACCCATCGACCGCACGTGTTCATGCGGCTGGGTCGGCACTCTGTTGAGTTCTCCACAGCGCGTCCTCCGGGCCGTGCGTCCGGGCGCTGCCTCGCACACCGTGATTTCAGGACCAGCCCCAATCTGGTGCGCACCAGTAGAGTGCATCTGGTGCGCACCAGTGTCAAGGTGGTTCGCTGAATCGAGTGGCGATGTGACCGCCGCGGTGCATCTCCAGAAGACCTCTGGAGGCAGGGTCGGCGGTAGCCAACAGGGCTTAACATCCGTCCTGTTAACCCCTGTTGACCTGCGGCAACGTGCGTCATGCTGGCAAGGTGGTGCGAGGGAGCCAACGCCGGGAGGTGGCCCGTGAGTACGGGACTTCGAAGCGCGCGGTCGGCGCGTGGGTGGTCGCAGGAACGACTGGTTCGGGAGATCGAGCAGTTCGCCCGACGGAACCTCACGGACGTTGCGTCGACCGCGAGTTTGCGCGTCTACGTGTCCGAGTGGGAGAACGGCAAGCGCACCATCTCTGACCGGTACGCGCGTGTCCTGCGACAGCTCCTCGGAGTCACGGACGGGGAGCTGCGGGACGCCGCACCAGCGCCGGCAGCACCGTTCGCAGACGGTTACGACGACCTGCTGAGCCGTATCGACTCGGCCAGCAACGTCAGTGAGTCCATGGTGAAGACGTTCAACGACCAGACCGAGCTACTGCGCACCATGGATCGGCAGAGGGGCGCTGCGGCCCTGGTCGATCAGATGAGTGGGCACCTTGCTGCTCTGGAAGACGCACTCAACTTCGCAGTGTTGCCCGCCACGCGTCGACCCGTGGCGCTCGCCCTCGCCGGCGCTTCAACTCTCGCGGCGTGGCAGGCAATCGACGCGGGGGCCGTTGAGCGCGCGTGGCGGCACTACGAACTTGCCAAGCGCGCGGCGCGCGACGCCGAAGAGCCCATGTACCTGGCGCATGCGATGGGCGAGCAGGCTTACGTCCTCTGTGAGGCGGGGCGACCGGCGCTCGCGGTTGACCTGGTGCGGGACGCCCAGCGCACCGTCGGCCAATCCGGTTCCGCCCGGCTGCGCGCATGGCTGTACGCCGCAGAAGCGGAGATGTGTGCCCATGCCGGGATGCCGGACGACTGCCGACGCGCGCTGGACGCGGCCATGGCCGTCATCCCGCCGGGCTTGGAGGACCGGGACCCGGACATGCTAAGCATCTTCCTGAACGGCGCCCATCTCGCCCGGTGGCAGGGCAACGTGCTCGCTCTACTGGGGGAGTCGTCGGCAGTCACAAGCCTCTACAGCGCGCTGGACGTGATGGACCCGACCTTTGTGCGCGCCCGGGCCGGACTGCATGCCGACCTGGCACAAGCGCACCTCACGCGAGCCGAGTACGACGACGCCAGTAAGCACCTGCGGCAGGCCCGACTGTTGGCGAGCCGGACCGGTTCGGTCCGGCAGCGCCGCCGCGTCGACCAGCTCAGTGCGCGGTTGTGAGTCCCTGGGTGCGTCGAGTCGCCAGGATGTGGAGCAGAGCGACCAGAGTTCCTGAGCCCAGCAGCTCACCGCGGGCCATGAGCCCGGGAATGTCCGCCAGTGGTACCCACTCGATGTGGCCGGCCTCTTCCAGGTCGGTCGGCTCGCCAACCTTCTCAGCGCCGTGCGCTACGAAGATCTCGTGTGGCGAGTCGACCATGCCGACCATGGGCTGATAGCTCACAACGTGTTCCAGCGTCTTGGGCCGCCATCCCGTCTCTTCGACGGTCTCCCGTAGCGCCGTGTCCGCCGGGTCTTCCCCCTGGTCGACGATGCCGCCGGGGAGTTCCCAGCCGAATTGCTGCGGAACGAAGCGGTATCGCCACATCATCAGAACGCGGTCCTGATCATCAATGACGGCCGTGACCGCCACGTGGTGGAGCCTCACGACGTGGTGTTCAAACCGCTTCACCCCCGGGGGCTCCACGTCCCAGAGCTGGAGTCTGACCCATCGGTTGTCGTACACGTCGCGCTCGCCGTGGATACGCCAGGGTTCCAGCCCTTCCGGACGCTGAACGCTCACCGCGCCCGGCACCCGGTACGAACTCCGTCCCCGCACCTCCAACTGCCCTTCAGAGACGAGACGGGCGAGAACCTGCCGTAGAGCCGTCCGGCCGATGCCGAGTTCTTCCGCGAGGGTGCGTTCTGAAGGGAGCTTGTCGCCGGGCGCATACTCGCCTGCCGCGAGTCGTGCGTGAAGCGTCTCGTAGACCTTGGTCGTCTTCGGTCCCATCGGCGGAGCACTCTCCGTTCTGAGGTGGTGCACACCAGAGTAGCGGTGCATGCAAGGCGGCTGCTTGCTGCCTGGGAGGCGCTGGCTCAGCGATCGTCTAGGGGCGACTCGAAGAGTGATTAGGCTGCACACCGAGTGCATTCTTAAGGGAGTCTGTGAATGACCGAGTCTTCGCAATATCGAGCGCCAACGGTGTGTCGTTCAGAGCACGCTCTACCGCGTCGGCTGCTCGCATGAAAGCGTCGGTTGCTTTTGTGTTGTCCCAAAGGACTTCACAAATTGCCGCACAGTACTTCTCGATCCTGTTGGCGCTCAGCGCGGGCATTTCTGTTCCGCCAGCAATGTACCGAAGGGCCATCAACAGGTGGTACCGTGCCGGTTTGTACTTCACCGGTACGGGGCCATTGCGGAAGAGAAACTCCAACTTGAAGTGGGCGTATGCCGACACGTAGTAAGGGTCTAGCTTGTGCCCATCGTTGAAGATTCTGCTACCGACTTGCGTTTGCAGGTCGGCGTAGTAGCTGATTGATCGATGCGGCTCGTCCAGGAACATTGCCGCAAACGATCGAATCTGCTGCGATTTGGTAATAATGCGCACTTTCTTGATGCCCGATACCGCGTTGTACTGTTTCGAGCGGCGCTCGTAATACAGGCGCTGATCGTTGTTGTAGGAACTCAAAAACTTTTCGAGTTTCTTGGCGAAGGCGCCGAGGGCATAGAGGTCTTCGTTCGTCACCTGGGTTTGACGATTGGTTGCGGTGACAATCGAATTGACTACGTCTTCGTCCTGTGTCGCCACGATCTTCAGCGGGACCTGGACCTGCTCAGTCAGGTGTTCTTTTTGGTCAAATAGGACGTGACTTGTTTGGCAGCCGTTCACGATCTGATAGTCGGTGATTGCGACCTTGTCCCGAGTGGTGGACAGTTCGCGGGCTACGATGGTGATTCCGTTGTTCAGTACAACGAATCTACCCTTCGCTGCTTCGTCTGCCAGCGTGCGTTGAATATCAGCGTTGACATCATTGTCGTACTCCTGGAAGTCCCGAACATTGTCATTGAACAGGGATTTCCTGATGTTTCCGGCGCTGTCCGAGACGATCTTGATGAACTCTGGAGCGGAGATCACTCCCAGGTACGACTCTGTGACGCCGGCGATGTCGGGAAGGAGAACTTTGCTCGGGAAAGAGAATTCCGTGGTAACGCTGTTCTTGCTGCGAAGATAACTCGCGTGCACCTCGTCAGCGCCCATGGGGTGAAACGCTACTTCGGAGAACAATCCAGTCGTCTTCAGCTGGGCTACCCGCTTGGCGACCTTTGCCTCTAGGTACTGGTCGGAAGACCACTGTCCCGTCGTGACGTAGCTCAGGCGGCATTGCGGCTTCGCCCGGCGAAAGCGAAGACTGTTGTCGTAGATTGATTGCATCAAGTTGCGAGCCAGGACGACTGAGTCGTTCATGGGGAGTGATGGGGTTTCCGAAAAGAACTCGTCGACACCATCGAAGAAGGTCATGATTTGCTCGCCAGCGAAAGTGCTCGATGTTTTCGCCTGAATGAAGCAGAAGGTTACGTCGAGTGAGCCGTTTACCTTCAGGAGCCCTTCCATGTCCTCTGTGGAATTGATCAGACTTCCGTTGACGATCACTCCAATTCCGTCGATTCCCAGGTCGTCTCCGCCGCCCGTGTGGACGTCGGTGACGTTGAACTCATCGTCATATGAATCTGAGATTACGCAATAGTCGGCGAATAGCTCGAAGGCATCTGAATCGCTTAGTTTTTCGATGGACTGCTCAGCGCGGAAGGCGTCCAGATATGCTTTAGTTACGCGGTCCATCGATCCCCCCAGGGAAGTCTGCGCGCGACGGCGACTAAGCCGGATCGTACCCCCGTACGGTGCGGAAGCGGGATACTTCGCATCATCTGGCACCTCACTGCTTATCCGGGCTTCGTCCATTGGCGCGAGTCGCGACTGGCAGTGTCATGCGCGACGCCCGCAGTGGCACGCCTGTGGCTCGTGATCCTGGTGCGACCTGCCCGCTGGGCGGGCCCCGCCAGGGACGGTTGGTTGACTGCCAGGTGTGGGGCAGGTGTGGGGCAATACGACAAGGTGCAGGTGTTCGTGCCGGTCAGGCGCGTGACCAGCGCAGACTGTAAATCTGCCGGCTCAGCCTTCCCAGGTTCGAATCCTGGCGCCGCCACACGACCGAAAGGGTCTGTGACCAGCAGCAATGCTGATCACAGACCCTTTCGTCGTTCACGGGTCCGCGAGGCCGCCCGGGCCGTCAGCCGGTTGCCGCCTTGCCGCCCTCCGCGTGGAAGCGGCGAACCAGCCTCTTGTTCTCTTCGGCTTCCCTTCGGCCGACGCAGGAACCCCTCCGCACGCTTCCCGAGTTGCTGGAACCGGCGCACACGACCGGAACCGTCACCCCAGGCCACCAGGCGTCACCGCCGCCGCGCCGAGCCACCGGGTGCGATGAACCGGAAGCAGCCGTGCCGTAAGTCGACGAGGCGTTTTCCGTCCTGGAGCAGGGGGACTCGAACCGTGTCGAAAGCTCACATACAAGACTTTTCGGCACATGCGTCTCTTCGATTCACCAGGAGGAGCCTTGAGCGACTTCCAGCGCACGAACCGTCCCGGTGACAGCAGAGCGGCGGCAGTGGCAGAGACGGCACAGCAGAAGGCGGGCGAGAGCGCCGGGCTCGTCGGTGACAAGGCCAGCGAGGTGGCGGGCACCGCGAGGGAACAGGCGGCGCACACCGCGGACGAGGCCGTCGCCCAGGCCCGCGACTTCGTGGAGGAGGTACGCGCCCAGCTCCAGGACCAGGCACAGTCGCAGACGAGGCATCTGGCGGAGAACGTGCGCCGCCTCGCCGAGGACCTGCAGGACATGGACCGGCGCGGTCGGCCGGACTCCAGTGCCTCCGGAGTCGTGCGGTACCTGGCCGACGGCGGTCACAAGGTGGCGTCCCGTCTGGAGGAACGCGGACCTGACGGACTGATCGACGACCTCCGCGACTTCGCGCGGCGCCGCCCGGGCGTCTTCCTGGCCGGAGCGGCGCTGGCGGGCTTCGCCGTCGCGCGCGCCGGCAAGGGAGTGAGCGCGGCGGGCTCGGGCCCGGGCGCCACCGGGCGGGCCGGCCCGGACGGGACACCCTCCACGTCGGCCGTGCCCCCGGTATCGGAGGCGTCCAGCCCCGAGGCACTCGGCCGCGGCGCGTCCGGCGCGCCCACCGCCTACGGTGAGGACCCGCTGGACACCTACGGGCAGTCCCAGCCGCCGCACTACACCCCCGGTGACGGGCGCGGCCCCACCACCGGGCGGCCCACCGCGGCACCGCCGGCATCCACCACGCCACCGGTGCACACCGACCCGCGCCGACCGACCTGAGGAGCTGAGCGTGGCCACGTCGTACCGAGGACCCGGTACGGGCGAAGCGCGCCCGTACGCACCCTCGTCCCCGCCGGTGTCCGCACCACCCCCGCCGTCCTCCCCGCCCTCCACGGACGACCTGGGGCAGGCCTCGGTCGGTGACCTGATCGGGGAGATCAGTTCGGACGTCTCCCACCTGGTCCGTGACGAGATCGAGCTGGCCAAGGCGGAGATCAAGCAGGAGAGCACCAAGGCGGGCAAGGCCGTCGGGATGCTCGGCGGCGCCGGTTACGCCGGGCACGTCGTCATGCTCTTCGGCAGCCTCGCCGTCGTCTTCGCCCTCGCCAACGTGATGGACCCCGCCTGGGCGGCGCTCATCGTCACGGCGCTGTGGGCGGTGGCCGGCGCGGTGCTCTACGTCATCGGACGCAAACGGCTGAAGACGGTCAACGTCAAGCCCGAACAGACCGTGGAAACCCTCAAGGAGGACGCCCGATGGGCACGACACCCGACGAGCTGAGGACCGACGTCGAACGCCGACGCGCCCACCTGTCCCGCAACGTCGACCTTCTCGCCGAGAGGGTGACGCCCCGGAAGGTGGCCAGACGCAAGGCCGGCGCCGCACGCAACAGGCTGACCGGCATCAAGGAGACCGTGATGGGGACCGCGCAGAACGCCGTCGGAAACGTGTCGGAGACGGCACGGGACGTGACGGAGAGCACAGGTCAGGCCGTCCACAGCCTGTCGGACACCACCGGGCGTGCGGTCGGGCAGGCCGCAGGCACCGCCAAGGAGACCGCTGAGCAGGTCGGTGACGCCCTCCAGCAGACGCCGGATCAGGTCAGGCGGCAGACGCAGGGCAGTCCGCTGGCGGCCGGCCTCATCGCGTTCGGCGCCGGCATGCTGGCCGCCGCGCTGCTGCCGACCACGGCGACGGAGGAGCGCGCGGGTCGGCAACTGCGTGACCACTCGGAGGAGTTGCTCGAACCGGTCCAACGCCAGGCCACGCAGGCCGCGAAGGACGTCAAGGAGGAACTGCGCGAACCCGCCACCGAAGCGGTGGAGACGGTCAAGTCGACCGCGAAGGACGCCGCGCAGACCACCAGGGACCAGGCGCAGTCCGCCGGTCAGGACACCGTTCAGGGGCTGCGGGAGGCGGGGCAGGACACCGTGGACGAGGCTCGCGGCCGATCCGGCCCGGGGACGTGACGCCCGTCCGGAGGGGAAACCCGCTCGACCTGCCGGGCGGTCGTGGACCCGCGTGGTCCGCGGTTGCCCGGCCGTCCCGTCGTCCCTCCCCGCGCACCCCTCGGCCCTCGCCCTCGTGCGCCCTACGCTGGGGCCATGTCGTCGCGCCGCAGGACCTGCCCCGAGTGCCGTCGGGAGATCGCCGTCGTCGCCGGGCGCTTCGCGCGGCACGATCCGCCCGGGGCGCGGGCCGTCGGGGAGCTCGTGTCCTGCCCCGGCTCCCGGCGGTTCGCCGGGGCGGACGCCGCCCAGCCCACGCTGGACGGTTACGCCGTTCCGGAGTTCCCCGGGCAGCTGCCCCTGTTCTGAACGGGAGTCGGTTCCGGTCCTGAGCGGGCGTCAGTTACCGGCCACCGACTTCACCGCGACCGACACCGGCGCCGAGCCGCTGATCAGTTCGAGGGTCAGACCGGCCGTCGCCGGGGTGTCGACGAGTTCCGCCAGTACGGCCGCCACGTCGTCCCGCGGGATCGGGCCGCGGCCGGTGTGCGCCTCCAGGCGCACGAGGCCCGTGCCGGCGTCGTCCGTCAGCTGGCCGGGCCGCAGGATCGTCCAGTCCAGCGCGTCCTGCGCGCGCACGTACGCGTCGGCCTCGCCCTTGGCGCGCAGGTACGCGTCGAAGATCTCGTCCCCGGCGTGCTCCGGGTCCGCGCCCATGGACGACACGATCACGAGGCGTCGTACACCCGCCCGGACGGCCGCGTCAGCGAGGAGGACCGCAGCCGCCTTGTCCACCGTCTCCTTGCGGGCCGCCCCGCTGCCCGGGCCCGCGCCCGCCGCGAACACCGCCGCGTCCGCGTCCCGCAGCCGCTCCGCGACCTCCTCGACCGAGGCCGACTCGAGGTCCAGCACGACCGGTTCGGCACCCGCCGCACGCAGATCATCGGCCTGCTCGGCCTTGCGGATGATGCCCGCCACCTCGTCGCCGCGCGCGGCGAGCAACCGCTCCAGCCGCAGCGCGATCTGACCATGACCACCAGCGATGACAATGCGCATGTCTTCGACCGTACGCCCCGACGGCCGCCCGCGCCGCACGACTTCGACCACGCCCCGGCGCCCTCGGTGCCCCCGGCGCCCCTGCCACCCCCGGCACGCCTCGCGGGTCTCACTCCGGCGTACACCCGCCTCCGTTCCATCCGGCCCCGACCCCGCGCGCCGGACCTCCCGTACGCCCGCGCGGTCCCGCCCCCGCCCCTCAGGGCCGTTCCCCGCGCCCCTGCCGCGGCAGTCCCAGCTCCGCCGAGGTCGTCGAGTCGCCGTACTCCCGCACCGCGCTCGTCCGGGCCACCACCCGCCCCCGGTGCACCACGATCCGGCCGTAGGCCAACGACAGCGCGCCCGCGAGCCGGTCCCCGCGTACCGCGAGGAGCTCGGCCGGGAAGCCGGCCTCGACCCGCACCTCGGGCAGGCCCAGCGTGGCCCGTGCCGCTCCGCTCACGGCGTCGTACGCCTCCTCGGGCCGCAGTCCGTGGCGCGAGGCCAGCAGGTACGCCGCCTCCAGCGGGTCGCCGCGGCCGACCGGGTTGGACACGTCCCGCAGCGCCCCGCTCCCGGCGGCGACCCGTACCCCCGCGGCCCGCAACAGCCGTACCGGGGCGGTGCCCTCGCGGTGGGCGGCACCCCCGTCGCCGCCCTGGCCGCAGGGGCCCTGCGGCAGGCACAGCACGGCGATCCCGGCGGCCGCCAGCCGGTCCGCGGCCCGGGAGGCCACGTCGGCGGGCAGGCGGCCCAGGCCGTCGCAGGGCCCGACGGTCACCCCGGGACGCAGTCCGCCCGCCATGGCCGCGAGCCGGGCCAGCCGCGCCGGGTCGGCGGCGTCCGTGTGCAGGTCGACGGGACGGCCGTGCTCGGCGGCGACCTCCAGGACCGCCTCCACGTACCCCGCCGGATCGGGATCCAGGTCCGGGCACCCGCCCACCACGTCCGCGCCCATCTTGACCGCGTCCCGCAGCATCGCCAGCCCGTCGGCCCCGGCCACCCCGGTCAGCACCCTCGGCATGGCCACCGCCGTCAGCTCGGCCAGTCCGCGCAGCGCGCGCCGCGCCCGCAGCACGGCGAGCAGGGCGCCCAGCCCCGGGACGTCGCCCACCCGCACATGAGCCCGCAGCGCGGTCGCCCCGTGCCCCAGCTGGAGCAGGGCGGCCTCCGTGACCCGGCGCTGGACGTCCTCGGGCTCGTGGGAGACCGGGCCGGGGACGTCGGCCGTGAGCGCGGTGTCGCCGTGGGCGTGGGGTTCGGCGGGGGCGGGCAGGAGCAGGTACCCGGTGAGGTCGACCCGCGTGCCGGGCCCGGACGGGTGGGCCACCGCCAGGCTGCCGGCCGTGCCGACCGCCTCGATGCGCCCGCCGCACAGCCGTACGTCCACGATCCGGCCGTCGGCGAGCCGCGCCCCCGACAGCAGCAGCGAGCCGTGGCCGGCCGGGTCCGAGGGGAAGGACGAGTGGGGCGGCTGCGGCTGGCTGTCGGGCATCGCACTCCTCTGGGCTCGGGACTGCGCAGTGGCGAACGCAAGATCACGCAGAGTGCGGTCGAGCCTAGGACGGTGATCTGCCCGTGGCGCGGAGGAGCGCAAAAGTCGTACCGGCACCCGCCGCGCGCCGCGGGGGCCGGTGTGCGGGGCGGGGTGTCCGGGGTGTCCGGGGGGCTCGGGAACGGGACGGGGCAGGGTCGACGAAACGGATTTGGGCGAACGGCGGGCGACCGTGTAATGTCTTCATCGCTCGCCCCAATAGCTCAGTCGGCAGAGCGTCTCCATGGTAAGGAGAAGGTCAACGGTTCGATTCCGTTTTGGGGCTCTGATGTGAGAGGTTCCCGCCGCGAGGCGGGGCCCGATCGCATCGCAGCGGTGTAGCTCAGTCGGTAGAGCAAGCGGCTCATAATCGCTGTGTCACCGGTTCAAGTCCGGTCACCGCTACTTCTGGTAGCCGATTGCGGGGTCGGTCCTTCAATCGGCTACTCTTTCCTGCGTTAATACCATCAATCCGTTCGTCAAGGAGCACTCACGTGGCTGCCACCGACGTCCGCCCGAAGATCACGCTGGCCTGCGTGGAGTGCAAGGAGCGGAACTACATCACCAAGAAGAACCGGCGTAACAACCCGGACCGACTGGAGATGAAGAAGCACTGCCCGCGTTGCAACGCGCACACCGCGCACCGCGAAACGCGATAAATCAGGCTCGTACACGAGGCCGTCCCCGTACTTTGGGGGCGGCCTCGCGTCGTTGTGTCCGGCGGTGGCCGTCCGGACAGCAGCAGTAGTCGCAGACAGCAGCAGGAGGTTGCGAGCCCATGGCGCTCGACCAGTCGTTCGTGGGGCGGACCTATCCGCCCACCGCGCCCTACGAGGTGGGCCGGGAGAAGATCCGCGAGTTCGCGGAGGCGGTGGGTGACGCCAATCCGGCGTACACGGACACGGAGGCGGCCAAGGCGCTCGGGTATCCGGATGTGATCGCTCCGCCGACCTTCGTGTTCTCCATCACCTTCAAGGCGGCGGGGCAGGTCATCGAGGACCCGCAGCTCGGTCTGGACTACAGCCGGGTGGTGCACGGGGACCAGAAGTTCGCCTACGTCCGTCCGGTGCGGGCCGGTGACCGGCTCACGGTCACCTCCACCATCGAGGCGATCAAGTCGATGGCCGGCAACGACATACTGGACGTCCGCGGCGAGGTCCACGACGAGGCCGGTGAGCACGTCGTGACCGCCTGGACCAAGCTCGTGGCCCGTGCGGCCGAGGAGGCGTGAGCACCCCATGACGCAGCCCCACACGCATCCCGCGACCGCGAAGGTCGCGTACGACGACGTCGAGGTCGGTACCGAGCTGCCCGCGCAGAGCTTCCCCGTGGACCGCGCCGCACTCGTGCGCTACGCCGGCGCCTCCGGCGACTTCAACCCGATCCACTGGAACGAGAGGTTCGCCAAGGAGGTCGGCCTGCCGGACGTCATCGCGCACGGCATGTTCACCATGGCCGAGGCGATCCGCGTGGTGACCGACTGGACCGGCGACCCGGGCTCGGTCGTCGAGTACGGCGTCCGCTTCACCCGGCCGGTCGTCGTCCCGGACGACGACCGGGGCGCCGTGATCGAGGTCAGCGGCAAGGTCGCGGCCAAGCTCGACGGCAACACCGTCCGCGTCGACCTCACGGCCACCAGCGGCGGCCAGAAGGTCCTCGGCATGTCCCGCGCGGTCGTGCGACTCGCCTGACGGCCCCCGCGCGGCGGCCCGCCGCGTGCTCGGTGAGGGGCACCCTCCCCGGAGGGTGCCCCTCGCTCTCACCTCTTGCCCTTCGCCCCCCACCCCCTCGCCCCTCGCCGGGCACCGCACGGGACTTGACGAAGTTAGTGATTGAGCACTAACTTACTCCCCATGGTCAGGATGAGCGCAGAGGAACGGCGCGAGAGCGTCATCCGTGCGGCGATGAGCGAGTTCGCCCGGGGCGGCTACTACGGCACGTCCACCGAGGCCATCGCCAAGCGGGTGGGCGTCTCCCAGCCGTACCTCTTCCGGCTCTTCCCGAGCAAGAAGGCGATCTTCCTGGCGGTGGCCGAACGCTGCCTCCAGGACATGCGCCGGGTCTTCGAGTCGGCGTCCGAGGGTCTGCACGGCGAAGAGGCCCTCGCGTCCATGGCCGAGGCCTACACCCGCCTGATCAGCGAGCAGCCCGAGAGGCTCCAGATGCAGTTGCAGGTGTACGTCACGGTCGCGGCGGCCGAGGCGGAGGGCGACCACGAGTTCGGCGAGATGGTCCGCAGCGGCTGGATGGAGCTCTGGGACGCCGTTCACCTGCCCCTCGGCGGCGACGTCGAGAGGACGGCGGACTTCATGGCGTACGGCATGCTCATCAACACCCTGGCCGGCATGGGCTTCCCGCCGGAGCACCGGGTCTGGGGCGGCTTCCACACCAAGCCGCACCGCACCGGTGCGCAGGGCCGGCAGGGGCAGGAGACCGCGTAGGGGGTGCGGCGGCGCCGTCACGGGCCCTTCCGCACACCTCTGCGCACCCTCTGTACACCCTCAAAAGTTAGTCATCAATCACTAATTCAATCACCGCAGGCAGTGAACACCCTCTGGGGGAGAGATGTCACAGCACAGCGCACGCCGCGGGGGAGCAGGCTGGGCCCTCGTCGTCACCAGCGTCGCCGGTTTCATGGCGGCCCTGGACAACCTCGTCGTCACCACCGCACTGCCCTCCATCCGGGAGGACCTGGGCGGGGGGCTGCACGACCTGGAATGGACCGTCAGCGCCTACACGCTCACCTTCGCGGTGCTGCTGATGTTCGGCGCGGCCCTCGGCGACCGCTTCGGCCGCCGCAGGCTCTTCCTGGTCGGCCTCACCGTCTTCACCGGTGCCTCCGCCGCCGCGGCCATGGCGTCCGGCATCGACTCCCTCATCGCCGCCCGGGCGGTCCAGGGCGTCGGCGCGGCGATCATGATGCCGCTCACGCTGACCCTGCTGACGGCCGCCGTGCCCGCCGAACGGCGCGGAATGGCGTACGGCATCTGGGGCGCCGTCAACGGGCTCGCCGTGGCCTCCGGCCCGCTGGTCGGCGGCAGCCTCACCGAGCACATCTCCTGGCAGTGGATCTTCTGGCTGAACGTCCCCCTGGGGCTCGCCCTGCTGCCGCTCGCCCGCCTCCGCCTCGCCGAGTCGCACGGCACCGGCGCGCCGCTCGACCTCCCCGGCACGCTGCTCGCCAGCGGCGGTCTCTTCGGCATCGTCTACGGCCTGATCCGCGGCCCGGTGGACGGCTGGACCGGCACCGTGGTGCTGATCGCCCTGCTCGTCGGTGCCGCGCTGCTCGCCGGCTTCGTCCTCTACAGCACCCGCGCCAGGAACCCCATGCTCCCCATGCGGCTGTTCCGTTCCCGGGCCTTCTCCGGCATCAACGCGGCGAGCCTGCTGATGTTCCTGGGGATGTTCGGCTCGATCTTCCTGCTCAGCCAGTACATGCAGGGCGTGCTCGGCTACTCGCCCACCGAGGCGGGCCTGCGCATGCTGCCCTGGACCGGCATGCCCATGCTGGTCGCGCCGATCGCCGGCATCCTCTCGGACCGGATCGGCGGACGCCCGGTCGTCGCCACCGGGCTCCTGCTGCAGGCGCTCGGTCTCGGCTACCTCGCCTCCGTGATCACGGCCGACGCCACCTACGCGATCCAGCTGCCCGGTCTGATCATCAGCGGGATCGGCATGGCCCTCTACTTCGCCCCGGCCTCCGCCCTGGTGATGTCCAGCGTCGCCCCGAAGGAGCAGGGCATCGCCTCCGGCACCAACAACGCCCTGCGCGAGGTGGGCGGCGCGCTCGGCATCGCGGTCATGTCCTCGATCTTCGCGGCCCAGGGCGGTTACGAGTCCGGGCAGTCCTTCGTCGACGGGCTGCGGCCCGCGGTCGCGGTGGGCGCCGCGGTGGTGGCCCTCGGCGGTGTCGCGGCCCTGCTGGTCCCGGCCCGCCACCGGGACGACCACGCGCTCACGGACGGGCCCGCGACGGCGCCCGCCACCGCACCGGTGCTCGCCGCGTCGGGGGACCCGGCCGCGCGCTGACCGGCCCGCACAGGGAGCCCCGCGCTCCCGCCCCGCTACGGGACCCCACCCCGGAGGAAGCGCCCCGGCCGGCCGGCCGGGGCGCTTCCCGTCGCCCCGAGCCGCCGGTGCCGTCTCGTAGTCTTGGGCCCGTGCAGGAAATCCACGACGCGCCCCTCGCCCCGCTGACCACCTTCCGGCTCGGCGGCCCCGCGACCCGGCTGATCACGGCCACCACCGACGCCGAGGTGATCGCCGCCGTCCGCGAGGCCGACGACACCGGCACCCCCCTGCTGCTGATCGGCGGCGGATCCAACCTGGTCATCGGCGACAAGGGCTTCGACGGCACGGCCCTGCACATCGCCACGCGCGGCTTCTCACTGGACGGCACGACGCTGGAACTCGCGGCCGGCGAGGTGTGGAGCGACGCCGTCGCCCGCACCGTCGAGGCCGGACTCGCCGGTGTCGAGTGCCTGGCCGGCATCCCCGGCTCGGCGGGCGCCACCCCCATCCAGAACGTGGGGGCGTACGGCCAGGAGGTCTCCGCCACGATCGCCGAGGTGGTCGCCTACGACCGCAGGAACCGCGAGACGGTCACCCTCGCCAACGCCGACTGCGCCTTCGCCTACCGCCACAGCCGCTTCAAGGCCGAACCCGAGCGGTACGTCGTCCTGCGCGTCCGCTTCGCGCTGGAGGACGCCGGCGGACTCTCCGCCCCCCTGCGCTACGCCGAGACGGCCCGCGCGCTCGGCGTCGAGCCCGGCGACCGGGTGCCGCTGTCCGTCGCCCGCGAGACCGTGCTGAAACTGCGCGCCGGCAAGGGCATGGTCCTGGACCCCGAGGACCACGACACCTGGTCGGCCGGGTCCTTCTTCACCAACCCGATCCTCACCGACGAGGAGTTCGCCGCCTTCCGCGCCCGCGTGGACGAGCGGCTCGGTGCGGACGTCGAGCCGCCCGCCTTCCCGGCGGGGGAGGGCCGCGTCAAGACCTCCGCGGCCTGGCTGATCGACAAGGCCGGCTTCACCAAGGGCTACGGCGCCGGCCCCGCGCGCATCTCCACCAAGCACACCCTCGCCCTCACCAACCGCGGCGAGGCGACCACGGAGGACCTGCTCGCCCTGGCCCGCGAGGTCGTCGCCGGCGTCCACGAGGCGTTCGGCGTCACGCTGGTCAACGAGCCGGTGACGGTGGGCGTCAGCCTCTGACCCCTGTCGTCGGGCCCCCGCCCGCCCCGCGGCGCCGGGCACGCTCCCCGGGGGGGGTGCCCCCACGCGCCGCGCCGAGCCGGGCCGCGGGGGCCCGCAGCGGCTCAGTAGGCCACGCCCACGCCCTGCTTCACCGTCCCCGTGTCCGCGATCAGGGCCAGCATCGCGTGGGCCACGTCGGCCCGTCCGATGAACCGGCCCTTGGCGGGGAAGCCGCCCACGACGGTCCGGTACCGGCCGGTGACCGGCTTGTCGCGCAGGCGCGGCGGCCGTACGACCGTCCAGTCCGTGGCGCTGCGGGCCAGCTCGGCCTCCATCTCCCGCAGGTCGGCGTAGACGTCCTTGAGGACCGTCGACACGATGCCGAGCACCCCGCGGTCCAGCAGTCCCGCGCCCTCCGGCTCCGGTCCGACCGGGGCGGCGCTCACCACCAGCAGCCGGCGCACGCCCTCCGCCTCCATCGCACCGAGCACCGTGCGCGTCAGCCGGGTGGCGACGCCGGCGTCCTTCCGGCTGCGCGCGCCGAGCCCGGACAGCACGGCGTCCCGGCCGGCCACCGCGGGCCGCACCGCCGCCGGGTCCCTCAGATCGGCGCGGACCACCTCCAGACCCTCGCCGGTGACCGGCAGCCGCGCGGGATCCCGGACGACCGCCGTGACCTGGTGCCCCGCGTCCAGCGCCTGCCGGACCACCTCCCGTCCGATCCCGCCCGTGGCTCCGAAAACCGTCAGCCTCATGACGTACCCCGCATCTCCTGGACGGTGGGTGAGTGTTTACTCACCCCGGCTTCCTCTAGGGTGAGTAAACACTCACCCACTCGTCAAGCCCGGTTGGAGCCGCCATGCCGTCCGGCACGCCGACCCGCGAGCGCATCCTGGACGCCGCGCACGAGCTGATGCTCACCCTCGGCCTCGCCCGCGTCACCACCAAGGAGATCGCCAGGGCGGCCGACTGCTCCGAGGCCGCGCTCTACAAGCACTTCTCCGGCAAGGAGGAGCTCTTCGTCCGGGTGCTCACCGAGCGGCTGCCCCGGCTCACCCCGCTGCTCGACTCCCTCGCCGCCGAGCCCGGCCGCGGCACCCTCCGGGAGAACCTCACCGAGATCGTCCACCAGGCCGCCCTCTTCTACGAGCAGAGCTTCCCGATCGCCGCCTCCCTGTACGCCGAGACGCAGCTCAAGCGGCGGCACGACGACGCGATGCGGCAGAGGGGATCCGGGCCGCACGTGCCGATCCAGGGCCTCGACGCCTACCTCCGCGCCGAACGGGACGCCGGCCGGATCCGCGCGGACGCCGACACCTTCGCCGCCGCCTCCCTCCTCCTCGGCGCCTGCGCACAGCGCGCCTTCGCCTACGACGCCGTCCCGGACGGCGGTCGGCCCCCGGCGGACGCGTTCGCGCGCCGGCTCGTGGCCACGCTGCTGGACGGAATCGCCGTCACCACGACGGCCTGAACCGGAGCGCCGGGCCGTTCTCCACCGCGTGCTCACGCCGCACGACCGTGCACGGCCCGCCGCGCGACGGCGTACCGCCCGACCAGGGGCGGGGCGAGAACCGGTCGACCTGGTGCCGACGCCCCCGGAGACCGGCCTGCGTCCCACCGGACGGCCCCGATCCGCGCCGCGGGCCGGGACACGGCACACCGCTCACCGTCCGGACCGACGAGACGCGCACGGCCCGCGACGCCCGGCCCCGGGCCCCGGCCCGTGGCGACACCCGCAGACCGTGACCGCCTCCGCGGCGTACCCGCCGTACGCCCGCTTCAGGCGGCCGGGGCGCTGAGCCAGGCGTCGATCCCCGCCAGCAGCCCGTTCTTCACGTCCTCGGGCGCCGCCGAGCCCCGCACCGACTGCCGGGCCAGTTCCGCCAGCTCCGCGTCCGTGAAGCCGTGGTGCTCCCGCGCGATCTCGTACTGCGCCGCGAGCCGCGAGCCGAACAGCAACGGGTCGTCCGCGCCGAGCGCCATCGGCACCCCCGCCTCGAACAGGGTCCGCAGCGGCACGTCCTCCGGCTTCTCGTACACGCCGAGGGCCACGTTCGAGGCCGGACACACCTCGCAGGTCACCTGCCGGTCCGCGAGCCGCTTCAGCAACCGCGGGTCCTCCGCCGCCCGCACGCCGTGCCCGATCCGGTCCGCCTCCAGGTCGTCCAGGCAGTCCCGCACCGACGCCGGGCCGGTCAGCTCGCCGCCGTGCGGCGCCGACAGCAGCCCGCCCTCGCGCGCGATCGCGAACGCCCGGTCGAAGTCCCGGGCCATGCCGCGCCGCTCGTCGTTCGACAGCCCGAAACCGACCACGCCCCGGTCCGCGTACCGCACGGCCAGCCGGGCCAGCGTGCGCGCGTCCAGCGGATGCTTCATCCGGTTCGCGGCCACCAGCACCCGCATCCCGATCCCGGTGTCCCGCACCGTCGTCTCCACCGCGTCCAGGATGACCTCCAACGCCGGGATCAGCCCACCCAGCCGCGGCGCGTACGACGTCGGGTCCACCTGGATCTCCAGCCAGCCCGAGCCGTCCCGCAGGTCCTCCTCCGCGGCCTCCCGGACCAGCCGCCGGATGTCCTCCGGCTCCTGCAGACACGACCGCGCCGCGTCGTACAGCCGCTGGAAGCGGAACCAGCCCCGCTCGTCCGTCGCCCGCAGCTTCGGCGACTCCCCGGCGCCCAGCGCCTCGGTCAGGGACTCGGGCAGCCGCACACCGTGCTTGTCGGCCAGTTCCAGCAGGGTGGCGGGCCGCATCGACCCGGTGAAGTGCAGGTGCAGATGGGCCTTCGGCAGCTCAGAGAGATCACGTACACGCTCCATTCCGTGATCCTGCCGCACGACACGCCCGGTCCGACAGCACTTTCCCCGTACGTGGTCTTGCTCGTACAAACACAGCAGGCCCTCACCGGAACGTTCCGGTGAGGGCCTGCCGAGAAGCGCCCCTCAGGCCCTGGCCTCCGCCAGCAGCTTCTGGATCCGGCTCACGCCCTCGACGAGGTCCTCGTCGCCGAGCGCGTACGACAGCCGCAGGTAACCGGGCGTGCCGAAGGCCTCGCCGGGCACCACCGCGACCTCGGCCTCCTCCAGGATCAGCGCGGCCAGCTCGACGGTGTCCTGCGGACGCTTGCCGCGGATCTCCTTGCCGAGCAGGTCCTTCACCGACGGGTAGGCGTAGAACGCGCCCTCCGGCTCCGGGCACAGCACGCCGTCGATCTCGTTGAGCATCCGCACGATGGTCCGGCGGCGCCGGTCGAACGCCTCCCGCATCTTCGCCACGGCGTCCAGGTCACCGGAGACCGCGGCGAGCGCCGCCGCCTGGGCGACGTTGGACACGTTGGACGTGGCGTGCGACTGGAGGTTCGTCGCGGCCTTGACGACGTCCTTCGGGCCGATGACCCAGCCGACCCGCCAGCCGGTCATGGCGTACGTCTTGGCGACGCCGTTGACCACGATGCACTTGTCGCGCAGCTCGGGCAGGATCGCCGGCATGGACACGGAGGAGGCGTCCCCGTAGACCAGGTGCTCGTAGATCTCGTCGGTCAGCACCCACAGCCCGTGCTCGACGGCCCAGCGGCCGATCGCCTCGGTCTCGGCCTCCGTGTACACGGCGCCGGTCGGGTTGGAGGGCGAGACGAAGAGGACGACCTTGGTCTTCTCCGTGCGCGCGGCCTCCAGCTGCTCCACGCTCACCCGGTAGCCGGTCGTCTCGTCGGCGACCACCTCGACCGGCACACCGCCGGCCAGCCGGATCGACTCCGGGTACGTCGTCCAGTACGGCGCCGGGACGATGACCTCGTCGCCCGGGTCGAGGATCGCGGCGAACGCCTCGTAGATGGCCTGCTTGCCGCCGTTGGTGACCAGGATCTGCGACGGGTCGACCTCGTAGCCCGAGTCGCGCAGCGTCTTCGCGGCGATCGCGGCCTTCAGCTCGGGCAGTCCGCCGGCCGGCGTGTAGCGGTGGAACTTCGGGTTCTTGCAGGCCTCGATCGCGGCCTCGACGATGTAGTCCGGAGTCGGGAAGTCGGGTTCACCGGCGCCGAAGCCGATCACCGGTCGCCCGGCGGCCTTGAGGGCCTTGGCCTTGGCGTCCACGGCGAGGGTGGCGGACTCGGAGATCGCGCCGACTCGGGCGGAGACCCGGCGCTCGGTGGGAGGGATTGCAGCGCTCATGGACCCATCGTTCCAGACCGGAAACCTCCCCGGCACACGGGTTTCACGGACTGAACAGGACCGGGCACACGCCTGAACACCAGTCCGGATCCACGGCGCGGAACGGGCGATCTCCGGCCGGTGATCGCCGACGGAGCGGCCCGTGGACTCTTTCTGTTCGACGCCCGGCCCTCGAGCACGTACACTCTCACCTCGTTGGCCTTCAGCGGGCCGCACACACTCGGTGCCCACGAGCACCCGGGCGGATGCGGTACGTTGGGGGACACACAAAGGGTCGTAGCTCAATTGGTAGAGCACTGGTCTCCAAAACCAGCGGTTGGGGGTTCAAGTCCCTCCGGCCCTGCTACACACACCTTCGCCAGGATGTGTGCGCATGTACGTACAGCAATGCAACGCCGTGCGGCTCAGACCGGGCGCGGCACGGCCACGACCCGGAATCAGGTGAGGACGAGTGACGGACGCCGTGGGCTCCATCGACATGCCTGATGCCCAGGACGAGGCGCCGAACTCCGACAAGAAGCCCCGCAAGGGCGGCAAGCGGGCCAAGAAGGGTCCGCTGAAGCGTCTTGCGCTCTTCTACCGCCAGATCGTCGCGGAGTTGCGCAAGGTCGTCTGGCCCAGCCGTAACCAGCTGACGACGTACACCGCCGTGGTGATCATGTTCGTGGTCATCATGATCGGCCTGGTGACTCTGATTGACTATGGCTTCAGCCACGCCGCCAAGTACGTCTTCGGCTGAGCCGAGAGCGAAGGGCGCCGAGGTACCCGGCGCCCCTTTCGCGTGTTCCACCCCTATGTATCCAGGAAGAAGCAGCCACCGTGTCTGATCCGAACGTGAACGACGCCGTTGAGCCTCGTGGGGAGGCTGTCGAGTCCGTCGAGGACGAGCTCGGCACTGTCGAGGGCGCGGACAACGAGGACACCGAGACCTCCGCCGAGGTCGAGGCTGCCGACGCCGAGGACGAGGCTGCCGTCACCGACGCCGGGGACGAGGCTGCGGAGGACGAGGACGCCGAGCCCGAGCTCGACCCGGTCGAGAAGCTCCGCCAGGAGCTGCGCGTCCTGCCCGGCGAGTGGTACGTCATCCACACCTACGCCGGTTACGAGAACCGCGTGAAGACCAACCTCGAGCAGCGCGCCGTCTCGCTCAACGTCGAGGACTACATCTTCCAGGCCGAGGTGCCGCAGGAAGAGGTCGTCCAGATCAAGAACGGCGACCGCAAGACGATCCGCCAGAACAAGCTGCCGGGTTACGTCCTGGTCCGCATGGACCTGACGAACGAGTCCTGGGGCGTCGTCCGCAACACCCCCGGCGTCACCGGCTTCGTGGGCAACGCCTACGACCCGTACCCGCTGACGCTGGACGAGATCGTCAAGATGCTCGCTCCCGAGGCCGAGGAGAAGGCCGCCCGCGAGGCCGCCGAGGCCGAGGGCAAGCCGGCTCCGCAGCGCAAGGTCGAGGTCCAGGTCCTGGACTTCGAGGTCGGCGACTCGGTCACCGTCACCGACGGCCCGTTCGCCACGCTGCAGGCCACGATCAACGAGATCAACGCCGACTCGAAGAAGGTCAAGGGCCTCGTCGAGATCTTCGGCCGCGAGACCCCGGTCGAGCTGAGCTTCGACCAGATCCAGAAGAACTAGCAGCTCTCTGGACGTACCGCTTCCGACCAGGTCAGGCGAACGCTCGCGCGTCGTCTGACCTGCTCGGTTTTTGGCCGCGCATCCATACCCGTTATCGTTGTGCGGTATGCCTGTCTCCGGGTCGCTCCGGATGCGGGCAGGACCCGAATCGAAAGGACCCGGAGAGCTATGCCTCCCAAGAAGAAGAAGGTCACGGGGCTCATCAAGCTCCAGATCCAGGCCGGTGCCGCGAACCCGGCCCCGCCGGTCGGCCCCGCGCTGGGTCAGCACGGCGTCAACATCATGGAGTTCTGCAAGGCCTACAACGCCGCGACCGAGTCGCAGCGTGGCTGGGTCATCCCGGTGGAGATCACGGTCTACGAGGACCGCTCCTTCACCTTCATCACCAAGACGCCGCCGGCCGCCAAGATGATCCTCAAGGCCGCGGGCGTGGAGAAGGGCTCCGGCGAGCCGCACAAGACCAAGGTCGCGAAGATCACGCGTGACCAGGTCCGCGAGATCGCCACCACCAAGATGCCCGACCTCAACGCCAACGACCTGGACGCCGCCGAGAAGATCATCGCCGGCACCGCGCGTTCCATGGGCGTCACGGTCGAGGGCTGACCTCCACCCCCGTAAGCAAGCAGAAGTGGCAGGGCCTGCTCGGCCCGGACCACGACTCCTAAGAAGCCAACAGGAGCAGTAGTGAGCAAGCGCAGCAAGTCTCTCCGCGCTGCGGACGCCAAGGTCGACCGGGACAAGCTCTACGCCCCGCTCGAGGCCGTCCGTCTCGCCAAGGAGACCTCCACGACCAAGTTCGACGGCACCGTCGAGGTCGCCTTCCGCCTGGGTGTCGACCCGCGCAAGGCCGACCAGATGGTCCGTGGCACCGTGAACCTCCCGCACGGCACCGGTAAGACCGCCCGGGTCCTGGTCTTCGCGACCGGCGACCGTGCCGAGGCCGCGCGTGCCGCGGGCGCCGACATCGTCGGCGCCGACGAACTGATCGACGAGGTGTCGAAGGGCCGTCTGGACTTCGACGCCGTCGTCGCCACCCCGGACCTCATGGGCAAGGTCGGCCGCCTCGGCCGCGTGCTCGGTCCCCGTGGTCTCATGCCGAACCCCAAGACCGGCACCGTGACCCCGGACGTCGCCAAGGCTGTCAACGACATCAAGGGCGGCAAGATCGAGTTCCGCGTCGACAAGCACTCGAACCTGCACTTCATCATCGGCAAGACGTCGTTCGACGACACCAAGCTGGTGGAGAACTACGGCGCGGCCCTGGAGGAGATCCTCCGTCTGAAGCCGTCCGCCGCCAAGGGTCGCTACATCAAGAAGGCCGCCATCAGCACCACGATGGGCCCCGGCATTCCGGTCGACTCCAACCGCACCCGCAACCTCCTCGTCGAGGAGGACCCGGCCGCGGTCTGAGCCGACGGCTCGCCCCACCGGTTCACGGGCCCCGCACCTTCCGAGGTGCGGGGCCCGTCCCCTTTCCCGGTACGGGAGCCGGGCGCCTGGGCTAGCGTGCGGGCAGGCGACGCGCACAGGGGTGGGACGACATGACGAGCACGGCGGGACGCCGCACGGCCTTCTCGATCGCGGTGACGGCGGTGCTGGCGTGTCTGGCCGCCTGCGTCCCCTCCGGCCCCACCGAGGACGATCCCGTCCCGTGGGCGGAGCCGCTGCGTACCGTGGAGCGTGCCACGAGCAGGGCCGGCTCGGCGTGGGTCCACTCCACGACCGTCGTGGGCGACGAACTGTCCCTGAAGGCCGAAGGCGCCCTCCGCTGGGGCGACGGCCTCACCGGCACCCTGACGCTCACCTACACCGGAGGGACGACCGCCGACGCGATGCGCCGGCTAGGCACCACCTCCATGGAGGCCCGCTACCTGCCCGACGCCTACTACGCGAAGATGGGCGACGCCTTCGCCGCCCGGGCGGGCGGCCGGCACTGGATCAAGTACGTGTACGCCGACCTGGAGAACCTCGGCGACGGCGCCGACGCCGGCTTCGCGGACCGGATGCGCGACACCGCCCCGGACGAGGCGGTGAGACTGCTGCTCACCTCCGACGACGTGCACGAGGTCGGCAAGGAGACGACGCGCGGGCGGTACACCACGCACTGGTCCGGCACGGTGGCGGGCGGCACCGGACGGACCGTCGACATCTGGGTCGACGCACAGGACCTGCTGGTGAAGAAGACCGAGCGGGGACGTACGGAGACGGGTGAGCTGTCCCAGACCGCCTACTACAGCGACTACGGCGTCCCCGTCCCCGTCGAGCGGCCCCCGGCCGCCGACACGGCGGACTTCAAGGAGCTGCTGACGACACCGGACGACGGCACCTGATTCAAAAAATCGCAAAATCATTCGAACCGTTTCGGATGCTTCCGCGTCCTGACTGTGTGACAGCTGTCCACTTCCCGTGTCCCTGGGGGGAATCCATGACGAAGACTTCTGTACGCGTGCCCGTGGGCGCGGGCCTGGCCGCGCTGCTGCTCGCCGCCGGCGCGGTGGGCTGTTCGAAGGACGAGGGGGCGGACAAGTCCCCCGGGATGACGCCGGCGGCGGCCGTCGCCGAGGCGGCGAAGAACACGGAGGGCATCAGCTCCCTCCACTACCGCATGACCGGAAGGGCTCCCGAGGAGGGCCGCATCGAGGCCGAGGCCCAGATGCAGCTCAAGCCGACGGTCGCGATGGCCATGAAGATGAAGGCGCCCGACCGGGGCGCCGACGCGACCGCCGAGATCCGCCTCGTCGACAAGGCCCTCTACCTCAACGGCGGCGCCGAGGCGGCCAAGGAGATGGACGGCAAGAGCTGGCTCAAGTTCGACCTGGCCGCGATGGGCGCCGACAAGGAGCTCAACCAGCTCGGCAGCGTCTCCCAGGCCGACAAGAACCCGGCGGCCGAGTCCACCTTCCTCACCAGTGCCGAGGACGTCGAGAAGGTCGGCACCGAGGACGTCGACGGGGTGAAGACCACCCACTACAAGGGCACCGTCACCCTCGACGCCCTGGAGAAGTCCCTCGCCGACGAGGACAAGGCCACCCGGGACCAGCGCCGCAAGAGCATCGAGCAGTACGAGAAGATGGGCGTCGACAAGCTCACGATGGACATGTGGATCGACGGCGACGACCGGGCCAAGCAGTTCCGCATGCGCGGCGACGCCGCCAAGGGCCCGCTGGACATGACCGTCACCTTCCTCGGCTTCAACGAGCCCGTGAAGGTCACCGCCCCGCCGGCCGGGGAGACGACGGACCTGGCCGAGATGATGCAGGAGGGCCAGGCGGGCTGAGACCGGCCGGGTCGCCGTACGGGCGGATTTGCTTGACACTGCCCCGTTCACGTACGCTCCCACAGAAGCCAAAGACCGCTGGTCGTTGCCGTGTGCTCGTGAGAGTCACGGTGGCCGAAGGATCCGCTGAACTGCGGACGACCCGCGCAGGTGACTGTGGATGAGCTCCCGCACGGCACGCCTCGAGCGTGTGCGTCCGGTCGAGCCACGCCCCGTGCGCCTGCGCCGGGGCGTTTCGTTTTCCCCAGTCCTCCTTCGGGTCCGCGCGGTCCGAATCACCCGGAAGGAGGCCGAGGCTCTATGGCGACGCCCGAAAAGGCTGCCGCGGTTGCCGAGCTGACGGACAAGTTCCGCAGCTCCAACGCCGCCGTGCTGACCGAGTACCGCGGTCTCACCGTGGCGCAGCTCAAGACGCTGCGCCGGTCGCTCGGTGAGAACGCCCAGTACGCCGTGGTGAAGAACACGCTGACCAAGATTGCGGCCAACGAGGCCGGGATCACGCTCGACGACCAGCTCTTCGCTGGTCCGACGGCCGTCGCCTTCGTCACCGGTGACCCGGTGGAGTCGGCGAAGGGTCTGCGCGACTTCGCCAAGGACAACCCGAACCTCGTCATCAAGGGCGGTGTCCTTGACGGCAAGGCGATGTCCGCCGACGAGATCAAGAAGCTCGCGGACCTCGAGTCCCGCGAGGTTCTGCTCTCCAAGCTGGCGGGTGCCTTCAAGGGCAAGCAGTCCCAGGCTGCTCAGCTCTTCCAGGCGCTCCCCTCGAAGCTCGTCCGCACCGTGGACGCGCTCCGTGCCAAGCAGGACGAGCAGGGCGGTGCCGAGTAACTCGGCTCGCTTGACGGCTCTCGCCGCCTGAGGCGAGAGCCGATGCGGGCCCGACGTACGCCCGCCTCACCCCGTACATCCGGCACCTGCCGAATTAGTGGAAGGACCGCCATCATGGCGAAGCTCAGCCAGGAAGACCTGCTCGCCCAGTTCGAGGAGATGACCCTCATCGAGCTCTCCGAGTTCGTGAAGGCCTTCGAGGAGAAGTTCGACGTCACCGCCGCCGCCGCCGTGGCCGTCGCGGGTCCGGCCGGTCCGGCCGCCCCGGCCGAGGCCGCCGAGGAGAAGGACGAGTTCGACGTCATCCTCACCGGCGCCGGCGACAAGAAGATCCAGGTCATCAAGGTCGTGCGTGAGCTGACCTCCCTGGGTCTGAAGGAGGCCAAGGACCTCGTCGACGGCACCCCGAAGCCGGTCCTCGAGAAGGTCAACAAGGAGACCGCCGACAAGGCCGCCGAGTCCCTCAAGGGCGCCGGCGCGTCGGTCGAGGTCAAGTAAGACCTCACGGGTTCCTCAGGACCTGTAACGCGCAAGCACCGAAGAGCGATCATCCATCCGGGTGGTCGCTCTTCGGCGTTCCGGGGGTCCGGCAGCGGCTGCCTTGCACGGGTGACGACGACGAGTATGGTGATCTTCGTCGTGCCGTCTCCGGGACCCTGAGAGTCCCTGGACGGCAGCCGGTTTGGACAAGGGGGGCCTTGACGAACCGCACGCAGCGCGCAATTCTCAGGACGCGTCGTCACAAGGATCCGAATCCGAGGCATGGATCCACGGCGAACAGGGCAGTATCACGGTGCGTTGAGGGCGAGACCTTGCCGCAGGTGGTGAGTACAACGAGGAGCGAACACGGTTCGGGAAACCCGCACTGGACATCAGTGTGCCAAGTGGCTACACTGTCCCTTTGCGCTGCCTGTTAGCTGCCCCCTGCCCGTCACCAGGGGTCTACCCTCGCCCGAGCACTGACGACCAGAGCATGTCTGACCTGGCTCTTCAGCCACATCAGACACCCTTTGTCTCCGTGTGAGGAAGAGGGGCCGGTACGCGCGTAGTGAGTCCGAGCCCTCGGAAGGACCCCCTCTTGGCCGCCTCGCGCAATGCCTCGACCGCGAATACGAACAACGCTGCCAGCACCGCCCCGCTGCGCATCTCCTTTGCAAAGATCCAGGAGCCCCTCGAGGTTCCGAACCTCCTCGCGCTGCAAACCGAGAGCTTCGACTGGCTGCTCGGCAACGACGCGTGGAAGGCTCGCGTCGAGTCGGCTCTGGAGTCCGGTCACGACGTCCCCACCAAGTCCGGTCTGGAAGAGATCTTCGAGGAGATCTCCCCGATCGAGGACTTCTCCGGGTCGATGTCGCTGACGTTCCGCGACCACCGTTTCGAGCCCCCGAAGAACAGCATCGACGAGTGCAAGGAGCGCGACTTCACGTATGCCGCCCCGCTCTTCGTCACCGCCGAGTTCACCAACAACGAGACCGGCGAGATCAAGTCCCAGACCGTCTTCATGGGCGACTTCCCGCTCATGACGAACAAGGGCACCTTCGTCATCAACGGCACCGAGCGTGTCGTGGTGTCCCAGCTGGTCCGCTCGCCGGGTGTCTACTTCGACTCCTCCATCGACAAGACGTCCGACAAGGACATCTTCTCCGCCAAGATCATCCCGTCCCGGGGTGCCTGGCTGGAGATGGAGATCGACAAGCGCGACATGGTCGGTGTGCGCATCGACCGCAAGCGCAAGCAGTCCGTGACCGTCCTCCTCAAGGCCCTCGGCTGGACCACCGAGCAGATCCTCGAGGAGTTCGGCGAGTACGAGTCCATGCGCGCCACCCTGGAGAAGGACCACACCCAGGGCCAGGACGACGCGCTGCTCGACATCTACCGCAAGCTGCGTCCGGGCGAGCCCCCCACGCGCGAGGCCGCGCAGACGCTGCTCGAGAACCTCTACTTCAACCCCAAGCGCTACGACCTCGCCAAGGTCGGCCGCTACAAGGTGAACAAGAAGCTCGGCGCGGACGAGCCGCTGGACGCCGGCGTGCTCACCACCGACGACATCATCGCCACCATCAAGTACCTGGTGAAGCTGCACGCCGGTGAGACCGAGACGGTCGGCGAGTCGGGCCGTTCGATCATCGTCGAGACCGACGACATCGACCACTTCGGCAACCGCCGCATCCGCAACGTCGGCGAGCTGATCCAGAACCAGGTCCGTACGGGTCTCGCCCGTATGGAGCGCGTCGTGCGCGAGCGCATGACCACCCAGGACGTCGAGGCGATCACGCCGCAGACCCTGATCAACATCCGGCCGGTCGTCGCCTCCATCAAGGAGTTCTTCGGCACCAGCCAGCTGTCCCAGTTCATGGACCAGAACAACCCGCTGTCGGGTCTGACGCACAAGCGTCGTCTCAACGCGCTCGGCCCGGGTGGTCTCTCCCGTGAGCGGGCCGGCTTCGAGGTCCGCGACGTGCACCCGTCGCACTACGGCCGCATGTGCCCGATCGAGACGCCGGAAGGCCCGAACATCGGTCTGATCGGCTCGCTCGCCTCGTACGGCCGGATCAACCCGTTCGGCTTCATCGAGACGCCGTACCGCAAGGTCGTCGACGGCCGGGTCACCGACGAGGTCGACTACCTGACCGCCGACGAGGAGGACCGCTTCGTCATCGCGCAGGCCAACGCGCCGCTGACCGACGAGTTCCGCTTCGCCGAGAACCGCGTGCTGGTCCGCCGCCGTGGCGGCGAGGTCGACTACGTCCCCGGTGACGACGTCGACTACATGGACGTCTCGCCGCGCCAGATGGTGTCGGTCGCGACCGCCATGATCCCGTTCCTCGAGCACGACGACGCCAACCGTGCCCTCATGGGCGCGAACATGATGCGTCAGGCCGTCCCGCTCATCAAGAGCGAGTCGCCGCTCGTCGGCACCGGCATGGAGTACCGCTCCGCGGTCGACGCCGGCGACGTGGTCAAGGCCGAGAAGGCGGGTGTGGTCCAGGAGGTCTCCGCGGACTACATCACCACCACCAACGACGACGGCACGTACATCACGTACCGCCTGGCCAAGTTCGCCCGTTCCAACCAGGGCACCTCGGTCAACCAGAAGGTCATCGTCAACGAGGGCGACCGGGTCGTCGAGGGCCAGGTCCTCGCCGACGGTCCGGCCACCGAGAACGGCGAGATGGCGCTCGGCAAGAACCTGCTGGTCGCCTTCATGCCGTGGGAGGGTCACAACTACGAGGACGCGATCATCCTGTCGCAGCGCCTCGTGCAGGACGACGTCCTCTCCTCGATCCACATCGAGGAGCACGAGGTCGACGCCCGTGACACCAAGCTCGGCCCCGAGGAGATCACCCGGGACATCCCGAACGTCTCCGAGGAGGTCCTCGCCGACCTCGACGAGCGCGGCATCATCCGCATCGGCGCCGACGTCGTCGCCGGCGACATCCTCGTCGGCAAGGTCACGCCCAAGGGCGAGACCGAGCTGACGCCCGAGGAGCGCCTGCTGCGCGCGATCTTCGGTGAGAAGGCCCGTGAGGTCCGTGACACCTCGCTGAAGGTGCCGCACGGCGAGATCGGCAAGGTCATCGGCGTCCGCGTCTTCGACCGCGAGGAGGGCGACGAGCTTCCCCCCGGTGTGAACCAGCTGGTGCGCGTCTACGTCGCGCAGAAGCGCAAGATCACCGACGGTGACAAGCTCGCCGGCCGTCACGGCAACAAGGGTGTCATCTCGAAGATCCTGCCGATCGAGGACATGCCGTTCCTGGAGGACGGCACCCCGGTCGACATCATCCTCAACCCGCTGGGCGTCCCGTCCCGAATGAACCCGGGACAGGTCCTGGAGATCCACCTCGGCTGGCTCGCCAGCCGCGGCTGGGACGTCTCCGGCCTCGCGGACGAGTGGGCACAGCGCCTCCAGGCCATCGGCGCCGACAAGGTCGAGCCCGGCACCAACGTCGCCACCCCGGTCTTCGACGGTGCGCGTGAGGACGAGCTCGCGGGTCTGCTGCAGCACACCATCCCGAACCGCGACGGCGAGCGCATGGTGCTCCCGTCCGGCAAGGCGCGGCTGTTCGACGGCCGCAGCGGTGAGCCGTTCCCGGACCCGATCTCGGTCGGCTACATGTACATCCTCAAGCTGCACCACCTGGTCGACGACAAGCTGCACGCCCGCTCGACCGGCCCGTACTCGATGATCACCCAGCAGCCGCTGGGTGGTAAGGCCCAGTTCGGTGGCCAGCGCTTCGGTGAGATGGAGGTGTGGGCGCTGGAGGCTTACGGCGCCGCGTACGCCCTCCAGGAGCTGCTGACCATCAAGTCCGACGACGTGACCGGCCGCGTGAAGGTCTACGAGGCCATCGTCAAGGGCGAGAACATCCCTGAGCCCGGCATCCCCGAGTCCTTCAAGGTGCTCATCAAGGAGATGCAGTCCCTGTGCCTCAACGTGGAGGTGCTGTCCTCGGACGGCATGTCCATCGAGATGCGCGACACCGACGAGGACGTCTTCCGCGCTGCGGAGGAGCTCGGCATCGACCTGTCCCGGCGCGAGCCGAGCAGCGTCGAAGAGGTCTGACGGGAGTTTCGGCGGGCCTTGAGCGATCAAGGCCCGCCGGCCCCAGGACCCCCGATTCAGACCCCAAGACTTACAACCCTGAGAGGGATTGACGCATAGTGCTCGACGTCAACTTCTTCGACGAGCTCCGGATCGGTCTGGCCACCGCTGACGACATCCGTCAGTGGAGCCACGGCGAGGTCAAGAAGCCCGAGACCATCAACTACCGCACCCTCAAGCCCGAGAAGGACGGACTCTTCTGCGAGAAGATCTTCGGTCCGACCCGGGACTGGGAGTGCTACTGCGGCAAGTACAAGCGCGTCCGCTTCAAGGGCATCATCTGTGAGCGCTGCGGCGTGGAGGTCACGCGCGCCAAGGTGCGCCGTGAGCGGATGGGCCACATCGAGCTGGCCGCCCCCGTCACCCACATCTGGTACTTCAAGGGCGTCCCGTCGCGCCTGGGCTACCTGCTGGACCTGGCGCCGAAGGACCTCGAGAAGGTCATCTACTTCGCCGCTTACATGATCACGTTCGTGGACGAGGAGCGCCGCACCCGCGACCTGCCGTCGCTGGAGGCCCACGTCTCCGTCGAGCGTCAGCAGATCGAGAACCGCCGCGACGCCGACCTCGAGGCCCGTGCCAAGAAGCTCGAGACCGACCTGGCCGAGCTCGAGGCCGAGGGCGCCAAGGCCGACGTGCGCCGCAAGGTGCGCGAGGGCGCCGAGCGTGAGATGAAGCAGCTGCGCGACCGCGCGCAGCGCGAGATCGACCGCCTCGACGAGGTGTGGAACCGGTTCAAGAACCTCAAGGTCCAGGACCTCGAGGGCGACGAGCTGCTCTACCGCGAGCTGCGCGACCGCTTCGGCACCTACTTCGACGGCTCGATGGGCGCCGCCGCGCTGCAGAAGCGCCTGGAGTCCTTCGACCTCGAGGAGGAGGCCGAGCGCCTCCGCGAGATCATCCGCACCGGCAAGGGCCAGAAGAAGACCCGCGCGCTCAAGCGCCTCAAGGTCGTCTCCGCGTTCCTGCAGACCAGCAACAGCCCCAAGGGCATGGTGCTGGACTGCGTGCCGGTCATCCCGCCGGACCTGCGTCCGATGGTGCAGCTGGACGGTGGCCGCTTCGCGACCTCCGACCTGAACGACCTGTACCGCCGCGTCATCAACCGCAACAACCGCCTGAAGCGGCTTCTCGACCTCGGCGCGCCCGAGATCATCGTGAACAACGAGAAGCGCATGCTCCAGGAGGCCGTCGACGCGCTCTTCGACAACGGCCGCCGCGGCCGCCCGGTCACGGGCCCCGGCAACCGTCCGCTGAAGTCGCTGTCCGACATGCTCAAGGGCAAGCAGGGCCGCTTCCGTCAGAACCTGCTCGGCAAGCGAGTCGACTACTCGGCGCGTTCCGTCATCGTCGTCGGCCCGCAGCTGAAGCTGCACCAGTGCGGTCTGCCCAAGGCCATGGCGCTGGAGCTCTTCAAGCCGTTCGTGATGAAGCGCCTGGTCGACCTGAACCACGCGCAGAACATCAAGTCGGCCAAGCGCATGGTCGAGCGCGGCCGCACGGTCGTGTACGACGTGCTGGAAGAGGTCATCGCGGAGCACCCGGTTCTGCTGAACCGTGCGCCCACGCTGCACCGCCTCGGCATCCAGGCCTTCGAGCCGCAGCTGGTCGAGGGCAAGGCCATCCAGATCCACCCGCTCGTCTGCACCGCGTTCAACGCGGACTTCGACGGTGACCAGATGGCCGTGCACCTGCCGCTGTCCGCGGAGGCGCAGGCCGAGGCCCGCATCCTGATGCTGTCCTCGAACAACATCCTCAAGCCGGCCGACGGCCGTCCGGTGACGATGCCGACCCAGGACATGGTCCTCGGTCTGTTCTTCCTCACCACCGACGGCGAGGGCCGCGACCTCAAGGGCGAGGGCCGTTCCTTCGCCTCGGTCGCGGAGGCGATCATGGCGTTCGACGCGGGCGAGCTGTCGCTCCAGTCGAAGGTCGACATCCGCTTCCCGGTGGGCACCATCCCGCCCCGCGGCTGGGAGCCCCCGGCCCGCGAGGAGGGCGAGCCCGAGTGGCAGCAGGGTGACACCTTCACCCTGAAGACCACGCTGGGCCGCGCGCTCTTCAACGAGCTGCTGCCCGAGGACTACCCGTTCGTCGACTACGAGGTCGGCAAGAAGCAGCTCTCCGAGATCGTCAACGACCTCGCCGAGCGCTACCCGAAGGTCATCGTGGCGGCGACGCTCGACAACCTGAAGGCGGCCGGCTTCTTCTGGGCGACCCGTTCCGGCGTCACCGTGGCCATCTCCGACGTCGTCGTTCCCGAGGCGAAGAAGGAGATCGTCAGGGGCTACGAGGCGCAGGACGAGAAGGTCCAGAAGCAGTACGAGCGCGGTCTGATCACCAAGGACGAGCGCACGCAGGAGCTCATCGCGATCTGGACCAAGGCGACCAACGAGGTCGCCGAGGCGATGAACGACAACTTCCCGAAGACCAACCCGATCTTCATGATGGTGAACTCGGGTGCACGAGGCAACATGATGCAGATGCGTCAGATCGCCGGTATGCGTGGTCTGGTGTCGAACGCGAAGAACGAGACGATCCCGCGTCCGATCAAGGCGTCGTTCCGTGAGGGCCTGTCCGTGCTGGAGTACTTCATCTCCACGCACGGTGCCCGTAAGGGTCTGGCGGACACCGCCCTGCGTACCGCCGACTCGGGTTACCTCACCCGTCGTCTGGTCGACGTCTCCCAGGACGTCATCATCCGCGAGGAGGACTGCGGCACCGAGCGCGGTCTGAAGCTGCGGATCGCCGAGCGCGGCGAGGACGGTGTCCTGCGCAAGGCGGACGACGTCGAGACCAGCGTGTACGCCCGCATGCTCGCCGAGGACGTCGTCATCGACGGCAAGGTGATCGCGCCGGCCAACGTCGACCTCGGTGACGTGCTCATCGACCAGCTCGTGCGCCACGGTGTCGAGGAGGTCAAGACCCGCTCGATCCTGACCTGCGAGTCCCAGGTCGGCACCTGCGCCATGTGCTACGGCCGTTCCCTGGCCACCGGCAAGCTGGTCGACATCGGTGAGGCGGTCGGCATCATCGCCGCCCAGTCCATCGGTGAGCCCGGTACCCAGCTGACGATGCGTACCTTCCACACCGGTGGTGTGGCCGGTGACGACATCACCCAGGGTCTGCCCCGTGTCGTCGAGCTCTTCGAGGCCCGTACCCCGAAGGGTGTCGCCCCGATCTCCGAGGCCTCCGGCCGCGTGCGGATCGAGGAGACCGAGAAGACCAAGAAGATCGTCGTCACCCCGGACGACGGCAGCGACGAGACGGCCTACCCGATCTCGAAGCGCGCCCGTCTCCTGGTGTCCGAGGGCGAGCACGTCGAGGTGGGCCAGAAGCTCACCGTGGGTGCCACCAACCCGCACGACGTGCTGCGCATCCTGGGTCAGCGTGCCGTCCAGGTCCACCTGGTCGGCGAGGTCCAGAAGGTCTACAACTCGCAGGGCGTGTCGATCCACGACAAGCACATCGAGATCATCATCCGGCAGATGCTGCGCCGCGTGACGATCATCGAGTCCGGCGACGCCGAGCTGCTGCCCGGCGAGCTGGTCGAGCGGTCGAAGTTCGAGACCGAGAACCGTCGTGTGGTCCAGGAGGGCGGTCACCCGGCCTCCGGTCGTCCGCAGCTGATGGGTATCACCAAGGCCTCGCTGGCGACGGAGTCCTGGCTGTCGGCCGCCTCCTTCCAGGAGACGACCCGAGTCCTGACGGACGCGGCGATCAACGCCAAGTCCGACAGCCTCATCGGCCTCAAGGAGAACGTCATCATCGGTAAGCTCATCCCGGCCGGTACGGGCCTGTCCCGCTACCGCAACATCCGGGTCGAGCCGACCGAGGAGGCCAAGGCCGCGATGTACTCGGCCGTCGGCTACGACGACATCGACTACTCGCCGTTCGGCACGGGCTCCGGCCAGGCCGTTCCGCTGGAGGACTACGACTACGGTCCGTACAACCAGTAAGCGAGTCGCCTGATACGACCGAAGGGCGGTCACCCCGCGAGGGGTGGCCGCCCTTCGGCGTGCTGCGCCGGCCCTGGACGGGGGCTGAGGCGCGGCGTGGGCGCCCCGCGGACCCAGGGGGTGGGGCGGGGCGCCCTCCACCGCGGCGCGCCCCCGTGAGCGAGCGTCCAGGACGTCCGTGCGGAGGCGCACCGGGATCGGGTGAAAGCCGGGCAAGCCGGGTGGCGGCGCCGGTCTCGCCCATTTGTTTTGACCGCAGCGAATGCGATAGGTACGCTCAGACCTTGTGCCTGGGGTGTGCCCTGGCCTTCGTGCGTGCCTTCAACCGCACCGGGGGCCGTGCGTGGCCACCGCGATCCGCGCCTCTTTCCGTCCTCGCGGCGAGAGTCCGCGGGTTCGACACACCCGACCGCGTGGGTCGGTGACGTCCCAGGTTAGCTTCACCATTCGGCACACAGAAACCGGAGAAGTAGTGCCTACGATCCAGCAGCTGGTCCGCAAGGGCCGGCAGGACAAGGTCGAGAAGAACAAGACGCCCGCACTCGAGGGTTCGCCCCAGCGTCGCGGCGTCTGCACGCGTGTGTTCACGACCACCCCGAAGAAGCCGAACTCGGCCCTGCGTAAGGTCGCGCGTGTGCGTCTGACCAGCGGTATCGAGGTCACTGCTTACATTCCGGGTGAGGGACACAACCTGCAGGAGCACTCCATCGTGCTCGTGCGCGGCGGCCGTGTGAAGGACCTGCCGGGTGTTCGCTACAAGATCATCCGTGGCTCGCTCGACACCCAGGGTGTCAAGAACCGCAAGCAGGCCCGCAGCCGCTACGGCGCCAAGAAGGAGAAGTAAGAATGCCTCGTAAGGGCCCCGCCCCGAAGCGCCCGGTCATCATCGACCCGGTCTACGGTTCTCCTCTGGTGACCTCCCTGATCAACAAGGTGCTGCTGAACGGCAAGCGCTCCACCGCCGAGCGCATCGTCTACGGTGCCATGGAGGGCCTGCGCGAGAAGACCGGCAACGACCCGGTCATCACGCTCAAGCGCGCTCTCGAGAACATCAAGCCGACCCTCGAGGTCAAGTCCCGCCGCGTCGGTGGTGCGACGTACCAGGTGCCGATCGAGGTCAAGCCCGGTCGCGCCAACACCCTCGCGCTGCGCTGGCTCGTCGGTTACTCCCGCGCCCGTCGCGAGAAGACCATGACCGAGCGTCTGCTCAACGAGCTCCTCGACGCCTCCAACGGCCTCGGCGCCGCTGTGAAGAAGCGCGAGGACACGCACAAGATGGCCGAGTCCAACAAGGCCTTCGCGCACTACCGCTGGTAGTCGCTACCCACATCGAGACCGAGAGAAGACTGAAGCCTTATGGCTACCACTTCACTTGACCTGGCCAAGGTCCGCAACATCGGGATCATGGCCCACATCGACGCGGGCAAGACGACCACCACCGAGCGGATTCTGTTCTACACCGGTGTGTCGTACAAGATCGGTGAGGTCCACGACGGCGCTGCCACCATGGACTGGATGGAGCAGGAGCAGGAGCGTGGCATCACGATCACGTCTGCTGCGACCACCTGCCACTGGCCGCTCGAGGACAACGACTACACGATCAACATCATCGACACCCCGGGGCACGTCGACTTCACCGTCGAGGTGGAGCGTTCCCTGCGTGTGCTCGACGGTGCCGTGACCGTGTTCGACGGTGTCGCCGGTGTCGAGCCGCAGTCCGAGACGGTGTGGCGTCAGGCCGACCGTTACGGCGTTCCGCGCATCTGCTTCGTGAACAAGCTGGACCGTACCGGCGCCGAGTTCCACCGCTGCGTGGAGATGATCTCGGACCGCCTGGGCGCCCAGCCGCTGGTCATGCAGCTCCCGATCGGTGCCGAGGCCGACTTCAAGGGCGTCGTGGACCTGGTCCGCATGAAGGCGCTCGTGTGGTCCGCCGAGGCCGCCAAGGGCGAGATGTACGACGTCGTCGACATCCCCGACACGCACACCGAGGCCGCCGAGGAGTGGCGCGGCAAGCTGGTCGAGGCCGTCGCGGAGAACGACGAAGAGATCATGGAGCTGTTCCTGGAGGGCCAGGAGCCCACCGAGGAGCAGCTGTACGCCGCGATCCGTCGCATCACCATCGCCTCCGGCAAGTCCAGCGACACCACGGTCACCCCGGTGTTCTGCGGCACCGCGTTCAAGAACAAGGGCGTCCAGCCCCTGCTCGACGCGGTCGTGCGCTACCTGCCGACCCCGCTCGACGTCGAGGCCATCGAGGGCCAGGACGTCAAGGACCCCGAGGTCGTCATCAAGCGCAAGCCGTCCGAGGACGAGCCGCTGGCCGCGCTCGCGTTCAAGATCATGAGCGACCCGCACCTCGGCAAGCTCACCTTCGTCCGGGTCTACTCGGGCCGCCTGGAGTCCGGCACCGCGGTGCTGAACTCCGTCAAGGGCAAGAAGGAGCGCATCGGCAAGATCTACCGCATGCACGCCAACAAGCGTGAGGAGATCGAGTCGGTGGGCGCCGGCGACATCGTCGCCGTCATGGGCCTGAAGCAGACCACCACCGGTGAGACGCTGTCCGACGACAAGAACCCGGTGATCCTGGAGTCCATGGACTTCCCGGCGCCGGTCATCCAGGTCGCCATCGAGCCCAAGTCGAAGGGCGACCAGGAGAAGCTCGGCGTCGCGATCCAGCGCCTGGCCGAGGAGGACCCGTCCTTCCAGGTTCACACGAACGAGGAGACGGGCCAGACCATCATCGGTGGTATGGGCGAGCTGCACCTCGAGGTGCTGGTCGACCGTATGCGCCGTGAGTTCAAGGTCGAGGCCAACGTCGGCAAGCCGCAGGTCGCCTACCGTGAGACGATCCGCAAGGCCGTCGAGCGCGTGGACTACACCCACAAGAAGCAGACCGGTGGTACCGGTCAGTTCGCCAAGGTGCAGATCGCGATCGAGCCGATCGAGGGCGGCGACGCCTCGTACGAGTTCGTGAACAAGGTCACCGGTGGCCGCATCCCGAAGGAGTACATCCCTTCGGTGGACGCCGGTGCGCAGGAGGCCATGCAGTTCGGCATCCTGGCCGGCTACGAGATGACGGGCGTCCGCGTCACGCTCATCGACGGTGGCTACCACGAGGTCGACTCCTCCGAACTCGCGTTCAAGATCGCCGGTTCGCAGGCCTTCAAGGAGGCCGCGCGCAAGGCTTCGCCCGTGCTCCTGGAGCCGATGATGGCCGTCGAGGTCACCACGCCCGAGGACTACATGGGTGAGGTCATCGGCGACATCAACTCCCGCCGTGGCCAGATCCAGGCCATGGAGGAGCGGGCGGGTGCCCGCGTCGTGAAGGGCCTCGTGCCCCTGTCGGAGATGTTCGGCTACGTCGGCGACCTCCGCAGCAAGACGTCGGGTCGCGCAAGCTACTCGATGCAGTTCGACTCCTACGCCGAGGTTCCCCGGAACGTCGCCGAGGAGATCATCGCGAAGGCCAAGGGCGAGTAAGGGACTCCGTTTAACGGACCCCCCGCACACGCTTTAGGCTTGACCCCGGAGCCTGCAAGGGGCATTCCGCCACCAACCCGGTGGAATGCCCCCTGGCCCGGGTTTCCCAGCAAAGATCACCTGGCGCCGATGAGTAAGGCGTACAGAACCACTCCACAGGAGGACCCCAGTGGCGAAGGCGAAGTTCGAGCGGACTAAGCCGCACGTCAACATCGGCACCATCGGTCACATCGACCACGGTAAGACGACCCTCACGGCCGCCATTACCAAGGTGCTGCACGACGCGTACCCGGACCTGAACGAGGCCTCGGCCTTCGACCAGATCGACAAGGCTCCCGAAGAGCGCCAGCGCGGTATCACCATCTCCATCGCGCACGTCGAGTACCAGACGGAGACGCGTCACTACGCCCACGTCGACTGCCCCGGTCACGCGGACTACATCAAGAACATGATCACGGGTGCGGCGCAGATGGACGGCGCCATCCTCGTGGTCGCCGCCACCGACGGCCCGATGCCGCAGACCAAGGAGCACGTGCTCCTGGCCCGCCAGGTCGGCGTTCCGTACATCGTCGTCGCCCTGAACAAGGCCGACATGGTGGACGACGAGGAGATCCTGGAGCTCGTCGAGCTCGAGGTGCGTGAGCTCCTCTCCGAGTACGAGTTCCCGGGCGACGACGTTCCCGTCGTCAAGGTCTCCGCTCTGAAGGCCCTCGAGGGCGACAAGGAGTGGGGCAACTCGGTCCTCGAGCTCATGAAGGCCGTGGACGAGGCCATCCCGGAGCCCGAGCGTGACGTCGACAAGCCGTTCCTGATGCCGATCGAGGACGTCTTCACCATCACCGGTCGCGGTACGGTCGTCACCGGCCGCATCGAGCGTGGTGTCCTCAAGGTCAACGAGACCGTCGACATCATCGGCATCAAGCCGGAGAAGACCACCACCACGGTCACCGGCATCGAGATGTTCCGCAAGCTGCTCGACGAGGGCCAGGCCGGTGAGAACGTCGGTCTGCTGCTCCGCGGCATCAAGCGCGAGGACGTCGAGCGCGGCCAGGTCATCATCAAGCCGGGCTCGGTCACCCCGCACACCGAGTTCGAGGCGCAGGCCTACATCCTGTCCAAGGACGAGGGTGGCCGCCACACGCCGTTCTTCAACAACTACCGTCCGCAGTTCTACTTCCGCACGACGGACGTGACCGGCGTCGTGACCCTCCCCGAGGGCACCGAGATGGTCATGCCGGGTGACAACACCGAGATGAAGGTGGAGCTCATCCAGCCCGTCGCCATGGAAGAGGGCCTGAAGTTCGCCATCCGCGAGGGTGGCCGGACCGTGGGCGCCGGCCAGGTCACCAAGATCAACAAGTAAGCTCCGCTTGCTTGTCGGTCGACCCGACCTGACATGGGCTGATGCCTGAAAGGGCCCGTACGACTTCGGTCGTACGGGCCCTTTCGTCGTTCCACGGCCTCTACTCCCGGACGCCGGCGGCCTCCACCGCCCGGTGGCGGCGCAGGGCCAGCCCCGCCGGGACCACCGAGGCGACGACCGCGAGGACGGCGCAGGCACCCGCGGTCGCGCCGACGGCCGTCCACGGCACCACCGGCGCGGCGGGCACCGAGAGCAGGCCCAGGGCCGCCCCCATGCCGGCCAGGTTGAGGCCGGCGACGGCCAGCCCCAGCAGCGCGCCGACCGCTACGACCGTCAGGGACTCGGCGCCGACCAGGCGGAGCACCTGGCCGTCGGTGGCCCCGGCCAGGCGCAGTGCCGCGAGGTCACGGACCCGGTCGGAGGTGGCCATCACCATGGTGTTGGCCAGGGAGACGGCCGTGTAGAGCAGGGCGATGCCGAGGACCAGGAAGAGACCCAGCCGGGTCGTGCCGTCGGTCTGCGGGTACGTGGCCTCGACCCACTCGTCCCTGGTCGACACCCGACCGCCGGCCGGCCCCACCGCCGCCCGCAGTTCACCCGCCACCGCATCGGCGTCGGCGCCGTCCGTGAGGGCGACCTCCACCCGGTCGACGGGGGCGCCGGGGGCGTTGGCCGCGGTGACGTAGACGCCGTTGCCGCCGGTGCCGGTGTGCATCACCGCGGCGATGCGCAGGGTCTTCTCCGTGCCGTCTCCGAGCCACACCCGCACGTCCCGGCCGACCGTGTGCTCTTCCCACTCCTCGTTCACGATGATCGACCGGTCGTCCAGGTCGCCCGCCCTCCCGGCAGCCAGAGGCAGCCTTGTCGTGGCCGTGAGCGCCTCGGGGCCGGCGACGGCACGGGCGTCGGACCTGACGAGGGCCACGCCCTCCTCCAGGACGTACACCGCGCTCGACGCGGACGGCGAGATCTCCGTTCCGGGGATCGCGCGCAGCCGGTCCAGGGTCCGGCGGTCGAAGCCCGGGCCGGCGCCGCCGGGTGCGGCGATCACGAAGTCGGCGACGGTCCGCCCGCGCGTCTCGGACGCCTCCGCCTCGTTCAGGGTCGCGGTGGCGCCGAGCAGCGAGCCCGCGAGCGCGACCGTGACCAGCACGGGCGCGGCGACGGCCGCGGTGCGGCGGACACCGGCGGCCGCGTGCTCCCGCACCAGCATCCCCGCGGCGCCCGGCAGCCGCGCCGGGAGCCAGGTCAGCGCCCGGACCAGTGGACGCACCACGACCGGCGCGAGCAGGGCGGCCGCGGTGATCGACAGCATCGGCCGGCTCACGTACGTCTTGCGGTGCAGCAGGTCACCGGGGTCGCCGGCCAGGGAGACGCCGAGCGTCACCAGCGCGGTCAGCAGCAGCGCCGAGCCCGCCAGCCACCGGCCCCGGGTCATCGCACCGGCGTCGACGGAGGCTTCGCGCAGCGCCTCGACGGGACCGGTGCTCCCCGCCCGCCACGACGCCGCGACCGCACCGCACAGGGCGACGACCAGCCCGGTCCAGAAGGCCGTGTGGTACGGCCAGGCGTGGTCGCCGATGCGGAACCAGGCCGGTGCCAGGCCGCCGTCGACCACCCAGGCCGCCAGGTGCGGGGCGCCGTACGCGCCGAGCAGGCAGCCGGTCGCGGAGGCGAGCACGCCGACGCCGAGGGCCTCGGCCAGCACCGTCCGGCGCAGTTGCCCCGGCGTCGCACCGGCCGTGCGCAGCAGCCCGAACTCCCGGCGCCGCTGGGCCACCGCGAAGGCGAAGGTGGACGCCACGACGAACACCGACACGAACGCGGTGACGCCGCCGGCCGTGCCGAACAGGGCGTTCATCGCGGTCAGCGCCTCCTCGTCCCGGTCGGGGTCGGCGTCCGCGTACCGCCGGGCGTCCCCGGTGAGCACCCGGACGTCCGCGCTGCCCGGCACCGCGTCCCGTACGGCGCCCCGCACCGCCTCCCGTACGGCGGACGCCTCCGCGTCGACCGCCACCTGCACGCTCACCGGCGCGAGCTGGGCGGCCCGTGCGTCGGTGAAGAAGACGGCGTCCTCGAAGCCGAGGCCGGGCACGGTGCCCACGACGCGCAGGGCGCCCCGGTCCGTGCGCACCCGCTCGCCCGGCACGGCCCAGCCGCCGGTGACGACGACCTCGTCGGCAGTACGGGGCGCGCGGCCCGCGTCGATCCGGTACGGGGCGAACGCGGCGGTGGACCAGGGGTGGCCCACGAGGCCGCTCGGGGCGCGCCGACCGTGGACGCGTACCGGGAAGGACCGGTCCTCCACGACCGTGCCGAGCCGCTCCAGCCGGGCCACGACCGCGGCGGGCACGGCACGCGGCCGCGCCAGCTCCGCCGTGTCCTGCCCGGCGGGCGTCGGCACCCGCAGGGTGTCCTGCCCCCGGACCACCACCGGCGCGGCGGCGAACCGCTCCGGCGCGCGGCCGGGCGCGTCCAGCGAGGAGGCGAGCGCCGGCCCCGTCACCGCGAGCAGCGCGACCCCCAGCGTCAGAGCCACGAAACTGCCGACGAAGGTGACCCAACGGACGCGCAGGGTGTGCAGGGCGGTGGTCAGCACGGCCTGCCCTCCAGACCGGTCAGGTGGGCGGCGATGGCGTCGGCGCCCGCCCCGGCCAGGTCGCCGCCCACGCGGCCGTCGACGAGGAACACCACGCGGTCGGCGTAGGAGGCGGCCACCGGATCGTGCGTGACCATGACGACCGTCCGGCCCTCGCGGTCGACCATGCCGCGCAGCAGGCTCAGTACCTCGCGGCCGGTGCGCGTATCCAGCGCACCGGTCGGTTCGTCGGCGAAGAGCACCTCGGGGCGGGTGACCAACGCGCGGGCCAGGGCGACGCGCTGCTGCTGGCCGCCGGACAGCTGCGGGGGCCGGTGCCGGGCGCGGTCACCGAGGCCGACCTGCCGCAGCACCTCGCGCACCCGGCCGTGGGGAGGGCGGCGCCCTGCCAGGCGCAGGGGAAGGGCCACGTTCTGCTCGGCGGTCAGCGAGGGCAGCAGGTTGAACGCCTGGAAGACGAACCCCACGCGCTCACGGCGCAGCAGCGTCAACCGCCGCTCGCTCAGCCCGGTCAGCTCGGTACCGCCGACGACCACCGACCCCGACGTGGGCCGGTCCAGGCCGGCGGCGCACTGCAGAAGGGTCGACTTGCCCGACCCGGAGGGGCCCATCACGGCCGTGAAGGTGCCCCGGGGGAAGCCGACGGAGACCTCGTCGAGGGCCGCCACGGCGCCGTCGCCCGCCCCGTACCGTCGGCTGACGGAGCGCAGCCTGATCGCGTCGTCGTCCATGTCGTCCCCACTCCTCGGGTGCCGGTCGCCTCGCTGTCCGGCTCCACGAAACCGTCCGCGATCACCCCGGCGCAGTGCGGCAGGGGCGAGAACCGGGGTAGGGCAGGCCATACCCCCGGGACGCCCACTGGGCCGATGGCCCCGCCGCACGGGGGAGTCCTACGGTGATCCGCATGCACCCACGAAACGCCTGGCAGGCCCTGCCCGCCCGCGGTTACCTGCTCTCTGCCTGGCCCTGGCGTGCCCTCGCCTACCTGATGACCGGGGCGGTGGCCGGCGCCCTCACCCTGGCGGTGATCACGGTCGCGGTCGTCCTCGCGGGAGCGCTCGCCGTCGTCCTGGTGGGTCTGCCGCTGCTGGTGCTCACCGCCCTCGTCGGCATCCCCGTGGCCCGCCTGGAACGGCACCGGCTGCGCCTGGTCGACCGCGCCCCCGCACCGCCCCGGCCGGTACGGCAGCCGTACGCCACCGGACCCTGGCCGTGGCTGATCACCCGGCTGCGGGAGCGGGCGACCTGGCGGGAGCTGGGCCACGCCCTGCTGTTCGCCCTCCTGCTGTGGCCGCTGGACGCCCTGGTCGTCGTGTTCGCCCTGGCGCTGCCCCTCCACCTGGCCGCCACCCCGCTGGTGATGGCCGCGTACGGCGACGGCGAGGAGGCGAAGGTCCTCAAGCTGTGGACGGTCACCACCTGGCCGGCCGCGTCCGGCGTCGCGGTGCTCGGACTGCTGCTCCTCGCCCTCGGCGGCTACGCACTGGGCCTGGCGGCGGGCGCGCGGGCCGAGCTGGCGCGTGTCCTCGTCGCCGCCCCGCGCGAGGGCGACCCCGAGGCCAGGGTCGTCGAACTGACCCGCTCCCGGGTGCGGTTGGTGGACGCCTTCGAGGCCGAGCGGCGCCGCATCGAACGCGACCTGCACGACGGCGCCCAGCAGCGCCTCGTCGCCCTGACCATGGCCCTCGGCCTGGCCCGTCTGGACGCCCCGCCGGGACCGCTGGCCGACCAGCTCGCCAAGGCGCACGGCGAGGCGGGCAGGGCCCTGGAGGAACTGCGCGAACTCATCCACGGCATCCACCCCAAGGTCCTCGCCGACTACGGCCTGCCCGCGGCCGTCGCCGACGCCGCCGACCGCTCCGCCGTCCCCGTCGACGTCGACCTGGAACTGCCCGGACGGCTGCCCCGGGCGGTCGAGGCCGCCGCGTACTTCGTGGTCCGCGAGGCCCTCGCCAACGTCGGCAGGCACAGCGGCGCCACCCGCGCGGAGGTGACCGGCGGCCACCGCGACGGACGGCTCGTGCTGCGCGTCCGCGACGACGGCCGGGGCGGGGCCGACGCCGCGGCGGGCAGCGGGCTGACCGGACTCGCCGACCGGGTGTCGGTGCTGGATGGCAGACTCGCCCTGTCCAGCCCGCCGGGCGGACCGACCCTGCTGAGCGTGGAGATACCGTGCGAGTGGACCGACCGCTGCGCGTAGTACTGGCCGAGGACAGCGTGCTGCTGCGCGACGGCCTGACCGGCCTGCTCGCCCGCTTCGGCCACGAGGTCGTCGCGGCCGTCGGCGACGCGGAGGCCCTCGTCGCGGCCGTGACGGAGCACGCCCCGGACATCGTCGTCACCGACGTGCGCATGCCGCCCGGCTTCCAGGACGAGGGCCTGCACGCGGCCGTACGCCTGCGCGAGGAGCGGCCCACGCTGCCCGTCCTCGTCCTCAGCCAGTACGTGCAACGGGCCTACGCCGCCGAGCTGCTGGACTCCGGCGACGGCACCGGCGTCGGCTACCTGCTCAAGGACCGGGTCGGCCAGGTCGAGGAGTTCGTCGACGCGCTGGCCGGGGTCGCCGACGGCGGCACGGTCGTCGACCCGGAGGTGGTACGCCAGTTGCTGCGCCGCCGCCGGGACCCGCTGGAGCGCCTCAGCCCGCGCGAGCGCGAGGTGCTCGCCCTGATGGCGGAGGGCAGGTCCAACGCGGCGATCGCCCGCGAACTCGTCGTCTCCGAGGCGGCCGTGGGCAAGCACATCGGCAGCATCCTCACCAAGCTCGACCTGCCCCCGGCGGCAGGCACCCACCGCAGGGTGCTGGCGGTGCTGACGTATCTGCGGGGCTGACGCGGAACGGCGGCGCGGAGGCCGGCAGAGGCGAAGGCGTACAGGTTCGGTCACGAAATCCGCATGAGGCGGCACTTCCCCTCCACCCGACGGCACGATTGATCACCGCAAGCCTCGCCCCGGCCCCCACCGACTGGGCGCCGTCACCAGGAAAGTGAGCCCGTGAGTTCCGTCCCGCCCCCCGACCGTTCCGGCGACGAACCGGCCCCCTCGATCTCCGACGAGCAGTGGGAGGCGTTCCTGCGGGAGGCCGCCGAAGGCGGGGGCGGCTCCGCGCCCAAGGAGCCGTCGGCGCGGGCGCGGATGGTGGCCCGGCGGTTGCGCGAGGAGGGGGAGCCGACGCCGTGGCGTGCCGCACCGCAGGGCGCGTCCAAGGGTGCCGGACGCCCGCGCCGGCGCCTGGTCGGCGCGGTCGTCGGCGTCGTGGCGCTGGCGGCGCTCGCGGTGGTCGCCGTACGGCCCTCCCTGCTCCTGGACCGGCTGCCCGGCGGGGACGACGCCTCCGCACCGCCCACGATGGCGGCCGAGACGGCACGGCCGACCGGCGCTCCCGGACCGGCGGCCGGGGCGGAACAGGCCACCCCCGAGCACCCGTTCCGCGGCTCGCCCGCCGAGGGGTGGGCCGAGGGTGCCGACGCCATCGTGGTGCCGCCGGCGAAGGCGCTGTCAGGCCGGAGCGAGGAGGACGTGGCCTTCGCGCTGCGCCGCACCAAGGACCTCCTGGTCGCCGCCAACCTGGACCCCGCCGTCCTGCGCGGCGAACGGCCCGACGAGGCGCTGGCCGTCCTCGACCCGAAGCAGCCCGAACTGCTCCCGAAGCTGCGCCGCTCCCTGAGCGACCCGGACGCGGACCACGATCCGCTGCGGCTCTTCACCCGCTTCGACCCGGACGAGACCCGCCTGGTCGGCGACGTCGTCAAGGTCCGTGGCCGCATGACGCTCGCCGCCGGGGAACCGGGCGTGGTGAAGGTCAACGCGGACTACACCTTCGTCTACCCGCTGGTGCGGGTCGACGACCCGGACGGACCGGTCGCCCGCACCATCATCCGCCGCGAGCTCACCCTGACCCTGAACGACCCGGCCCGGTGGAACGTGACCGAGGGCAAGCTCCTGGTGGAGAAGTACTTCTCCGAGTACGGCAACACCAGCTGCGACGTCCACGACGGCTACCTGCACCCGGGCTTCCCCGACGACGACGGTCCCGGCGGCGCACGGCCCACCGGGCCCCTGACCGACCCCTACGACCGCAGCCGCCCCCTCACCGGCTCCGGGTCGGAAGGCTGCGGCCGGGTCACCCGCACCTGAAGCGGGCGCGTTCCTTGACTCCGCGGGCGTTTCCTGGCTTTCCCGGCCTTCGGTGACAGTGGGCGCCATGGACTGTGACGTAGTGGTGGCCGGGGGCGGCCCGGTCGGTCTGATGCTGGCCTGCGAGCTCCGGCTCGGGGGCGCGCGGGTGGCCGTACTGGAGCGCCTGACCGGAGTGAACCCGGTGATCAAGGGCGGGGCGATCACCACGCCCAGCGCCGAGGCGCTCTACCGCCGGGGCATGCTGCCCGCCCTGGCCGAGGTGCAACGGCGGGCGCTGGACCGCTTCCAGGCGTTCCTGCGCGAGCGGAACGGTGAGGGCGGGGACGGTGACGGAGACGAGGCCGCGGGCCAAGGGCTGGGGACCGTCGGGCACTTCGGCGGAATCCTGCTGCGCGCCGCCCTGGTCGACCGTACCGAGCCGGGCCTCGGCGACGCCGGACCCGCCGCCGACATCGCCTTCGTGACGCAGCAGGACGTCGAGCGGCTGCTCGGCAGGCGCGCGGACGAGCTCGGCGTCGACGTGCGCCGGGGCGTGGAGCTGACCGGCTTCGACGCCGACGACGAGGGCGTCACCGTGCGGACCGGCCGCGGGGCGATCCGCGCCGGCTGGCTCGTGGGCTGCGACGGCGGCCGCAGCACGGTCCGCAAGCTCGCCGGGTTCGCGTTCCCCGGTACGGACCCGGAGGTCACCTGTCACCAGGCGGTGGTGGAGATGACCGGCGCCGAGGACCTGAAGGTCGGCTGGACCGCCACGGACACCGGGGTGTACGCCTACGGGCCGATGCCGGGCCGCGTCGTCACCGTCGAGTTCGACGGCCCGCCGGCCGACCGGGACGCGCCGGTCACCGCCGAGGACCTCCAGGCTCGACTGCGCCGCGTCTCCGGCGTGGACGTCACGGTCACCGGGGTGCGGACCGCGACCCGCTTCACCGACCACGCCCGCCAGGTCACCGAGTACCGCAGGGGCCGGGTGCTGCTGGCGGGCGACGCGGCGCACGTGCACTCCGCGTTCGGCAGCCAGGGGCTGAGCCTGGGGATCGGGGACGCGATGAACCTCGGCTGGAAGCTCGCCGCGGTGATCGCCGGGCGGGCGCCGGAAGGGCTGCTGGACACGTACACCTCCGAGCGGCACCCGGTCGGCGCACGGGTCCTGGACTGGACCCGGTCCCAGGTCGCGGTCATGCGCCCGGACCCGCGGTCCCGGGCCCTGCGCGCGATCGTCAGCGACCTGGCGGAGACGGTCGCGGGCACCACGTACCTCACCGCGCGGCTCAACGGCGCCGCCGTGCGGTACGAGCTGCCGGGCGAGCACCCGCTGACCGGCCGCAGCACCCCGGACCTCGAACTGGCCGACGCCGGCCGCCTCGCGGACCACCTCCACGGCGGCCGGGCACTCCTGCTCGACCTCACCGACGACCCGGAGCTCAGGGCCCTGGCCGCGGGGTACGCCGACCGCGTCGACACCCTGACGGCCGGCTGCCCGTCCCGCCCGGAACTGGCGGCGGTCCTCGTCCGTCCGGACGGCTTCACGGCGTGGGCGGCCGACACGGGGGAGCAGGCGCCGACGGCAGGGCTGGCGGAGGCACTGGAGGAGTGGTTCGGAGTCCCGGAGGGCGCGGTGACGCCGGGCTGATCCGCCGCGCTGCCGACCGGCACGGGCCTGGGGGAGGAGACGTCAGGCCTCCGCCCCCTCGTTCGCGGCGAGCAGCTCCCGCGTCCGGCGCACCAGCGCCTCCCTCACCGCATCGGGCGCCAGCACGCGCAACGGCGTGCCGAGGCTGAGCAGGTACCCGGCCAGCCCCTCCGCGCTGGACCCGCCGATCTCCACGACGGTGGCGTCCGGACCCTCGGCCCGGTGCAGCCCGACCGTCGCGGGGATCAACCGCAGCGCCTGCTCCTCGGACACCGGCAGGCGGACGGTGGCCAGCAGCGCGTACGGCCCGGTCGCGCTCGCGCGGGACACGAGCAGCGCCGGATCGGGCAGCGGTTCGGTGAACTCGACGGGCCGCCCGGTCGGCTGCATCCGCTCCACCCGGTCGGCCCGGAAGGTCCGCCACTCACCCCGCGCGACGTCGAGCGCCACGAAGTACCAGCGCCGCCCGGTGTGCACGAGCCGGTACGGATCCACGTCGCGCACACTGGCCCGCCCCTCCCAGTCCCGGTACGCCATCCGGGCCCGCTCGCCCCGCCGGCACGCGGCCGCCAGCTCCAGCAGCATCCCCGCCGGGACCTGCGGCTCCCCGGCCCTCGGCGTCTGCACGAACGCGGCGTCCATCTCCCCGAGCCGGTCCGCGACCCGCTCGGGCAGCACCTGCCGCAGCTTCAGCAGTGCCGACAGCGCCGCCTGGTCCCCACCGAGCGCCCCGCTCAACGCCGCCTCCCGCAGCCCGACGGCCACGGCGAGGGCCTCCTCGTCGTCGAGGATCAACGGCGGCGTACGCGTCCCCGGCCGCAGCCGGTACCCGCCCCACGGCCCCGGGTCGGAGTCCACGGCGTACCCGAGCTCCCGCAGCCGCGCGACGTCCCGCCGCACCGTCCGCTCCGTGACCTCCATCCGCTCGGCCAGCTCACCGCAGGTCCAGGCGGGACGGACGGCGAGCAGGGAGACCAGTCGCAGCAGCCGGGCGGAAGTACTGAGCACGGTCCAGAAGTCTTCCACGCCCCCGCCGCCGACCAGGACCGAACCTGTCCTGGTCACGTCCTACGGTCTCTCCCATGACGACAACGGAGAACACCCCCGCGACCACGTCCCCGGCCTTCCGCTACGCGGCCGTCACCTTCGACTGCTCCGACCCCGTGGAGATGGCCCGCTTCTGGGGCGAGGCCCTCGGCCTTTCCGTCGCCTTCCACACCGACGACTTCTACTTCCTCGGCGGCAAGGACGGCGGGCCCGGCCTCGGCTTCAACCGCCTCCCCGACTACCGTCCGCCGACCTGGCCGGGGACCGACCAGGAGAAGCAGGCCCACATCGACGTCGGCGCCGACGACCTGGACGAGGGCGAGGCCCGCCTGCTCGCCCTGGGCGCCACGAAGCCCGACTTCCAGCCGTCCCCGGACCGCTGGAGGGTGCTGCTGGATCCGGCGGGGCACCCGTTCTGCGTGTCCACGATGGCGTGAGCCGACAGGGCTACTCGTCCTCGAAGGCGGCCTCGGCGGTCGGCGCGGTGACGGCGCGGGCGAGCCAGTGGCGGAGAACCTCGGGGTCCCCGCACTCCGTGATGCGCGCACGGACGTCGTCGGAGACGTCGAGGCCGCGCTGCTCGAGGACCAGCAGAACGTCCTGTGCGCCGCGTTCGGCCCGGCCCTCGTCGCGGATTTCCTCGGAGATGTAGGACGTGTGGAAGGAGAGGTCCACGGCCACCAGGTTCCTCCAGAGGTGCTTGGCCGGGCGGTTGCCCAGGCCCTGTGCGGTGAATTCGACGAGGGGACCCGCGACGTCTTCCGGCGTGTCCCGCTGGAAGACGCGGTGCATCGCCTCGTGGGGCGGGCTGTCCATGGGTTTCCTTGTTGGTTCAGGAGTGCGCGGTGGCTGCTCGGCAGTCGCGGCAGTGGGTTTGGGTCTCGGGGGCGCGGAAGGCCCGGTCGCAGCCGTCGCAGGTGCGCATCCGGTGGCGGGGCGGCGGCGGGGCGGGCGCCGGTGCGCGGAACGGGGGCGGGGGCGGCAGTTGGGCGGTGAGGCGGTGGGCGAGGAACGCGGCCGGGCGGTGCAGGGGTTCGTCGGGCAGGTCGTGGGTCAGGGCGTGGCGTACGGCGGTGGGGGCGACGTCGCGTTCCAGCCAGGCGGCGACGCCGGGGGCCAGGTGGGTGGTGTCGGTCGCGGAGAGCAGCAGGCGGGGGTCGTGGCGGCGCAGGCCGGCGAGGAGGTCGACCGCCGTCTGGAGGAGGGCGGGGGCCGTGCAGCTCGGCTGCGGGACGGCGGGGAGGGCTTTGCGCCCCGTACGGCGCGGCGGCGCAGGCGTTCGCTTCGCGGGCGGACACCCCGTGTCGACCGGCTCGCGCCGGTGCCGGGGCTGGTTGCAGGAAACGGTGCGGGTGACGATGCGGCCGGTCTCGGTGCGGTGGCGTTCGCGGCGCAGGTAGCCGTGGGTCTCCAGCTCGCGCAGGGCGGCGGCGATGCGGGTGGGTCCCTCGGGGAAGCGGGCGGCGAGCGACTTGATGTCGGCGCTGGCTCCGGTGGGGAGCGACTGGAGGTGGCAGCCGAGGCCGATCGCCAGCAGCGACAGCTCCTCGTGCTGGACCAGGTGGTTGCCGATCACCACGAAGCGGGTGGTGTGGCGGGTGTTGTCGTGGACGATGCCGCCGCGGTGGTGACGGGGGCGGGGCGGATTGCCGTCTGCTGCTGACTGGGCGCGCGAGGGCGCGCTAGGGTTTTGGGTACCCATCGGGAAGTTCCTCTTGTTCTGCTTCCTTGGTGGTAGGCCCTCGCACCGGGATGCCAGTCCCAGCGGGGGCCGATGTCTTTTCGGCTGTGCCTGCTTGCGCTGAGAGTAGGGGAGTTGAGGACCCGAAAATCCAGCTGAGCCGGTGATGTTCACCCGCCCGGGTGATGACGCGCCGCGGGCGGGAGGGGTGGGGCTTGGTGGGGGTCATTTCTCCCCGAGTTCTTTCTCTTGGTAGGGCACCGACGGCACCGCAACCTCAGAACTCGGGTTCCGGTGGCGTGCAGCGCAGTTCCGCCCAGACCGTCTTGCGCGGGAAGCGGCCCTCCGTCACTCCCCAGCGGCTCGCCAGCGCCTCCACCAGGAGCAGGCCACGGCCGGATTCCGCGTCGACGGCCGGTTGTTGCGGATGCGGGAGTTCCTCGCCGCGGGTGTCGGTGACCTCGATGCGGAGGATGCCGCCGACGACGTAGAGCGTGAGCCGGAAATCGCGGCCCGGGACGCGTCCGTGGGCGCTCGCGTTGTTGGCCAGCTCGGCGACGAGGAGGCGCGCCGGGTCCAGGGGCAGGCCCCAGGAGCGGAGCTGCTCGGTCGCGAGGAGACGGGCCAGCCGGGCTCCGCGTGGCGTGGGGGAGAGCTGCACGCTGAAGTTGCGGACGGACGAGCTGAGTTCGGCGGATTTCTGGTTCACGTCACTCAGCGTGGCGGCGTGTGCGTACCGTGAGAAGTGACTCGGTGAGTACGTACGGTGACTGTCCGGCGCTTGTCCAGTGGTGTCGGTGCTGTCTGCGCGGTGCGTGCGGGTAGGGCGCTGGGGCAACACGGTGAGCGCGACGAAGGGGTGCGGGATGACGGTCGAGACGGACGAGTCGGGGTGGGAGGTGGACCCCGACGACGAGTGGGGCGTCGCGGTCATCACCACGGTGGGACGGCAGTTGAAACCCCGTCGGGAGGCGGCGGGCCTGCGCGCCGGCGAGTTCGGCGTGGCGGTCGGGTACGGGGAGGACCTCGTCTACAAGGTCGAGGGCGGCAAGCGGATCCCGCGCCAGGAGTACCGGGACAGGGCCGACGAGGTACTGGGGTCCGGTGGGCTCACCCCTGCCGCCTGGGCGACCTTCCTGCCGTACGCGTCGCAGCGCTGACCTCCTGCGTCCCGACGACCGCCAGCAGCTCCAGCAGCCCCGCGCTCTCCGTGCCCACCGCCGGGGTGAACCAGAGGAGCCGCTGGCGGCCGTCCTCGCTGAACAGGTTGAGGCAGTTGACCTCGATCAGGCCGATCACCGGGTGGAGGAGCCGCTTGCGGTCGTCGCGCCGGAAGGCCACCTCGTGGTCGGCCCACAGCGCGGCGAACTCGGGGGAGACGTCGAGCAGCGTACGGATCATCGACCCGGTCTCGGGGTCCTTGGCGTCCCGCCGGGCCGCCGCGGCCCGCAGGTCGGCGACGAAGGCGCGGGACTGGGTCTCGTGGTCGGCCTCGGGATACAGCAGCCGGGCCTCCGGCTCGGTGAACCACCGGTGCACGAAGCTGGCGCGGGGCCCGCGGAGACCGGACTGGTCCCCGAGCAGCGCCACGGCCAGCGGATTCTGCACGAGCGTGACGTGCAGGTCGGTGATCACCTGCGCCGGGGTGGACGTCATGCGCCCGAGCAGGTCCAGCATGCCGGGGTGCACGTGCGAGGCGGGCCCGCCCTGGACGGGCACCGGCCGGTCGGCGAGCCGGTACAGGTAGTCCCGCTCGTCGCCGGACAGCCGCAGCGCCCGCGCCAGCGCGGCGATCATCTGCTCGGACGGCTGGGACCCGGCGCCGCGCTCCAGCTCGTTGTAGTAGTCCACCGACGCCCCGGCGAGCTGGGCGACCTCCTCGCGGCGCAGCCCCGGCACCCGGCGGCGCGGTCCGGCCGGGAGTCCGACGTCGGCGGGGCGGATGCGCTCGCGCCGCGACCGCAGGAACGCTCCCAGCTCGGCGTACTTCACAGCGCTCATGCCGTCCATTCTGCGCCGGGCGGGGCCGGCGACCCAGGGGACGGCATCCCCTGGATGCGCCCGTCGACCGGACGCATCGTGGAGTCATGACCACGCACACGCATCACACGAACCAGCAGACACCCGAACCGGCGGGCGGCACACGGGTCGCCGTCGTCACCGGCGGATCGCGCGGCATCGGCCGGGCGGTCGCGCGGAAGCTCGCCGAGGACGGCCTGGCCGTCGTCGTGAACTACGCCCGCGACGCCGCGGCCGCCGACGAGACGGTGGCGGCGATCACCGCCGCCGGCGGACGGGCGATCGCCGTGCAGGCCGACGTGGCGGAGGAGAAGGAGGTCGCCGCGCTGTTCGACCGGGCGGAGGAGGAGTACGGCGGCGTCGACCTGGTCGTGAACGCGGCCGGGCGGATGACGCTGTCGCCGATCGCCGACCTGGACCTGGCGGCGCTCGACGCCATGCACCGCACCAACATCCGCGGCACCTTCGTCGTCGCCCAGCAGGCGGCGCGACGACTGCGCGCGGGGGGCTCGTTCGTCGGGTTCTCGACCTCCGTGGTGGGGGCCCAGTTCCCCACCTACGGCGGCTACGCGGCGAGCAAGGGCGCCGTGGAGGCCATGACGATGATCCTGGCGCGGGAGCTGCGCGGGCGGGACATCACCGTGAACACGGTCGCCCCCGGCCCGACGGCCACGGACCTGTTCCTCGACGGCAAGACGCCCGAGCAGGTCGAACGCCTCGCCAAGACGCCGCCCCTGGAGCGGCTGGGCACCCCGGAGGACATCGCCGCCGTGGTCGCCTTCCTGGGCAGCCCCGCCGGGCACTGGGTGAACGGCCAGATCCTGCGCGCCAACGGAGGGCTGGTCTGACATGCCCTTCGCCCACTTCAAGGTCCCCGCGGGCACGCTCACGCCGGAGGACAAGAAGAAGATCGTCGAGCGCACCACCGACCTCTACGCGGAGATCTACGGGGAGCGCGCCCGCCCGACCACCGTCGTCCTCGTCGACGAGGTCCCCGACGGCGGCTGGGGCGTCGCCGGGCACGTCCTCACGGCGGCGATGCTCAACGGGGAGGCGTGACCGGGCCCGGACCGCCCGCGTCCCGTACGTCCTCCGGTGGCCGGTACGCGGCGACCCGGTCTCACATAGTGGTCGGGGCGCAGACCGAACACTGGCCAGGGTGTTTACATGCGCGTAACACTTAAGTGTCCCTGCGCGCGGCAACGGCGCCGAGCGCCCCTCACCGGACGGGACGGGAGTCACGCCGGCCACCCCTCCCGGCCTCCCTCCCGGTCCTGGTGCCAGCCGTGCCAGAAAGGGCTTCCGTGACGACGCGATCCGAGACGAAGACCACGCTCGACCACCTGCTCACCGAGATCGAGCACCGCAACCCCGCCCAGCCGGAGTTCCACCAGGCCGTCCACGAGGTGCTGGAGACGCTCGCCCCGGTGGTCGCCGCCAGGCCCGAGTACGCCGAGCCGGGGCTCATCGAGCGTCTGGTCGAGCCCGAGCGGCAGGTCATCTTCCGGGTGCCGTGGCAGGACGACCAGGGGCGCACCCACGTCAACCGCGGCTTCCGTGTCGAGTTCAACAGCGCGCTCGGCCCGTACAAGGGCGGTCTGCGCTTCCACCCCTCCGTCAACCTGGGCGTCATCAAGTTCCTGGGCTTCGAGCAGATCTTCAAGAACGCGCTGACCGGCCTCGGCATCGGCGGCGGCAAGGGCGGCAGCGACTTCGACCCGCACGGCCGCAGCGACGCCGAGGTCATGCGGTTCTGCCAGTCGTTCATGACGGAGCTGTACCGGCACATCGGCGAGCACACGGACGTCCCCGCGGGCGACATCGGCGTCGGCGGCCGGGAGATCGGCTACCTCTTCGGCCAGTACCGGCGGATCACCAACCGCTGGGAGGCCGGCGTCCTGACGGGCAAGGGCGCGGGCTGGGGCGGCTCGCTGATCCGCCCCGAGGCGACCGGCTACGGCAACGTCCTCTTCGCGGCCGCGATGCTGCGCGAGCGCGGCGAGGACCTGGAGGGCCAGACGGCGGTCGTGTCCGGCTCCGGGAACGTGGCGATCTACACCATCGAGAAGCTGGCCGCCCTCGGCGCCAACGCCATCACCTGCTCGGACTCCTCCGGCTACGTGGTCGACGAGAAGGGCATCGATCTGGAGCTGCTCAAGCAGATCAAGGAGGTCGAGCGCGGCCGGGTCGACACGTACGCCGAGCGGCGGGGCGCCTCGGCGCGCTTCGTGCCCGGCGGGCGGGTCTGGGAGGTCCCGGCCGACATCGCGCTGCCGTCGGCCACGCAGAACGAGCTGGACGAGAACGACGCCGCCGCGCTGATCCGCAACGGCGTCAAGGCGGTGTCCGAGGGCGCCAACATGCCGACGACCCCCGAGGCCGTCCACCTCCTCCAGCGCGCCGGCGTCGCCTTCGGCCCCGGCAAGGCCGCGAACGCGGGCGGGGTCGCGGTCAGCGCCCTGGAGATGGCCCAGAACCACGCCCGTACGTCGTGGTCGGCGGAGCGCGTCGAGGACGAGCTGACGCACATCATGAACGACATCCACACCACCTGCCACGAGACCGCCGAGCGCTACGGCGCCCCCGGCGACTACGTGACGGGCGCCAACATCGCCGGCTTCGAGCGCGTCGCCGACGCGATGCTCGCCCAGGGCGTCATCTGACGTACGGGTGAACGCGCCGCCAACGCCGGACGGGGCGTTGGCGGCGAGTCGTCGAAAGCACTTCCGCAGGCGGGACGGCTGTTCTTGTCTGGACGGATGGTGCATGCGGCGGACAAGGGAACACCGATGGTCGAGCGGGCGGCGAGACGCGTCGCGGGGCGGTCGAGGCAACCGCTCCCGCCGCTCGCCGTGACCGTTCCGGGCCCCGCCTCCGGACCCCCGGCACCGGCCGCCGCCCGCCCCGGCGGCCGCCTGTACGTCATCGACGGCATCCGGCTGCTCGCCGCCCTGATGGTGGCCGTGCACCACTACGCCGGGACCTGGCGGGCCGACCGCCCCGGCAACGCGATCTGGGACCGGCCGGTCTCCGAGATCATGCCGACGGTGTTCCGGTTCGCCTCCTACGGCTGGATCGGCGTCGAGATCTTCTTCGTGATCAGCGGCTTCGTGATCTGCATGTCGTGCTGGGGGCGCACCCCGCGCCAGTTCTTCGTCTCCCGCGTGATCCGGCTCTACCCGGCGTACTGGTTCGCGGTCCTCTTCACCACGGCCGTGCTGATCGCCGTACCGGGGGTGTGGGAGCGCCTGCGCCTGCGCGAGGTGCTGCTCAACCTGACCATGCTCCAGTCCGGTTCGGCCGTGCCCAACGTCGACGGCGTCTACTGGACCCTCTGGTCGGAACTGCGCTTCTACCTGCTCTTCCTCGTCGTGGTCGCCATGGGGCTGACGTACCGCAGAGTGGTCCTGTTCTGCTGCCTGTGGGGCGCGGCGGCGATGCTCGCGCCCATCGCCCGCCTGCCCCTGCTGGAACTGGTCGCCAACCCGGACGGCGCCTGGTACTTCATCGCGGGCCTCGCCCTCTACCTCATGCACCGCTTCGGCCAGGACCTCCTGCTGTGGGGCATCCTCGCCATGGCGTGGCTCATGGGACAGCTGGAGCTCGGCAACCGCATCGAGGAGATCGAGCACGTCTCCGGCTGGCGGGGGAGCGTGCTGATCTTCACCGCCTTCCTGCTCTTCATGGTCGCCGTGGCCCTCGGGTACACGGACCGGATCCGCTGGAAGTGGCTGGTCACGGCGGGCGCCATGACGTACCCCCTCTACCTCGTCCACTACGCGGCCGGCACCGCGCTCATCAACCGCCTCCACGGCACGATGGACGCCCGCCTCCTGGTGGCCGCGGTCATCGCCGGCTTCCTGCTCCTGAGCTACCTCGTCCACCGCCTCGTGGAACGCCCCCTGTCCCGGCTGCTGAAGCGGGGACTGGACACGTCGTTCGCCCGCCTGCGCAACGCGGGGAACGGGGCGTGAGCCGCGGGCCGGGCGAACCGGCCGCGCCCTGGCAGAACCCGGTGGCGGATCCGACACCACGGAGCCGGACGGAACGCCCTCGCGCCGGACGACCGGCCGACGAGCCTGTTCCCAGGGTGAGGTACCGTGACCCTGAGTGATCAGTAGATCCGGGAGCGCTTGTCGCCGGGGAGGCGGTTCGTCGTGAGTGGTGCTGTCGCGCCGGGGCCGGTGGGCGGTGGGCGGAAGGACCTGGCCTCCACACCCGCCGAGAAGGCGGCCGCCGTGAAGGCGATCGAGGAGCACATCCAGCCCGACACCGCCAAGGCCGGGGCGTGGGCGGACGAGGACACGGGGAGCGCGGTCAAGGCGTTCGCGGCCAAGGACGGGGACGGCTGGCTCATCTCCGGGGCGTTGAAGAAGGCCCACGAGACGTGGGGCGAGCAGGTGAAGAACCTGATGGACCGGCTCGACGCGGAGAAGGGCGCGCTGCGCGGCGCCGGCACGATCCTGCAGAGCACGGACCACGGGGTGGGGGCCCAGACCCTGAAGATCCGTCCCCCGTCCCCGCTGGACCGGCTCTGAGGCGCGAGGCGGGGAAGGAACAGGGGAGGGGAACGGGCGGATGCCGACGTACCACGAGATCATGACCACCGACCTCGACGCGCTCATCACCGCCGCCGACCGGTGGGACGGCATGGCGGGCGAGTTCGCCGAGCAGGAGAAGGCCTACGGCCGGGATGTGCACGGCATCTCCATGGGCACCGGCTGGGTGGGACTGAGCGCCGACGCGGCCAACCGGCGCTTCGACGTCACCCTCAAGGAGTTCGGGTACGCGCAGACCGAGGCCAAAGCGGTGGCCGGACTCCTGCGCGACGCGCACGCGCAGTTCGTCGACCTGCGCGGCCGGCTGAAGTCGGCACGGCAGGACGCCGTGGACGCGGGCATGAAGGTGTCCGAGCAGGGCCATGTGAGCCTGGACATCGAGCGGTTGTCGGACGCCGAACGCAGAACGCTGCGTCACGATCCGGGGTGGCAGGAGGCCGTCCAGTCGTGGCAGGACCGCATCGACAAGGCGGTCCGGGACGTCACGGACGCGGACGTGGGCGTACAGATCGCCCTGCAGGCCGTCGTGACCGACTCCAGCGTCATCGCCGGGGGCAAGGGCTTCAACGGCGAGGCGAAGAACGACATCGAGAAGTACGAGGGCGAAGCGGCCGAGGAGGCGCTGGAGAAGCTCCGCGGCGGCGGTCGCCTGTCCGACAGGGAGATCGCCGAGCTCGAGCGGACGTTCCGCGACAACAGCGACGACCCGGCGTTCTCCCGCACTCTCCTCGACGGCCTGGGCGCCGACGGCACCCTCACGCTGACGAACGAGCTGAACGACCTCATCCACGTACGGGGCGGCGACCGCGCGGCCCACTACTCGACGATCGAGACCGGCCTGGCCAACGCCCTGGCCTCCGCGACGAAGGACACCAAGTCGTCGTGGTACGAGGGCTGGCGCGAGGACATGCGCGAGGCCGGCGTGGAGCGGCACGGCACCGACGCGCAGGGCGCCCGCCTGGACAAGGCCGTCGGCTACCAGTCGCTCGTCACGCTGATGCAGAAGGGACACGGATACTCGCCGGACATGCTCGGGGACCTCACCGACGACATGATCGCGGCGGAGAAGAAGGATCCGGGCATCTGGCAGCTGAAGCACGAGTACGCCGGCAAGCGGGACGGCTGGTTCGCCAACGACCCGGTGGACGGCATGCTCGGCCTCATGAGCCACCACCCCGACGCGGCGGCGGCGTATCTCGGTTCCGACGAGAAGATGACGTACCTGATGAAGGACAGGGACTGGGACGTCACCCTGCACGAGCACGAGGGCGCCAAGGCCAGCACGTACACGCCTGGGGTGGACGGCGACAACCGTGCCGGTTTCGGCGCCGCGCTCCAGGCCGCGGCGACCGGCATCGACCCGTCGGACGAGAACGCGCGGTACGTCGAACACACGAAGCAGAACGACGCGGTGTTCACGTCGGCCCTCACGTCCCTGGCCGACAGCGGCGACGACTTCCCGCCGTCCCTGCGGCAGCCGATGGCGAACATCATGGTCAACCACGGGGACACGGTGCATCGATCGATGAGCAATATCAGCATGGCCGATTCACCGATTGATCAGACCGACCTCCTCGAGGTCACCAAGCAGGTCTCCAAGGACTCGGACGCATACAGCACGCTGAACGGCGGACTGAATCAGGCCATGGTGGCCGACATCCATGACGACGGAGCCAAGGGGTCGACTGAGTCACTGAACAGGGCCGGGCGGACGATCGGCTTCCTCGAAGAGGCGCGCGTCCAGGCGCAAGGCGATCCCAAGGTCGCGGAATTCGAGGCCAAGCCACTCATCGACGAAGCGATCAGTTACATCCCTGTGGTCAGTGACAAGGTGCAGCAAGGATTTGACTATGTTACGGGAAAGTGGCTGGAGGACGAACAGCGGAGGCTCGACGGTCAGCAGACCGCCGATAATATTGCGCACTATTCCAGTCGGAACGGACAGTTGATGGCACTCGCCGAGGAATGGCGAGGAACTCGCGAGTCACCTCCCCGAGAACCGTACGATGTTCAGAAACAGATCAACGAGTCCGCCGAGGACGGAATTAAGCATGCGCAAGGAGTATCGGGAAAGCAGGCGACGTGAAGTCCCTCAAGTGGCATGGGGTGACAGTTTTTTTCGCGCTGGCGATAGTCCTCGTCACGACCGGCTGCGACCGGTCGGATGGCGACCAGATCCCGGAGCTGCTGTGCGGTACCCGGATCGACCGGGAGCTGTTCCGCTCGGTTCTCACCTCCACGGGCGACCTGACCGAGTCCAACAGGCTGGACCCATCTGAGGGGATCTCAGCCCCCTGCACTCTCTTTTCCAGCGGGAAGCGGATTCTGGAGCTTCACTTCTATTACTCCACTGCGAGCCCTGAATTTGCTGGGCGATCCAAGTATGATCCCGTCTTCCGGGATATTTCGCAGTGGAAGTCGGTGAACATCGCGGACGAGGCAATCGTCGGCAATAATGGTGCGATCGTATCGGGGTCGTGCGTTGTCGGTCGTAACACCGACTTGATTATCGAAATGCGCATGCCTGAGGTGAACATCATGGATGAAAGCCACCGCAAGGACATCGAGAAGTTCATGCGCGCCTACTTCCCCGCCACCGTCAAGACCCTGCACTGCCGGTGAGCCTCTCCTCGGAGGTGGTTGCTCGGGTGCTCGTGTGTAGGGTTTGGTGACGTGGGGTACAGCCAGCCGCCTCGATTGGCCAGCCCCGCGCCCCGTACACCAGACCAGCCGAGTCGCCCGGTCGAGCGCCGATGCTGCGCGCCTTTCGCCGGGAGGGCCGGAAGCGAGTCCCACAACTCGTCGTCCCTGATCAGGGGCGGACGTACGGGAACCTTCCGGAAAGCGTCACCGGGGTGCAGACCAGGCACCCGGTGGGCTTCTCGCCCCGCCCGCGGTTCCGGAAGGGCCCGCACGCCCCCGGCAGAGAAGTCCCCAAAGGGACATCTGTGTCAGCAGGAGCGCGACATGCCCGACCGCGTGGGTCAGAGGTGAAGGGCGGCGCTCTGGACACCGCCCACGCCCGCAACTGGACGCAGAACAGCGGCAGAGCTCCAGCAACTGTCGCGCTTCGCCGTGCTGCAGGTGGCCGGTTGACTGTGCGGCACACCGGTAGGCCGCCGTTGGACGGGTACGAGGGCTGCTGCTTAGCTGGGGTCAGGACTGTGCCAGGTCGACAGCGAACGAGAGAGGTGTCCGGTGGAGACTCCCCGCCTTGAGGAGGTGCGGCTGACCTCCTTCAAGAGCTTCACCGAGCAGCGCCTGCCCTTGCAGGACCTCACCGTGCTGATCGGGCGCAACGGCAGCGGAAAGTCCAACGCGCTGGACGGGCTGATGGTGCTGTCCCGGCTGGCACTGGGAGAGCCGGTGCGGGACGCACTGGACGGGCCGCGCAGCGGGGGGGAGGAACCGATCCGAGGTGGCGCCGAGGGGTGCGCGCCGCTGGGGGAGGACCGTTTCGGGCTCGGGTGCCGCGTGCGGTCCGGAGAGGCGGTTTTCGACCTGGACGTGGTGATCGCGGTCTCGCCTGAGGTGCGCATCCTCCGTGAGGAACTGACGGCGGTCGAGGGCGTGCCCTACGCAGGCCGTCGACTGGCGGCGGGACGCTCCCTCCTGGCGAGCGACGCACCGGACGCACGCCGCAGTGACCTCAACGTCCGCTACTTCAACGGGCGGCGTGGTCTCGACCCGGGAGTACCGTTCGCCGCCGACCGGCTGCTGGCCGGGCAGGTGCCGGTGAGGCTGCCCGCGACCACGGAGGCCACGAAGCTCGTGCACCGAGCGGCGCAGGACGTGCTCGCCGTTCTGCGGGACGTCTTCCTCCTTGATCCGGTTCCGCATCTCATGAGGCAGTACGTCAACGCGCGCGACGTGGAGCTCAGACGCAGCGCCGACAATCTGAGCGCAGCGGTCGCGGGCCTGGCCAAGACCGATCCCGCCGCTTTCGACAGGCTTACGGAGCTGGTGGCGGGAATGCCCGAATACCCGGTGCGGGGGGTGAGCAGTGTCGGCACCAAGTTGGGGGATGTGCAACTGGTACTGCGCGAGGCGGGATATCACGGAGCGGAGCACGACGTCCCGGCACGGCTCCTGAGTGACGGCATGCTGCGATTCCTGGCCTTCGGCACCGCCTTGCTGAGTGCGCCCGTCTCCGGCGGTGGCGACGAGCCGCTCCTGACGCAGCGGCACCTGGTGATCGAGGAGATCGAGAACGGCCTCTACCCCACCCAGGCCGCACGGGTACTGCGCCTGATGAAGGAGGAGTCCCAGCGGCGACGCATCGATGTGCTCTTCACCACCCACAGCCCGGCCCTGCTCAACTCTCTGAACGCACAGGACCATCCGGGAGTCGTCGTGTGCAGCCGGGACCCGGAGTCGGGGGAGAGCCGGCTGACCCGCCTCACGGAACTGCCCGGCTATGTCGATCTCCTGGCCGCGGGAGACCTCGGCGACGCGGTGACCAAGGGGCGCCTGCCGGATGCCGTGCGCCCCCGGGAAGAGGGCGTGACAAGCGTCGAGGACTTCCTGAGGAGCCTGTGAGCCCGTGAGCAGACAGCAACAGTCCGGGCTGCGTCTCCCCGTCGTCGACTTCCTGGACACCTCCGTCTTCGTCGAAATCCTCGGCGTACCTCATATGAACGCCCACCGCGACGAAGTCCTGTCGGAGATGGACGTCCGGCTGAAATCCAAGGTGCGCTTCGTGCTGCCGACCGCGACCGTGATCGAGACCGGCAACCACGTCTTCCAGATCAAGAACGGTGATGCCCGCCGGAAGTGTGCTGCGGATTTCATGAGCATGCTGCGCAGGACCGCGCGCGGGGAGGCGCCCTGGGTGCTGCACGAGCGGACCTGGGACGGTGCCTTCCTCACCTCGCTCTGTGACGGCGGTACCACCGGCATGGACCTGGCCACGCACGCCGTACGACAGCAGCTGGGCACCGGCGACCTGAGCATCGTCTCCGAGCGGGACCTGTATGCGGCCCGGGCGCGGGCCGAGGTCCGCATCTGGACGCTGGAGACCACGATGGGGACGTGGGCCGAGCTGCCCTGAGCCGCGCCGTCCGCTACCGCCGGGGTGGGGCGGGGCACTGTCCGGCGGACCCGGTCCCCACCTCGGCCCAGACGGTCTTGAGTGGGGGCGGGCCGGGGGCGACGCCCCAACGGTCGGCGAGGGCCTCCACGAGCAGCAGGCCGCGGCCGGACTCGGCGTCGTCGGTGGAGTGCTGCGGGCACGGCAACCGGTCACCGCGCGTGTCGGTGACCTCGATGCGGAGAGTGTCACCGACGACGTACAGCAGCAGCTGGAAGTCCCGGCCGGGGACGCGGCCGTGGGTGACGGCGTTGGCCGCCAGCTCCCCGACGATGAGCTCTGCCGGATGCGACGGCAGCCCCCACGTGCGCAGTTGCTCGGTGGCGAGCAGCCGAGCGAGACGGGCGCCGCGCGGCGTGGAGGACAGCTGGAGGCTGAGGTTACGAACGGGGCGGGCGAGGTGGTTTTCAGGGGCACGCATGTCTTGATTCACGTCACTCAGCGTGGCCGAACCTGATTCCGTGGATGAGTGACAACGCCTGCACGTACCGTCACTGTCCCGGCTTTTGTCTCGGCTGTCTCGGCTGTCCCAGGCGTTGTACGGAGTACGAGTACGCGCCGAAGGAGGAGCAGCCGTGGACGAGGGTGTCGACGAGGCGGGCTGGGATGTCGAGCCGGGTGACGAGATCGAGCCGGTGGTGCAGGCGGTGGGCCGCCTGCTCAAGGTATGCCGGGAGGCCGCCGGGATGAGCGTGCCCGAGCTGGCGGCCGCCCTCGGATACGGCGAGGACATGATCCGCAAAATCGAGCGAGGGGCCCGCATTCCCCGCCCGGAGTACCTGGACAGAGCGGACCAGATCCTGAAGGCGCAGGGGCATCTGAGGGCCTTCATGGAGGACATGCGCAAGGCACGGTATCCGAAGAAGGTGCGGCAGTTGGCCGAGCTGGAGGAACGGTCGGTGGAGATGCTGCTGTACAGCAATCACAACATCCACGGGTTGTTGCAGACGGAGGAGTACGCGCGGGCGCTGCTTCGTACCTGGCGTCCCGCCTACTCGCCGGACGAACTGGAGCGTATGACGGTCGCTCGTATGGCCCGGAAGTCCGTCTTCGAGCGCTCACCCGCGCCAGAGTTCAGCTTCGTCCTGGAAGAGGTGACGCTGCGCCGCCCGGTCGGAGGCACAATGGTGCTGCGCCGACAGCTCGAACACATGCTGGACGTGGCGAAGTTGCCGTTCGTGGAGCTTCAGGTGATGCCTACCGCCCACGCGAACCACCCGGGAACGGGTGGGCTTGTCGAGGTGCTCAAGTTCGCGGACGGTACGGGGATGGGGCGTACCGAAGGTGACTTCGGAGGCCGCCCGGTCTCGCACCCCAGGCAGCTCCGCGTTCTCGATCTGCGCTATGGCATCATCCGGGCTCAGGCGCTCACACCAGAGGAGTCTCTGGTCTTCATCGAGCAAATGCTGGGAGAGCTATGAGCACGCCGGAACTCCACTGGTTCAAGAGCAGCTACAGCAGCAGCAGTAACGGCAACGACTGCGTTGAAGTCGCCCCCACCCCCGCCACAGTCCACGTCCGCGACTCCAAGAACACGTCCGGCCCCCGACTCGCGCTCACACCCGAGGCGTGGGCGGACTTCGTGACCTACGCGTCGCAGAGCTGACCTCTCGACGCCCGCACCCCACGAGAAGCCGGAGCCTCACGTGGGGTGTTCCGCGTCGGCGGCGGATCAGCCGGCGTCTTCGATGATGTCGAGCGGCGGGAGGTGCCTGACGATCTCGATGGTGGCGAGACTGACCGTCATGATGCGCCTGAGCAGGTCGACGATGTAGCGCGGATCGTCGGACCAGTCGTTGGGATCGTTGACGATGCCGGACTTGGGATCGGTCCTCACCTGGTACCGGTCGATGATCCATTCGATGGCGGAGCGCGACCCGAGCTGGTACTCGTACGCCTCCTCCGGGATGTTCTCCAGGGTGATACGGCGCCTCCGTCTTCGCCGCCGAAGAACAGGAGACCGAGCCACTGACACGGATGGCCGCGAGCCGCCCGCACCTCACTGTGTGACGGGCGCGTCTGATCAGGCGGTGCCCGGTCCCGTTCCGGCGTCCGGCCCCGGGCGGCCGGACGTCCTCGCCAGGCGCGTCAGCAACTTCGCGTAGACCGTCGTCGCCGCTGCCACGATCGTCGCGATGGTCGACAGGGCGAGGATGCCGAGCAGGGCCGGCCACTGGCGGAGTTCGCTGGCGCAGGCGCCGTCGGTGCGCTGGAACGGGTCGAGCAGCGGACCCTCGCAGCGCGGCTCGCTGTCGCCGCCGTAGGAGCTGAGCATCAGGATCGCGAAGCAGCCCCACAGGGCCAGGGACAGCAGGATCCAGGTGATCGACCACTTGTCCACGCGATCGGCCGCCCGGAGCGACGCCTCGCCGAGCTGTTCGGCTTCCGGCGTTCCGGTCGTTCAGGCCTCGGTCATGCTCGTCCCCTCCCGAATGTCCCGGCATGTCCCGCCCCGCGCCCTCGCCCGGCGGGCCGCGGTTTGATCCGCGTCACGTGCGGGGTATTCTCTCCGGCTCGATTGGCCAGGCCCCCGTCCCGTATGGCAGACTAGCGGGGTTGCTCGGTCGAGTGCCGATGCTGCGCGCCTCCCGCCGGGAGGACCGGAAGCGAGTCCCACAGTACTCGTCGCCCCTGATCAGGGGCGGAAGTATGGGAATCTTCCGGGAAGTGTCAGCGGGGTGCAGGCCAGGCACTCGGTGGGCCTTTCGCCCCCGGCCTGCGGTTCCGGAAGGGCCGCGCTCCCCCAGCAGGGAAGTCCTGGAGAAGGACATCTGTGTCAGCGGGAGTGCGACACGCCCGACCGCGTGGGTCGGCCGAAGGGGTTCGAACACCGGGTTCCAGAGCGTTTTCGAGAGACAGGACTACGAAGTAGCCATGGCGGGACAGAAGATCCGCATCCGGCTCAAGGCCTACGACCACGAGGTCATCGACTCCTCGGCGAAGAAGATCGTCGAGACGGTGACGCGTACTGGTGCGTCGGTCGCGGGCCCGGTGCCGCTGCCCACTGAGAAGAACGTGTACTGCGTCATCAAGTCGCCGCACAAGTACAAGGACTCGCGCGAGCACTTCGAGATGCGCACGCACAAGCGCCTGATCGACATCCTCGACCCGACCCCCAAGACCGTTGACTCTCTGATGCGACTCGACCTCCCGGCCGGTGTCGACATCGAGATCAAGCTCTGAGGCCGGTGATCTGAAGATGACCAAGCAGATCAAGGGCATCCTGGGCGAGAAGCTCGGCATGACGCAGGTGTGGGACGAGAACAACCGCGTTGTTCCGGTCACCGTCGTCAAGGCCGGCCCCAACGTCGTCACCCAGGTCCGCACGAACGACGTCGACGGCTACGAGTCCGTCCAGATCGCCTTCGGCGAGATCGACCCGCGCAAGGTGAACAAGCCCCTCAAGGGCCACTTCGCCAAGGCCGACGTCACCCCCCGCCGCCACCTTGTCGAGATCCGCACCGCGGACGCCGCCGAGTACACCCTGGGCCAGGAGATCACCGCTGAGGTGTTCGAGTCCGGTGTCAAGGTCGACGTGACCGGCAAGAGCAAGGGCAAGGGCTTCGCCGGTGTCATGAAGCGTCACAACTTCAAGGGCCTCGGCGCCGGTCACGGCACCCAGCGCAAGCACCGCTCGCCCGGCTCCATCGGTGGCTGCGCCACCCCGGGTCGCGTGTTCAAGGGCCTCCGCATGGCCGGCCGTATGGGCAACGAGCGGGTCACCACCCAGAACCTGACCGTCCACGCCGTTGACGCGGAGAAGGGTCTGCTGCTCATCAAGGGCGCGGTTCCCGGTCCGAACGGCGGCCTCGTCCTGGTCCGCACCGCGGCCAAGGGGGCCTGAGGTAACCGATGAGCACTGTTGACATCCTTTCGCCGGCGGGCGACAAGGCCGGTACCGTCGAGCTCCCCGCGGAGATCTTCGGCGTTGAGAAGGTCAGCGTCCCGCTGATCCACCAGGTCGTCGTCGCGCAGCTGGCCGCTGCCCGCCAGGGCACGCACAAGACCAAGACCCGCGGTGAAGTCCGTGGTGGCGGCAAGAAGCCGTACCGCCAGAAGGGCACCGGCCGCGCGCGCCAGGGTTCGACCCGTGCGCCGCAGTTCGCCGGCGGTGGCGTCGTGCACGGTCCCGTGCCGCGCGACTACTCGCAGCGGACCCCGAAGAAGATGAAGGCCGCGGCCCTGCGCCACGCCCTCACCGACCGGGCCCGCCACAACCGCATCCACGTCGTCACCGGCGTGATCGAGGGCGAGACCCCCTCCACCAAGGCCGCCAAGAGCCTGTTCGGCAAGATCAGCGAGCGCAAGAACCTGCTGCTCGTCGCCGACCGCTCCGACGAGGCCGCGTGGCTGTCCGCCCGCAACCTGCCCCAGATCCACATTCTGGAGCCGGGCCAGCTGAACACGTACGACGTTCTCGTCTCGGACGACGTGGTCTTCACCCAGGCCGCCTTCGAGTCCTTCGTGTCCGGCCCGAAGGCCAATGACACCGAAGGGAGCGAGGCCTGATGGCTACGCGTCACCCGAGCATCGCCTCGAAGGCCGCCAAGGCGGCCAAGGCCGCGCGCGTCGCCAAGGCGCGTCGCCACGAGGCCGAGGGCAAGAACACCGTCGTCACCCCGGCGAGCAAGGCCTTCACGGACCCCCGTGACGTGCTGCTCAAGCCGGTCGTGTCCGAGAAGAGCTACGCGCTGCTCGACGAGAACAAGTACACGTTCATCGTCGCGCCGGGCTCCAACAAGACCCAGATCAAGGAGGCCGTCCAGGCGGTCTTCTCGGTCAAGGTCACCGGGGTCAACACGATCAACCGCCAGGGCAAGCGCAAGCGGACCCGCACCGGCTTCGGCAAGCGTGCCGACAGCAAGCGCGCGATCGTGACCCTCGCCGAGGGCGACCGTATCGACATCTTCGGCGGTCCGACCTCCTGACGGAGGTCCGGATCGTCCGATATCGGACGAGGACTGAGAAATGGGTATCCGCAAGTACAAGCCGACGACTCCGGGCCGTCGTGGCTCCAGCGTCGCCGACTTCGTCGAGGTCACGCGGTCCACGCCGGAGAAGTCGCTGGTCCGCCCGCTGCACAGCAAGGGCGGCCGTAACAACGCCGGTCGTGTGACCGTTCGCCACCAGGGTGGCGGACACAAGCGCGCCTACCGCGTGATCGACTTCCGTCGTCACGACAAGGACGGCGTGCCGGCGAAGGTCGCGCACATCGAGTACGACCCCAACCGCACCGCGCGCATCGCGCTGCTGCACTACGCCGACGGCGAGAAGCGCTACATCCTCGCCCCGCGCAACCTGCAGCAGGGTGACCGCGTCGAGAACGGTCCCGGGGCCGACATCAAGCCGGGCAACAACCTGGCCCTCCGCAACATCCCGGTCGGTACCACGATCCACGCGATCGAGCTCCGTCCCGGTGGCGGCGCCAAGTTCGCCCGCTCCGCCGGCGCCTCCGTGCAGCTGCTCGCGAAGGAGGGCACGATGGCCCACCTCCGCATGCCGTCCGGAGAGATCCGCCTGGTCGACCAGCGCTGCCGCGCCACGGTCGGCGAGGTCGGCAACGCCGAGCAGAGCAACATCAACTGGGGCAAGGCGGGCCGCAAGCGGTGGCTGGGCGTTCGCCCGACCGTCCGTGGTGTGGTCATGAACCCGGTGGACCACCCGCACGGTGGTGGTGAGGGCCGGACCTCCGGTGGTCGTCACCCCGTGTCCCCGTGGGGCAAGAAGGAAGGCCGTACTCGTTCGCCCAAGAAGGCGTCGAACAAGTACATCGTCCGCCGCCGCAAGACGAACAAGAAGCGCTAAGGACGGGTTGAGATGCCTCGTAGCTTGAAGAAGGGACCCTTCGTCGACGACCACCTGATCAAGAAGGTGGACGCCCAGAACGAAGCCGGTACCAAGAACGTCATCAAGACCTGGTCCCGTCGCTCGATGATCGTCCCGGCGATGCTCGGCCACACGATCGCGGTGCACAACGGCAAGACCCACATCCCGGTGTTTGTCACCGAGTCCATGGTCGGCCACAAGCTCGGCGAGTTCTCGCCGACGCGCACCTTCCGGGGTCACGTCAAGGACGACCGGAAGTCGAAGCGCCGCTAGTCAGCGGGGTGTGAAAGACCATGACAAACACTGAAGGGACAACCATGGAAGCCAGGGCCCAGGCGCGGTACATCCGCGTCACGCCCATGAAGGCCCGCCGCGTGGTGGACCTCATCCGTGGCATGGATGCCACGGAGGCTCAGGCGGTCCTGCGTTTCGCCCCGCAGGCCGCGAGCGTGCCGGTCGGCAAGGTGCTGGACAGCGCCATCGCCAACGCCGCGCACAACTACGACCACACCGATGTCGACAGCCTCTACATCTCCGAGGCCTACGTCGACGAGGGCCCGACCCTGAAGCGGTTCCGGCCGCGCGCCCAGGGCCGTGCCTACCGGATCCGCAAGCGGACCAGCCACATCACCGTGGTCGTCAGCAGCAAGGAAGGAACCCGGTAATGGGCCAGAAGGTAAACCCGCACGGGTTCCGGCTCGGTGTCACGACCGACTTCAAGTCGCGTTGGTACGCCGACAAGCTGTACAAGGACTACGTCAAGGAAGACGTCGCCATCCGTCGGATGATGACGTCCGGCATGGAGCGCGCCGGCATCTCCAAGGTCGAGATCGAGCGCACCCGTGACCGCGTGCGTGTGGACATCCACACCGCTCGTCCGGGCATCGTCATCGGCCGCCGCGGCGCCGAGGCCGACCGCATCCGCGGCGACCTCGAGAAGCTCACCGGCAAGCAGGTCCAGCTGAACATCCTCGAGGTCAAGAACCCCGAGACGGACGCTCAGCTCGTGGCCCAGGCCGTCGCCGAGCAGCTCTCCTCCCGCGTCTCCTTCCGCCGTGCCATGCGCAAGAGCATGCAGTCGGCGATGAAGGCCGGCGCCAAGGGCATCAAGATCCAGTGCGGTGGCCGCCTCGGTGGCGCCGAGATGTCCCGCTCGGAGTTCTACCGCGAGGGCCGCGTGCCCCTGCACACGCTCCGCGCGAACGTGGACTACGGCTTCTTCGAGGCCAAGACGACCTTCGGCCGCATCGGCGTGAAGGTCTGGATCTACAAGGGCGACGTCAAGAACATCGCCGAGGTCCGCGCCGAGAACGCTGCGGCCCGTGCGGGTAACCGCCCGGCCCGTGGTGGTGCCGACCGCCCGGCCCGTGGTGGCCGCGGTGGCGAGCGGCGCGGTCGCAAGCCGCAGCAGCAGTCGGCTCCGGCCGCCGAGGCCCCCAAGGCCGAGGCGCCCGCCGCTGCCGCTCCGGCTGAGAGCACCGGAACGGAGGCCTGACCGACATGCTGATCCCCCGTAGGGTCAAGCACCGCAAGCAGCACCACCCGAAGCGCAACGGTATGTCCAAGGGTGGGACGCAGGTTGCGTTCGGCGAGTACGGCATCCAGGCGCTGACCCCGGCCTACGTCACGAACCGCCAGATCGAGGCGGCTCGTATCGCGATGACCCGTCACATCAAGCGTGGCGGCAAGGTCTGGATCAACATCTACCCGGACCGTCCGCTCACCAAGAAGCCGGCCGAGACCCGCATGGGTTCCGGTAAGGGTTCTCCCGAGTGGTGGATCGCCAACGTCAAGCCCGGACGCGTCATGTTCGAGCTGTCGTACCCCAACGAGAAGATCGCCCGTGAGGCGCTGACCCGTGCGGCCCACAAGCTGCCGATGAAGTGCCGGATCGTCAAGCGCGAGGCAGGTGAAGCGTGATGTCGGCCGGTACCAAGGCGTCCGAGCTGCGCGAACTGGGTGACGAGGAGCTGCTGAACAAGCTCCGCGAAGCCAAGGAAGAGCTGTTCAACCTCCGCTTCCAGGCGGCGACGGGTCAGCTCGAGAACCACGGCCGGCTCAAGGCCGTCCGTAAGGACATCGCGCGGATCTACACCCTGATGCGTGAGCGCGAGCTGGGCATCGAGACGGTGGAGAGCGCCTGATGAGCGAGAACAACGTGACTGAGACTGCAAACACCGGCGGCTCCGCCGCAGGCGAGGCACGCGGATTCCGCAAGACCCGCGAGGGTCTGGTCGTCAGCGACAAGATGGACAAGACCGTCGTCGTCGCCGTCGAGGACCGCGTCAAGCACGCGCTGTACGGCAAGGTCATCCGCCGTACGAACAAGCTCAAGGCCCACGACGAGCAGAACGCCGCGGGCGTCGGCGACCGCGTCCTCCTCATGGAGACCCGGCCGCTGTCCGCGACGAAGCGCTGGCGCGTCGTCGAGATCCTCGAGAAGGCCAAGTAATTCCTGCGGTAATCCCCGCAGGTCAGTTCCGCCAGGCTCCGGGAGCCGCTCGCTGAGCGGCTCCCGGGGAACCGGCAGACAATCAGGAGATAGACGTGATCCAGCAGGAGTCGCGACTGCGCGTCGCCGACAACACGGGTGCGAAGGAGATCCTCTGCATCCGTGTGCTCGGTGGCTCCGGTCGCCGCTACGCGGGTATCGGTGACGTCATCGTCGCCACCGTCAAGGACGCGATCCCCGGTGGCAACGTGAAGAAGGGTGACGTCGTCAAGGCGGTCATCGTTCGCACCGTCAAGGAGCGCCGCCGTCCGGACGGCTCGTACATCCGCTTCGACGAGAACGCCGCCGTCATTCTGAAGAACGACGGCGACCCTCGTGGCACCCGTATCTTCGGCCCGGTCGGCCGTGAGCTGCGCGAGAAGAAGTTCATGAAGATCATCTCCCTCGCGCCGGAGGTGCTGTGAGCATGAAGATCAAGAAGGGCGACCTGGTCCAGGTCATCACCGGTAAGGACAAGGGCAAGCAGGGCAAGGTCATCGCGGCCTTCCCCCGCGAGGACCGCGTCCTGGTCGAGGGTGTCAACCGGGTCAAGAAGCACACCAAGGCCGGTCCGACCGCTCGCGGTTCGCAGGCCGGCGGCATCGTGACCACCGAGGCCCCGATCCACGTCTCCAACGTCCAGCTGGTCGTGGAGAAGGACGGCAAGAAGGTCGTCACGCGCGTCGGTTACCGCTTCGACGACGAGGGCAACAAGATCCGCGTTGCCAAGCGGACGGGTGAGGACATCTGATGGCGACCACCACCACTCCGCGTCTGAAGACGAAGTACCGCGAGGAGATCGCCGGCAAGCTGCGTGAGGAGTTCTCGTACGAGAACGTCATGCAGGTTCCGGGCCTCGTCAAGATCGTGGTCAACATGGGTGTGGGCGACGCCGCCCGCGACTCCAAGCTGATCGAGGGCGCCATCCGCGACCTCACCACGATCACCGGTCAGAAGCCGGCCGTCACCAAGGCCCGCAAGTCCATCGCGCAGTTCAAGCTGCGTGAGGGCCAGCCGATCGGTGCCCACGTCACGCTCCGTGGCGACCGCATGTGGGAGTTCCTGGACCGCACCCTGTCGCTCGCGCTGCCGCGCATCCGCGACTTCCGTGGTCTGTCCCCCAAGCAGTTCGACGGCCGTGGCAACTACACCTTCGGTCTCACCGAGCAGGTCATGTTCCACGAGATCGACCAGGACAAGATCGACCGCACCCGGGGTATGGACATCACCGTGGTGACCACGGCGACCAACGACGCTGAGGGCCGCGCGCTCCTCCGTCACCTCGGCTTCCCCTTCAAGGAGGCGTGAGCGAGATGGCGAAGAAGGCTCTGATTGCCAAGGCTGCTCGCAAGCCCAAGTTCGGTGTCCGCGGCTACACGCGCTGCCAGCGCTGCGGCCGTCCGCACTCCGTCTACCGCAAGTTCGGCCTGTGCCGCGTGTGCCTTCGTGAGATGGCTCACCGTGGCGAGCTGCCGGGCGTGACCAAGAGCTCCTGGTAATCCGGTAATCCCGGGTTATTCAGGCTCTCGGTAAGCATCTGGGTCGGCAGGGGCCCACCTCCGCATGCCGTAGGCTAGCGGGGTTGGGCGTCTGCCGCCCGTACGACTTACTACGCCGTAGGTCCACCGCGCCGCACCCGTCCCGTCTCGGATCGGGGAGAGGGATGGCGCACCAGGAAACCCCGGCGAGAGAGGCCGAAGGCCAATTCATGACCATGACTGATCCGATCGCAGACATGCTTACGCGTCTGCGGAACGCGAACTCGGCGTACCACGACTCCGTGACGATGCCGGCGTCCAAGATCAAGTCTCACATCGCGGAGATCCTCCAGCAGGAGGGCTTCATCACGGGCTGGAAGATCGAGGACGCCGAGGTCGGCAAGAACCTCGTCCTCGAGCTGAAGTTCGGCCCGAACCGTGAGCGCTCCATCGCGGGCATCAAGCGGATCTCCAAGCCCGGTCTCCGGGTGTACGCGAAGTCCACCAACCTGCCGAAGGTGCTGGGCGGCCTCGGCGTGGCGATCATCTCCACGTCGCACGGGCTCCTCACCGACAAGCAGGCCGGCAAGAAGGGCGTGGGTGGGGAAGTCCTCGCCTACGTCTGGTAGCGGAAGGGAACGGAGGAAACAGCTATGTCGCGCATCGGCAAGCTCCCCATCGCGGTTCCCGCCGGCGTGGACGTCACCATCGACGGCCGTACGGTCGCGGTCAAGGGCCCCAAGGGCACGCTGACCCACACCATCGTCGCGCCGATCGACATCGCCAAGGGTGAGGACGGCGTTCTGAACGTCACCCGCCCCAACGACGAGCGTCAGAGCAAGGCCCTGCACGGCCTGTCCCGCACGCTGGTGGCGAACATGATCACCGGCGTGACCCAGGGTTACGTGAAGAAGCTCGAGATCAGCGGTGTCGGTTACCGCGTGGTCGCCAAGGGTTCGAACCTGGAGTTCTCCCTCGGTTACAGCCACCCGATCACCGTCGAGGCCCCCGAGGGCATCACCTTCAAGGTGGAGTCCCCGACCCGCTTCTCGGTCGAGGGCATCGACAAGCAGAAGGTCGGCGAGGTTGCGGCCAACATCCGCAAGCTGCGCAAGCCCGACCCGTACAAGGCCAAGGGCGTCAAGTACGAGGGCGAAGTCATCCGCCGCAAGGTCGGAAAGGCGGGTAAGTAAGCCATGGCATACGGGCAGAAGATCCTCAAGGGCGACGCCTACAAGCGCGCCGCGATCAAGCGCCGTCACATCCGGATCCGCAAGCGGATCGCCGGTACGGCGGAGCGTCCCCGTCTGGTCGTTACTCGCTCGAACCGCCACATCGTGGCCCAGGTGATCGACGACCTCAAGGGCCACACCCTGGCGTCGGCGTCCACCCTGGACAGCTCGATCCGCGGCGGCGAGGCCGACAAGTCGGCGCAGGCCAAGCAGGTCGGTGCCCTGGTCGCCGAGCGCGCCAAGGCCGCCGGTGTCGAGGCCGTCGTGTTCGACCGTGGTGGCAACCAGTACGCCGGGCGCATCGCCGCTCTGGCGGACGCCGCCCGCGAAGCCGGACTGAAGTTCTGAGCCGGTTCCGTAGCTAGCGGAAAAAGAGAGAGGTAATTCCAATGGCTGGACCCCAGCGCCGCGGAAGCGGTGCCGGTGGCGGCGAGCGGCGGGACCGGAAGGGCCGTGACGGCGGCGCAGCTGCCGCCGAGAAGACCGCTTACGTCGAGCGTGTCGTCGCGATCAACCGCGTCGCCAAGGTTGTGAAGGGTGGTCGTCGCTTCAGCTTCACCGCGCTGGTCGTGGTGGGCGACGGTGACGGCACCGTGGGCGTCGGATACGGCAAGGCCAAGGAGGTGCCGGCCGCCATCGCCAAGGGTGTTGAGGAGGCCAAGAAGCACTTCTTCAAGGTCCCCCGCATCCAGGGCACCATTCCGCACCCCATCCAGGGTGAGAAGGCTGCCGGCGTCGTCCTGCTCAAGCCCGCGTCCCCGGGTACCGGTGTGATCGCCGGTGGTCCGGTGCGCGCCGTGCTCGAGTGCGCCGGTATCCACGACGTGCTGTCGAAGTCGCTCGGCTCCGACAACGCCATCAACATCGTGCACGCGACCGTGGAGGCCCTCAAGGGCCTGCAGCGTCCCGAGGAGATCGCGGCCCGCCGTGGTCTGCCCCTCGAGGACGTCGCCCCCGCGGCTCTTCTCCGTGCGCGTGCCGGGGCGGGTGCGTAATCATGGCGCAGCTCAAGATTACGCAGGTCAAGTCCTACATCGGCAGCAAGCAGAACCACCGTGACACCCTGCGCTCCCTTGGTCTCAAGGGCATCAACACGCAGGTCGTCAAGGAGGACCGCCCCGAGTTCCGCGGCATGGTGCACACCGTCCGCCACCTCGTGACGGTCGAGGAGGTCGACTGATCATGGCGGAGCAGAACCCGCTCAAGATCCACAACCTCCGTCCCGCCCCGGGCGCCAAGACCGCCAAGACCCGTGTGGGTCGTGGTGAGGCGTCGAAGGGTAAGACGGCCGGTCGTGGTACCAAGGGCACGAAGGCCCGCTACCAGGTTCCGGAGCGCTTCGAGGGTGGCCAGATGCCCCTCCACATGCGTCTTCCGAAGCTGAAGGGCTTCAAGAACCCGTTCAAGACCGAGTTCCAGGTCGTGAACCTCGACAAGCTGGCCGCGCTGTACCCCGAGGGTGGCGAGGTCACCGTCGAGGGCCTCGTGGCCAAGGGTGCCGTTCGCAAGAACAGCCTCGTCAAGGTCCTCGGCCAGGGCGAGATCTCCGTGGCGCTGCAGGTGACGGTCGACGCCGTCTCCGGCTCCGCCAAGGAGAAGATCACCGCCGCCGGCGGTACCGTCACCGAGCTCGTCTGAGCCCTTCAGACGTCTCGATGACCTGAGCGAACCCGACCGGGGATACTCCACAAAAGGGGTATCCCCGGTTGGTCGTTCCAAGGGAAGTGGTCCCGCCGGTAAGGTGGCCTGCGCTGCCCTCTTTCACGGGTGCCACACATGAGGCACTCTGAGCGGCAGTTCACCGTTATCCCCTAAGTCGTCAGTCGAACCTCAAGACCGTCACCCTTGACGCAGAAGCGCGGGGGTCGCAGGAGGCACCGTGCTCACCGCGTTCGCCCGGGCGTTCAAGACGCCCGACCTGCGCAAGAAGCTGCTCTTCACGCTCGGCATCATCGTGGTGTACCGACTCGGTACCCACATCCCGATTCCCGGCGTCGACTACAAGAGCGTCCAGGAGTGTGTGGACCAGGCGTCCGGCAACCAGGGCCTCTTCGGTCTGGTCAACATGTTCAGCGGTGGCGCCCTGCTGCAGATCACGGTCTTCGCGCTCGGCATCATGCCGTACATCACGGCGAGCATCATTCTGCAGCTGCTGACCGTGGTGATCCCGCGCCTGGAGGCCCTGAAGAAGGAGGGCCAGGCGGGCACGGCGAAGATCACGCAGTACACCCGCTACCTGACCATCGCGCTCGCGATCCTGCAGGGCACCGGCCTGGTGGCCACCGCCCGCAGCGGCGCCCTCTTCTCCGGCTGCACCGTCGCCGGCCAGATCGTGCCGGACCGGTCGATCTTCACCACCGTCGTCATGGTGATCTGCATGACCGCCGGTACGGCCGTCGTCATGTGGCTCGGCGAGCTCGTCACCGACCGCGGCATCGGCAACGGCATGTCGATCCTGATGTTCATCTCGATCGCCGCGACCTTCCCGTCCGCGCTGTGGGCCATCAAGACGTCGGGCAAGCTGGCCGACGGCTGGATCGAGTTCGGCACCGTCATCCTGGTCGGCCTGGCCATGGTCGGTCTGGTCGTCTTCGTCGAGCAGGCCCAGCGCCGCATCCCGGTGCAGTACGCGAAGCGCATGATCGGCCGCCGTTCCTACGGCGGTACCTCGACGTACATCCCGCTCAAGGTGAACCAGGCGGGCGTCATCCCCGTCATCTTCGCCTCGTCGCTGCTCTACATCCCGGCGCTGATCGTCCAGTTCTCCAACTCGAAGGCCGGCTGGGCCACCTGGATCACGAAGAACCTCGCGGACACCGCGGCCACGCCGCACATCATCCTGTACTTCTTCCTGATCGTCTTCTTCGCCTTCTTCTACGTGGCCATCTCGTTCAACCCCGAGGAAGTCGCCGACAACATGAAGAAGTATGGTGGCTTCATCCCGGGCATCCGGGCTGGCCGACCGACCGCTGAGTACCTGAGCTACGTACTCAACCGGATCACCTGGCCGGGTTCGCTGTACCTGGGTCTGATCGCTCTCGTCCCGACAATGGCGTTGGCTGGTTTCGGGGCAAACCAGAACTTCCCGTTCGGCGGCACCAGCATCCTGATCATCGTGGGTGTGGGCCTCGAGACGGTGAAGCAGATCGAGAGCCAGCTCCAGCAGCGCAATTACGAAGGGTTCCTCCGCTGATGCGAATCGTCCTCGTCGGGCCGCCGGGTGCCGGAAAGGGAACGCAGGCCACCCGCCTTGCCGAGACGCTGCACATTCCGCACATCTCCACGGGAGACCTGTTCCGCGCGAACATCAGCCGGCAGACCGAGCTGGGCAAGCTCGCCAAGTCCTACATGGACGCCGGCAACCTCGTACCGGACGAGGTCACCATCGCCATGGCGAAGGACCGGATGGAGCAGCCCGACGCCGAGGGCGGCTTCCTGCTGGACGGCTTCCCGCGCAACGTCTCGCAGGCCGAGGCGCTGGACGAGCTCCTCGACAGCGAGAACATGAAGCTCGACGCGGTGCTCGACCTGGAGGCCCCCGAGGACGAGGTCGTCAAGCGGATCGCCGGACGGCGCGTCTGCCGCAACGACTCGGCGCACGTCTTCCACGTGACGTACACGCCGCCGAAGCAGGAGGGCGTCTGCGACGTCTGCGGCGGCGAGCTGTACCAGCGCGACGACGACTCCGAGGAGACGGTCCGCACGCGGCTCGAGGTCTACCACACGCAGACCGAGCCGATCATCGACTACTACAAGTCGCAGGGGCTGGTCGTCACCATCTCCGCGATGGGGCCGGTGAACGAGGTCACCGTGCGGGCGCTGGAGGCGCTCAAGCGCGACAAGTAGGTCCGGCGTTGCGTGGTCACAGCCGCGGCTCCTTCCCGGGGGCCGCGGCTGTGGCGTGGACGGCCGCGGCCGCCCACGGCCGACGCGGGGGTCCGGCCCCGTATCGTTGATGACGTCCGTTGTTCTTCCGGTCCAGAAAGGCCGCAGTCCCCATGGTGCAGATCAAGAGCCCCGAGCAGATCGCCAAGATGCGTGAGGCGGGGCTGGTCGTCGCCGCCATCCACGCGGCCACGCGGGAGGCCGCCGTGCCCGGCGCCACGACCAAGGACCTGGACCAGGTCGCCCGCAAGGTGCTCGCGGAGCACGACGCCAAGCCGAACTTCCTCGGCTACGGCGGGTTCCCGGCGACGATCTGCACGTCCGTGAACGAGGTCGTCGTCCACGGCATCCCGTCCGACGACGTGGTCCTCAAGGACGGGGACATCATCTCCGTCGACTGCGGCGCGATCGTCGACGGCTGGCACGGCGACGCCGCCTACACGGCCTTCGTCGGCTCCGGTCACGCCCCGGAGCTGATCGAGCTCTCCCGGGTGACCGAGGAGTCGATGTGGGCCGGCATCGCGGCGATGAAGCAGGGCAACCGCCTCGTCGACATCTCGCGGGCCGTCGAGACGTACATCCGTCGCCAGCCCAAGCCGGGCGGCGGCAAGTACGGGATCATCGAGGACTACGGCGGCCACGGCATCGGCACCGAGATGCACATGGACCCGCACCTGCTGAACTACGTCGACCGGCGCCGCGGCAAGGGCCCGAAGCTGGTGCCCGGCTTCTGCCTGGCCATCGAGCCGATGGTGTCCCTCGGCACCCCGAGGACCGAGGTCCTCCGGGACGACTGGACGGTCATCACGACCGACGGCACGTGGTCGTCGCACTGGGAGCACTCCGTGGCGCTGACGGAGCAGGGCCCCCTGGTCCTGACGGCCCCCGACGGAGGCAAGGCGAAGCTGGCGGAACTGGGGATCACGGCGGCCCCGGACCCGCTGGGGTGACTCCGGTCCGCGGCGCGACCGCCGGTCGGAGGCCGGCGCAGCCGCTCGAAGCCTGTGAGGCGCCCCTGGCGCCGAGCCCGCGAGAGGGGCGTGAGGGAGCGGTCGGAGGCAAGGCGAAGCTGGCGGAACTGGGGATCACGGCGGCCCCGGACCCGCTGGCGTAACGATCTCACCCGTGGGGCAGACTTCCTCGTTTCGCCTTTCCGGGGGTGCTGACGTAGACTGACTCGTCGGCTCCAGTGCACCCGTATGCCTGCATCTGCTCGCAGGGCGCAGCGGAGTCGATCAAGGTAGTCGATTCGAAGGGCGAAGCGTGGCCAAGAAGCAAGGTGCCATCGAGATCGAGGGCACTGTCGTCGAGTCTCTTCCGAACGCCATGTTCAGGGTCGAGCTCCAGAACGGCCACCAGGTCCTGGCACACATCAGCGGCAAGATGCGCATGCACTACATCCGCATCCTCCCTGACGACCGGGTCGTGGTGGAGCTGTCTCCGTACGACCTGACGCGTGGCCGGATCGTCTACCGGTACAAGTAGATCTTGCCCCACGTCCCGCGGCACTGTGCCGTGGGACCGCCGGCAACTGACCCGGAGAACCTCACCCCATGAAGGTCAAGCCGAGCGTCAAGAAGATCTGCGACAAGTGCAGGGTGATCCGCCGTCACGGTCGGGTCATGGTCATCTGCGACAACCCGCGCCACAAGCAGCGCCAGGGCTGACGCACGACCGTTCCCTCCGCGATTCGCATGACTTCGCGCGACGCGAGCTGAACATGTTCATACGCAGGACCCGGGCACCCAGGTGCCCGACACCCCCGGTTCGGAGGCCGGGGACCCGGTTCGTACCTGATACGGCGGCCGGGAGCCGGTTCTGTGGAAGACCTCCGACAACCAACTGGAGCCATTGAATGGCACGCGTTTCCGGTGTTGACATCCCGCGCGAAAAGCGCGTGGAGATCGCCCTCACCTACGTGTTCGGCATCGGCCGGACCCTTTCGCAGCAGACGCTGGCCGCCACCGGCGTCGACCCGAACACCCGCGTTCGCGACCTCTCCGAGGAGCAGCTCGTCGCGATCCGCGAGTACGTCGACAACAACATCAAGACCGAGGGTGACCTCCGTCGCGAGATCCAGGCCGACATCCGCCGCAAGGTCGAGATCGGCACGTACCAGGGTCTGCGTCACCGCCGCGGCCTGCCCGTCCGCGGTCAGCGCACCAGCACCAACGCCCGCACCCGCAAGGGCCCGCGTCGCGCCATCGCCGGTAAGAAGAAGCCGGGCAAGAAGTAGTCCGCAGCGGACTCGCCGTCCAGCGGTCTTCGCTGTAGGACCGACCACCTCCCGTAGGAGAACGACATGCCCCCCAAGGGACGTCAGGGCGCTGCCAAGAAGGTGCGCCGCAAGGAAAAGAAGAACGTCGCTCACGGCCACGCGCACATCAAGAGCACGTTCAACAACACCATCGTGTCGATCACGGACCCGTCCGGCAACGTGATCTCCTGGGCCTCCGCCGGCCACGTCGGCTTCAAGGGCTCCCGGAAGTCCACGCCGTTCGCCGCGCAGATGGCCGCCGAGTCGGCTGCCCGCCGCGCTCAGGAGCACGGCATGCGCAAGGTCGACGTGTTCGTCAAGGGCCCGGGTTCCGGTCGTGAGACCGCGATCCGCTCCCTGCAGGCGACCGGCCTCGAGGTCGGCTCCATCCAGGACGTCACGCCCACCCCGCACAACGGCTGCCGTCCGCCGAAGCGTCGTCGCGTCTGACGCGCCGGCTCACGGCAACGCGGCATCCGGCTGGGGGTGTGGGGGTCGTCCCCCACATGTCGCGGTACGGGTGCCGTCCGCCGAAGCGTCGTCGCGTGTGACCTCGCTTCGTCAGGGATTTCCGGGCGGTACGGCTCTTTCCGGTCGTGCCGCCCGTACCCTTGCAGTACAGAGTCGGGCGTCAAATAGCGGGCGCCCCTGACTGAAGGATTCACTCCATGCTGATCGCTCAGCGTCCCTCGTTGACCGAAGAGGTCGTCGACGAGTTCCGCTCCCGGTTCGTCATCGAGCCGCTGGAGCCGGGCTTCGGCTACACCCTCGGCAACTCCCTCCGCCGCACCCTCCTCTCGTCGATCCCCGGCGCTGCTGTGACCAGCATCCGCATCGACGGCGTCCTGCACGAGTTCACCACCGTGCCGGGCGTCAAGGAGGACGTCACCGACCTGATCCTCAACATCAAGCAGCTGGTCGTCTCCTCGGAGCACGACGAGCCGGTCGTGATGTACCTGCGCAAGCAGGGCCCGGGTCTGGTCACCGCCGCCGACATCGCGCCCCCGGCCGGTGTCGAGGTGCACAACCCCGACCTCGTCCTCGCCACGCTCAACGGCAAGGGCAAGCTGGAGATGGAGCTGACCGTCGAGCGCGGTCGCGGCTACGTCTCCGCCGTGCAGAACAAGCAGGTGGGCCAGGAGATCGGCCGCATCCCGGTCGACTCGATCTACTCGCCGGTCCTCAAGGTCACGTACAAGGTCGAGGCCACGCGTGTCGAGCAGCGCACCGACTTCGACAAGCTGATCGTCGACGTCGAGACGAAGCAGGCCATGCGGCCGCGCGACGCCATGGCGTCCGCGGGCAAGACCCTCGTCGAGCTGTTCGGTCTCGCCCGCGAGCTGAACATCGACGCCGAGGGCATCGACATGGGTCCGTCCCCGACGGACGCCGCGCTCGCCGCCGACCTGGCGCTGCCGATCGAGGAGCTCGAGCTCACCGTTCGGTCGTACAACTGCCTCAAGCGCGAGGGCATCCACTCCGTGGGTGAGCTCGTCGCCCGCTCGGAGGCCGACCTGCTGGACATCCGCAACTTCGGTGCGAAGTCCATCGACGAGGTCAAGGCGAAGCTGGCCGGCATGGGCCTCGCGCTCAAGGACAGCCCGCCCGGATTCGACCCGACCGCCGCCGCGGACGCGTTCGGTGCCGATGACGACGCGGACGCGGGCTTCGTCGAGACCGAGCAGTACTGAGCGCTCCGCGAGGAGGGCCGTACTGCGGGTGCGGGTGAGCTGTGGCTGGCCGCGCAGTTCCCCGCGCCCCTTCCGGAGACGCCCCTTCGGGGCAGTCTCCGGATCTCTGACAGACAACCGTCTGCTCAGATACTGACCTCGGTACCTGATACGGCCGGGGCAGACACCTAGGAGAAACACCATGCCGAAGCCCACCAAGGGTGCCCGTCTGGGCGGCAGCGCCGCGCACGAGAAGCTGCTCCTCGCGAACCTCGCGAAGTCGCTGTTCGAGCACGGCCGCATCACCACGACCGAGGCGAAGGCGCGCAAGCTGCGTCCGTACGCCGAGCGTCTGGTCACCAAGGCGAAGAAGGGCGACCTTCACAACCGCCGTCAGGTGCTCCAGGTCATCACGGACAAGAGCGTCGTCCACACGCTCTTCACCGAGATCGGCCCCCGGTACGAGAACCGTCCCGGTGGCTACACCCGGATCACCAAGATCGGCAACCGCCGTGGCGACAACGCGCCCATGGCCGTCATCGAGCTGGTCGAGGCGCTGACCGTGGCGCAGCAGGCCACCGGTGAGGCCGAGGCCGCCACCAAGCGTGCCGCCAAGGACGCCGAGGCCGCTCCGGCTGCCGAGGAGACCAAGACCGAGGCCGCCGAGGCCCCGGCCGAGGAGTCCAAGGAGGCCTGAGGCTTCCGGCTCGTGACGGGCCCGTCCCCTTCCGGGGGCGGGCCCGTTCGCCGTTCCTGAGAAGATTCAGGGGTGAGTGAGGAAGTAGAGCCCGGACACGTACGGGTGCGCCTTGATCTTTCCTACGACGGCACCGAGTTCTCCGGCTGGGCCAAGCAGGCCGGCGGGCGGCGGACCGTGCAGGGGGAGATCGAGGACGCGCTGCGCACGGTCACGCGGTCCCGTGAGACGTACGAACTGACCGTGGCGGGGCGGACCGACGCCGGGGTGCACGCCCGGGGCCAGGTCGCCCACGTCGACCTGCCGCGCGAGGTGTGGGCCGAGCACCACGGCAAGCTGCTCAAGCGGCTCGCCGGGCGGCTGTCCCGGGACGTGCGGGTGTGGGCCCTCAGGGAGGCGCCCGGCGGCTTCGACGCCCGGTTCTCCGCGATCTGGCGGCGCTACGCCTACCGGGTCACCGACAACCCCGGCGGCGTCGATCCGCTGCTGCGCGGACACGTCCTGTGGCACGACTGGCCCCTCGACGTGGACGCCATGAACGAGGCGGCCCGGGGACTGCTCGGGGAGCACGACTTCGCCGCCTACTGCAAGAAGCGGGAGGGGGCCACGACCATCCGGACCCTTCAGGAGCTGAGCCTGGTGCGCGGCGACGACGGGATCATCACCGCCACCGTCCGGGCCGACGCCTTCTGCCACAACATGGTCCGCTCCCTGATCGGGGCGCTCCTGTTCGTCGGCGACGGGCACCGCCCGCCCGACTGGCCCGCCAAGGTGCTCGCCGCCGGCGTCCGGGACTCCGCCGTGCACGTCGTCCGGCCGCACGGGCTGACCCTGGAGGAGGTCGGCTATCCGGCGGACGAGCTGCTGGCGGCGCGGAACAAGGAGGCGCGCAACCGACGCACCCTGCCGGGGGCCGGCTGCTGCTGAGCCGCTACCCGGCCGCCGCCGCCGACGCCTGGGCCTCGCCGCGCCGGCGGATCTGCCGGAAGGCGAACTCGGCCAGGTCGTCGCCGGTGCGGAACACGTCCGTGGCCTTCTGCGTCACGTTCTTGCCGTCCGTGAAGCCGGCGATCGTGAAGTAGGCGTAGCGGCCGTAGGAGTTGGTGGTGGAGCGGCAGACCGCGCCGGTGCAGAACGACTTCACGCCGCCGCCGGACAGGGAGCGCACGATGCTCTTCTTGTCGGTCTGGGCCTTGGCCTTCAGCGCCTGCGCCTCGGTGTCGAAGACGGCCACGCCGACCGTCACCGCGATCTCGCCCTTGGTGTAGGTGACGCGGAGCAGCCGGGTGCAGCCGTTGGCGGTGAGGGCCTTCGGCAGGGTGCCCTGGGCGGCGGAGGCGCAGGTGCGGGTGTCCGCCGTCGGGCCCTTCTTGTACACGATGTCGCCCATGGTCAGCTGCGTGCCCGGGAAGAGGATGTCCGCGCTCAGCGGGGCCCTGTCCTTCTTGCCGCTGGACACGAAGTCCTTCGGGTCCAGCGGCGGCGGGGCACTGGTCGGCGCGAACGAGGGGGGCGCGGCCGACTGGCTGGGGATGTCCGCGGTCGACGGCAGCTGGGAGGTGGGCGTGTCCGACGCCTGGCCGGAGCCGTTCGCCGAGACCACGGCCACGGCGACGGCACTGGCGATCGCCACGGTGGCCAGCGCCCCGCCGCCGATGAACAGCAGCCGGCGGCGCTTGTTACGGGCCTCCGAGGCCTCCGCGAGCGCGGCCCAGTCCGGGGAGTCGCCGCCGCTGTTCCAGGGCTGCTGCTGCGATTGCGGTTTCCAGGGATCCCACTGCGACTGAGGTCCCCCCTGCCCAAAGCTCATGGGCGGCATCTTAGACGGGCTCAGGGGCGTGCTGGTGCGGCTGTGGAGGGGCCGCAGCGCCTAGCGTTCCCCTCATGCGGACGGGCAAAGGCGACATCTCCGGGTGGTTGGTGCGGCCCGCGGGCGGGCACGCGTGGGCGGCGCTCGTGGCGGTGCTGGGGGCGTCGGCGCTGGGCGCGGCCCGGGCGGCCCCGGACGGGGGGATGGACAACGCGATCGTCGTGCGGGCCGCCCGCACCTGGCTGGCCGGGGGCTCCCCGTACGACGATCCGCACTTCCTGTACCTCCCGAGCGCGGTCCTGGCCGCCGTCCCGCAGGCGCTGCTGCCCGGGGCCGTGCTGCGGGTGCTGGCGCCGTTGGCGGTGACGGGGCTGCTGGCGCTGGCCTGGGGCTGCGCGCTGCGCCTGCACCGGGTGCCGTACGGCAGCCGCCTCGGCGTCCTCGGGCTCGTCGGGCTCGCGGCGGGCTTCGCGCCGTTCGGGCACCTGGTGCGGCTCGGCAACTGGACGGTGACCGCGGCGGTGGGCCTGCCGCTGTGCCTGCTGCTGGCGAGCCGGGGGCGGTGGACGGCGGCGGGGGCCGTCATCGGCGCGGCCGTGGCGCTCAAGCCGCTGCTGGCGCCCGTGGTCCTGCTGTTCGTGTTCGCCGGACGGTGGCGTCCTCTGGCGGCGGCCGTCCTGGTGCCCGCGCTGGCCTCCGGCGCGGCGGCGCTGGCCATGCCCGACCCGGCCGGCTTCCTCACCCGCACCCTGCCGTTCCTCCTGCACGGCGACGACGGGTTCGTACGGCTCTACGAGGCCTCTCCGGCGGCCGTCCTGCCCCGGCTCGGGGTGGCGGGGCCGCTCGCGCAGGGGGTCGCGGTGGCGGCGGCGGGGGCCGGGGTGCTGGGCGCGTACCTGCGCTGGCGCCGCGCGGACCCGGGGCCGCTGCGGTACGCGGAGACCGGCGCGGGGCTGATGCTGTCGGTGTTCCTGGTCTCCAGGCCGTCGTACGACCACTACCTCCTGGTCGCGGTGCCGCTGCTGCTCGCCGGACTGCCGTACGCCGGGGCGGTGGCCCGGGGGCCCTGGTTCTGGCTCGCCCTGGTGCCCCAGGCGCCGGGGCTGACCTGGCCCTGGCTGGAGTCGGTGCGGCAGCGGGCCTTCAAGGACGCGTTCACGCTGTGCGTGCTGGCGTGGGCGGTGGCGCGACGGGCCCGGGGCGGTGCGGTGCCCGCCGGTGAGCACGGCGGGGGAGGGCGCGCGACGGGGCCCGCGCGGGTGTCGGCGGCTCCGTTTTGACCCCACCGGGACATCCCGGGTACCCTGCACAGTCGTATGTGTATTGGCTTGCTCATTCTCACGTGAGGGGCCCTTACACCGGTCGACCGGGACCGATGACCAGCGACCAGCACGCGGTTTGCGTCACCGCAGTGCGGTCAGGGCTGTCGTGATCGTCTTCGGTGACCTTGTCAGGACCATTCACTGAAGAAGCGAAGGCTACGAACCGTGCGTACGTACAGCCCCAAGCCCGGCGATGTGACGCGCCAGTGGCACGTCATCGACGCTCAGGACATCGTCCTGGGTCGTCTGGCCTCCACCGCGGCCTCCATCCTCCGTGGCAAGCACAAGCCCATCTATGCGCCCCACGTCGACACCGGTGACTTCGTCATCATCATCAACGCCGACAAGGTGCACCTCTCCGGCAACAAGCGGACCCAGAAGATGGCGTACCGCCACTCCGGCTACCCGGGCGGTCTGCGTTCCGTGCGCTACGACGAGCTGCTGGACAAGAACCCGGAGAAGGCCATCGAGAAGGCCGTCAAGGGCATGCTCCCCAAGAACTCCCTGGGCCGTCAGATGCTCTCGAAGCTGAAGGTCTACAAGGGTGACCAGCACCCGCACGGCGCGCAGCAGCCGCAGCCGTTCGAGATCACCCAGGTCGCGCAGTAAGTCCGGCCACCCCCTAAGACTGAAGAGAATCTGAGGAGCATCGTGGCCGAGACCACTGCCGAGCAGCCGCTCGAAGAGATCGACATCGACAGCTACACCACCGAGTCCGAGGTCCCCGTCGAGGGCGAGTACACCTCGGAGTCCATGGCGTCCCGCTTCGGCGAGCCCCAGCCGGCCGCCGGCCTGGGCCGTCGCAAGAACGCCATCGCCCGTGTCCGGATCGTCCCGGGCACCGGCAAGTGGAAGATCAACGGTCGCACCCTCGAGGACTACTTCCCGAACAAGGTGCACCAGCAGGAAGTCAACGAGCCCTTCAAGGTGCTCGAGCTCGAGGGCCGTTACGACGTCATCGCCCGCATCGCGGGTGGCGGTGTCTCCGGTCAGGCCGGTGCGCTCCGTCTCGGTGTCGCCCGTGCGCTGAACGAGGCCGACGTGGACAACAACCGCGGCCCGCTGAAGAAGGCCGGCTTCCTCAAGCGCGACGACCGTGCGGTCGAGCGCAAGAAGGCCGGTCTGAAGAAGGCCCGCAAGGCTCCGCAGTACAGCAAGCGCTAAGCCTCGCTGCCTGTACTCCGAACGCCCCGGCGGCACGCCACTGTGCTGCCGGGGCATTCGTTTATCCCGGCCGTTGGGCGTATAACGGCACAAGACGTTCAGAGGCTGAGACGCTGAAACGCTGAGACGTTCAGAACTTCAGACGCTGAGACGTTCAGACGTTCAAAGGCTTGTGTGATCGGATGACCGGGCAGCGCGGCGCGACGCGCGACCGGCACCACGGGAGTCGACTGCGTGGGCCGCACAGCAGCCGCTCCCGGAATTGACGTTTCCTCAGGAGGACAAGTGGGACGACTCTTCGGCACGGACGGCGTGCGCGGTGTCGCCAACGCGGATCTGACGGCCGAGCTGGCGCTCGGTCTCTCCGTCGCCGCGGCGCACGTACTGGCCGAGGTGGGCACCTTCGCCGGACACCGCCCGACCGCGGTGGTCGGACGGGACCCGCGCGCCTCCGGGGAGTTCCTGGAGGCCGCCGTGGTCGCGGGCCTGGCCAGCGCCGGCGTGGACGTGCTGCGGGTCGGCGTCCTGCCGACGCCCGCGGTGGCCCACCTCACCGGCGCGCTCGGCGCCGACCTCGGCGTGATGCTCTCCGCGAGCCACAACGCCATGCCCGACAACGGCATCAAGTTCTTCGCCCGCGGCGGCCACAAGCTCGCCGACGAGCTCGAGGACCGCATCGAGGCCGTCTACGCCGAGCACCGCACCGGTGCCCCCTGGGACCGCCCGACCGGTGCCGGCGTCGGTCGCGTCCGCGACTACGACGAGGGACTCGACCAGTACGTCGCCCACCTCGTCGGCGTCCTCCCGAACCGCCTCGACGGGCTGAAGATCGTCCTCGACGAGGCGCACGGCGCCGCCTCCCGGGTCTCGCCGGAGGCGTTCGCGCGGGCCGGCGCGGAGCTCGTCACCATCGGCGCGGTGCCGGACGGCCTCAACATCAACGACGGCTGCGGCTCCACCCACCTCGACCTGCTCAAGGCGGCCGTCGTGGAGCACGGCGCCGACCTCGGCATCGCCCACGACGGCGACGCCGACCGCTGCCTGGCCGTGGACCACACCGGCGCGGAGGTGGACGGCGACCAGATCCTCGCCGTGCTCGCGCTGGCGATGCGGGAGCGGGGCGCGCTGCGCTCCGACACCGTCGTCGCGACCGTCATGTCCAACCTGGGCTTCAAGCTGGCCATGGAGCGCGAGGGCATCCAGTTCGTGCAGACCGGGGTCGGCGACCGGTACGTGCTGGAGGAGATGAAGGAGCACGGCTACGCCCTCGGTGGCGAGCAGTCCGGCCACGTCATCATCCTCGACCACGCCACCACCGGCGACGGCACGCTGACCGGCCTGATGCTGGCGGCGCGGGTCGCGCAGACCGGCCGTACGCTGCGGGACCTCGCGTCCGTGATGGAGCGGCTGCCGCAGGTGCTGATCAACGTGCCGGACGTGGACAAGGCGCGGGTCAAGACGTCGGCGGAGCTGGCGACCGCCGTCGGCGAGGCCGAGCGGGAGCTGGGCAGCACCGGGCGGGTGCTGCTGCGTCCCTCGGGGACCGAGCCGCTGGTGCGGGTGATGGTCGAGGCGGCGGACATCGAGCAGGCCCGGTCCGTCGCGGGGCGGCTGGCCGACGCGGTGAAGTCGGCGCTGGGGTAGGTGCGCGGCGCCCGGTTCGGGGCCGGGGGGTTCCGCGCGCCGCGGGCCGGCGGTGCGTCGTGGCCGGTCGCGCCCGCGCGGCGGAGCCGCGTACCGGCACGACCCCGCGCCCCCTCGCGGCGCGCCGGCCCTAACCGGCGTCGTCGGTCCTGGTCAGCCGGGGGCGCTGGGTCGCCCACAGGGCCTTCTGGGACAGCAGCGTCAGGGTGCCGGCCACCACGATGCCCGCCAGGTTGAGCAGGAGCTGTTCGCTGGAGCCGACCGTCTGCCTGGTGTCGCCGAAGCTCAGGGCGACGGCCGCGTTCGCGGCGGCCGGGACCGTGGTCACCGAGATGGCCACGCCCACCAGGGCGCCGGACTTGGCGCTGGTCAGGGACAGCGTGCCCGCGACGCCGGCGAGGACCGCCACCACGAACGAGAAGGCGTCGGGGGCGTAGACGAAGCCGGTGTTGGGACGGTCGCCCTCCAGCTTGCCCTCGCTGAACAGGCCGAACGCGGACATGAGCCAGCTGAAGCCCACCGTCACCGCCATCGCCACCGCGAAGCCCACCAGCAGGGCGGTCAGCGAGCGCAGCGCCAGGCGCGGGGCGCGCTGGACGATCGCGGTGCAGACGCCGGCCAGCGGGCCGAACTCCGGGCCGACCGCCATCGCGCCCACGATCAGGATCGCGTTGTCGAGCACCACACCGCAGGCCGCGATCATCGTGGCGAGCGTGATGAAGGCGACGTAGGTGACGGAGAGGGTCGACTCCTCGTGGGTCGCCTCCTCCAGCTGCTCCCACAGCACGGCGTCCGCGGGCTCGCCGGGCGCGTCCCGTTCCGCCTTGTCGGCGCGTCTGGACAGCGACAGGTCGATGTTCTCGGCGGTGATGGCGCCGTGGTCGTCGATGCCCAGCCCCCGGAGCCGGCTGATGATCTCGTCGCCCGCCTCGCGGGCCACGTCGCACATGACGACGTCGCCCTCCGGATCGCGGGCGGCGCCGGGCAGGACGACGAGGTGGGTGGTGCCGACCGTCCGGCCGATCAGACGGACCACCTCGTCGGTCCGGTCGGCCGGGGTGATCAGACGCAGATGCAGCATCCGGTATTTCTACAGGCGGCGGGCGGCCGCCGTCACAGCTTCCGCAGGCTCAGGCGCTGCACCTTGTGGTCCGGCCCCTTGCGCAGGATCAGGGTGGCCCGGCCCCGGGTGGGGGCCACGTTCTCCACCAGGTTCGGCTTGTTGATGGTGCGCCAGGTGGTGCGGGCGTAGTCGAGGGCCTCCTCCTCCGAGACCTGGGTGTACTTGCGGAAGTAGGAGGACGGGTTCTGGAAGGCGGTCGCGCGCAGCTTGCGGAAGCGGCTGAGGTACCAGTGCTCGATGTCCTCGGTGCGGGCGTCGACGTACACGCTGAAGTCGAAGTAGTCGGCGAGGCCGACCCGGGTGCGGCCGTCCTTGCCGGGCAGCGCGGGCTGGAGCACGTTCAGGCCCTCGACGATCAGGATGTCGGGGCGGCGCACGACGAGCTTCTCGTCCGGGACGATGTCGTAGATGAGGTGCGAGTAGACGGGGGCGGTCACCTCGGCCTTGCCCGCCTTGACGTCGGCGACGAACCGGGTGAGCGCCCGGCGGTCGTACGACTCGGGGAAACCTTTCCGCGACATCAGGCCGCGGGCCTCCAGCTCCTTCGTGGGCAGCAGGAAGCCGTCGGTCGTGACCAGCTCGACGCGCGGATGCTCGGGCCAGCGGGACAGCAGCGCCTGGAGGAGGCGGGCGACGGTGGACTTGCCGACCGCGACCGAGCCGGCGACCCCTATGACGAAGGGTGTGCCGGACTGGGAGCCCTGCTCGCCGAGGAAGGTGTTCAGCGCGCCGCGCAGTCCGTCGGTGGCGCCGACGTAGAGGTTGAGGAGCCGGGACAGCGGCAGGTAGATGTCCCGCACCTCGTCGAGGTCGATGACGTCGCCGAGGCCGCGCAGCTTCTCCACCTCCTCGGCGGTCAGCGGCAGCGGCGTCTTGTCGCGCAGCGCGCTCCACTCGGGGCGGGTGAGGTCGACGTAGGGAGTCGCCTCCGGCCGGGACCGGTGGGCGCTCCGGGGCATCGCGGGGACCGGAGAGATCACAGTCCATTGTTAACGGAGTTTGAACACGGTGGCGGGTGGGCTGTGTCACGCCGGCACCGTCCCGCCGACCAAGATCACGTAGGCGTCACGGTCCCATACCGGGTGGTCACGGAGCGATCGGCTGTGAGCCGCCTGTGAGTACAGTGCGCGCGAAGCATGCGGAGCTCCTCCGCAGTCCTGGCAGAAAGAGTCGCCCCACGTGAGAACGACCGCTGTGCGCCGTACCGCCCTGGCGGCCTCCGCCGCCGCCCTGGCCCTCCTCGTCACCGCCTGCGGCGGGTCCTCCGACGACGGCGCCACGACCGGCGACGGCAAGGCCGACGGTGACAAGAACGCCCCGGCCGCCGCCAAGGCGCTGACCGCCGCCGAGCTGGAGAAGGCCGTCCTGGCCCAGGCGGACGTGAAGAACGGCAAGGTCACCGAGGCCGCCGCGGCGGACAACATCCCGCAGGACCAGGTGAAGGCGGAGAAGGCCGAGTGCCAGCCGCTCGTCTTCGCGCAGACCGGCGTCGCGGCGGGCGAGCCGGCGGCCACGGTGAAGCGGTCCTGGACGGAGGGGTCGAAGAAGCCGTCCGGGGACGACGTGTCCGAGGAGGCGCTCGACAAGGCGTTCGACCTGGACAAGGTCCTGGTGACCCTGGCCTCCTACGGGGACGGCGGCGCCGAGTCGGTCCTCAAGGACGTGAACGCCGCCGTGAGCGCGTGCGCGGGCGGCTTCTCCTACACCGCGGCCGGTGTCACGACGAAGATCGACAAGGTCGTCACCGACAAGGCGCCCGCCGGTGCCGACGAGGCCGTCGCGGTGACCATGACGGTGGTCGGCGAGGGGGGCGACAAGTTCCCGGTCAAGGTCGCCGTCACCCGCAAGGGCTCCACGGTGGCGTCGTTCACCGTGTTCAACCTGGGCTCCGCCGCCACGGGCAAGGACTTCACCTTCCCCACGGAGATCAGCGACATCCAGCTCGCCAAGCTCGCCAAGCTGAGCTGACCACCGGGCGCGGCCGGTGGCCGGACCGACGGAAAATTCCCATCGGGGTGTTCGTACCCCGGTGGGAATTTCCGATTTCGGGCACGTGACAGCAGGTTCGTGATCGAAACTGACCGTAGGCTGCCCGTCATGTGCGGAATCGTGGGATACGTGGGATCGCAGTCGGCGCTCGACGTCGTGGTGGCCGGGCTCAAGCGGCTGGAGTACCGGGGATACGACTCGGCGGGCGTCGCCGTGCTCGCCGACGGCGGGCTCGCCACCGCCAAGCGCGCCGGCAAGCTCGTCAACCTGGACAAGGAGCTGGCCGAGCACCCGCTGCCGTCGGCCGCGACCGGCATCGGCCACACCCGCTGGGCCACGCACGGCGGACCCACCGACGCCAACGCCCACCCGCACCTCGACAACGCCGGCCGGGTGGCCGTGGTCCACAACGGCATCATCGAGAACTTCGCCGAGCTGCGGGCCGAGCTGCAGGAGCGGGGCCACGAGCTGGCCTCCGAGACCGACACCGAGGTCGTCGCCCACCTGCTCGCCGAGCAGTACTCCGCCTGCGCCGACCTGGCCGAGTCGATGCGGCTGGTGTGCCGCCGGCTGGAGGGGGCGTTCACGCTGGTCGCGGTGCACGCCGACGAGCCGGACGTGGTCGTGGGCGCGCGGCGCAACTCACCGCTCGTGGTGGGCGTGGGGGAGGGCGAGTCCTTCCTCGCCTCCGACGTCGCCGCGTTCATCGCCCACACCCGGGACGCCCTCGAACTGGGCCAGGACCAGGTGGTGGAGCTGCGCCGGGACGGCGTGAGCGTCACCGGCTTCGACGGCAGCCCCGCGGAGGTGCGCGCGTACCACGTCGACTGGGACGCCTCGGCCGCCGAGAAGGACGGCCACGCCTCCTTCATGCTCAAGGAGATCGCCGAACAGCCCAAGGCGGTCGCCGACACGCTCCTCGGCCGCATCGACGCCTCCGGCTCCCTCACCCTGGACGAGCTGCGGATCCCCGCGGGGGTGCTGCGCGAGGTCGACAAGGTCGTCGTCGTCGCCTGCGGCACGGCCTTCCACGCCGGGCTGATCGCCAAGTACGCCATCGAGCACTGGACGCGCATCCCCTGCGAGGTGGAGCTGGCCAGCGAGTTCCGCTACCGCGACCCGATCCTGGACCGGCAGACCCTGGTCATCGCCATCTCCCAGTCCGGCGAGACCATGGACACCCTCATGGCGCTGCGCCACGCCCGCGAGCAGGGCTCCAAGGTGCTGGCCATCTGCAACACCAACGGCTCGACCATCCCGCGCGAGTCCGACGCGGTGCTCTACACGCACGCCGGACCCGAGGTCGCCGTCGCCTCGACGAAGGCCTTCCTGACCCAGCTGGTGGCCTGCTACCTGGTCGCCCTCTACCTCGGCCAGGTCCGCGGCACGAAGTACGCCGACGAGATCCGCGGCGTCGTCCGCGACCTCTCCCGGATCTCCGGCGCCGTCGACCGGGTCCTGGAGACCATGCAGCCGGTCCGGGAGCTGGCGCGCTCGCTCGCCCACAAGAACACGGTGCTGTTCCTGGGCCGGCACGTCGGACACCCGGTCGCGCTCGAAGGCGCCCTGAAGCTCAAGGAGCTGGCGTACATGCACGCCGAGGGCTTCGCGGCGGGCGAGCTGAAGCACGGGCCGATCGCGCTGATCGAGGAGGACCTGCCGGTCGTCGTGGTCGTGCCGTCCCCGCGCGGCCGTTCCGTGCTCCACGACAAGATCGTGTCCAACATCCAGGAGATCCGGGCCCGGGGCGCGCGGACCATCGTCATCGCGGAGGAGGGCGACGAGGCGGTCGTCCCCTACGCCGACCACCTCGTCCGCATCCCCGCCACCCCGACGCTGCTCCAGCCGCTGGTGGCGACGGTGCCGCTGCAGGTCTTCGCCTGCGAACTGGCCACGGTCCGGGGCAACGAGGTGGACCAGCCGCGGAACCTGGCCAAGTCGGTGACGGTGGAGTAGGCCGCGGCGGCCCGGCGCGCGGCTCCGCGGTCCTCCCGCGGCCCCCGCGACGCCGGCATGATCCGAACGACAGGTCCTAAGGTGCTCGGCATGAGCATCATCGGGGTCGGCATCGACGTGGCCGAGATCGAGCGGTTCGCGGCGTCGCTGGAGCGCACGCCGGCCATGGCGCGGCGGCTCTTCCTGGAGAGCGAGCTGCTGCTGCCGGGCGGGGAGCGCCGGGGCGTCGCCTCGCTCGCCGCCCGCTTCGCGGCCAAGGAGGCGCTGGCCAAGGCGCTCGGCGCGCCGGCGGGACTGCACTGGACGGACGCCGAGGTGTACGTCGAGGACAGCGGACGGCCACGGCTGCGGGTGACCGGGACGGTGGCGGCGCGGGCCGCGGAGCTGGGGGTCACCTCCTGGCACGTGTCGCTGAGCCACGACGCGGGGGTCGCGTCGGCGGTGGTGATCGCGGAGGGATAGGTTCCCCGCCGCGCGGGCCCCGCCCTTCCGGCCGCGCCGTGATGTCCGGGCCGTGATGTCCGCGTCGGACAGGGAAGACTCGACGGCATGCGGACTGCGTACAGCGTGGAGACGGTCAGGACGGCCGAGCGGGAGTTGATGGCGAGGCTGCCGGACGGGGCCCTGATGCAACGGGCGGCGGCCGGACTCGCCGCCGCCTGCGCGGAGCTGCTCGGCCGCGTGGCCGGCCGGGTCTACGGCAGCCGGGTCGTGCTGCTCGTCGGCAGCGGCGACAACGGCGGCGACGCCCTGTACGCCGGGGCGCGGCTCGCCCGGCGCGGGGCCGGGGTGACGGCCGTCCTGCTCACACCCGGGCGCGCGCACGCCGGCGGCCTCGCGGCGCTGCGGCGGGCCGGCGGGCGGGTCGCCGCCGACGGTGACGGGGAGCGGCTGATCGAGCGGGCCGACCTGGTCGTGGACGGCATCGTCGGGATCGGCGGCCGGGGCGGGCTGCGGGAGGAGGCGGTGCCGCTGGCCGCCGCGGCCGGGCGCTCGCGGGCCGCCGTCGTCGCGGTCGACCTGCCGAGCGGGGTCGACGCCGACACGGGGCAGGTGCGCGGGGAGGCGGTGCGGGCCGACCTGACGGTGACCTTCGGGACGCACAAGCCGGGGCTGCTGGTGGACCCGGCGCGGGAGTACGCCGGGTCGGTGCGGCTGGTGGACATCGGGCTGGCGCTGCCGAACGACGCGGCCGAGCTGGAGGCGTTGCAGCACGCGGACGTGGCCCGGCTGCTGCCGGTGCCGGGGGCGGAGAGCGACAAGTACCGGCGCGGGGTCGTCGGCATCGCCGCCGGGTCGGCGCGCTACCCGGGGGCCGCCGTGCTCGCCGTCTCCGGGGCGCTGCGGGGCGGGGCCGGGGCGGTGCGGTACGTCGGTCCGGCGGGGGACGCGGTGATCGCGCGCTTCCCGGAGACGCTCGTGTCGGACCAGGGGCCGAAGCGGGCGGGGCGGGTGCAGGCCTGGGTCGTCGGTCCCGGCGCCGGGGACGACGCCAGGACCGTGGCGGAGGTGCTGGAGGCCCGGGTGCCGGTGCTGATCGACGCGGACGGGCTGCGGCTGGCCGACGCGGACGCGGTGCGGGGACGTACGGCGCCGACGCTGATGACGCCGCACGCCGGGGAGGCGGCGGCGCTGCTCGGGGTGAGCCGCGAGGAGGTCGAGGGGGCGCGGCTGGCCTCGGTGCGGGAGCTGGCGGAGCGGTACGGGGCGACGGTGCTGCTCAAGGGGTCGACGACGGTGGTGGCCGCGGCGGGCGGGAAGGGGCCCGTGCGGGTCAACGCGACGGGGACGTCGTGGCTGGCCACGGCGGGGAGCGGGGACGTGCTGTCGGGGCTGGCGGGGTCGTTGCTGGCGGCGGGGCTCTCGGCGGTGGACGCGGGGAGCGCGGGGGCGTACCTGCACGGGCTGGCCGGGCGGATCGCGGCGGCGGGGGCGCCGGTGGGAGCGCATGACGTGGCGGAGGCGGTGCGGGTTGCCTGGCGGGATGTGCGGGGGGTTTGAGCGGGCGGGGAGGAGGGGTGCGGTCGGACCGGGCCTGAGGTGGGCGGCGTTGCGTGGGCGGAGGCGATGGTGCGGGGGGTGGTCCGCGTGGCCGGCGCTGGCGGGGTGCCTCCCCCAGAGGGGGTGCCCCCAGCGCCCACCCGTGCCGCCTTGGGGGCACCTCCCAGGCCGTTCAGGCACTGGGGGAGGCACGACCGCCCGCAGCTAGGTAGCTGCGCGGCTGCGGCGGCCCCGGCGGTCGTGGTGGCTGCGGCAGGTCATGGTGGCTGGGGCAGGGGGTGGGTGGGGGCTCTGAGAGACTGGGGCGCGATGAGTGAGACTTCCGTCCGAGGGGACGCGTCCCTGCGGGGCCGTGCCGAGATCGACCTGGCCGCACTGCGGGCCAACGTGCGCGCGCTGCGCGAACGGGCGCCCGGTGCGGCCCTCATGGCCGTCGTCAAGGCCGACGCCTACGGCCACGGCGCGATCCCGTGCGCCCGCGCGGCCGTCGCGGCCGGCGCGACCTGGCTCGGCACCGCCACGCCCCAGGAGGCGCTCGCGCTGCGCGCGGAGGCCGGGCTGCCGGACGACGTGCGGATCATGTGCTGGCTGTGGACGCCGGGCGGCCCCTGGCGCGAGGCCGTCGAGGCCCGTCTCGACGTCTCCGTCAGCGGAACGTGGGCCCTGCAGGAGGTCACCGCCGCGGCGCGGCTGGCCGGGCTCCCCGCGCGGGTGCAGCTCAAGGCCGACACCGGGCTGGGCCGCAACGGCTGCCAGCCGGGCGACGACTGGGAGGAACTCGTCCGGGAGGCCCGGCGCGCCGAGGCCGAAGGACTGATCCGCGTCACCGGGCTCTGGTCGCACTTCGCCTGCGCCGACGAGCCCGGCCACCCCTCCATCGCCGCCCAGCTCACCCTCTTCCGCGAGATGACGGCGTACGCCGAGCGGCAGGGCGTCCGCCCCGAGGTGCGGCACATCGCCAACTCGCCGGCCACGCTCACGCTCCCCGAGACCCACTTCGACCTCGTGCGCCCCGGCATCGCGATGTACGGCGTCTCGCCCAGCCCCGAGATCGGCACCCCCGCCGACTTCGGACTGCGCCCCGTGATGACGCTGTCCGCCGCCCTGGCCCTGGTCAAGCAGGTCCCCGGCGGCCACGGCGTCAGCTACGGCCACCACTACGCCACCCCCGGCGAGACCACCCTCGGCCTCGTCCCCCTCGGCTACGCCGACGGCATCCCGCGCCACGCCTCCTCCACCGGCCCCGTCCTGGTCGGCGGCAAGTGGCGCACGATCGCGGGGCGGGTCGCGATGGACCAGTTCGTCGTCGACCTGGGAGGGGACCGGCCCCCGGTCGGCGCCGAGGCGGTGCTGTTCGGGCCCGGAGACCGCGGCGAGCCCACCGCCGAGGACTGGGCGCAGGCCGCCGGCACCATCGCGTACGAGATCGTCACCCGGATCGGCGCGCGCGTCCCCCGCGTCTACGTGAACGAGTGACGATCGCGGACCCCGCGTGACCAGTGACACGTGACGCGCGCCCCGCCCGGCGTGTATGACGTGCATGCGACACACGTTCGGGTGAACGAGGGACCAGAGGGGGATCCGCCCCGCGGCCCGGTGAAGAGGAGCGGTACGTGAGCGAGAGCAGTGCGGAGGGGATCGCGGACGTCGCCGTGGTGGCCGTCGCCTCCGCCGCGGAGGCCGCCACCGACGTGGCCGCCGGGGGCTGGCGCCGGGCGACCGGGATCGCCGGTGCCGCGATAGGCGTGGTCGCCGCGGGCGCGGCGGCCGGCGTGGCGATAGAGCGGCTCACCGTCGGCCGCGGAATGCGCCGGAAGGCGCGGCTCGCCCTCGACGCGGCGGGACCGTACGGCGGACTGCGCGGCACCCCCGGCAGGGCGTACGCCGACGACGGCACCGAGCTGTACTACGAGGTCGACGACGTCGATCCGGACACCGAGTCCGCGCTCACCCGGCGCCGCCGACGGCTCTTCGGCCGCAGGGCGCCCGCTCCCGTCACCGTCGTCTTCTGCCACGGCTACTGCCTCAACCAGGACTCCTGGCACTTCCAGCGGGCGGCGCTGCGGGGCGTCGTGCGCACCGTGCACTGGGACCAGCGCAGCCACGGACGGTCCGGGCGGGGCGTGGCCCAGGTGCGCGACGACGAGCCGGTCACCATCGACGAGCTGGGCCGGGACCTGAAGGCCGTCATCGACGCGGCCGTGCCCGAGGGGCCGATCGTGCTGGTCGGGCACTCCATGGGCGGCATGACGGTGATGGCCCTGGCCGATCGCTTCCCCGCCCTGATCCGCGAGCGCGTCGTCGGCGTCGCCCTCGTCGGCACGTCGTCCGGGCGGCTCGGCGAGGTCAACTTCGGGCTGCCGGTGGCCGGCGTCAACGCGGTGCGGCGGGTGCTGCCCGGGGTGCTGAAGGCGCTGGGGCAGCGGGCCGAGCTGGTGGAGCGGGGACGGCGGGCGACGGCGGACCTGTTCGCCGGCATCATCAAGCGGTACTCGTTCGCGTCCCGGGACGTCGACCCGGCCGTGGCCCGGTTCGCCGAGCGGATGATCGAGTCGACGCCGATCGACGTGGTCGCCGAGTACTACCCGGCGTTCAACGACCACGACAAGACCGAGGCCCTCGCCCACTTCCGCGGCCTCCCGGTGCTGGTGCTGGCCGGGGTGCGGGACCTGGTGACGCCCAGCGAGCACAGCGAGGCCATCGCCGACCTGCTGCCGGACGCCGAGCTGGTGCTCGTCCCCGACGCGGGGCACCTGGTGATGCTGGAGCACCCGGAGCTGGTCACCGACCGCCTCGCCGACCTGCTCGCCCGCGCCGACGAGAAGGCGCGCGGCGCGACCGTGTGAACGGGACGGCGGGAGACGGGCCGGTGCGCCGGCGGCGCTACCGTTGAGGGCTATGGAAGCACCAGCAGCACCGCAGGGCCCGGCCGGGCCGGCTCCCGCCGTCGAGATCACCGTCACCTCCCCGGAACAGATGCGGGAACTGGGCCGCAGGCTCGCCAAACTGCTGCGCGCCGGTGACCTGGTGATGCTGAGCGGGGAGCTGGGCGCGGGCAAGACGACGCTGACCCGGGGCCTGGGCGAGGGACTCGGCGTGCGCGGCGCCGTCACCTCCCCGACCTTCGTGATCGCCCGCGTGCACCCCTCGCTCGGCGACGGTCCGCCGCTCGTCCACGTCGACGCCTACCGGCTGTCCGGCGGCCTCGACGAGATGGAGGACCTCGACCTCGACGTCTCCCTGTCCGACTCGGTGATCGTGGTCGAGTGGGGCGAGGGCAAGGTGGAGGAGCTCACCGAGGACCGGTTGCAGCTCCTGATCCACCGGGCCGTGGGCGACACCACCGACGAGGTCCGGCAGGTGACGCTGACGGGCGTCGGCGAACGCTGGGCGGCGGCCGACCTGAGCGTCCTCGCCGCCTGAGCCGTTTCCCGCACTCGCACCCGCCCCCGCATCCACACCCACACCAGCCCCCACTCCCGTCCCGTTCTCCGGGCGCCGCGCCACCGGTGCCCGGCCGGGTTTCCGACAACACGTCGGCATGTTGTTGCCAACGGGGTCCCGCCCGTGGTCACATGGTGGCCAGTTCGTGGTGAGGCATGCCTAACCACGTCCGCCCCCGATCTTCAGGAGGCGTCCGTGCCGGAGTCCGTGACCCAGCCGCCCGCGCTCGCCGGGATGTCCATGCGCGACCTGCTCGCGTCCTGCGCCGCGGCGGCCGCCGTCTCCACGCCGCCGCCCGCGCCGGAGCCGGAGGAGCACCGCCCCGCCCGGGAGCACCGCGAGGCCGCCTGATCCGAGGGACGGCCCGGGAGGTGCCGGTACGGATCAGGGGATGACGACGACCTGCTGGCCGATCGTCGCGAACCGCCACATGGCGTCACCGTCCGCGCGGGACTCCCGGATGCCGCCGGTCCGCAGGCCCGGGGCGGGCTTCGGCGACGAGCCGTCCACGGCCGCGCTGAAGCCGACGACCACGCCCTCGACGCTGGTGAAGCGCACGACGTGCTCGACCGGGACGCCGTCCGATCCGGTGATCCTCTTCGAGCGCGACGTGACCGTGTAGGTGCCAGGCACCGGATCGACCCGGCCGGGGGTGACCCTGAAGGTGTCCTGGACCCTGCCGTCCGGGCCCACCAGCCACACCCGGTCGTCGTCCAGGGAGTACACCACCCGTTCGCCCCTTCCCGAACCGAGGGGCAGGGCGTCCGGGTGCCGGGCGTCGCGGGGCGCCCTGGGGGCGCCGGGGGCGGGGGTGCCGGTCGCGTGCGGCCTGCTCAGCTCGGCCGGCAGGCGGACCGAGGCCTGGTGGGCGAGGAACCCGATCGTGCCGAGGGCCGCCGCGGTGAGCGCGGCCACCCAACCGGCGCTGCTGCTTGCCACTGGGACCACCTAGGCGTCGTACGTCCTGCTCGCGGGCATCGCGTCGCACGGCGTGTGCTTTCCGTCACGCAGAGTGCTCCCGGTGACGGTAGCAGCAGCAGGCCGTCCGACCCGGTCGTCCGACACGGGCCCGTGGGCGCCGTAGGCTGTTTGCGTGCTCTTGCTCGCTCTGGATACCGCCACGCCCGCCGTGACCGTCGCGCTGCACGACGGTACGGACGTCATCGCCTCGTCGAGCCAGGTGGACGCGCGCCGGCACGGTGAGCTGCTGCTCCCCGCCGTCGACCGGGTGCTCGCCGAGGCCGGACTGCGGCTCGACGCCGTCACCGGAGTCGTCGCCGGCATCGGCCCCGGACCGTACACGGGACTGCGGGTCGGCCTGATGACCGCGGACACCTTCGGGCTCGCGCTCGGGGTGCCCGTGCACGGCGTGTGCACGCTGGACGGACTGGCGTACGCCGCCGACCTGGAGGGTCCCTTCGTGGTGGCGACCGACGCCCGCCGCAAGGAGGTCTACTGGGCGCGCTACGCCGACTCCCGCACCCGTCTCACCGACCCGGCGGTCGACCGCCCCGCCGACATCGCGCAGCAGGTGGCCGGAGTCCCGGCCGTCGGCGCGGGTGCCCTGCTGTACCCGGACACCTTCCCGCGGGCGCACGAACCCGAGCACGTGTCCGCCGCCGCCCTGGCGTGCCTGGCCGCCGAGAAGCTGGCGGCGGGCGAGGAGCTTCCCGCGCCCCGGCCGTTGTACCTGCGCAGACCGGACGCCCAGGTGCCCAAGAACTACAAGGTGGTCACCCCCAAGTGACCGAGTCAACCGCTGCCGTACTGCGCGAGATGCGCTGGTGGGACATCGACCCCGTACTCCGGCTGGAGCGGGAGCTGTTCCCGGAGGACGCCTGGTCGCGCGGCATGTTCTGGTCCGAACTGGCCCACGCGCGCGGCCCCGGCGCGACCCGGCGGTACCTGGTCGCCGAGCGGGACGGACAGGTCGTCGGCTACGCGGGCCTGGTCACCTCGGGGGAGCAGGCCGACGTGCAGACCATCGCCGTCGCCCGCGACCACTGGGGCACCGGCCTCGGCGCGCGGCTGCTGACCGAGCTGCTGCGGGCGGCCACCGCCTTCGAGTGCACCGAGGTGCTCCTCGAGTGCCGGGTGGACAACACCCGCGCCCAGCGGCTGTACGAGCGCTTCGGCTTCGAGCCCATCGGCTTCAGGCGCGGCTACTACCAGCCGGGGAACGTGGACGCCCTGGTGATGCGCCTGACCGACCCCGCCAACTCCGTACAAGGAACCGAGACCCATGGCTGACGAACCCCTGGTACTGGGGATCGAGACCTCCTGCGACGAGACCGGCGTCGGTGTCGTGCGCGGCACCACCCTGCTGGCCGACGCCGTCGCCTCCAGCGTCGACGAGCACGCCCGGTTCGGCGGCGTCGTCCCGGAGGTGGCGAGCCGCGCCCACCTGGAGGCGATGGTCCCCACCATCGACCGCGCGCTGAAGGAGGCGGGCGTCAGCGCCCGCGACCTCGACGGCATCGCCGTCACCGCCGGACCCGGCCTGGCCGGCGCCCTGCTGGTCGGCGTCTCGGCGGCCAAGGCGTACGCCTACGCCCTCGGCAAGCCCCTGTACGGCGTCAACCACCTCGCCTCCCACATCTGCGTCGACCAGCTGGAGCACGGGCCGCTGCCCGAGCCGACCATGGCGCTGCTGGTCTCCGGCGGGCACTCCTCGCTGCTGCTGTCGGCCGACATCACCTCCGACGTCCGCCCGATGGGCGCCACCATCGACGACGCGGCCGGCGAGGCCTTCGACAAGATCGCCCGCGTGCTGAACCTGGGCTTCCCCGGCGGCCCGGTCATCGACCGGTACGCGCGCGAGGGCGACCCGACCGCGATCGCGTTCCCGCGCGGGCTCACCGGACCGCGCGACCCGGTCTACGACTTCTCCTTCTCCGGGCTGAAGACGGCCGTGGCCCGCTGGATCGAGGCCAAGCGGGCGGCGGGCGAGGAGGTGCCGGTGCGGGACGTGGCGGCCTCCTTCCAGGAGGCGGTCGTGGACGTGCTGACCCGCAAGGCGGTGCGCGCCTGCAAGGACCAGGGCGTCGACCACCTGATGATCGGCGGCGGCGTCGCCGCCAACTCCCGGCTGCGGGCGCTGGCCCAGGAACGCTGCGAGGCGGCCGGCATCCGGCTGCGCGTGCCGCGGCCCAAGCTGTGCACGGACAACGGCGCGATGGTCGCCGCGCTCGGCGCCGAGATGGTCGCCCGCGACCGGGCCGCCTCCGACTGGGACCTGTCGGCGGACTCCTCGCTGCCGGTGACGGACCCGCACGTCCCGGGACGGGGCCACACGCACGACCACGTCCACGAGGTCAGCAAGGAGAACCTGTACTCGTGACCGTCGCACTGATGTGGGAGGCGAGGGCCGTGTCCGGCCGGGGCGAGGACCTGCTGGCCTGGGTCCGCGCCCAGCCGCTCGACGGCGAACCGCTGCGCCGGGAGACGCTGCGCGCCCCGCAGGACCGGGTCCTGGTCATCACCTGGTGGGACGCCGCCTACGACGCCGACCTGCCCGAACTGCCGGAGCCCGCCGGGGACCTGGTCACGCGGGCGGTGCACCGCTGGCGGTTCGAGACGGCCGGTGACTGAACCGGTACGGAAGGCATCGATCCGATAACCGAGTCGGCCGAGACCCGGTCCGAACTCCCGCCCGCCGACGACAATGTGAGCGTGGCCACTACACCTGACCTCGAACTCGACGACGGCACACCGGTCCGGTTCCTGCTGGGGCCCGCCGACGGCACCGTCCCGGTCCCGCCCGACGACGACCTGCCGGAGGGCATGGGCCGTGCGGTGCCCGTGGCCCGGGGCACGGGCACGGTCGCCCGCCTCGCGACCGGGGCGCTGCGCGGCGCGCTCAGCCCACTGGGACCGCTGATCCAGGAGGTCCACGACGCGGCCACCGCCGTGCCCGACCCGCCCACCGAACTGAGCGTCACCTTCGGCGTCCAGGTCGGCCAGGACCTCAGACTCGGCGTCGTGGGCGGCACGGGCCAGGCCCACCTCACCGTCACCGCGAGCTGGAGACCGGCCCCCGGGACCGGCGCCGCGCCCGCCGCGGACTGAGGCGTGGGATGGTTCACCCCGGCGGGGGACGGGGCCGACGATCCCTCCCGGTACGTCGTCTCCGTACGCCGGGCCGAGGACGGCAAGACCGTCGGGGCGGGGTTCGTGCTCGGCACCGACACCGTGCTGACCTGCGCCCACGTGGTCAACGCCGCCCTGGACCGGCCCCTGCTGGAGCCGCGGACGCCCGGCCCGTACGAGGTCACCGTCCAGCTGCGTCCCCACGAGTACGTCACCCGCCGGTACGTCGCCCGCGTGGCCCACTGGATCGCCCCGCGGGCCCGTGACGGCGGACCGGTGCCGCCGGGGGACGACGAGTGGCTCGGCGACCTCGCCGTGCTGCGGGTCGACGGCCCGCCCGGCGGACTGCCCGCCGGACCCCGCACGTCCCCCATGGCCGCGGGCCAGGAGGTCGAGGCCTGGCACGGCACCGGTGAGGCGGCCACCTTCGCCCGCCTCACCGTCCACGGCCCGGACGGCTCCCGGGCCTACCTGGACGGCGCCCCCACCGGCATGGCGGTGGGCCCCGGGTACAGCGGCGGCCCGCTGTGGTGCCGCAGGGAGCGGGCCGTGGTCGGCCTGGTCGTCGCCCACTTCATGCCGCCCCGGAACGCGGCCACCGGCGCCCCGCTCCCGCACAGCCCCCAGCACCTGGCGCGGCGCAGCTGGGGCGTGCCCTGGCAGCGCGTGGAGGCCGAACTGGGCCCGCTGGGCGTGCTGGACGGCACCTCCTCGGACCTGCCCGAACCGGACGACCCCGCCTTCCTGCTGCTGGTGGAGGCGATCGAGGACATCTTCCCCTCGGCGAGCAGCCGGGTGACGGGCGCCCAGCGGCTCGCCCGGGCCTGCGGGGTCCGGCCGGGCAGCGACATCGCCCCGCCCGAGCCCGGGGAGTTCGCCGCGTTCCTCCTCACCCATCCGCGGGCCCTCGCCGCGTTCTCGGGCCACCTGCGGCGCGACGCCCCGCGGGACGCCGACCGCGTCCTCGCCGCGGGCGGCCTGTCCCGCGTCCCCCGGCTGCTCTCCCCGCAGGAGCACACCGCCCTGCGGGGACACCTGCGCTCCATGGAACCGGACGTGCTCGCACGCTTCCCCGAGGCCGTCCGGGCCGCCCTGCCGCACGTGGCGGCGCTGCCCGGCGGTGACACCGCGGAGGCCCTCCTCGACCGTCTGGAGGCCCTGCCCGGCGACGGCCGCGCCCAGGGCGGAGAGCGCAGGGTCCCCGCGCTGCTGCGGGTGATGGAGTACGTCGGCGCCCTGTGCCCCGGCGCCAGGCGGGCCGAGCTGCGGCTGTGGGCGGACGGCGTGGCGTCCCGGCTCGGCATCGCCCGGGCCGCGCTCGGCGAACGCCGCTCCGACGCCCAGGAGTGGGTGCGCTCCCTGCGCGCCCGCTCCGCCCGCGTCCGCGTCCTGGTCCAGGTGACCCGGGCCGGACAGGGCCGGCACCGGCTGCGGATCTGGTGCGACGAGGGCGCCGGGCCGCGCCAGGTCTCCACGGACAGCATGCGCTCGTACTCCGCGCCGGAGGCGGCGCGCGAGGTGCTGCGCGTGCTCGACTCCCTCACCCCGCCCGCCGAGGACGAGCGGCCGCCCCTGGTCGAGGTGCTCGTCGACCGGACCGGCCTCAACCTGCCCGTCGACGAGTGGACGGCACGCAGCCCGGACCAGCTGGTGCCCGGAGTGCTCGGCGTGGAGTTCCCGCTGGTGGTGCACTGCCCCGAACTGCTGCGCAGGCACGGACGTTTCCTGTCCCACTGGCGCAGCCGGTGGAGCCGCCTCGACTCGGGCAAGACCCTGGTGGTCTCCGAGTCGATGGACCGGGACGCCCTCTACTCCCGGCTGGTCAACCAACTCGACACCGTACGCGTCTGTGTGGACGTGCCGCCCGGCCCGCGCGACGGCATCGTGCAGACCTGTCTCGCCCTGGGCATACCGGTGGTGGTGTGGGACCGCGGCCGGGACGGCGCCGCGCACGCCGTCCGGTACATGGCGGAGGTCGCCACCCGGGAGATGCCCGACGGTGTGCGCGACTACCGCGCCCACGCCAAGGCAAGCCCGCCCGACTACCCCGGCCGCCCGGTACTCGCCTGGGCCGACGCCGACCGCACCGTGCCCCGCCTGCACCTGACCGAGCCCCAGGAGAGCGCATGACATCCGCAGCCGACGCCGAATGGCGCCTGTTCCGCGGCGACGGCGTCCCCCGGTCCGTCGCCCTGCCCTCGGCGCCGCCCTGGCGCCGTTTCGCCCCCACCCCCTCGACGCGGCCGGAACTGCCCTACGTCATCGCCCCGCAGCACGCCGACGTCGTCAACGCGGCCCTGCACCTGCGCCGTCCGCTGCTGGTGACCGGGCCCGCCGGCACCGGCAAGTCCTCGCTCGCGCGGGCCGTCGCCCACGAACTGCGCCTGGGCGACCTGCTGCGGTGGCCCGTCAACAGCCGGTCCACCGTGAAGGACGCCCTCTACCAGTACGACGCGATCGGCCGCCTGCGGGAGACGACCCTCAGCCGGGACCGCGGCGAACGCGAGCCGTCCATCGGCACGTTCGTCCGGCTCGGCCCGCTCGGCACCGCCCTGGTGCCCTCGGCCGGCCCCCGCTGCCTGCTCATCGACGAGATGGACAAGGGCGACGTCGACCTCCCGAACGACCTGCTCACCGTCTTCGAGGAGGGCTTCTTCGACATCCCGGAACTGACCCGGCTGCCGGAGGACATGGCCGACGTCGAGGTGCAGACCCACGACCACCGGGGCACCGTCCGCGTGCACCAGGGGCTCGTGCAGTGCGCCGAGTTCCCGGTCGTCGTCATCACCAGCAACGGCGAGCGCGACTTCCCGCCCGCGTTCCTGCGCCGCTGCCTCAGGCTCGACCTGCCGCTGCCCGACGAGGAGCGCCTGCGCACCATCGTCGTCGCGCACCTCGGCGAGGAGGCGGTGCGGGAGGCGGACGACCTGATCGAGGCGTTCCTGCGCCGCCGCGCCCTCGGCGAACTCGCCACCGACCAGTTGCTCAACGCGGTGTTCCTGCGCGCCGGCGGCGTCGACCTGGACGCGGAGGGGCTGCTGGACGCCGTCCTGCATCAGCTCACCGGGGCGATGTGACCATGCCCGCCGGGGGAGAGCGGCTCACCGAGATGCTGCGGCTTCTCGGCGCCTGCCACGTGGACCTGGACGCCGACCAGGTCCTCGACGTGCTGTGGCTGGCCCGGCGGCTGCCCGCCGGCCCCGAGGCACCCCTCCACCGGCAGGCGCCCGCCCGTCCGCAGCCGCCCCCGCCGCCCGACGGCCCGCAGGCGGAGGACCGGGCCGCCCCGCAGCCGCCCCCGCCCGAGCCCGGCGACCCCGAGCTGCCCGACCTCACCAGCCCCACCACCCTGCACGCGGCGGCCCGCACCACCCCCGAACCGCAGCCCCGGCCCGTGTCCGCCGGCCAGGAACCCCGGCGGGCCCTGCCGGTCCGGGTGCCGGAGGAGAAGGCCCTCGGCGACGAGCTCGAACTGGGGCGGTCGCTGAGGCCCTTGCGCCGCCGCCACGACAGCCGCCACCGCACGGAGATCGACGAGGACCGCACGGCCGCCGAACTGGCCGAGACCCACCTGCCCGACGTGGTGGAACGGCCGGTGCGCGAGCGCTGGCTCGACCTCACGCTGCTCGTCGACGACGGCCTGTCGATGCTGCTGTGGCACCGCCTCGGCACCGAACTGCGCACCCTGCTGGAACGCCTGGGGGCCTTCGCCCTCACCCGGGTCCTCGGCCTCGACACCCGCGCCGCCGGCGGACCGCGCCTGCACGCCCGGCCGTTCCGCCCCGGCAGCACCGAACTGCCGCTGAGCACCGTCAACGACCCCTCCGGGCGCTCCCTGCTGCTCGTCGTCAGCGACGGCATGGGCCCGGCCTGGCGGTCCGGCGCGATGCACGCGCTGCTGGGCGAGCGGGCGGCCCGCGGCCCCGTCGCGGTCGTGCACACCCTCCCCCCGGACATGTGGGAGGCCTCCGGCATCTCCGCCGAACGCTGGCAGGCCACCACCCGGCGGGTCGGCGGCGCCAACACCTCGTGGAGGATCGCCGACCCGGTGCTGCCGTCGGAGCTGAGCCTGTTCGACGACATCCCGGTTCCCGTCCTCGAACCCACGCCCGACTCCCTCGGCGTCTGGGCCCGCCTGCTCGCCTCCCCGGGCACCACGGTCGAACTGCCGCTGCTGGCCCGCCCCGACCGGCACGCGACCGTCGCCCCCGCGCAGGACCTGAGCAGCGCCCAGCACTTCCGGGACGCGGCCACCCCGGAGGCGTACCGCCTGGCCGCCCACCTCGCGGCGGTCGCCCCGCTGTCCGTGCCCGTGATGCGGCTGGTGCAGTCGGCGGTGCCCTGGCAGGCCACCACCTCCCACCTGGCCGAGGTGTTCCTCGGCGGCCTGGTCCGGCCGCACCCGGCGCCCGTGTCGGGCCCGCTGCCCGCCAAGCACCGGGTCTTCGACTTCTCCGAGGCGACCAAGACCGTCCTGCTGGACGCGGTGCCGCAGGCGGAACTGCTGCGCACCGGCCGCCGGATCGGGCGCCGGCTGGAGGAACTCGCCGGCCGCTCGCCGGACTTCCCGGCCTGGCTGCTCCACCCGGACGGCTCCGACCCGCTGCCCGGCTCCCAGCACCCCTTCACGCGGGTCGAACGCAGGCTGCTCAGCCGGTTCGGGGTGTCGCTCGACGGCGCCCGCACCACCGCCGGGCCGGACGCGCCGACGCCCGGCACCGACGACTGGGAACCGCTCACCGAGGACGACCCCCGGCATATCGGGGGCTACGAGCTGCGCGGCCGCCGGCGCGGGCGGCGGACGGTCGTCTACCGGGGCGTCGACGCCCGGGGCCGGGAGGCCGCCCTGCGGGTGCCCCGCCCGGACCTGCCCGCCGTCAACGCGGGGCTCGTCGCGGTCGAGGCCGAGGCACTGGCCCGCCTCCGGGGCCAGTACGCGCCCACGCTGCTCGCCACCGGGCTCGAGGACTCGCCGCCCTGGCTCGCCATGACGCCGATCGCGGACGCGGACGCCCAGGCCCCCGACGCCCGGACCTCCGACGCCCGGCCGCTGCGGCTCGCGGAGATCTTCACCAGGGCCCTCACCGACGGCACCGCCCCCTTCGACATCCTCCAGGGCCTGCTCGTCTCCTGCTACCTCGCCAACGCGGTCGCCCTCTGCCACCTCAACGGCCTCGTGCCCGCCGCCCTGGACGCCGAGAGCGTGTACGTGCTGCGCCGCACCGTCGTCCTGGGCGGCCTGTCCGACTGCGCCGTCGACGGCGCGTACCTGGGCTCGGGCCCGGTGCCCACCCGCGAGGACAACGTACGCGCCCTGGGCGAGCTGCTCCAGGTCATCAGCAGCAAGGCCGGCTGGGACCTGCCGGGGCTGCCCGAGGGCATGCACCTGTGGCAGGGCGACACCTGGGAACACCTGCGGCGGCTCGTCCTGCGCTGCCTGGACCCGGACCCGTCCGTGCGGCCCGCCGCCGGCGAGGTCGCCGAGGCCCTGGCCCGCTACGTGGCCCGCACCCGTCTCCAGCTGGGCGAGGTCGGAGCGCACGGCGCCCAGGGCGGGCCGGCCCCGCGCGTCCCGCTCACCCCGCCCGGCGCCGCCGCCGGAGCGCCGGGCCCCGCACTGCGCCTGCCGCGCTTCGGCGCCGCCCGCAAACAGGCCCGGGACCGGCTGGAGCGGCTGCGGGCGCCCGTGGCGCACAGCAGACGCCTCACCCTGATCGGCGCCTACTACTACAGCGGGCGCGCCACGACGACGATGCTGCTCGGCTCCGTCCTCGCCGCCGTGCGCGGCGAACCCGTCCTGGCCCTCGACGGCTCCGCCTCCGAAGGGGCGCTGGACGCCTTCCTCACCGACCGCAACCCGGCCGTCGTGCGCGACCTCGGCGCCCTGCCGCCCGCGTCGTCCTACGAGGAGATCCGCGCCCGCACGACCCGGCTGCCGTCCGGCCTGGAGGTCGTCGCCCACCGCAGCGGGCACTTCGGCTCCAACCCGGCCCACCAGCAGGAGTACGCGCACCTCCTCGGGCTGACGGCGCCCTACTACCCCTTCGTCCTCACCGACTGGTCCCCGCTGCGGCTCGACCGGTCGGCCGACACCGTCCTCGACCACACCGACCGGCTGATCCTGTGCTGCGGCACCGCGGAGTGGTTCCTGGACGCGGCGGTCCGCACCCTCGCCATCGTCCGGGAGGGCGGCCGCGGGGAACTGGCGCGGCGGGCCCTCGTCGTCGCCGCCGACCTCGACGGGCCCTCGGGACGGAACCTGCCGGGGACGTTCGCCCGGCGGCTGCGCGTCGAGCCGGAACAGGTGGTGCACATGCCCTTCGACGCGGCCCTGCAGTCCCCCGACTGGGAGCTGCACCGGCTGCGCCCGGCCACCACGGAGGCGCTGCTCGCGCTGGCCGAGCTGGTGACGCGGGACGACTGACCCGGAGGGGTCGAATGTTTCGGAACGAACACCGAATGATCCGGAGGGTCGGGGGCGGCCCGTAAGGGGCCCGAGGTGTTCGTCAGGAACGCGGGCGGGGATACGATCGCCCCCATGACTTCCCCCCAGCCCGCGGAAACCGGCTCGCGACGACGGTCCGCGCAGACCGCGACCCTCGCCGAGATCGCCCGTGAGGCCGGCGTGTCGGCCCCGACTGTTTCGAAGGTCCTCAACGGCCGCGCCGACGTCGCCCCCGCCACCCGGGCCCGCGTGGAGGAACTGCTGCGGACCCACGGCTACCGGCGCCGACGGGCCGAGGCGGCCCGCTCGCCCCTGATCGACCTGGTCTTCCACGAGCTGGAGAGCGCCTGGGCGATGGAGGTCATCCGGGGCGTGGAGAACGCGGCGCGGGACGCGGGGCTCAGCGTCGTGCTCTCCGAGAGCGCGGGCCGCCTCACGCCCGGCAGGACCTGGGCCGACCAGGTCGCCGCCCGTCGTCCGCACGGGGTGATCCTCGTGCTGTCCGGGCTGGACGAGTCCCAGCGGGCCCTGCTGACCAGCCGCTCCATCCCGTTCGTGGTGATGGACCCGGCCGGTGACCCGGGCGCCGACGTGCCGTCCATCGGCGCCACCAACTGGCAGGGTGGACTCGCCGCCACCCGCCACCTGATCGACCTGGGGCACACCCGCATCGGCGCGATCAGCGGGCCGACCCGGATGATGTGCAGCCGCGCCCGCGTCGACGGCTACCGCGCCGCCCTGGAGACGGCCGGGCTGCCGGCCGATCCCGGTCTGATCGTGACCGGCGACTTCCACCACGAGGCCGGCTACCGGCAGGGTCTGGAGCTGCTGCGCCGCCCCGACCGGCCGACCGCGGTCTTCGCCGGCAACGACCTCCAGGCGCTCGGGCTGTACGAGGCCGCGCGCGAGCTGGGGCTGCGCATCCCGCAGGACCTGAGCGTGGTCGGGTTCGACGACCTGCCGGTGGCGCGCTGGGTGGGGCCTCCGCTGACGACCGTGCGGCAGCCGCTCACGGAGATGGCCGAGGCCGCGGCCCGCCTGGTGCTGGACCTGGGCCGCGACGGGGGCTCGGCCGCGACCACCCGGGTGGAGCTGGCCACCAGCCTGGAGGTGCGCAGCAGCACGGCACCGCCGCCGTCCGCCTGAGGAGCGGACCGGCCGGCGGCCCGGGACCCTCGCCCCGCCACCCGCCGGTGCCGCCCCCGTCCGCTTCCCGTTCCCACCCGCTCCCTCCCGTCGGCCGCGTGGCGAGAAGTCTGAGAATTTCCGCAGAATCACGCCCGCGTCTACCGCAGCCCAACAATTCGGACTTATGTTCCTCCCGGCGGGACACTCGGGTGGGGACGCGAGCGGGACGGGCGGGGGCGGCGCATGACTGCGCGGGCGGGGCGGGACGGACGGTCGACGGCGCTGAGGGTGGTCGGCCTCGCCCTGGCGGGCGCGCTGCTGCTGGGCGCCGCCGCGGCGGGCTGGGCGTACTGGCACCTGAGCGGCAACATCAGGAGCGTCGACATCGACGGCGCGCTCGGCGACGACCGCCCCGCACGGCCCGTCACCGCACCCTCCGCGTCCGGCTCCCCGACGCCCACCGGCGCCCTGAACATCCTGGTCCTCGGCTCGGACTCGCGCAGCGGCGAGGAGAACCAGGAGCTCGGCGGCGGCGACAGCGAGGGCGCCCGCTCCGACACGGCGATGGTCGTCCACCTCGACGCCGGCCGGACCTCCGCCACCGTCGTCAGCATCCCGCGCGACACGCTCGTCACCCGCCCGTCCTGCCCGCTGCCGTCCGGCGGCACGACCCGGGAGGCGGACGGCGCGATGTTCAACACCGCGTACGCCCTGGGCGGGCCGGTCTGCGCCGTCAAGACCGCCGAGTCGTTCACCGGCGTCCGCATGGACCACTACATCGAGATCGACTTCTCCGGCTTCGCCGAGCTGGTCGACGCGATCGGCGGCGTCACCGTCACCATCGACGAGGACATCGACGACGACAAGAGCCACCTCCACCTGGACGCCGGCACCCGCCACCTCGACGGCACCCAGGCCCTCGGACTGGCCCGCACCCGGTACGGGCTGGCCGACGGCAGCGACCTCGCCCGCATAGGACTCCAGCAGAAACTGGTCAAGGCACTGCTGGAACGGATCTCCGACGCCGGACTGCTCACCGACCCCGCCCGGCTGTACCGGGTCGCCGACGCGGTCACCGGCAGCCTCGTCACCGACTCCGGCCTGGACTCGCTGGGCGAGCTGACGGACCTCGGCCGCAGCCTCGCGGGGCTGTCGGCGGACGCCGTGCGGACGGTGACGATGCCGGTCGTGCCGGCCCCCTGGGACGCCAACCGGGTGGTGGCCAGGGAACCGGAGGCCCGGCAGCTGTGGGAGTCGCTGCGCTGACCCGCCCCACCCCGCCCCGCGACGCCGACGTGATCCGAACGGCGGGCCCTAACGCACCGGATGCCCGATCAGCATCGTCGGCGCCCCCGCGACCCGGGTCAGGAACACCGTGGCCGCGTTCGGTCCCTGGGGCCTGACCTTGCGCCGCAGCTCCTCGGGCTCGACCGCCGAACCGCGCTTCTTCACCGTCAGCGTGCCGACCTGACGCTCCCGCAGCAGGGCCTTCAGCTTCTTGACGTTGAAGGGCATCCGGTCGGTGATCTCGTACGCCGTGGCGTACGGCGTCGGCAGCAGCTCGTCGGCGGTGACGTAGGCGATGGTCGCGTCGAGCAGCCCGCCGCCGACCTGTTCGGCGACCTCGGCGACCAGGTGGGAGCGGACGACGGCGCCGTCGGGCTCGTACAGGTACCGGCCGGGCGTGCGGACCTCCGGGTCGGGCAGGCCGGTGCCGGGCAGGGTGCGCGGCCCCGGCAGCAGCGTGGCCCGGACCGTCCCCGGCGCGGTGCCGAACCAGAGCACCGCCTCCTTCACGTCCCCGCCGTCGGAGATCCACTCGGCCTCGGCGTCGTCCGGCACCGCCTCGTGCGGAACGCCGGGCGCCACCTTCAGCGCGGCGGCGCGGGACGCCGTACGGGCCGCCCGCACGGCCCAGGACAGCGGCGGCGAGTACGCCTCCGGGTCGAAGACGCGGCCCCGTCCGCCGCGCCGCGCCGGGTCGACGAACACGGCGTCGTACCCGGCGGTGTCCACCTCCGTGACGTCCGCCTCGCGGACCTCGATCAGGTCGTCCAGCCCCAGCGCCACGGCGTTGGCGCGGGCCGCCGCGGCCGTCGCCGGATCGCGGTCGACGGCCAGGACCCGGATGCCCGCGCGGGCCAGCGCGATCGCGTCGCCGCCGATCCCGCAGCACAGGTCGGCGACGGAGGCGACGCCCAGCTCCTTGAAGCGTCCCGCCCGGTACGCGGCCACGCTCGCCCGGGTCGACTGCTCCACCCCGTTCGGGGTGAAGAACATCCGTCCGGCGTCCTCGGCCCCGAACTTCGCCACCGCCCGCTGCCGCAGCCGCGCCTGACCGAGCGCCGCCGACACCAGTCCGGCCGGGTGGTCGCGGCGCAGCCGGGTGGCGACGGCCAACTCCCGTGCGGGGTCGGTGTCGCGGACCTCGTCGAGCAGGGCGCGGCCTTCGGGGGTGAGCAGGGCGAGGAGGGCGTCGAGGTCGTTCACCGGCCCATTGTGGGCCAGTCGGTGGATGGTGCGCCTCCGGCGCGGTGTCGGACGCGGGTGAGGGGCCCGGGGCTGCGAGGATCCGGCACCATGCGACTAGTAGTACAAAATGACAAAAGCCGGGCACGCGGGGTGTCCCGGACCGCTTCCGGAACGTCCTCGGGGACCTGGGCGCGCGGCGGCCTCGCCGTGCTCCTCGTCGCCGCCCTCGCCTCCGGCTGCGCACAGGACACCGCCGAGGTGCGGGGCGCCCCCGGACCGCAGCCCCTCCAGGCACCCCCGGCCCGCGCACTCGACACCTACGCGTCCAGACTGCACGCGGCGCAGGCGGCCCGGACCGCCGCCGCCGAACGCTGGAACCTCGGACAGGTCCCGCTGACGGCCCCGCCGCCCCCCGCGAAGAAACCGGAGATCACGGCCCGCGAGGGCTTCGAGGTGGACGGGCAGGAGGACCTCCCACCGGTCTTCACCACCGTCCCCACCAAGGAGAGGATCCTCTTCCTCACCATCGACGACGGCGCCGAGAAGGACCCGGCGTTCCTGCGCATGATGAGCGAACTGAAGATCCCGTACACGGTCTTCCTCACCGACGACGAGATCAAGGACGACTACGGCTACTTCGAGGAGATGCAGGACCGCGGGGTCACCCTCAACAGCCACACGCTGAGCCACCCCTACCTCCCGGCGCTCTCCTACGCGCAGCAGAAGCACGAGATCTGCGGCATGCAGGAGGTGATCGAGAAGCGCTACGGCAAGCGCCCCGCCCTCTTCCGCCCGCCCTTCGGCAACTACAACCGGGACACCCTGCGCGCCGCGAAGTCCTGCGGCGTCAAGTACGCGCCGATCTGGAACGAGGAGGTCTACGTCGACCACTGGGAGTACCGCGAGTGGGACCGGGACCTCCACCCGGGCGACATCGTCCTCACCCACTTCCGGGGCCGCGACGACTGGGACGGCACGATGACGGACATGGTCCGCCGCTTCCTGGACCGGGTCACCGCCGAGGGGTACGCGGTGGCCCGGCTGGAGGACTACCTGTGAGGCGGGGGCGGTTCCGGCCGGCCGGGGCCGCCCTGGCCGCCTTACTGCTCACGGGCTGCGCCCAGTTCGCCGGTCCCGCCGGCCCGCCCGCGGCCGGGGTACCGGCCCGGGCCGACGGGCAGGACCGCGCGACGCCCCCCGTCCTGGACCACGTCCGCACCACCGACGGGGTCGTCTTCCTCACCTACGACGACGGTGCCGACCGGGACCCCCGCCTCACCGCCCTGATCCGCGAACGACGGCTCCCGGTCACCCTGTTCCTCACCGACACCGTGGCCGGACCGGAGTACGGCCACTTCGCCCGGCTGCGCTCGGCCGGCGCGAGCCTGCAGAACCACACCCTCGACCACCGCTCCCTGCCCGGCCTGCCCTACGCCGGCCAGCGCGCCGAGATCTGCGGCCAGCAGACCAAGCTCCGCTCCCGCTTCGGCGTCCGCCCCCGCCTCCTCCGCCCGCCCCACGGCCGGTACGACCCGACGACCCTGCGCGCCGCCGCCGACTGCGGCATCACGGCCGTCGTCCTGTGGCGGGCCGCGCTGACCGCCGACGGCGACCTGACCTACACCCGCGGCGCTCCCCACCTCCAGCCGGGCGACATCGTCTCCGTCACCGCCCCGGCCCGCACGGAGGAACTGCTGCGCCGGATCGAGGAACGGGGGCTCCGGGTGGGCCGCCTGGAGGACTACCTCCCCCGACCCGGCCCGGCAGCCCGATCCGGCCCGCCCGGCCCCTCCAGCCCGTCCGGCGTGTGAGGGCGAGGCCGTCCAGGCCGAAGCGGGGGCCCGGGGGCGGCAGCCCCGGACGACGCCCACACCGGGCAACGGTGCGCCGCAGCGACCGGCGTCCACAGGGAAAATCGGCCGACGCGCCGCGGGCATTGGCACTCCGCTTGACCGAGTGCTAATCGCGGTCATAGTCTCGGCTCTGGCACTCCCCCCTGGAGAGTGCCAACAAAGCGACGGGCAGGTCCGGCACCCGCGACGACGGATCGACCTGGTCGCCACCTCAGACAGTTAACCCCGTGAGATCTCCGAAGGGGGAGGTCGGATCGTGACGACCGCCAGCTCCAAGGTTGCCATCAAGCCGCTCGAGGACCGCATCGTGGTCCAGCCGCTCGACGCCGAGCAGACCACGGCTTCGGGCCTGGTCATTCCGGACACTGCCAAGGAGAAGCCCCAGGAGGGCGTCGTCCTGGCCGTGGGCCCGGGCCGCTTCGAGGACGGCAACCGTCTTCCGCTCGACGTCACCGTCGGCGACGTCGTGCTCTACAGCAAGTACGGCGGCACCGAGGTGAAGTACAACGGCGAGGAGTACCTCGTCCTCTCGGCCCGCGACGTGCTCGCGATCATCGAGAAGTAAGACCTCGAGAAGCAGGACGTCGAGAGACACGACGTAGGTCGTCCCACCTCGACCCTGCTCGACAGCTGCGCCCCTGGCCCCCGCGACCGATAAGAAGCCGGGCGCGAGGGGCGCGGTCTGTTTTCCGTTAGATCAGATTTCCGAGAGGGCTCCCGCTCCCATGGCGAAGATCCTGAAGTTCGACGAGGACGCCCGTCGCGCCCTCGAGCGCGGCGTCAACAAGCTTGCCGACACGGTCAAGGTGACGATCGGCCCCAAGGGCCGCAACGTCGTCATCGACAAGAAGTTCGGCGCCCCCACCATCACCAACGACGGTGTCACGATCGCCCGCGAGGTCGAGATCGAGGACCCGTACGAGAACCTCGGCGCGCAGCTGGTGAAGGAGGTGGCGACCAAGACCAACGACATCGCGGGTGACGGCACCACCACCGCCACCGTGCTGGCCCAGGCGCTGGTGCGCGAGGGCCTGAAGAACGTCGCCGCCGGTGCCTCCCCGGCGCTGCTGAAGAAGGGCATCGACGCGGCGGTCAAGGCCGTCTCCGAGGACCTCCTCGCGACCGCCCGCCCGATCGACGAGAAGTCCGACATCGCCGCCGTGGCCGCGCTGTCCGCCCAGGACCAGCAGGTCGGCGAGCTCATCGCCGAGGCCATGGACAAGGTCGGCAAGGACGGTGTCATCACCGTCGAGGAGTCCAACACCTTCGGTCTGGAGCTGGACTTCACCGAGGGCATGGCCTTCGACAAGGGCTACCTGTCGCCGTACTTCGTGACGGACCAGGAGCGCATGGAGGCCGTCCTCGAGGACCCGTACATCCTCATCAACCAGGGCAAGATCTCCTCCATCGCCGACCTGCTGCCGCTGCTGGAGAAGGTCATCCAGACCAACTCCTCCAAGCCGCTGCTGATCATCGCCGAGGACGTCGAGGGCGAGGCCCTCTCCACCCTCGTCGTGAACAAGATCCGCGGCACCTTCAACGCCGTCGCGGTGAAGGCCCCGGGCTTCGGCGACCGCCGCAAGGCGATGCTGCAGGACATGGCCGTCCTCACCGGCGCCACCGTCATCTCCGAGGAGGTCGGCCTCAAGCTCGACCAGGTCGGCCTGGACGTGCTCGGCTCCGCCCGCCGCGTCACCGTCACCAAGGACGACACCACGATCGTCGAGGGTGCCGGCAACGCCGAGGACCTCCAGGGCCGCGTCGCCCAGATCAAGGCCGAGATCGAGAACACGGACTCCGACTGGGACCGCGAGAAGCTCCAGGAGCGCCTCGCGAAGCTGGCCGGCGGCGTGTGCGTGATCAAGGTCGGCGCCGCCACCGAGGTGGAGCTGAAGGAGCGCAAGCACCGTCTGGAGGACGCCATCTCCGCGACCCGCGCCGCGGTCGAGGAGGGCATCGTCTCCGGTGGTGGCTCCGCCCTGGTCCACGCCGTCAAGGTCCTCGAGGGCAACCTCGGCAAGACCGGCGACGAGGCCACCGGTGTGTCGGTCGTCCGCAAGGCCGCCGTCGAGCCGCTGCGCTGGATCGCCGAGAACGCCGGCCTCGAGGGCTACGTCATCGTCTCCAAGGTGGCGGAGCTCGAGAAGGGCAGCGGTTACAACGCCGCCACCGGCGAGTACGGCGACCTGGTCAAGGCCGGCGTCATCGACCCGGTCAAGGTCACCCGTTCCGCCCTGGAGAACGCCGCATCCATCGCCTCCCTCCTGCTGACGACCGAGACCCTGGTCGTCGAGAAGAAGGAAGAGGAAGAGCCGGCCGCCGCGGGCCACGGCCACGGCCACGCCCACTGAGCGCTGCGCTGAGCTGAGCCGAACGGTGCCCGGCGCCCCCTCGGGGGTGCCGGGCACCGTTCGCTTTTCAGGGACGCCGGGCTCGCGCCGGCCCCGCCCGGCCTGTTGCCGGGTGCGGCTCCGCTGTGGTTGCCCGCGCAGTTCCCGCGCCCCTCACGGGGCGATTCCCCTGACGAATCGCACAGGCTCCGCCAGAGCGGCTCGGGCCCCCTCCTCGTCCGCCAGGCGCGTCGCGAGGAGACGTAGGGGCAACGCTGTCCATGGGGCGCCGACGCCCGTAAGGCGCGGCCGGGCTGGGCAGAACTGACGGCGGTCGTGGCCACCAGTCACCCCCGCTGCGGGTAGCCGACAGGACTGAACATGGTAGGGGGCCGTGGCGGGGCTGTCAGCCGGACAGAGATCAACGACCCGAAAAAAACGACGAGTTGAGCCACGCAGGGTAGTCCGGCGGGCCCTCGCCCTCGCAGGAGCGACCGACCGCACGCGTCGCCTATATTCCCCGCTCGTGCTCCCGCACGTAGGTGAAGCCGCGGGGCAGCTCGTGAGGGCCGGCCAGGCCGGCTCTCTTGTGATCCTCCCGGTAGGCCGCTTGTGCTTCCGGGCTCGCCTCCTTGCCCAGGTGGCCGATACGCATCAGGTGACCGGCCACCCGGTGTGCGCTCGCGCTGTACACGCCCTCCGTCTCGCTGTTCCGCAGATCCTCGCGGTTCGCTTCCCGAAGCACCGGGGCATAGCAGAGCAGCGCGACCGGCGTCTCCCCGCGCCGCGCGGGATAGTGCAGCATCGCCGCCCGGTTCACGCTGCCCTGCTCCCACGTCAGGATGGACCGGGACAGAAGCCGCTCGATCGCCCCGTGGATCTTCCTCGTGGCCGGTCGCTCCGACTGCGCGCGCTCGATGGTGTTGCGGATCAACGCTTCTCGTGGAAGCAGTGCCCGGCCCTTCTCGTCCAGATACCCGAGCTCACGCAACGCGATCAGTACGAGCTCCTCCACCCGGTCCACGCGGGCGTCGAACGCCGCGAGTTCACGGGTCATGATCCTCGGGTCGTAGGCGTAACGCACCACGGTCCCGCCGAAGACGACGGGCTCGTCCAGCGGGGTGTAGGCCAGACGGACCTTCCGCCAGGTGTCCCACCGCACCGACACCCGTGTCCCCGGGAGGACGAAGGACTGTCAGGTCACTCCCGTGAGGTGAGGCTCCCCACCGGTCGTCCGGAGCCTGGCGCCCTTCTGCTCGTCGAGGACACCGATGCGGCGGCGCCCACGCAGGAAGGTGAGGTCCAGGGGCTCCTGCGGGGCGGCCCGGGCGGCCATCTCGGGCGGCACGGGGCACGTGCCGTGCAGAAGGTGCTCGGCACGGACGGAGAACTTCCACTCCACGCTGAGGCCGGTGTTCACCACGGAACGGGGCAGCCCACTGTCGAGTTCCTCGACGACGACCTGCGCCGGATCATCCACCTGTGGGTCGGGCGAACGCGTGCCCGTGGACGCGGCGGACGACGACGGCCGGTCGGTGCTCCGCTGCGCGCTCTCAACGGGATCCGGCACTCCCATCCGCCCGTGGCAGCCGTTGCAGAACAAATCATCACCGCGTACGGCGACGACACGGGCCTTCTTCGTCCGAGTGCACCTCGTACAGGGGAAGGAGACGACCGACTCCAACCGGACGAGCTGCCTGCCCTCACGGACCGGGTAGGTCTTCGTGACCTTCCTGCCGAGCAGCACTTCACCGACGTTCATGACAGCAGATCCCCCCGGACGCCCTGTCTTCTCAGCCTTGTTCTTGTCGTTCCCATCCTCACAGAAGGCTCGGACACCGACCCGGCAGCACTCGCTCGATGCCGCCCAGCCAGGCCTGGACCTACCGGACGGGCAGGCATCCGAAACCGTTCACACGGCGTCATAGGGTGATTACGCTGTCCAGACGATCACCGGGAGATCACTCGTTGCGGTGGTGCGGTGATCGTGCAGGGCCGGGGAGGAACGAAGGGGCCGGGAAACCGACCGGACACCGGAGGGGAGCGCGGCGACGCGCGCCGGTGCCGTACGGGCCGTGGTCCCGGTCGGCCAGGGGCGCGGTCAGTTCGTCGCGGACCCTGTCGCACCAGGGCAGCTGCCCTCGTGACGGCAGGGAAGGAATCCTGGTCCGCACGTACGACACGGGGTGCGGAGTCGGTTGTCCGCGGAACGCCGCGGCACAGGGTGCGCCGAAGGGCGGATGCGTGGATACGTCGCTCGATCCCCGTCCGGTCCGGCGCCGTGGGGGTCGTTCGCGCAGTTCCCCGCGCCCGAATCGTGATCAAGGGAGTGGCTCCTCTTCCCGCCCCCTCGTGAATACTGTCCCGAACCGTCGACACTCGGGATGGACATGACCACCACCAAGCTCCTGGGATCCGCACTCGTCGCCGTGCTCCTGGCCTCGGTCACCGCCTGCGGCGCGTCGTCCGCGCCGGACACCCCGGCGGACACCGCGCCGTCCGCGCCGGGGACCACCGAGGCGCGCCGGCCGGCGAACCCCGAACCGGTCGCCGCGAGCATGCCCGACGTCATCGGCGGCAACGCCGGGCGTGCGCAGGAGCAGATGGGCTCACAGATCGACATGGCCTTCGAGGACGCGAGCGGACGGAAGCGCCCCGTGGACGACCCGGCCGAGTGGAAGATCTGCGCCTCCCGGCCGGGGCCGAACCAGCAGATCACCGATTACCCGGTGGTCCTCGAAGTGGTGAGGACCGCGGAGAACTGCGAGGACGCGCCGCCGGAGTGAGGGGACCCGGGTCCCGGCAGGGAGCCCGTACGCCGGGTGGCCGCCGCGGACCGGTCCGCCGGCCTCCTCCCGGCCGGGCCGAGCGGGCCGGGAGGCCCGAGCGGGACGTGCGCCACCGGCGTCACAGCAGTCCGCCCAGCGGCAGGACCCGCTCGGCGAGCCGGCCGCGCAGCCTCCCCCCGGCGGTGTCGGCCTCGGCGAGCCAGTCGGCGGCGACCAGCCGTTCGACGTGCCCTGTGACGTCCTCGGGCGGCACGGCGCAGAACGCGGCGACCGCCGTCAGGTCCAGTCCGTCGTCCTCGGCGCCCCCGAGACGGCCGTCGGGGCGGCAGTGGGCGGCGGTGTACAGGGCGAGGAGCCGGGTGGCGGCGTCCGCCTTCTTCTTGCGCAGCTTCCGGTCGCCCACCACCTTCTGCGCCCAGCCCGAGAGCCTCGCGCGGGTGACCTTGCCGAACGAGAACGGGCGGGGCTCGGTGGGCAGGAGCGTGGGGACGGTGACCGAGGCGGGTTCCTCGGGCCGGGCGGTCAGCGCTTCGGCGGCCGTCCCGGGCAGGCGCAGCCAGCCGACGTCGGCGAGCCGCTGGAGCACCGGCTCGGCATCGTCCCGCAGCCAGCCGGTGAGGTCCTGCCCGGTGACGTTGCCCACGCCCGCGCGCGCGGCCCGCAGGGTGAGCATGAGCACCGCGAGGCGCGCCTCGGCCCCGGGGCACGGCGCATGGGCTCCGACGTACTCCAGTACGGCACGGGCGTGCGTGCCCTGCCCCCGGGTCAGCAGGTAGTCGACGACCGGACCGCCGTCGACCGCCGTGACGCCGACGCGGTTCCGGTGCATCTCGAGGGTGGCCCGTACGGCCTTCTCGGCCCGGTGCGCCTCGTCGCGCAGGGAGTCGTCGCCCGTGACGTCGGCCCACAGGGCGAACGCGCGGGCCTTGCGCTCGTGGAGCTCGGCGAGGAGGGCGAGGTCGGGTTCGGGGCGCCGCTGGTAGTCGCGGAAGGCGTCCCCCAGCTCGACGAGCTCCATCCGCAGTGCCTCGGGTTGCAGGTCGGGCGGCACGACCCGCTGCGCGATCTTCCGCCACCGCGTCGTCCTCGTCCGCCGGGCCGCTCCCCGGGGCGAGGCGGCCCGGGCGCCGGGCACCGGTGCGGGCCGGGGGCCCGGTGAGCCGGTGCCGGCGGGGAGGGCCGGGGCGGGGACCGACGGGCCGGGGGCGCGGTCGGAGAACACCGCCGCCATCCCCGGACCCGCCGCCATGCCTGGGCCCGTTGCCGTCCCCGGACCTGCCGCCGTCCCCGGACCCGTCGGCCGCCCGCCCGGTGCCGGGACCGTCCTGCCCGCGGGGGGCGGCGGGACGGGCCGGGGCGGTGGCGGGGCGGTGTCCAGGACACGGCAGTCGCGGGTGGCGGCCGCACAGCGTGCGCACACCTCCGCGACGCGCCACAGCCGTCCGGCCCGGTCCGCGTACACCGTCAGCACCACCGGCCCCCCGCACCGCACGGCTCCCGCGGCCGCCCGCGCCCCGGTGCGCCGTCCGGCCGGAACGTCCGGGGAGTGCCACGCGCAGTCGGCGGCCCGGCAGCCGCACCAGGCGTCGCCGCGCGGCCCGCCGCCCGCCCGGATCCGGGCCAGATGCCCGTTGACGTGCGCGGCCGCGGCCCTGCGCCCCGCGGAGGTGTCGGGCAGACGCTGATCGGCGCAGTCCGGGCAGGAGCACGTGAGCCGTACCGTGCCCGAGGAGGTGCCGCCGTGCGGATCCAGGCGCACCGTCCACACCCGTCCCGCGACGCGATCCTGCCGCGTGCCGTCCTTCACCGCCCCGTCCGCACTGCGCCCGTCCGTGTGGCGCCCGTCGGTGCCGTCGGCGAACAGCCCGTCCCGGCCGCCGGTGTCCGCGATCACGCGATGCCGTCCTCTCCCCTGCCACGCCCTGCGACCTGCGCACGCTGCGGCGCAGTCGCCTGGACGTTACGTCGCACCCGCACACCTCGTGAGGGCCGAACACGGGCAGACCACACGTTCGGGTGACGGCTTCGCCGGATCCGCCCGGCCTCCCCTACTGCGGTCCGTACTTCCGCCCCGTCCGGGACGAGATCCCGCCCAGCATCCCCCGCGGCACCAGCTTCGCCGCGCCCATCAGGGCCTTGTAGCGCGGGTCGGGGATCGACAGGGACTTGCCGCGGGACAGGTCGGCGAGGGCCGCCGAGACCAGCTTGTCGGCGTCCAGCCACATCCAGTTCGGGATGTTGTCCGTGCCCATGCCGGCCCGCTCGTGGAACTCCGTGCGCACGAAGCCGGGGCACAGGGCCATCAGCCGTACGCCGCTGCCGGCCAGGTCCTTCGCCACGCCCTGCGTGAACTGCACGACCCACGCCTTGGACGCGCCGTACGTGCCGCGCGGGACGAAGGCCGCGACCGAGGCCACGTTGACCACGCCGCCGCGGCCCCGTGCCCGCATCGCCCCCGTCGCCGCCGCGGTCAGCCGCAGCACCGCCTCGCAGTGCACCTTGAGCATCGTCAGCTCGTCGGCCATCGAGACCTCGAGGAAGCGGCCCTTGTTGCCGAAGCCGGCGTTGTTGATCAGCAGGTCGACGGGGTTCCTGCGGTCGTCCAGCCGGGCGGCGACCGTCTCGATGCCCGCGTCCGTGGCCAGGTCGGCCGTCAGCACCTCGGCCTCGATGCCGTGCCGGTCGTGCAGTTCGGTCGCCTGTTCGTGCAGCCGCTTGGTGTCGCGGGCCACCAGCACCAGGTCGTACCCGTCGGCTCCCAGCCGCCGCGCGAACGCGGCACCGATGCCCGCCGTCGATCCCGTAATCAATGCCGTTGTCATGGCGCAAGGTTAGGGGGCCCGGACCGGGTGGGTCCGTTTCGCTCACCAGGACTGCGGAACGTGAGGGACGTGTGGAGGGGGCCCTGGTGGGCCCGGATCAGGCTCCCTGCTTCCCCACGTACGTGCGCGCCGTGGCCAGGGCCTCCGGATGCAGGGCGTCACCCGCCGCGAGCAGGCGGGGCAACAGCTCCCGCTCCGTCGTCACCGCCCGGAACTGGAGCGCCACCGTCACCCCGTGGGCGGGCCGGTGCACGATCTCCACCGGGTCGCCCGCCCGTATCCCGCCGGGCTCGATCACCCGCAGGTACGCGCCCGGCGCGCCCTTGGCCGTGAAGCGCTTCACCCACCGCCGTTCACCCAGGTGACCCTGGAAGGTCCGGCAGGGGATCCGGCCGCTGGTGACCTCCAGGACCAGGTCGGGGCCGACGCGCCAGCGCTCGCCGATCAGCGCGCCGGAGACGTCCACGCCCGTCGTGGTGAGGTTCTCGCCGAACGAGCCGTGCGGCAGCGGGCGGCCCAGCTCGTGCTCCCAGTCGTCCATGTCCTCGCGCGCCACGGCGTACACGGCCTGGTCGACGCCGCCGTGATGGCGGGTGTCGCACACCGCGTCCCCGGCCAGCCCGCTCGCACCGGTCCCCTTGGGCCCGGGCGCCGTCACCCGGACGAGCCCGTCGGCCGGCCGCTTGTCGATGCCGGTGACGCCGTCGGGCTGGTCGGTGTACGGCACGGCCTTCGGACGGCCCAGATTGACTGACAGAAGCTTCATGGACGAACGGTAGGACAGGCCTCGTCAAAGCGGCGACGCATTATTCGGCGTCCGGCCAAAGGGTCGCTTATCCTCGACGGTGTGATCGAGGCCCGTCATCTCCGCGTCCTGCGCGCCGTGGCATCCACCGGCTCCTTCTCCGCCGCGGGGCGTGAGCTGGGCTGCACCCAGCCCGCCGTCAGCCAGCAGATGAAGGCCCTGGAGGCCTCCGTCGGCACGCCCCTGCTCGTGCGCACCGGCCGCGAGATGCGCCTGACCCAGGCCGGTGAGGCGCTGGTGCGGCACGCCGCCGGGATCCTCGCCGGGCTGACCGCGGCCGAGGAGGAGGTCGCGGCCATCGCGGGCCTGCGGGCCGGACGGGTCCGCCTCGTCTCCTTCCCCAGCGGCAGCTCCACCCTCGTCCCCACGGCCCTGGCCGCGCTGCGCGCCGCCCACCCCGGCACCCGGGTCTTCCTGGAGGAGGCCGAGCCGCCGAAGTCCGTGGAGCTGCTGCGCGAGGGCGACTGCGACGTGGCGCTCGCCTTCCGCTACCAGGGCGCGGCGGGGGCCGAGGAGTGGGACGACCTGGTCGTGCGGCCGCTGCTGACCGACCGCCTCGTGGCCCTGGTCCCCGAACGGCACCGGCTGGCCGGGGCCGGGGCCTCCGTGGCCATCGGGGAACTGGCCCGGGAGCCGTGGATCGCCGGCTGTCCGCGCTGCCGCGGTCAGCTGGTCGAGGTCTGCGAGGGCGCCGGCTTCACCCCGCGCATCGACTTCGCGACCGACGACTATCCGGCGGTGGTCGGCCTGGTCGGCGCCGGTCTCGGCGTCGCCGTCCTGCCGCAGCTCGCCGTCGAGTCCGTACGACCCCGGGGCGTGCGCGCGGTGGCCCTGGAACCCGAGGTGCGGCGGGAGATCGTCGCGCTGACGCTGCCCGACCTCGCGCAGGTGCCCGCGGTGACGGCGACGCTGGACGAGCTGGCCCGGGCCGCTTCGGACCAGGCCGCCGTGCGCTGAGCGGAAAGGGCACGCGTGCGCGCCCCGGCCGGTTCCCGCCGGTGATCGGCGTCCCCTATCGGTAAAACGTTCCTTCAGTGGTGCGCGGCGGCGTCTCCGCCGACCGGCACCGACGTCGGCGCGGACGCCGCCGCCACCAGGCGGTTGCGCGCCCGCCCCATGAGCTCCTCGCGCTCGTCCTCGGTCAGCCCGCCCCACACGCCGTACGGCTCGCGCACCGCCAGCGCGTGCGCCGCGCACTCCGCGCGGACCGGGCACCTCATGCAGACCTCCTTGGCCGAGTTCTCACGAGCGCTCCGGGCCGCACCGCGCTCGCCCTCCGGATGGAAGAAGAGCGAGCTGTCCACCCCGCGGCAGGCAGCCAGGAGCTGCCAGTCCCACAGGTCCGCGTTCGGTCCGGGAAGGCGGGAGAAATCTGCCATTGCGTGACCCCTTGTAGCCGATCTGGGTGGATTCGGTGTCCACGACCGTACAACTACGATCTAAGGAGATGAAAATATGACCCATTGCGAATCTAGCCGCAGACACCAGCGAAGCGGAAGAAAAGCGGCTAAATGGGGCATGGCTTGTGATGAAAGGGCGTGGGTCCGCCGTGCATGTCTGCACCGTGAGCACTCCCTCACGTAGAGTGCCGAAGACGACACACAGCCCCGTAACTCTTTCGAGTGACCGTCGTTGAGAGTGCGGAGGCGGTTGAAGGAACAGGTGCTCGGGCGGGCGTCCGGGACGGTCGACCGCACAGGTGAGATTTCGTAACAGCCTGGAGGCTCAACGTGACGCGCATCAGCTGCGGAGGACGGCCATGACTTCCGTCCTCGTCTGCGACGACTCCCCGCTTGCCCGAGAGGCGCTCCGCCGCGCGGTCGCGACCGTGCCCGGCGTCGAGCGCGTGACGACGGCTGCCAACGGCGAGGAAGTCCTCCGCCGCTGGGGTGCCGACCGCTCGGACCTGATTCTGATGGACGTGCGCATGCCCGGCCTGGGCGGCGTCGAGACCGTCCGGCGCCTGCTGTCCGCGGACCCCGGTGCGCGCATCATCATGCTCACCGTCGCCGAGGACCTGGACGGCGTCGCCCTCGCGGTCGCCGCCGGCGCCCGCGGGTACCTGCACAAGGACGCCTCGCGCGCCGAGCTGCGCGCCACCGTCACGCAGGCCCTCGCCGACCCGACCTGGCGGCTCGCCCCGCGCCGGCTGCGCTCGGCCGAGATGGGCGCCGCGCCCACGCTCACCGCGCGGGAGATCCAGGTCCTGGAGGGCATGAGCCACGGCCGGTCCAACGCGGAGATCGGACGCGAGCTGTTCCTCTCCGAGGACACCGTCAAGACGCACGCCCGGCGGCTCTTCAAGAAGCTCGGCGCCTCGGACCGGGCACACGCGGTGGCGCTCGGTTTCCGGTGGGGCCTCGTCCGGTAGGGAACCCCGTGTGGTGGAGGCCCGCAGGGCCCGACGGGGACGTCCGGTTCCCCGCTTACCGCGAGGTGGGCGGGGGTGACAAGCCGACCCGCCGGATGCCCGCTGCTCGTTTCGCCGCGGATGACGCATCCTTGAGGTGTGGAGTTCCTCGGGGACGAGTCGGTCGAGCGGAAGGGGAGGGCGCAGGGGATGAGTTCCGGCGCACCTGCTCATAACGCTTCGGTGCACAACAACGGGCACGGAGCCACGGATCGGACAGCCGCAAGGCACCATGGACCGATGCGTGACGACGAGGCGGCCCCCGGCCAGGGGACGGTCGGTGGGCTCGTGCACCGTGCCGTCGACGGGGACGAGCAGGCCACGCACGACCTGCTCGCCCATGTCCACCCCCTGGCGCTGCGCTACTGCCGGACGCGTCTGTCCCGGCTGCCCGGCGACGCCCGGCACTTCGTCGAGGACCTCGCCCAGGAGGTCTGCGTCGCGGTGCTCCTCGCGCTGCCGCGCTACAAGGACACCGGGCGCCCCTTCGAGGCGTTCGTCTTCGCCATCGCCGCCCACAAGGTCGCCGACCTCCAGCGTGCGGCGATGCGGCACCCCGGCTCCACGGCCGTGCCGTCCGACGAGATGCCCGAGCGGCCCGACGACTCGCTCGGACCGGAGGAGCGGGCGCTGCTGAGCAGCGACGCCGCCTGGGCCAAGAAACTCCTCGCCAACCTGCCCGAGAACCAGCGCGAGCTGCTCCTGCTGCGCATCGCCGTGGGCCTCACGGCCGAGGAGACCGGGCAGATGTTGGGAATGTCACCCGGGGCCGTGCGCGTCGCCCAGCACCGGGCGCTGAGCCGTCTGCGGGCCCTGGCGGAGCAGTAGTCCGGGCAGGGGTCCGGGGCGCGGACGGACGGAGCGGCCGCTTCGTACAAAACCACGAACGTCGCGGGCTCCCATGATCGTGGAATGAGCCACGTCCACTTCCCGTTAGCATGGACATCCGCACCGATCAAGGCCATTTGGGGAAGGTGTCATGACTGCCAACGTCGACGGAGTGCCCGAGAAATTCGCGACACTCGGGCTGACCTACGACGACGTGCTGCTGCTGCCGGGCCCGTCGGACATGGCACCCGACGAGATCGACACCGCCTCGTACGTCTCCAAGAACGTGCGGGTGAACATCCCGCTGCTGTCCGCGGCCATGGACAAGGTCACCGAATCGCGCATGGCGATCGCGATGGCCCGCCAGGGCGGCGTCGGGGTCCTGCACCGCAACCTGTCCATCGAGGACCAGGCCAACCAGGTCGACCTGGTCAAGCGCTCCGAGTCGGGCATGGTGGCCGACCCGATCACCATCCACCCGGACGCCACCCTCGGCGAGGCCGACGCGCTGTGCGCCAAGTTCCGCATCAGCGGCGTCCCGGTCACCGACGGCAACAAGAAGCTGCTCGGCATCGTCACCAACCGCGACATGGCCTTCGAGACCGACCGCTCCCGTCAGGTGCGCGAGGTCATGACGCCGATGCCGCTGGTCACCGGCAAGGTCGGCATCTCCGGCGCGGACGCCATGGAGCTGCTGCGCCGACACAAGATCGAGAAGCTGCCGCTGGTCGACGACAACGGCGTCCTCAAGGGCCTGATCACGGTCAAGGACTTCGTCAAGGCCGAGAAGTACCCCAACGCCGCCAAGGACGGCGAGGGCCGGCTGCTGGTCGGCGCCGCGGTCGGCGTCGCCGGTGACGCCTTCGAGCGCGCCCAGGCCCTCATCGAGGCCGGTGTCGACTTCATCGTCGTCGACACCGCGCACGGCCACTCCCGCCTGGTCGGCGACATGGTCGCCAAGATCAAGTCGAACTCCTCCGGCGTCGACGTCATCGGCGGCAACATCGCCACCCGCGACGGCGCCCAGGCCCTCATCGACGCCGGCGTGGACGGCATCAAGGTGGGCGTCGGGCCCGGCTCGATCTGCACCACCCGCGTCGTCGCCGGCATCGGCGTCCCCCAGGTCACGGCCATCTACGAGGCGTCGCTGGCCGCCAGGGAGGCCGGCATCCCGGTCATCGGCGACGGTGGCCTGCAGTACTCCGGCGACATCGCCAAGGCCCTGGTCGCGGGCGCCGACACGGTGATGCTCGGCTCGCTGCTCGCGGGCTGCGAGGAGTCGCCGGGCGAGCTGATGTTCATCAACGGCAAGCAGTTCAAGTCGTACCGCGGCATGGGCTCGCTGGGCGCCATGCAGACCCGCGGCGACCGCAAGTCGTTCTCCAAGGACCGCTACTTCCAGGAGGGCGTCGCCTCCGACGAGCAGCTGGTCCCCGAGGGCATCGAGGGCCAGGTGCCCTACCGCGGCCCGCTCTCCTCGGTCGTCCACCAGCTGGTCGGCGGCCTGCGCCAGTCGATGTTCTACGTCGGCGGCCGCACCGTGCCCGAGCTCCAGGCGAACGGCCGGTTCGTGCGGATCACCTCCGCCGGTCTCAAGGAGAGCCACCCGCACGACATCCAGATGACGGTCGAGGCGCCGAACTACAGCCGCAAGTAGGCACAACGCCTTCCGAGGGCGGTCCCGGACGTGTTCCGGGGCCGCCCTCGCGCCGTGTCCGCAGGGGACATCGGGGATACTGGAAGGCGCTGCAACGCATCAGGGAAAGGCCACAGACGTGACTGAGATCGAGATCGGGCGCGGCAAGCGCGGCCGCCGGGCGTACGCCTTCGACGACATCGCCGTCGTCCCCAGCCGCCGTACGCGGGACCCGAAGGAGGTCTCGATCGCCTGGCAGATCGACGCCTACCGCTTCGAGCTGCCGTTCCTGGCCGCTCCCATGGACTCGGTCGTCTCCCCGGCCACCGCCATCCGCATCGGCGAGCTCGGCGGCCTCGGCGTGCTGAACCTCGAGGGCCTGTGGACGCGCTACGAGGACCCGCAGCCGCTGCTCGACGAGATCGTCGGGCTGGACGCGGACACCGCGACCCGCCGCCTCCAGGAGATCTACGCCGCTCCCATCAAGGAGGAGCTGATCGGGCAGCGGATCAAGGAGGTCCGCGACTCCGGTGTGGTCACCGCCGCCGCGCTCTCCCCGCAGCGCACCGCCCAGTTCTCCAAGGCGGTCGTGGACGCCGGCGTCGACATCTTCGTCATCCGCGGCACCACGGTCTCCGCGGAGCACGTCTCCGGTTCGCACGAGCCGCTGAACCTGAAGCAGTTCATCTACGAGCTCGACGTCCCCGTCATCGTCGGCGGCTGCGCCACGTACACGGCCGCCCTGCACCTGATGCGCACCGGCGCCGCGGGCGTCCTCGTCGGCTTCGGCGGCGGCGCCGCGCACACCACGCGCAACGTGCTGGGCATCCAGGTCCCGATGGCCACGGCCGTCGCCGACGTGGCCGCCGCCCGCCGCGACTACATGGACGAGTCCGGCGGCCGGTACGTGCACGTCATCGCCGACGGCGGTGTCGGCTGGTCCGGCGACCTGCCCAAGGCCATCGCCTGCGGCGCCGACTCCGTGATGATGGGCTCCCCACTGGCCCGCGCCACCGACGCGCCGGGCAGGGGTAACCACTGGGGCATGGAGGCCGTCAACGAGGAGCTGCCGCGCGGCAAGAAGGTCGACCTCGGCACGGTCGGCACCATCGAGGAGGTCCTCACCGGCCCGTCCCACACCCCGGACGGCTCGATGAACTTCTTCGGCGCCCTGCGCCGCGCCATGGCCACGACGGGCTACAGCGAGCTGAAGGAGTTCCAGCGCGTGGAGGTCACCGTCGCGGACTCGCAGCACCGGCGGTAGTCACCCGGACGGCGTACGGAAGGGGCCCGGAGCGAGAGCTCCGGGCCCCTTCGCGTGCCCGGGGGCCGCTCAGAGACGGTGCGCCGCCCCCGCGGGCGTCGCGCCCCGGGTGTCCAGCAGCAGCTGGGCCTTCACCGACAGGCCCTGGAGGTCGTACGTGCGGTGCTGCTGGAGGAGGATCGTCAGGTCGGCGTCGGCGGCGGCCTCGTAGAGGGAGTCGGCGCGGGGGACGGGGCGGTCCAGGACGTTCCAGGACGGGATGTGCGGGTCGTGGTAGCTGACGGCGGCGCCCATCGACATCAGGCGGGTCGCGATCTCCTCGGCCGGGCTGGCCTGCTGGTCGGCGAGGTCGGGCTTGTAGGTGACGCCGAGGAGCAGGACACGGGCGCCGCGCGCGGACTTGCCGTGCTCGTTGAGGAGGGCGGCGGCGCGCCGGACGACGTAGCGGGGCATCTGCTCGTTGACCTGCCGGGCCAGTTCCACCATGCGCAGGCCGCGGGGGGCCCGGCCGGTCAGGTCCTGGGGGACGGAGTGGCCGCCGACGCCGGGGCCGGGGCGGAAGGCCTGGAAGCCGAACGGTTTGGTCTCCGCGCAGCGCAGGACGTCCCACAGGTCGACGCCCAGGTCGTTGCAGAGGACGGCCATCTCGTTGACGAGGGCGATGTTCACGTGCCGGAAGTTGGTCTCCAGCAGCTGGACCGTCTCCGCCTCGCGGGGGCCGCGCGCGCGGACCACCTTGTCGGTGAGGCGGCCGTAGAAGGCGGCGGCCGACTCGGTGCAGGCGGGGGTGAGGCCGCCGATGACCTTCGGTGTGTTGGCCGGCGTGAAGTCGCGGTTGCCCGGGTCGACGCGGCTGGGGGAGTAGGCGAGGTGGAAGTCGCGGCCGGCGCGCAGCCCGGAGCCCTCCTCGAGGAGGGGGCGCAGGAACTCCTCCGTCGTCCCCGGCCGCACGGGCGACTCCAGGATCACCGTGGTGTGGGGGCGCATGTGGGCGGCCAGGGTGCGGGCCGCGGCCTCCACCTGGCCGAGGTCGGGGCCGCCGTCCGGGCCCGCCGGGGTCGGCGCGCAGATGACCGCGGTGCGCACCCGGCCCAGCTCGGCGGGGCCCGCCGGGGTCCGGAAGCCCCCCGAGAGCATCCGGCGCAGTTCGGCGGGGGTCAGGGGCCCGGGCTCGGGTCCGGTCTTGTAGCCGAGCGTGGGGACGCCGGCGGCGACGGCGGCCTGGGCCAGGGGCAGGCCGTACGGGCCGAGTCCGATGACGGCGAGATCTGCGGGCATGGCGTGGGCCGTCCTTCCCAGTAGCCGAAGCGGGACAGGTGCGCAAGCCCGGTGGACCGATGGGGCGAGCACAACGTCAGACTAGGAGTAAATATGACCGATTTGCGGGATTGATCGGTCGAGTCCGGGTGAGTGTCGACCGTGACCGGAGAGGAGGTTGTCCACAGGCTGGGGCGCGTGGTGGCTGAAGTCGGGCAACCCGGTCAGAATCTGGGCAGGGGGTACACGGAACCGGGCTTCGCCCGACGGGTGCGGCCGACGCGACCGACAGCGGGAGGCAGCAGTGAGGACAGCGACACTGGGGCCGGCGCAGCGCGCCGAGGCACTCGCGGCCATGGCCGAGCGGGAACTGGACGTCCTGGTGGTGGGCGCGGGCGTGGTCGGCGCGGGCACCGCGCTGGACGCCGTGACGCGCGGCCTGTCCACCGGCCTGGTCGAGGCGCGCGACTGGGCGTCGGGCACCTCCAGCAGGTCCAGCAAGCTGATCCACGGCGGTCTGCGCTACCTGGAGATGCTGGACTTCGCCCTCGTGCGGGAGGCGCTGAAGGAGCGCGGACTGCTGCTGGAGCGGCTCGCGCCGCATCTGGTGAAGCCGGTGCCGTTCCTGTATCCGCTGCAGCACAAGGGCTGGGAGCGGCTGTACGCCGGATCGGGCGTGGCGCTGTACGACGCGATGTCGATGGCCCGCGGACACGGCCGGGGCCTGCCCCTGCACCGGCACCTGAGCAGGCGTCACGCACTGCGCGTCGCGCCCGCCTTGAAGAAGGACGCGCTGGTCGGCGCGCTCCAGTACTACGACGCCCAGATGGACGACGCCCGGTTCGTGACCACGCTGGTGCGCACGGCCGCGGCGTACGGCGCCCCGGTCGCCAACCGGGCGCGCGTGACCGGCTTCCTGCGCGAGGGCGAGCGCGTGGTCGGCGCGCGCGTGCAGGACGTCGAAGGGGGCGGCGAGTACGAGATCCGCGCCAAGCAGGTGGTGAACGCCACCGGTGTGTGGACCGACGACACCCAGTCGATGGTGGGCGAGCGCGGCCGGTTCCACGTCCGGGCGTCCAAGGGCATCCACCTGGTCGTGCCCAAGGACCGCATCCACTCCACCACCGGGCTGATCCTGCGCACCGAGAAGTCCGTGCTGTTCGTCATCCCCTGGGGCCGGCACTGGATCATCGGGACCACCGACACCGACTGGGACCTCGACAAGGCCCACCCGGCCGCCTCCAGCGCGGACATCGACTACCTGCTGGAGCGCGTCAACTCGGTGCTGTCCGTGCCGCTCACGCGCGACGACGTCGAGGGCGTGTACGCGGGCCTGCGCCCGCTGCTGGCCGGCGAGTCGGACGCCACCAGCAAGCTGTCGCGCGAGCACACCGTCGCCCACCCGGTGCCGGGGCTGGTCGTCGTGGCGGGCGGCAAGTACACGACGTACCGCGTGATGGCCAAGGACGCCGTGGACGAGGCGGTGCACGGACTCGACCTGCGGGTCGCCGACTGCGTCACCGAGGAGACGCCGCTGCTCGGCGCCGAGGGCTACCACGCGCTGTGGAACGCGCGGGCGCGGATCGCCGCGCGCACCGGACTGCACGTGGTGCGCGTGGAGCACCTGCTCAACCGGTACGGCGCCCTGACGGAGGAACTGCTGGCGCTCGTCACCGCCGACCCCTCGCTCGGCGAGCCCCTGCACGCCGCCGACGACTACCTGCGCGCCGAGGTCGTCTACGCCGCCTCGCACGAGGGCGCGCGGCACCTGGACGACGTACTGACCCGGCGCACCCGCATCTCCATCGAGACCTTCGACCGGGGCACCCGCAGCGCCCGCGAGGCCGCCGAGCTGATGGCACCGGTCCTGGGCTGGGGCAAGGACCAGATCGAACGCGAGGTCCAGCACTACGAGAAGCGGGTCGAGGCCGAGCGGGAGTCGCAGCGCCAGCCGGACGACCTGACGGCCGACGCGGCCCGGCTCGGGGCCCCCGACATCGCGCCGCGGTAGGCGGGCGCCGGGCGCGCCCACCGCGCCGCGCGGCGCGTTCCCGGGCCTCCCGCGCGGGCCCGCGGAACGCGCCGTTCCCCGCGTCCCGCGCCGTACCGGGCCGGGGCGCGGCACGAGAGGCACCCTGGGCGTCGGGCACTTGTCGGGTGAGAGACAATGAAGGCTCTGTCAGGGCGGGTTGCATGAGGGGACGCATGTCGGAGGCGGAGCGGGCGGGGACATCCCGTACGGACAAGAGCGCACGTCTCCTCGCCGGGCGGTACCGGCTGGGAGACGTGCTCGGCCGCGGCGGCATGGGGACGGTGTGGCGCGCCGAGGACGAGACCCTGGGACGCACGGTCGCCGTCAAGGAGCTGCGGTTCCCGGGCAACATCGACGAGGAGGAGAAGCGCCGCCTGATCACGCGCACGCTGCGCGAGGCCAAGGCGATCGCGCGGATCCGCAACAACAGCGCCGTGACGGTCTACGACGTGGTCGAGGAGGACGACCGGCCGTGGATCGTGATGGAACTCGTCGAGGGCAAGTCGCTCGCCGAGGTCATCCGGGAGGACGGCCTGCTGGACCCGAAGCGCGCCGCCGAGGTGGGCCTCGCCGTCCTCGACGTGCTGCGCTCCGCGCACCGCGAGGGCATCCTGCACCGTGACGTGAAGCCGTCCAACGTCCTGATCGCCGAGGACGGCCGGGTCGTGCTCACCGACTTCGGCATCGCCCAGGTCGAGGGCGACCCGTCCATCACCTCCACCGGCATGCTCGTCGGCGCCCCCTCCTACATCTCCCCGGAGCGCGCCCGCGGCCACAAGCCCGGACCGGCCGCCGACCTGTGGTCCCTCGGCGGTCTGCTGTACGCGGCGGTGGAGGGCACCCCGCCCTACGACAAGGGTTCCGCCATCGCGACGCTCACCGCGGTGATGACGGAGAACCTGGAGGAGCCGAAGAACGCCGGACCGCTGCGGGACGTCATCTACGGGCTGCTCACCAAGGACCCCGCCCAGCGGCTCGACGACGCGGGCGCCCGCGCGATGCTCGACAAGGTCATCCACGCGCCCGCGGCCCGCGCCGACGAGGCGGAGCCGCTGGACGCCACCCGGGTCGTACCGCTGCCGGCGCAGCCGGACGAGCGCG
>NZ_BDJC01000004.1 GCF_002005565.1 Streptomyces sp. JHA26 | reverse complement strand
GTACCTCGACAGCGAGAAGTACCAGCTCAGACCCCGCGACTGGGACGCCGCCCACCGCGAAGGCCGCACCATCGCCCCCCTCATCGCCAGACTCAACGCCGTCCGACGCGAGAACCCGGCCCTGCGGCAGCTGCGTGATCTGCACTTCCACCACGCGGACAAGGAGGAGGTGATCGTGTACTCGAAGCGGCAGGGTTCGAACACGGTTCTGGTGGTCGTCAACCTCGACCCCCACCACACCCAGGAGGCCACGGTCTCGTTGGACATGCCGCAACTCGGCCTGGACTGGCACGAGTCGGTGCCGGTGCGCGACGAGCTCACCGGTGAGACCTACCACTGGGGCAGGACCAACTATGTGCGCCTCGAGCCGGGCCGTACGCCCGCGCACGTCTGCACGGTTCTGCGACCGTCCACCCCGCAGATCGGAGGGTCCCCCACCACATGATCGTCAACGAGCCCGTACCGGACACCTTCGAGGACACCCCGGCCAAGGACCGCGACCCGGACTGGTTCAAACGGGCCGTCTTCTACGAGGTCCTCGTGCGCTCCTTCCAGGACAGCAACGGCGACGGCGTCGGCGACCTCAAGGGACTGACCGCCAAACTGGACTACCTCCAATGGCTGGGCGTGGACTGCCTGTGGCTGCCGCCCTTCTTCAAGTCGCCGCTCAGGGACGGCGGGTACGACGTCTCCGACTACACCGCCGTGCTGCCCGAGTTCGGCGACCTGGCCGACTTCGTCGAGTTCGTGGACTCGGCGCACCAGCGCGGCATGCGCGTGATCATCGACTTCGTCATGAACCACACCAGCGACCAGCACCCGTGGTTCCAGGAGTCGCGGAAGAACCCCGACGGCCCCTACGGCGACTACTACGTCTGGGCGGACGACGACAAGCAGTTCCAGGACGCGCGGATCATCTTCGTGGACACCGAGGCGTCGAACTGGACCTACGACCCGGTCCGCAAGCAGTACTTCTGGCACCGCTTCTTCTCCCACCAGCCGGACCTGAACTACGAGAACCCGGCCGTGCAGGAGGAGATGCTGGCCGCGCTGAAGTTCTGGCTGGACCTCGGCATCGACGGCTTCCGGCTCGACGCCGTGCCCTACCTGTACCAGCAGGAGGGCACCAACTGCGAGAACCTGCCGGCCACGCACGCCTTCCTGAAGCGGGTGCGCAAGGAGATCGACGCGCAGTACCCGGACACGGTCCTCCTCGCCGAGGCCAACCAGTGGCCGGAGGACGTCGTCGACTACTTCGGCGACTACCCGAGCGGCGGCGACGAGTGCCACATGGCGTTCCACTTCCCGGTGATGCCGCGGATCTTCATGGCGGTCCGGCGGGAGTCGCGCTACCCGGTCTCGGAGATCCTCGCCAAGACCCCGGCGATCCCGTCGGGCTGCCAGTGGGGCATCTTCCTGCGCAACCACGACGAGCTGACCCTGGAGATGGTCACCGACGAGGAACGCGACTACATGTGGGCCGAGTACGCCAAGGACCCGCGGATGCGCGCCAACATCGGCATCCGGCGCCGCCTGGCCCCGCTCCTCGACAACGACCGCAACCAGATCGAGCTGTTCACGGCCCTGCTGCTGTCCCTGCCCGGCTCGCCGATCCTGTACTACGGCGACGAGATCGGCATGGGCGACAACATCTGGCTCGGCGACCGCGACGCGGTGCGCACCCCGATGCAGTGGACGCCGGACCGCAACGCCGGCTTCTCGTCGTCGGACCCGGGGCGGCTCTTCCTGCCGACGATCATGGACCCGGTCTACGGCTACCAGGTGACGAACGTCGAGGCGTCGATGGCCTCGCCGTCCTCGCTGCTGCACTGGACCCGCCGCATGATCGAGATCCGCAAGCAGAACGCGGCCTTCGGCCTGGGTTCGTACACCGAGCTGCCCTCGTCCAACCCCGCCGTGCTGGCCTTCCTGCGCGAACACGAGGACGACCTGGTGCTGTGCGTCCACAACTTCTCCCGGTTCGCGCAGCCCACCGAGCTCGATCTGAGCGCCTTCGAGGGCCGTCACCCCGTCGAGCTGTTCGGCGGGGTCCGCTTCCCGGCGGTCGGTGAGCTGCCGTACCTGCTGACGCTCGCCGGGCACGGCTTCTACTGGTTCCGGCTCCGCAAGGACGCCGCCTAGCCCAGGCCCGGGGCGGGTCGGTTTCCACCGTCCCGCCCTGGGCACGCATCACTCACACCCCGTCGACCCGGGGAAAGGACGCGACGCCATGTCGGAAGCCGTCATACGCACCGTCACGAGCCCGCCCGGACTCCTTGCGTCCCTGGACCCGCTGTTGCGGGGATGGCTGCCGCGGCAGCGCTGGTTCGCGGGCAAGGGGCGCCCGGTCACCGGGTTCTCGCTGGTCGCGGCCACCGAGCTGCTGCCGGCCGACGCCCGTCTCGGTCTCTTCCACGTGCTGGTGCGCGCCCACCAGCCCTCCGGGCCGGTCCCCGGCACCCCCGATCAGCCGGGCGACTGCTACCAACTCCTGATAGGGGTGCGCGAGGCGCTGCCGCCCCGGCTGGCGCCCGCCCTGATCGGCCACGTCACCGAGGGCCCGCTGGCCGGACGCACCGTCTACGACGCCCTCTACGACACCCGGCCCGCCGAGGTGCTTCTGGAGGCGCTGCGCACCCGGGCCCGGGTCGGCGGGCTCAGCTTCGAGCGCGACCCGGACCAGGAGATCCGTACCGGGCTGGTGCCGCGCCTGATGACCGCCGAGCAGTCGAACTCGTCGGTCGTGTACGGAGACACGTTCATTCTCAAGGTGCTGCGCCGGATCGTGCCCGGGGTCAACCCCGATCTGGAGCTGCCGCTGGCGCTGGTCCGTGAGGGCTGCCCCCGGGTGCCGGCGCCCACGGGCTGGATGACGGCGGACCTGGCCGGGCAGACCTGGGTGCTGGGCGTGCTCCAGCCGTACGTGCAGGGCGCGACCGACGGCTGGGAGCTGGCCCTGCGCGAACTGGCCAAGGGCCAGGACTTCGCCGCCGAGGCGCGGGCGCTGGGCCGGGCGACCGCCGAGGTGCACACCGCGTTGGCCCGCGCGCTGCCGACGGTCACGCTGGGCCACGGCCGGCTGCGGCCGCTGGTCGACGGCATGATCGCGCGGCTGGAGGAGGCCGTCCATGCGGTGCCGGCCCTGCTGCCGTACGCGCCCGGGCTGCGCACGGCGTTCACGGCCCTGGCCGACCTGGCCGGCGAGGGCCGCACCTGGACCGCGCAGCGCGTCCACGGCGACCTGCACCTCGGACAGTGCCTGCGGTCGCCGTCCGGGCAGTGGTCGCTGATCGACTTCGAGGGCGAGCCCGCGAGACCGCTGGCCGAGCGGCGGATGCCGCAGCCGGCGGTGCGGGACGTCGCGGGGATGCTGCGCTCCTTCGACTACGCGGCGCACTCCGCCGACGTCCCGGTGCCCGGCTGGGCCGAGACCTGCCGGGCCGCGTACTGCACCGGGTACGCGGAGGCCGGCGGCTTCGACCCGCGCACCGACCCGGTGCTGCTGCGCGCCTACGAGACGGACAAGGCCGTCTACGAGGTGGTGTACGAGGCCCGGCACCGCCCCGACTGGCTCCCGGTCCCCCTGTCCGCGGTGCGCCGCCTGGCCGCGCCCGGCCGGCCCGGCGTCCCCTCTTGACCCCCGTTTCCCGCTCGCTCGTCATCCAGGAGGCTCCGCCCGTGACCCCCCGCCCCCCGTCCAGCGGTCCTGATCCGAAGAAGACGGCCGAGGAGCAGCGCGCCGCGAAGAAGGCGGCGGCCCCTCAGAAGAAGAGGGTGGCGAAGAAGACCCCCGCGAAACCGGCGTCCGCCGAACCGGCGACCGTGAAGAAGACGGCGGCCACGAGGGAGCCGGCGGCGAAGAAAACCGCGGCCACGAAGCAGCCGGCAGTCAAGAAGACGACCGCGAGGAAGACCGCGGCCACGAGGGAGCCGGCAGCGAAGAAAACCGCGGCCACGAAGCAGCCGGCGGCGAAGAAAACGGCCGCGAGGGAGACAGCTGCCAAAAAGACGGCCGCGAAGAAGACAGCCGCCGAGAAGACGGCCGTCAAGAAGACCGTGGCGAAGGACGCGGCCGCGAAGAGCACGCTCGCGCAGGGGACGCCCGCCAGGAAGGCGGTCGCGCGGAAGACCGCGGCCCGTCGGCCCCCGGCCGGGAGGGCGACCGCCGAGGCCGCCCCCGCCCTCGACACGACCGACCGGGAGCGGCTGCTGGCCGGCACGCACCACGACCCGCACTCCGTGCTCGGCGCGCACCCGGTGCCCGGCGGAGTCGCCGTCCGGGTGTTCCGGCCGTACGCGCTCGCCGTGACCGTCCTGGCCGGGGAGCTGCGCGCCGAGCTGCACCACGACGGGGACGGCTTCTTCTCGGGTCTGCTGCCGCTCGACGAGGTCCCCGCCTACCGGCTCCTCGTCGCCTACCAGGGGACGGTCCAGGAGACCGAGGACCCCTACCGCTTCCTGCCCACGCTGGGCGACCTGGACCTGCACCTGATCGGCGAGGGCCGGCACGAGCAGCTGTGGCAGGCGCTCGGCGCGCACCCGACGACCCACCAGGGAGTGGCCGGCACCCGCTTCGCGGTGTGGGCGCCGAACGCGCGCGGGGTGCGGGTCGCCGGCGGCTTCAACTTCTGGGACGGCACCGGCCACCCCATGCGGTCGCTCGGCGGGACCGGCGTGTGGGAGGTGTTCCTGCCCGGCGTCGGCGCGGGCGAACTGTACAAGTTCGAGATCACCCGGCCCGACGGCTCGCGCACCTTCCGCGCCGACCCGCTGGCCCGCCGCACGGAGGTGCCGCCGGCCACGTCCTCCGTCGTGTACGCCTCGGACTACACCTGGGGCGACGACGCGTGGCTGGCCTCACGCGCCGGCGTGCCCGCGCACGAGGCCCCGATGTCGGTGTACGAGGTCCACCTGCCGTCCTGGCGGCCGGGGCTGTCGTACCGCGAGCTGGCGGATCAACTGCCCGCGTACGTCAAGGACCTCGGCTTCACGCACGTCGAACTGATGCCGGTCGCCGAGCACCCCTTCGGCGGCTCGTGGGGCTACCAGGTCACCGGCTTCTACGCGCCCACGGCCCGGCTCGGCGAGCCCGACGACTTCAAGTACCTGGTCGACCGGTTGCACCAGGCCGGCATCGGCGTCCTGATGGACTGGGTGCCGGCGCACTTCCCGCGCGACGACTGGGCGCTGGCCGAGTTCGACGGGCGTCCGCTGTACGAGCACTCCGATCCGCTCCGGGCCGCGCACCCGGACTGGGGGACGCTGGAGTTCGACTTCGGGCGCCGCGAGGTGCGCAACTTCCTGGTCGCCAACGCCGTCTACTGGTGCGAGGAGTTCCACATCGACGGGCTGCGCGTGGACGCGGTCGCCTCGATGCTGTACCTGGACTACTCGCGCGAGCCGGGCCGGTGGACGCCGAACGAGCACGGCGGCCGGGAGAACCTGGACGCGGTGGCGTTCCTGCAGGAGATGAACGCGACGGTGTACCGGCGGGTGCCGGGCGTGGTGACCGTCGCCGAGGAGTCCACGGCCTGGGACGGGGTCACGCGGGCCACGCACCACAAGGGTCCCAGCGGCTTCGGCGGCCTCGGCTTCGGGCTGAAGTGGAACATGGGCTGGATGCACGACTCGCTCCAGTACATGAGCCACGAGCCGGTGCACCGCACGTACCACCACGGCGAGATGACCTTCTCCATGGTGTACGCGTACAGCGAGAACTACGTGCTGCCGATATCGCACGACGAGGTGGTGCACGGCAAGAAGTCGCTGGTGTCGAAGATGCCGGGCGACTGGTGGCAGCAGCGGGCGAACGAGCGGGCGTACCTGGGCTTCATGTGGGCCCACCCCGGCAAGCAGCTGCTGTTCATGGGGCAGGAGTTCGCGCAGGGCGCCGAGTGGTCCGAGGAACGCGGCCCCGACTGGTGGCTGCTCGATCCCCAGTACGGGGCGGCGGCCGACCACCGGGGCGTGCTGGACCTGGTCCGCGATCTGAACACCGTCTACCGGGACACGCCCGCGCTGTGGCAGCGGGACACCCACCCCGCCGGTTTCTCGTGGGTGGTCGGGGACGCCGCCGAGGACAACGTCCTCGCGTTCCTGCGGTGCGACGCGGACGGCGCCCCGCTGCTGGCGGTGTCCCACTTCGCGCCGGTCGTCCGCACCGACTACCGGCTCGGCGTCCCCGACGAGGTGCCCGCCTGGCACGAGGTCCTCAACACCGACGCCGCCCGTTACGGGGGCGGCGACGTGCGCAATCCCGGCCCGGTGAAGCCGGAGCCGCAGGGATGGCACGGCCGGCCGGCGAGCATCCGGCTGACCCTGCCGCCCCTGGCGACGGTGTGGCTGCGCCCGGCCTGACGCTCAGGCCGCGTCCGCCAGGCCCTTCGGCAGCGGCTCGGTGTGCAGGACGCCGAGCCGCTGGGTGGCCCGGGTGAGGGCCACGTAGAGGTCGCTCGTGCCGTAGCGGCCGGGCTCGACGACCAGGACGGAGTCGAACTCCAGGCCCTTGGACTGGCGCGGGTCGAGGAGGACGACCTGCCGGGTCAGGTCGGGCTCGGTGCCCGCCGTGACGCCGTCCAGCCGGGCCGCGAGCGCCCGGTGCAGTGCGCGCGGGGCGATGACGGCGAGGCGGCCCTCGTCGGGGGTCAGCTCCCGGGCGGCCTCGGCGACGGCGGCCGGGAGGTCGTCGGCGGCGCGGATCCAGGGCCGTACGCCCGTGGAGCGCACCGAGCTCGGCGGGGCGAACTCCGGGTCCTCGGCGCGGACGACGGCCGCCGCCAGGTCCATGATCTCGGCCGGGGTGCGGTAGTTGACGCCGAGCCGGGTGTGCTCCCAGCGGTCCTCGACGTAGGGGGCGAGGATCTTCGACCAGGAGCCGACGCCGGCCGCCTCCGCGGTCTGCGCCGGGTCGCCGACCAGGGTCATGGAGCGGGTCGGGCAGCGGCGCATCAGCAGCCGCCACGCCATCGGGGACAGTTCCTGCGCCTCGTCGACGATGATGTGCCCGAACGCCCAGGTGCGGTCGGCCGCGGCGCGCTCGGCGGCGCTGCGGTGGTCCTCCTCCTCCTGGCGCTCGGCGAACCGCTCGGCGTCGATGATGTCGTGCGCGAGCAGGACCTCGGCGTCCTCCTCGTCCTTGTCCTCGAACTCGTACGTTCGGGAGGCGTACGACACGTCGAGCACGCCCTGCGCGTAGGCGATCTGCTCCGCCCGCTCGCGTTCGGCGCGGGTACGGGCGATCCGGTCGTCCACTCCGAGCAGTTCGGCCGCCTCGTCCAGCAGGGGGACGTCGGCGACGGTCCAGTGCCGGGTCACCGGGCGGCGCACGGCGGCGGCGTCCTCGGCGGTGAGGAAGGCCTCCGGCGCGGCGAGGAAGTCGGCGACCAGTCGCTGCGGGGCGAGCCGGGGCCAGAGCCGGTCGACGGCGGCCCAGACCTCGGGGTTCTCGGCGAGTTCGTCGCGGATCTGGGTGATGTCGCTGGGGTCGAGGAGGTTGGTGCCGTCGTAGGGGTCGGTGCCGATGCGTTCGGCGACCATGTCGGTGAGGGTGTTGAGGATGTGGCCCTCGAAGTGCTCGCGGGCCACGTTGTGGGGCAGTCCCGTGGCGCGGGTGCGTTCGCGGGCGACGCCGACCAGGCCGTCGTCGAGCATGAGGACGTCACGGTCGTGCTCGATCGCGATGACCGGGTCGGGCAGCGCCTGCCGGTCGCGGACCACCTCGGCGAGGACGTCGGCCATGTCGGCCCGGCCCTTGACGGCCGCCGCCTCGGGGGTGTCCGTGGTGGTGGCCTTCACGCCGGGGAACAGCTCGCCGACGGTCGCGAGGAGCACCCCGGTCTCGCCCAGGGAGGGCAGGACCTCGCCGATGTAGCCGAGGAAGGCCGGGTTGGGGCCGACGATGAGGACGGCGCGCTTGGCGAGCAGTTCGCGGTGCTCGTAGAGCAGGTAGGCGGCGCGGTGCAGGGCGACGGCGGTCTTGCCGGTGCCGGGGCCGCCCTCGACGACCAGCACGCCGCGGTGCGGGGCGCGGATGATGCGGTCCTGGTCGGCCTGGATGGTCTGCACGATGTCGCCCATGCGGCCGGTGCGCGCGGAGTTCAGCGCGGCGAGCAGCACGGCGTCGCCCGACGGGTCCTCGTGGCCGGTGCGGGTCTCGTCGCCGAGGTCGAGGATCTCGTCGTGCAGGGCGGTGACGCGGCGGCCCTCGCTCGCGATGTGCCGGCGGCGGCGCAGGCCCATCGGGGTGTGGCCGGTCGCCAGGTAGAAGGGGCGGGCGACGTCGGCCCGCCAGTCGATCAGGACCGGGGTGCGTTCGGCGTCGTCGGCGCGCAGGCCGATGCGGCCGATGTGGTGGGCCTCCCCGGAGGCGAGGTCGATCCGGCCGAAGCACAGGGAGCCGTCCACCGCGTTGAGCGCGGCGAGCAGCCCGGAGCGCTCGGCGACCAGGATGTCCCGCTCCAGTCTGGCCTGCATGGGGGTGTTGCCCTGCGCGAGCGCGTCCGTGACCGAGACCTCGGTGTCGCCGCGCAGCGCGTCCACGCGCGCGTACAGCCCGTCGATGAATTCCTGTTCCTGCCGCAATTCATCGTCCGGAAATTCGTTGTTTGACAATGCCACTCCCGCCCACATATACTGTGCTCAGTGAACTTCTTCGTGACACCTTTTTCCTGAAGTCACGAATCATCGAATATACGCAAAGAAATCCCCCGAGCGCAATTGCGCTCGGGGGATTTCTTCTGTCGGCGGGATCACAGCACGTCGGACAGCTCCTCCAGCAGCCGCCGCTTGGGCCGGGCGCCCACCATCGACCTCACCGGCTCACCCTCCCGGAACACCATGAGCGTCGGCATCGACAGCACGCCGTACGCCACCGTGGTCTGCGGATTGCGGTCCACGTCCAGCTGCACCACCCGCAGCCGGCCGTCCTCCTCGGCGGCGATGTCGCGCAGCACCGGCGCCAGCTGCCGGCAGGGGCCGCACCAGTCGGCCGTGAACTCGACGAGCACCGGCAGATCCGAGCCGAGCACCTCCGCCTCGAAGTCGGCGTCCGTCACCTCCGCCACGCCTGCTGTCCTGATCACCACGTCTGCCCTCCCAGTTCGCATCCGGGTTCCGGACCCCCCGGAACCAGCGCCTCGGCGGCGAGGGCCGCCGTCACCCGCTCGGCCCGCGCCAGCTGGGCCGCGACCGTCGCGCGCACGCCCCGCAGCTCGCCGATCAGCGCGTCCAGCTCCGCCAGCTTGCGGCGGTAGACCGCGAGCGACGCCGGGCACGCGTCCCCCTCCGGGTGTCCGGCCCGCAGACACTCCACGAAGGGCCGGGTCTCCTCCAGGTCGAACCCGAAGTCGCGCAGCGTCCTGATCTGCTCCAGCAGCTTCACGTCGCGCTCGTCGTAGGTCCGGTGCCCGTGGGCGTCCCGCCGCGCGGGCAGCAGTCCGCGTGACTCGTAGTACCGCAGCGTCCGCGTCGTGGTCCCGGCGCGTGCGGCCAGCTCACCGATTCGCATGAGGACGAACGTAAGCCTTGACGCCGACGTCAAGGCAAGGAGGAAAGAGGAGGGAGGAGAGGGGAGGGGAGGGAAGAGGAGGAGAAGGTGAGGAAGGGCCGGGCGGCTGAGCAATGGGGGGAGCTCTCAGCCGCCCGGGGTCGGTGCGGAGCGGGCGTCAGGCCTTCGCCAGTTCCTTCTCGCCGCCCTGCTCGGGCAGCTGCGCCGGGGTGTCGTCGCCGCCGTGCCCGTCGTCGAGGAGCGTCCGCTCGTCGAACGGGACCCGCCCGGCCAGCACCTCGGCGACCCGCTCCTTGTCGATCTCCTTGGTCCAGGTGCCGATCAGGACGGTGGCCACCGCGTTGCCCGCGAAGTTGGTCAGGGCGCGGGCCTCGCTCATGAAGCGGTCGATGCCGACGATCAGGCCGATGCCGTCGACCAGGGCGGGCTTGTGCGACTGGAGACCGCCGGCCAGCGTCGCGAGGCCCGCGCCGGTGACGCCGGCGGCGCCCTTGGAGGCGACGAACAGGAACAGCAGCAGCGGGATCTGCTCACCGATCGACATCGGCGTGCCCATGGCGTCGGCGATGAACAGCGAGGCCATGGTCATGTAGATCATGGTGCCGTCGAGGTTGAAGGAGTAGCCGGTCGGGACGGTGATGCCGACCACCGGCTTGCTGACGCCCAGGTGCTCCATCTTGGCGATGAGACGGGGCAGCGCCGACTCGGAGGAGGACGTGGACAGGATCAGCAGGAACTCGCGGCCCAGGTACTTGAAGAGCGAGAGCGCGTTGACGCCGGTGCAGATCTTCAGCAGGGCGCCCAGCACCACGACGACGAACAGGATGCAGGTGACGTAGAAGCCGAGCATCAGCACGGCCAGGCTCTTCAGGGCGTCCACACCGGCCGAACCGGTCACCGCCGCCATCGCGCCGAACGCGCCGACCGGCGCCGCCCACATGATCATGGCGAGGACGCGGAAGACCAGGCGCTGGATGTGCTCGACGCCGCGCAGTACGGGCCGGCCGGCCTCGCCCATCGCCTGGAGCGCGAAGCCGCAGAGCAGGGCGACCAGCAGGGTCTGCAGGACCTCGCCCTCGGTGAACGCCGAGACGATCGTGGTCGGGATGATGCCGAGCAGGAACTCGGTGGTGTCCTTGGCCTCGGCGTCGACCTGCGCGTGACCGGTCTCCTTGACGGCGTCGGTGACCGCGAGGCCGGTGCCCGGGTCCAGGATGTTGCCGACGATCAGGCCGATCGCCAGGGCGACCATCGACATCACCATGAAGTAGGCGAGGGCGATGCCGCCCACCGCGCCGACCTTCGCCGCCTTGCGGACCGAACCGATGCCGAGCACGATCGTGCAGAAGATGATCGGCGAGATCATCATCTTGATCAGGTTCACGAAGCCGGTGCCGATCGGCTTCAGCTCGACCGCGAAGTCGGGGGCGATCAGGCCGACGGCGATGCCGAGGGCGACCGCGACGATCACCGCGATGTAGAGGTAGTGCGTGCGGTCCCGCTTGGCTTGGGGTGCGGCAGGTGCCGTATCGGCTGCGCTGGTCACGGCGGCCCTCCTTGACGACGTCGTCGGCATCACCGGCGTGCGGCTCACGTCCGGGCGGTTCGGTTGGGGGATGCGGAGACTATCTCCTGCCCTGTGAGCGCGGTCACCCTTGTGTTCATTTAGTTCGCAATCAGCCAGGAGAGACACTTGCGGCATGCGCCTCAGCGTCCCCGGACCCCGCAGCCTGGCCGGTCAGCTCTTCGCGATGCAGGCCGTGCTCATCGCGGTCGTCGTCGCCGGGTACGCGCTGTTCGCCTACCTCGGCGACCGGGGGCAGGCCGAGGATGCGGCGGGGCGTCAGGCCAGGTCGGTGGCGCTGTCGATCGCCGACTCGCCGTTCGTGTCGGAGGCCGTCGGCACCCCCGACCCGACGGCACGGCTCCAGCCGTACGCGGTGCGCGTCATGCGGGACACCGACGTCGACTTCGTCACGATCATGTCCCCGCGGGGGATCCGCTGGACCCACCCCGAGCCGCAGCAGATCGGCCGTCCCTTCCAGGGCCACATCGAGCGTGCGCAGCGCGGCGAGACGTTCACCGAGACCTACACGGGGACGCTCGGGCCGTCGGTCCGGGCGGTCACCCCCGTGCGGGACGACGGACGGGTCGTCGGCCTGGTCAGCGCCGGGATCAAGGTCGAGGAGATCAGCAAGCGGGTGCAGGACCAGCTGACGGCCCTGCTCGGGGTCGCGGTCGGTGCCCTGGTGCTGGGCGCGGTCGGCACGTACGTGATCAACGCGCGGTTGCGCCGGCACACCCACGGCATGAACGCGGACGAGCTCAGCCGCATGCACGACTACCATCAGGCGGCGCTGCACGCGGTACGGGAGGGGCTGCTGATGCTGGACTGGCAGTACCGTGTCGCGCTGATCAACGACGGCGGGCGGGAGCTGCTCGGCGTGGGCGGCGACGTGGTCGGCACCCCGGTCGCCGACCTGGGCCTGCCGGCGCAGCTGACGGGGGCGCTGCTGGCGTCGGAGCCCCGGGTGGACGAGGTGCACCTGACGGCCGAGCGGGTGCTGGTGGTGAACACCTCGCCGGTCTCGGGCGGTGAGCGCCGGGGCACGGTGGTGACCCTGCGCGACGTCACCGAGCTGCAGTCGCTGATGGGCGAACTGGACTCGGAGCGCGGCTTCACCCAGGCGCTGCGCTCGCAGGCGCACGAGGCCGCCAACCGGCTGCACACGGTCGTCTCGCTGATCGAGCTGGGGCGCGCCGAGGAGGCGGTGGACTTCGCGACGGCCGAGCTGGAGCTGGCGCAGGCGCTCACCGACCAGGTGGTGGCGGCGGTGGGCGAGCCGGTGCTGGCCGCGCTGCTGCTGGGCAAGACGGCACAGGCGAACGAGCGGGGAGTGGAACTGGTGGTGTCGCAGGACAGCCGGCTGGACGACGGGCTGCTGCCGCCGTCCCTGCCCGCCCGGGACCTGGTGACGATCCTGGGCAACCTGATCGACAACGCGGTGGACGCGGCCCAGGGCCGGGTGCCCTCGCGGGTGACGGTGGCGGCGTACACGGACACGGCCGGGGCGGGGGCCGGGGCGGAGCTGGTGCTGCGGGTCTCGGACACCGGCGCGGGCGTCGATCCGGCCCACGCCGGCCTGCTCTTCCAGCGGGGTTTCTCGACCAAGCCGGCCGGGCCGGGGGGACGGGGCCTGGGTCTCGCACTGGTCCACCAGGCGGTGCACCGCCACGGGGGCACGCTGACCGTGACGGAGGCCGACGAGGGCGGCGCCCGCTTCGAGGCACGGCTGCCGCTGGACGCCGCCGGCCCCGGTGCGGCGGCACCCGCCCCGGTGGGCGGACCGGGGGTCGGGGGCGCCGTATGACCACGGGACAGCCCATCCGCGTGCTCGTCGTCGAGGACGACCCCGTCGCCGCCGACGCGCACGTGATGTACGTCGGGCGGGTGCCGGGGTTCACCGCCGTCGGCACGGCGCACACCGGGGCGGAGGCGCGGCGCCTGCTGGACCGCACGCCGGTCGACCTGCTGCTGCTCGACCTGCACCTGCCGGACGTGCACGGGCTCCAGCTGGCCCGTTCGCTGCGGGCGGCCGGGCATCACGCCGACGTGATAGCGGTGACGTCGGCCCGGGACCTGACGGTCGTCCGGGAGGGGGTGTCGCTGGGGGTCGTGCAGTACGTGCTGAAGCCGTTCACCTTCGCCACCCTGCGGGACCGGCTCGTGCGCTACGCCGAGTTCCGGGGCACCGCCGGGGAGGCGAGCGGGCAGGACGAGGTGGACCGGGCACTGGCCACGCTGCGGGCGCCCGGCCCGGCGGCGCTGCCCAAGGGGCTCAGCGCGCCCACGCTGGAACGCGTGACGGGCGCGCTGCGCGGCGGGGAGGAGGGCCTCACCGCGGCCGGGGTGGCCGAGGCCGTGGGCATCTCGCGGATCACCGCCCGCCGCTACCTGGAGCACCTGGTGGACACCGGCCGGGCGCGGCGCAGCCCGCTCTACGGGCAGGTGGGACGACCGGAGTTGGTGTACCGATGGGTCCGATGACGCGGCCGCCGGGCGGGTGCGGGGGCCGGGTCAGCGGACGACGTCGAACACGTTCTTCTGCAGGCCGTTGGCGTACGCCTCGTGCTCGACCAGCTTCAGCTTCTGGGTGTCCTTGTCCGTGTCGCTGAACAGGCGCTTGCCCGCACCGAGCAGGAGCGGGAAGACGAGCAGGTGGTAGCGGTCGATCAGGCCGGCGTCCGAGAGGCTCCGGTTCAGGGTGGCGCTGCCGTGGACGATGATCGGGCCGCCCTCGGTCTCCTTCAGGGCGGCGACCTCGTCGAGCGAACGCAGGATCGTCGTCTCGCCCCAGTTCGCCACCAGTTCGTCCTCGGTGAGGGTGGTGGAGACCACGTACTTCGGCATCACCTTGTAGTCGGCGAAGTCCGCCATGTCCGGCCACACCGGGCTGAACGCCTCGTAGCTGGTCCGGCCCATCAGCATCGCCGTGGCTTCCTTCTGCTCGCGCCCCTTGATGTCGAACGCCTCGGGGAGGAACTCGACGTCCTTGAAGGTCCAGCCGGAGTTCCGGTAACCGGGCTCGCCGCCCGGGGCCTCCACGACGCCGTCGAGCGAGATGAAGGCGGTACTGATCAGGGTGCGCATCGAAGGTTCCTCGCTAGCTCGTGTCTGGTTCTCAGCGGGTCGGACCGGTGGACGCTGCGGCCGCACTCGCGGCTGCGGCGCACCGGTCACGACCTATGACCGCCGATCATGAGGGAACTCATCGGCCCGCGCCCCGTTTTCCGGCAGTTCGACGACCGAACCGGCTCCGAGGGCGCTACGGGAGTACGCCGCCGGGCCGCTGGGGCCGGACCGCGCGAAGGCGTCCGACGTGGAGTCGGGCTCCGCTGTGGAGCACCCCCGGCGCGGCGGCGACGCCGGCACACCCCTGAGGGCCGCTCGGCCTGCCCGATCGGCTGCTTCGTCCCGGGAGGACCACCGGGGCCACACGGCCGCCGCCCTCGGCCGGGGCGGCGGCCGAGGGCGGAGCGGGCGAGGACGGAGCAGCCGGTGAGGGGACCGCTTCCGGTTCTGGAAGTCCGGTTCTAGAAGACCGACTCGGCCTCGTCCATGCGGTCCTTCGGCACCGTCTTCAGCTCGGTGACGGCCTCCGCCAGCGGCACCATGACGACGTCCGTGCCGCGCAGCGCGGTCATCCGGCCGAACTCGCCCCGGTGCGCGGCCTCGACCGCGTGCCAGCCGAAGCGGGTCGCGAGGACGCGGTCGTACGCGGTGGGCACGCCACCGCGCTGGACGTGGCCGAGGATGACCGGCTTGGCCTCCTTGCCGAGCCGGCGCTCCAGCTCGTACGCCAGTGCCGTGCCGATGCCCTGGAAGCGCTCGTGCCCGAACTTGTCGATCTCGCCCTTGCCGTAGTCCATGGAGCCCTCGACGGGGTGGGCCCCCTCGGCGACGCAGACGACGGCGAACTTCTTGCCGCGGGCGAAGCGGGCCTCGACCATCTTGACCAGGTCGGCCGGGTCGAAGGGCCGCTCGGGCAGGCAGATGCCGTGGGCGCCGGCGGCCATGCCGGACTCGAGGGCGATCCAGCCGGCGTGCCGGCCCATGACCTCGACGACCATCACGCGCTGGTGGGACTCGGCGGTGGTCTTGAGGCGGTCCATCGCCTCCGTCGCCACGCCGACCGCCGTGTCGAAGCCGAAGGTGCGGTCGGTGGAGGAGATGTCGTTGTCGATCGTCTTGGGCACGCCGACCACGGGCAGACCCGCGTCGGACAGCATCCGGGCCGCCGTCAGCGTGCCCTCGCCGCCGATCGGGATCAGCGCGTCGATGCCGAAGCTCTGGATCATGTCGCCCGCGTTCTCGCAGGCCTCGCGGAGCCGGTCGCGCTCCAGCCGGGAGGAGCCGAGGATCGTGCCGCCGCGCGCCAGGATGCCGCTGACCGCGTTCAGGTCGAGGGTGCGGTAACGGCCGTCGAGCAGGCCCGCGTAGCCGTCCTCGAAGCCGATGACCTCGTCGCCGTAGTTGTCGACCGCTCGGTGCACGACCGACCGGATCACTGCGTTCAGCCCGGGGCAGTCGCCGCCTGCGGTGAGGACTCCGATACGCATCGTGCTGTGTCTCCTGCTCGCTGTGGACACCGGTGAGCCACGTCCGATTCTTTCACGTCCCCCAGGGGGATGCCGCTTCCGTGCGGACAGCGGTCCCGGCCGCCCTCCGGCAGGCTTCACCGGCGGGCGCCTTATCCATGGGGAGAGGTACTGTCAAGAGGGTTCCGCTCACCCCGGTGGGTGATCTTTGTGCACGGGGCAGCCGCCGCCGGACAACCGCACCGAGACGAAACGGAGAGCACGCGTGACGCGCAGCGTGTACGTGACCGGCATCGACCGCGGCGACGGCCGCCAGGTCGTCGAGCTGGGGGTCATGGAGCTCCTGACCCGGCAGGTCGACCGGGTCGGCGTCTTCCGTCCCCTGGTCCACGACGGGCCCGACCGGCTCTTCGAGCTGCTGCGCGCCCGCTACCGGCTCTCGCAGGATCCGGCGACGGTCTACGGCCTGGACTACCAGGAGGCGTCCGCGCTCCAGGCCGAGCAGGGCACGGACGAGCTGGTGTCCGCGCTGGTCGAGCGGTTCCACCTGGTCGCCCGGGACTACGACGTCGTCCTCGTCCTCGGCACCGACTTCGCCGGCACCCAGCTCCCGGACGAGCTGTCGCTGAACGCGCGGCTCGCCAACGAGTTCGGCGCCTCGGTGCTCCCGGTCGTGGGCGGGCGCAAGCAGACGGCCGAGTCGGTGCTCGCCGAGACGGTCAACGCCTTCCGCGCCTACGACGGGCTGGGCTGCGACGTCCTGGCCATGGTGACCAACCGGGTCGCCCGCGAGGACCGGGACGAGATCGCCGGGCGGCTGGCGAACCGGCTGCCGGTGCCCTGCTGGGTGGTGCCCGACGAGCCCGCGCTGTCGGCGCCGACCGTCTCCCAGATCGCGCACTCCCTCGGCGCGAGGGTGGTCCTCGGGGACGACTCGGGGCTCGCCCGCGACGCGCTGGACTTCGTCTTCGGCGGGGCGATGCTGCCCAACCTGCTGGCCGCGCTGACCCCCGGCTGCCTGGTGATCACCCCCGGCGACCGGGCCGACCTGGTGGTCGGCACGCTGGCCGCGCACAGCGCCGGCACCCCGCCGATCGCCGGCCTGCTGCTGACCCTGGACGAGGTGCCGGGCGAGAGCGTCCTCACCCTCGCCGCCCGTCTCGCCCCGGGCACGCCGGTGCTCTCGGTGACCGGCAACAGCTTCCCCACCGCCGAGCAGCTGTTCTCCCTGGAGGGCAAGCTGGGCGCGGCCACCCCGCGCAAGGCGGAGACCGCCCTCGGCCTCTTCGAGCGGTACGTCGACACCGCCGACCTCAGCAAGCGGGTCTCCGCGCCGAGCAGCGACCGCGTCACCCCGATGATGTTCGAGCACAAGCTGCTGGAGCAGGCCCGCTCGGACCTGCGCCGGGTCGTCCTCCCGGAGGGCACCGAGGAACGGGTGCTGCACGCGGCGGAGGTGCTGCTGCGCCGGGGCGTGTGCGAGCTGACGCTGCTCGGCGACGTGGAGCAGATCCGCAAGAAGGCCGCCGACCTCGGCGTCGACCTCGGCGCCGCCCAGCTGATCGACCCGGCGGTGTCCGAGCTGCGCGACTCCTTCGCCGAGAAGTACGCGGCCCTGCGCGCCCACAAGGGCGTCACCGTGGAGCTGGCGTACGACGTGGTGTCCGACGTGAACTACTTCGGCACGCTGATGGTGCAGGAGGGGCTGGCCGACGGCATGGTGTCGGGGTCGGTGCACTCGACGGCGGCGACCATCCGCCCGGCCTTCGAGATCATCAAGACCAAGCCGGAGGCGTCGATCGTCTCCTCGGTCTTCTTCATGTGCCTGGCCGACAAGGTCCTCGTCTACGGCGACTGCGCGGTCAACCCGGACCCGGACGCCGAGCAGCTCGCCGACATCGCGACGCAGTCGGCGTCCACGGCGGCGCAGTTCGGCGTGGACCCGCGCATCGCCATGCTGTCGTACTCGACCGGCACGTCCGGTTCCGGCGCGGACGTCGACAAGGTGCGCGAGGCGACCGGGCTGGTCCGCGCGCGCCGCCCCGACCTGAGGATCGAGGGACCGATCCAGTACGACGCCGCCGTCGAGCCGTCGGTCGCCGCGACCAAGCTGCCCGGCTCCGAGGTCGCCGGGCAGGCCAGCGTGCTGATCTTCCCCGACCTGAACACCGGCAACAACACCTACAAGGCCGTGCAGCGCTCGGCCGGCGCCATCGCCGTCGGCCCGGTCCTCCAGGGCCTGCGCAAGCCGGTCAACGACCTGTCCCGGGGCGCCCTGGTCCAGGACATCGTCAACACGGTCGCCATCACGGCGATCCAGGCCCAGCAGTCCCCGAACGAGAAGGTGTCCGACCTGTGAGCGCGACGCGCGTCCTCGTCCTCAACTCCGGCTCCTCGTCGGTGAAGTACCAGCTGCTCGACATGCACGACGGCAGCCGCCTGGCGGTGGGGCTGGTCGAGCGGATCGGCGAGCGGACCTCCCGGCTGAAGCACACCCGCGTGGCCGACGGCGACACCCGTGAGCAGAACGGGCCGATCGCCGACCACGAGGCCGCCCTGAAGGCGGTCGCCGGGGAACTGGCCCGGGACGGTCTGGGCCTGGACTCCCCGGAGCTGGCCGCGATCGGGCACCGGGTGGTGCACGGCGGCGTCTTCTTCACCGAGCCCACCCTCATCGACGACTCCGTGCTCACGGAGATCGAGCGGCTGGTCCCGGTGGCACCGCTGCACAACCCGGCCAACCTCACCGGCATCCGCACCGCCCGGGCGTTCCGCCCCGACCTGCCCCAGGTGGCGGTCTTCGACACGGCGTTCCACACGACGATCCCGGAGTCCGCGGCGCGTTACGCGATCGACCCGAAGATCGCCGACCGGCACCGCATCCGCCGCTACGGCTTCCACGGCACCTCGCACGCGTACGTCTCCCGGGAGACGGCACGCCTGCTGGGCAGGGCCCCGTCGGAGGTCAACGTCATCGTGCTCCACCTCGGCAACGGCGCCTCGGTCTCGGCGGTCGAGGGCGGCCGGTGCGTGGACACGTCCATGGGGATGACGCCCCTGGAGGGACTGGTGATGGGTACGCGTTCGGGAGACCTCGACCCGGCGGTCATCTTCCATTTGGAGCGCGTCGGCGGAATGTCCACGGACGAGATCGACACGCTCCTCAACAAGAGGAGCGGCCTGTTCGGGCTGTGCGGCGACAACGACATGCGGGAGATCCGGCGCCGGATCGACGCGGGGGACGAAGAGGCGCGGCTCGCCTTCGACATCTACATTCACCGGTTGAAGAAGTACATCGGCGCCTATTACGCCGTTCTCGGACGGGTGGACGCGGTCGCCTTCACCGCCGGGGTCGGGGAGAACGCGGCACCGGTGCGGGAAGCCGCCGTGGCGGGCCTGGAAGGGCTGGGCCTGGTGGTCGACGCGGACCTGAACGCCGCGCGCGGCGACGGGGCGCGGCTGATCTCGCCCGCGTACGCGCGGGTGGCGGTGGCCGTGGTGCCGACCGACGAGGAAATGGAGATCGCGACACAAACCTACGCGCTGGTAAATGGTTCGGGGAATCTCACCTGAGCGGCATCCCGCCCTTTTGTATTTTCCGCCAGACGGAATATTCCGCAGCGAAACAAACCGATAGGATCGCCCCATGCGCCGTTCGAAAATCGTCTGTACTCTCGGCCCCGCGGTCGACTCCCACGAGCAGCTCGTCGCCCTGATCGACGCCGGCATGAACGTGGCCCGCTTCAACTTCAGCCACGGCACCCACGCCGAGCACCAGGGGCGTTACGACCGCGTCCGGGCCGCCGCCAAGGAGACCGGCAGGGCCATCGGCGTCCTCGCCGACCTGCAGGGCCCCAAGATCCGCCTGGAGACCTTCGCCGAGGGTCCCGTCGAGCTGGTGCGCGGTGACGAGTTCACCATCACCACCGAGGACGTGCCGGGCGACCGGACGATCTGCGGCACGACGTACAAGGGCCTGCCCGGCGACGTGGCCAAGGGCGACCAGATCCTCATCAACGACGGCAACGTCGAGCTGAAGGTCACCGAGGTCGACGGCCCCCGGGTGCGGACGATCGTCATCGAGGGCGGCGTCATCTCCGACCACAAGGGCATCAACCTGCCCGGCGCGGCGGTGAACGTGCCCGCGCTGTCCGAGAAGGACATCGAGGACCTCCGCTTCGCGCTGCGCATGGGCTGCGACCTGGTCGCCCTCTCCTTCGTCCGGGACGCCAAGGACGTCGCCGACGTGCACCGCGTGATGGACGAGGAGGGCCGCCGCGTCCCGGTGATCGCCAAGGTGGAGAAGCCGCAGGCGGTCGACAACATGGAGGACGTCGTGATGGCGTTCGACGGCGTGATGGTCGCCCGTGGCGACCTGGCCGTCGAGTACCCGCTCGAGAAGGTCCCCATGGTGCAGAAGCGCCTGATCGAGCTGTGCCGGCGCAACGCCAAGCCGGTGATCGTGGCGACCCAGATGATGGAGTCGATGATCACCAACTCCCGCCCGACGCGCGCCGAGGCCTCCGACGTCGCCAACGCCATCCTGGACGGCGCGGACGCGGTCATGCTGTCGGCGGAGTCGTCCGTGGGCGCGTACCCGATCGAGACCGTCAAGACGATGTCGAAGATCGTCACGGCGGCCGAGCAGGAGCTGCTCTCCAAGGGCCTGCAGCCGCTGGTGCCGGGCAAGAAGCCGCGCACGCAGGGCGGTTCGGTGGCCCGTGCCGCCGCCGAGATCGCCGACTTCCTCGGCGGCAAGGGCCTGGTGGCCTTCACCCAGTCCGGCGACACCGCGCGCCGCCTGTCCCGCTACCGCGCGACCCAGCCCATCCTCGCCTTCACCACCGACGAGTCCACCCGCAACCAGCTGGCGCTCAGCTGGGGCGTGGAGCCGCACGTGGTGCCGTTCGTCAACAGCACGGACGAGATGGTCGAGCTGGTGGACCAGGAGATGGTGAAGCTGAGCCGCTTCAACGACGGCGACATCGTCGTGATCACCGCCGGCTCGCCCCCCGGCGTGCCCGGCACCACCAACATGGTCCGCGTGCACCACCTCGGCGAGGCGCGCCGCGCCTGACGCCTTCCGCGGTACGCGGTACGCGACGAGGGCGCCCCCTGTGCTCGACAGGGGGCGCCCTCGCTCTTTCCGCGGCTCCGGAAGGGCCCGCGGGTGTGCTCAGGTCGTGTACTGGTGCAGCCCGGGGACGTGCAGGGTGCCGCCGAACTGGCCGGCCTGGACGACCGTCACGTTCGTGAAGTAGATCAGCGGGATGTCCAGGGGCGGCGGGTTCTCCGGGTCGAAGGTGATCGGGATCAGCCCGAGCAGGTTGCCCGAGATGCTCTCGGTGTACATCACGGTCTCGCCGTCGCGGATCGTGGACGTCGAGCCCTTGGCCGCCTGCACGTGGTAGGTCTTGCCGGACTGCTCGTCCTTCACCGTCTGGTGCAGGTCGCCGATGTCGGTGCCGTTCGAGACGACGTACTTCAGCACCTTCTTGGTGGCGCCGCCCGCCGTCCTGACCTCGACGACGCCCTTGTACGAGGCGCCCTTGAGCAGCAGCGAGCTGGCGTTGAGGTACCAGGGGTCGTCCGGCAGCGGCACCTTGTTGTCGACGCCGCCCTGCGCGTCCGTGGCGACCGGGCAGTCGTCCACGTCCGGGCCGGCGCTCTCGGACGCCTCGGGGCCGGGCGAGGCGGTGGCCTCCTCGTCCTCCTCGGCCTCCTCCGTCGCTCCGGACTCCTCCGTCGCCCCGGCCGCTTCCCCGCCGGGCTCCTCCACCGCCTCGCCGGTGTCCTCGGCCGCCCCGGACACCGCGTCGGTGGTGTCCTTCACGGTGTCCTCCACCGTGCCGGTGGCCTTCTCGACCGTGTCCCCGACGGTCCGGGAGACGTCCTCGGCGGTGCTCTTCCCACCGGTGTCCTCGTCGGCGCTCGCGGACGCCGTGGGGGTGGGCGTGGGGCTCGGGCTCTTCTCGACCTTGCCGCCGGTGAGGATGCCCCCGAGGGCGTCACCGAGGTCCTTCAGCACGCCGCCGCTCCCGCTCCCGGACGACGAGGGCGTCGGGGTGCCGGCGTCGGGCGCCTTCTCCCGGCTCTGCGCCTCGGGGGACGCGGAGGGGGCGGGGCCGGCCTCGTCGTCGGAACCTGAATCCGGCGAAGAGGTCGAACCGGCGCCCTGGTCGCCGTCCTGGTCCGCGGCACCGGAGGCCGAAGGCTCCGGCTCGGTCGCGTCGCCCTGGTCGTCGGGCTTGTCGTCGGGCTTGTCGTCGGCCTTCTCGTCGTCCGCCCCGTCGGTCGCCGAGGGCGACGGCTCGGGGGACTCCGAGGGGTCCTTCCCGGCGTCCTCGAGGGCCGCCACGCAGTCCTTGTACTCGTCGGCCGTCAGGCTGTTCGACGGCGGCGCCGCGTCGTTGCCGTCCGCCAGGGCCAGCGTCGGCGTGAACCCCATCCCCATGAGGACCGCCGTGGGCATCGCCGCCAGGGCTATCGCCTTCCCGGCCGGCATGTGGAACCTGGTGAACAACGGCTTCTTGGGTGCCGCGTGGCGCGGCCCGGTTCTCACACGGGACGCCTCCACATCAGTCCCGCGGGTCACCTCGTCAGCCGGCACTGTGCCTCCCGTTCGCCCCGTTGGCCGGGCTCGTTCCTGACAGATCGTTCGGCTCTTCCCCGCCGTCCCGCGGCTGCGGCACCGCGGTGCCGGGCACCGGGGCGTCGGGCACCGGGGCGTCGGGCACCGGGGTGCCGGGGACCACGCCCTCGGGCGCGCCGCCCGTTCCCCTGCCCTCCAGCGGCGGCTCGGCCTGCGGCGGCAGGCCCGGCACCCACGACACGGCCATCGCCCCGCCGACCAGCGCGAACAGGAAGCCGATGAGGAAACCGCCGAGGTTGGACACGGGGATGGACACCAGCGCCAGCAGGATCGCCGCCACACCCGCGAAGACCCGGACGTGCTTCTGGAACCAGAGGCTGACGCCCAGGACGACCAGCAGCACGCCGATGATCAGGGACCCGGCGCCCGCGGTGGTGGCCATCGCCAGCGTCAGGTGACCGATCTGGAGGTTCGCGTACGGGAAGTAGGCGATGGGGAGTCCACCGAGGGCGACGAACAGTCCGGCCCAGAACGGCCGCGCGCCTCGCCAGGCACGGAACTGCAGCCTCCGGCTGGTGAACTGGCCGGTTGCGGCAGGAGTCTCGGCGCTCATGGAAAACAGCTCCCTGGTACGGCTTTGCTGTGGTGGAGATGTGGGCCGCGCGTGAAGGCGCGCCCGGAGAGTGGACGGGCGGGGGCGCCACCGGCTCCCCCGCCCGTCAGCGAGTGCTTAGTAGCACTCCTTGACACCCTTGGACAGCGACATCTTCAGGCCGCTGAGCTTGAAGGTTCCGGCGGTGGTCGCCCACGCCGTCTGCTTCACGCCGGTCAGTGTGACCGAGTCGGCCTGCTGCGCGAACCCGTAGGGGTTCGTGGTGTCGCCCTTCTTGATGCCCGGACCCTTGGCGGCGTCCTTGGCCGCGACGCCGATGTCGATGCCGCGGAACGTGGCATCGGCCTCGAGCTGCTCGACGTCGATGTACAGGTTCTCGGCCTCGACCGCCTTGCCGCCGCCGCCGGCCTTCAGCATGAGGCTGACCGAGCCGATGAGCGGGATGTCCGGGGTGACCACGGACTGGCACATGCCCTTGATCGACGCGGACTTGAACGCCGAGACGGCGACGGGGTGAGCCGTCTTCTGCCCGTCGAGCGTGTAACCCGAGTCGATCGCCCCGTACTGGACGAAGCCCGTACCGTCGAGCTGCTCCGCCGTCACCTTGAACGACTGGCCGGAGACGCTGAACGACGCGGCCAGGGCACCCTGCGCCAGCGCCACGCCTATCGCGGCCGTCGCGGCCACGCTGGGCACCATGACGACGGCGAACCGCTTCCATCTGGTCCCGCCACGCACCTGGGACTCCATATTTCCTCCTTCTCGGACGTACATCTCCTGGCCTCGGCCCGCCCCCGGATCGGCGGCTCGGCCTGGCAGGGATGGGAGAAGTGCTACGTCCTCGGGAAGGAGAGCGCCCGCGCTCGGCGGCACGTGGAACGCGCCCGAATCACCGGCGATCACCCCCGAGCGACAACCACTGGTCGCGCCTGACACACATCACGCACAACCCTGCTGGACAGGCTTCACCGACTGGGTGAAGACCCCCCTGCCCAAGAGCCGGCGCCACTGCCGCCGGCTCTGCTCGGTGGGGACCCAGGAACCCCCGCGACCCGACTGGCTTTCGGGGTACGGGAATGGACCGAGCGTCGCCGATCGTGGTGCATTCTCGCCGTCGGCACAAGGGGCTCGTTACTCACTGGTAACGGCCGGATAACCCTGACACGACACACCGGCCCCGGACGGCGACGCTGGGTGTGTCCTACGGGAGGGACAAAAACATCGATCGCCGGACAGAATCCGGCAGAACGGCGCCTACGACTTACTAGCAGTAACAGCGGCCGCGATTACCAAGATTTGGCAAAGCGCGGCCGCACTGACGTCGCGTCGGCAGTTCTCCCACTCGGGCACCACCCGGCCGGGCGGCCGACGACCGCCCGGCGGAAGGGCCCGGAAACGCCCCCTAGAACAGGGCGCGGGCCAGTGCCCTGCGCGCCGCGGTCACCCGCGGGTCGTCGGCACCGACCACCTCGAACAGCTCCAGCAGGCGCACCCGTACGGCGTCCCGGTCGTCCCCGGCCGTGCGGCGCACCGTGTCGATGAGCCGGCCGAAGGCGTCCTCCACGTGCCCGCCCACCAGGTCCAGGTCGGCGGCGGCGATCTGCGCCTGTGCGTCGTCCGGCTTGTCGGCCGCCTCCTGACGGACCCGCTGCGGGTCGGCGCCCTGGACGCGCTGGAGCAACTCGGCCTGGGCGAGGCCCAGTTTGGCCTCCGTGTTGCCCGGGTCGTCGCTGAGCACGTTCTTGTACGCGCGGACGGCGCCGGCCAGGTCGCCGGCGTCCAGCGCCTGCACGGCGGCCTCGAGTGCCGCGTCGTGCGGCCCGGCCGGACGCTCGGGGGCGGCGGCCCGGTCCGCGCCCGGCTCCGCCTCCGGGTCGACGACGAGGCCGGTCAGGCCGAAGCGCTGTTCGGCGACCTGCACCAGCTGGTCCAGGGTCTGACGGATCTGCGCCTCGCCGGCGGCGCCCTGGAAGAGCGGCAGCGCCTGTCCGGCCACGACCGCGAACACGGCCGGGATGCCCTGGACGCCGAACTGCTGCATCAGCATCTGGTTGGCGTCGACGTCGATCTTGGCGAGGAGGAAGCGCCCGTTGTACTCGACGGCGAGCCGCTCCAGGACGGGGCTCAACTGCTTGCAGGGTTCGCACCACTCGGCCCAGAAGTCGATGACGACCGGGACCTCGGTGGACCGCTGCAGGACGTCGCTCTCGAAGCGGGCCTCGTCGACGTCGATGACGAGATCGGCCGGGGAGACGCCCCCCGTTCCGCCGTGCCGGGCCGCCTCGGCGCGTGCCTGCTCCGCCTTCGCCTTGGCCTCCTGGGCCGCCTTCACCGCGGCGAGGTCGACGACCCCGCTCATGGACATGTTCCGTGGCTGCATGGGTCTATCCTCCCCTGTCCTGCGCGCGTGTGTGAAAAGCGGCGTGAAAGCCCGCCCCGACGTGTGCCGTCGGCGCGGGTCGTGCGGCGCCGGGTCCCCACCCTGCGCCCGTGGTCGTCGCTCGGGCACGGGCGTACCCGCGCTTTCGCTACGAGTCGTAGCGTAATGCCATGACGGGTCGTCGGAACACCCCGCTCCGGTGATCTCCCTCACGGCCGGCCGCCGGAAACACGCCGGTTATGGTCGAGGGCATGCAGAGCAGCACCCCCGCCGGCCGCACCGGGCGCCCGCGCAGCGCCGCGGCGGACGCCGCGATCCTGGCCGCGACCCGGGCGGCCCTGGTGGACCTCGGCTGGTCGAAGCTCACCCTGGGAGACGTCGCGACGCGGGCCGGGGTTGCCAAGACGACCCTCTACCGTCGCTGGGCGGGCAAGAACGAGCTGGTCGTGGACGCGGTGGCGGAGCTCTTCGACGAACTCGAACTGCCCGACCGGGGCTGTCTGGCCGCCGACATCGAGGGTGTGGTGCTGCAGTTCGCGGCGATCCTGGCCCGGCCGGAGGCCCGGAACGGGCTGATGGCGGTGGTGTCCGAGGCCACGCGGGACGACGCGCTGCGCGAACGCATCCGCGATTCCATCGTCGACCGGCAGAAGCGCCTGGTGCTGACCGGCAGGGCCCGCGCCCAGGCGCGCGGCGAGCTGCCGGCCGAGGCCGACCCGGCGGAGGCCGCCCGCACGGCGGACCTCATCTTCGACGTGGTGGCGGGCGCGGTGGTCCACCGCACCCTGGTCAGCGCGGAACCGGCCGACGGGGAGTGGGTGCGGAGCCTGACGCGGGTACTGCTGTGGGGCCTGACGGCTCGACCGGACGAGCCGGCCGGCCCCACCTCCTGACCCACCGCGCCCGGCGGTGGGCGGGCGCGGGCGCCTAGAAACCCGCCGGCTCCGTGTAGACGCCCCACTCGTCCCGCAGCACCCCGCAGATCTCACCGAGCGTCGCCTCGGCCCGCACGGCTTCCAGCATCGGCTCGATCATGTTCCCGCCGGACCGCGCCGCGGCGAGCATCGCGTCCAGCGCGGAGCGCACGGCCGCGTCGTCCCGGGCCGCCCTGCGCTCGCCCAGCACCCGCACCTGCTCGCGCTCCACCTCGTGGCTGACCCGCAGGATCTCCAGGTCGCCGGTGACGGAGCCGGTGTGGACGTTGACGCCGACGACCCTCTTGTCCTCCTTCTCCAGTGCCTGCTGGTAGCGGAAGGCGGACTCGGCGATCTCGCCGGTGAACCAGCCGTCCTCGATGCCGCGCAGGATGCCGGAGGTCATCGGCCCGATGGGGTGCCGCCCGTCGGGGTGGGCCCTGAGCCCGCGCTCCTTGATCTGCTCGAAGATCTTCTCGGCGTCCGCCTCGATCCGGTCCGTCAGCTGCTCGACGAACCAGGAGCCGCCCAGCGGGTCGGCGACGTTGGCGACGCCGGTCTCCTCCATCAGCACCTGCTGGGTCCGCAGGGCGATCTCGGCGGCCTGCTCGCTGGGCAGGGCGAGGGTCTCGTCCAGGGCGTTGGTGTGCAGGGAGTTGGTCCCGCCGAGCACGGCGGCCAGCGCCTCCACGGCGGTCCGCACGACGTTGTTGTACGGCTGCTGCGCGGTCAGCGAGACGCCGGCGGTCTGGGTGTGGAACCGCAGCCACTGCGCCTTCTCGCTCTTCGCCCCGTACACGTCCCGCATCCAGCGGGCCCAGATCCTCCGGGCGGCGCGGAACTTGGCGATCTCCTCGAAGAAGTCGACGTGCGCGTCGAAGAAGAAGGACAGCCCGGGCGCGAAGACGTCGACGTCCAGCCCGCGGCTGAGCCCCAGCTCGACGTACCCGAAGCCGTCCGCCAGGGTGTACGCCAGCTCCTGCGCGGCCGTCGCCCCGGCCTCGCGGATGTGGTACCCGGAGACGGAGAGCGGCTTGTAGGCGGGGATGCCGGCCGCGCAGTACTCCATCAGGTCGCCGATGAGGCGCAGGTGCGGCTCGGGCTGGAAGAGCCACTCCTTCTGGGCGATGTACTCCTTGAAGATGTCCGTCTGGAGCGTGCCGTTGAGCACGGAGGCGTCGACGCCCTGGCGCTCGGCGGCGACGAGGTACATGCAGAACACGGGCACGGCGGGCCCGCTGATCGTCATGGAGGTCGTCACGTCCCCGAGCGGGATGTCCTTGAACAGCACCTCCATGTCGGCGGCCGAGTCGATGGCCACCCCGCAGTGCCCGACCTCGCCGAGCGAGCGCGGGTCGTCGGAGTCGCGGCCCATCAGCGTCGGCATGTCGAACGCGACGGACAGCCCCCCGCCTCCGTTCCGGAGGATCATCTTGTACCGCTCGTTGGTCTGCTCGGCGTTCCCGAACCCGGCGAACTGCCGGATGGTCCACGTCCGCCCTCGGTAGCCGGTGGGATACAGCCCCCGGGTGAAGGGGAACTCCCCCGGCCACCCGATCCGCTCGAACCCCTCGTACCTGTCCCCGCTCCGGGGCCCGTACACCGGCTCCACGGGGTCCCCGGAGAGCGTGGTGAAGTCGGCGTCCCGCTTGCGCGAGGCGTCGTACCGGGCCTGCCACCGGCGGCGGCCTTCCTCTATGGCGTCAGCGTCCATACCCTCGAATTTACTAGGACGTCCAAGTAAATGTCGATGGGGTACCGCCGAACGGGTGTCCGTACGGCGGTGGGGTCAGGCCCCGGCGGCCGCCGGGGCGGCGTCGGCGGTCTTGGCGTCCAGCTCCCGGCTGATCTTCCGCTCCACGAAGAAGGCGGCCGTCGGGACGGTCCCCGCGAGCAGCACCCAGAGCTGCTTCTTGACCGGCCACTTCGCCTTGGAGCCCAGGTCGAAGGCGAGGACGAGGTAGATGACGTACAGCCAGCCGTGGGCGATGCTGACGACCCGGGTGAAGTCGGCGGCGCCGTCCAGCTCCAGGGCGTACTTGGCGATCATGCCCAGGCACAGGGCGATCAGCAGCACACCGGTGACGTACGCCATGACGCGGTAGCGGGTCAGCACGCTTCGTTTCATGGATGCGAGCATAACCGCCCGAAACATCCCCGCGTCGGCGGGGAGCGGTACGCCGTGACCCGCCGGTGCGCCGGGACGCCGGGACCGTCCCCCGCGGGCAGGAGGCGACGTGCCGGCCCTAGGGCCTGTGGCGAAAGTGGCCCTAGTCCTCCTTGAAGTCGCCCGCGGCGACCCGCAGCGGGCGGAGCATCGCGAAGATCTCGCCGCACTCCTCCGCGTCGTACGCACCCAGGCCGAAGTCCATGGCCATGAGGTCGCGGGTGGCCGACTCGACGACCTCGCGGCCCTTGTCGGTGATGCTGGCGAGCGTGCCGCGGCCGTCGTTGGGGTTGGGGCGCTTGTCGACCAGGCCGGAGCGGACCAGGCGGTCGACGGTGTTGGTCACGGAGGTGGGGTGCACCATGAGCCGCTCACCGATCTTGGACATCGGCAGCTCGCCCGACTTGGAGAAGGTGAGCAGCACCAGCGCCTCGTAGCGCGCGAACGTCAGCCCGTAGGGCTTGACCACCGCGTCGACCTCGGCCAGCAGGATCTGGTGGGCGCGCATGATCGAGGTGATCGCGGCCATGGAGGGGACGCCGCCCCAGCGCTCCTTCCAGAGTTCGTCGGCGCGGGCGATGGGATCGAAGGAGAGGCTGAGGGGCTTCGGCACGGCATCAGACCTTACCGGCCGGTCATATGCCGGTCAGCCCCGTCTCGCCTTTCGATACCACCGTCCCGCCGACCGCTTCATCCGGCGAGGTGGCGCTCCACCGTCTCGACCTTGGACGTGAGGCCGTCCGTCACGCCGGGGCGGATGTCCGCCTTGAGGACCAGGGAGACCCGCGGCGCCCGCGCCTCGACGGCGGCGACGGCGCGCCGGACGACGTCCATGACCTCGTCCCACTCGCCCTCGACGGACGTGAACATCGCGTCGGTGCGGTTCGGCAGCCCCGACTCGCGGACCACCCGGACCGCGTCGGCCACGTACTCCCCGACGTCCTCGCCGACGCCCAGCGGCGTCACGGAAAAGGCGACGATCATGCGTTGACGATCCCTTCCTGACGGGCGCGCGAGGCGATGACCGCGTTCTCGGCCTCGCGCTTGAGCCTGCGCTCGGCGAAGAAGCCGCCGGTCGGCAGGACCGACAGCACGAAGTAGAGGGCGGCGGTCCCCAGCGGCCACTTGGCGCGGTTCCACGCGTCCGCCCAGAAGAGGACGTACAGCACGAACAGCACGCCGTGGATCATGCCCATCACCGGCACCGCGTTGAAGTCCGTGGTCCGCTTCAGCACCGAGCAGACGAGCAGCAGGATGAACGAGATCGCCTCGGGGCCCGAGACCAGGCGGAGGCGGCGGAGGGCGGTGGCGGTCTTGAGGTCCACGGGTCACCTTCGGTGGGAGAGGGGTGGATGAGGGATCGGTCGATGAGCAGCGCGGTTTGTGAACACACTCACAAGCGCCCGTCCATTGTGGCAAACCCGCGCCACGCCCGGCCCGGGGGGTCGGGGACCGCGGGCGCGTCGGCGCCCCGGGGCCGGGATCGGGGGTGACCTCCACCCCGGGGACCTGTCCTCCGGGCCGCCCGGCCGCTACGTTCTCATTTGTGGCGATGTTCCGACTTCAGGGCGGCAAGGTGCTCGCCGTCGACATGACCGGGGACGCCGTGAAGGCGAAGAACGGCTCGATGGTCGCGTACGACGGGGAGATGGCCTTCAAGAAGCTGAGCGGCGGCGGTGAGGGCATCCGGGGCATGGTGACCCGGCGGCTCACCGGCGAGCAGATGACGGTGATGGAGGTGAGGGGGCGGGGGACCTGCTGGTTCGCGGACCGGGCCTCGGAGATCACCCTGGTGGAACTCCGGGGCGACACGCTGTACGTCGAGTCCAGCAACTTCCTGGCGGCCGACGCCGGGCTGCGCACGGGCACCAGTTTCACGGGGACCCGCGGTGCCGCGCAGGGCAACGGGCTGTTCACCACGACGGTCGAGGGCCACGGCCGGGCGGCGATCGTGTCGGACGGCCCGGCGGTGGTGCTGCGGGTCAGCGCGCGGTACCCGCTGACCGTCGACCCGGGGGCGTACGTCGCGCACCAGGGGAACCTGCGGCAGTCCTTCCAGTCGGGTGTGACCTTCCGCACCCTGTTCGGCGAGGGCGGCGGCGAGGCGTTCCAGATCCGCTTCGAGGGCGACGGACTGGTGTACGTGCAGCCGAGCGAGCGGAACACGATCGCGGGGGACGTGTGACATGGCCTTCGAGGAAGTGAACTCCAAGATGGTCCGGGCGACCGTGAGGCCCGGGCAGCGGCTGTTCAGTCAGCGCGGTGCGATGCTCGCCTACCAGGGGGACGTGTCGTTCACCCCGAACCTGACCGGTGGCCGGGGCGGCGTCGTGTCGATGATCGGCCGCCGGGTGGCGAACGAGGACACCCCGCTGATGACCGTCGAGGGCAGCGGCACGGTGTTCTTCGGGCACGGCGGCCACCACGTGCAGGTGATCAACCTGTCGGGCGACACCCTGTACGTGGAGGCGGACCGCCTCCTCGCCTTCGAGGGCACCCTGGAGCAGGGCACGGTGTTCCTCGGCTCGCAGGGCGGCGTCATGGGCATGGTGCGGGGCCAGGTGAGCGGGCAGGGGCTGTTCACCACGTCCCTCAAGGGGCACGGGTCGGTGGCGGTGATGGCGCACGGCGGGGTCTTCGAGGTGCCCGTCACCCCGCACCGGACGGTGCACGTCGACCCGCAGGCCTACGTCGCCCACCACGGTGACCTCCGCAACAGGCTGTCCACGGCGCTGGGCTGGCGGGACATGGTGGGGCGCGGCTCCGGCGAGGCGTTCCAGCTGGAGCTGAGCGGCAACGGCACGGTGTACGTCCAGGCGTCCGAGGAGAAGTTGTGAGCACCGTCCCCCACGACCCGGCGACGCTGCCGGCCGACGACAACGTCAACGCGTACACCTTCTGCGTGGAGCTGACGGGGAACCAGTGGTTCCTGCAGAAGGGGAAGATGATCGCCTACTACGGGACGATCGAGTTCAACGGGATCGGGCACGGCCGGCTGGACCGGCTGGTGCGCACGGCCTTCCATTCGCCTCTGCACGCGAGCGACTGGGTCGTCGCCGGGGGCTCGGGCAAGATGCTCCTCGCCGACCGGGCCTTCGACGTGAACTCGTACGACCTGGAGGACGGCAATCTGACCATTCGCTCGGGCAACCTGCTCGCTTTTCAGCCAAGTCTCGCCCTCAAGCAGTCGATCGTGCCGGGTTTTCTGACTCTGATCGGAACCGGAAAGTTCGTGGCCGCGTCGAACGGTCCGGTGGTGTTCATGGAACCCCCGATCCGGGTGGACCCGCAGGCCCTGGTCGGCTGGGCCGACTGCCCCTCGCCCTGCCATCACTACGACCACGGGTACCTGACCGGCCTGCTGGGCGGTCTACGTGCGATGACGGGCCTGGGCGGCGCCTCCGGGGAGGAGCACCAGTTCGAGTTCGTGGGGGCGGGGACGGTGCTGCTGCAGTCGAGCGAGGCGCTGATGGCGGAACAGGCGACGGGGGCCGCTCCGCAGCAGGCGGGCGTGCCCGGCGGCGGCCCGCAGGGCACGCCGGGAGGCCGGTCGGGAGTACCGGGGCTTCCCGGACAGCTGGGAGACCTCCAGCGCCGCTTCGGGCTGTGAGCGGTAACCTGCGGAGTGTGACGTCGAACGCGTGCGCACCCGTCACCGTCACACGACACCCCTCATTAGTTCGCCTTTCAACTTTTTAGGTAGACTTCATTCATGGAGACCGAGACGGCCACCCGCTGGCTGACCGATACGGAGCAGTGTGCTTGGCGCACCCACCTGGAGGTCAACAGGCTGTTGACGCACCAGCTCGAGAAGGACCTGCAGCCGTTCGGCCTGACGATGAACGACTACGAAATCCTGGTGAACCTCTCCGAGTCCGAGGACGACAGGATGCGGATGAGCGATCTCGCCTCCGCCACCCTGCAGTCCAAGAGCCGCCTCTCCCACCAGATCACGCGCATGGAGAACGCGAACCTGGTACGGCGGGAGAACTGCGAGTCCGACCGCCGCGGGCTCTACGCCGTCCTCACCGAGCACGGTCTGGAGACGATGCGGAAGGTCGCGCCGCACCACGTGGCGTCCGTGCGCCGGCACTTCATCGACCTGCTGACGCCCGAGGCCCTGGCGGAGCTCGACAAGGCGCTCAGGCCCGTCGCCGAGCACCTGCGCGGCCAACGAGGACGTCCCTGACCCCGGACGGTCCCCCGGACGCGTCCTAGACGACCGGCAGGCGGAGTTCGAACAGGGCTCCGCCCGCCGGCGCGTCGCGCACCGTGAGCGTGCCGCCGTGCCGCACGGCGACGTCACGGGCGATGGCCAGCCCGAGACCGGCCCCGCCCTCGTCGCGGCTGCGGGCGGCGTCGAGCCGGACGAACCGTTCGAAGATCCGCTCCCGGTCCGCCACCGGCACGCCCTCCCCGTCGTCGGCCACCGCGGCCACCGCCACGTCACCGTCCCGGCGCACCGACACCTCCACCGCCGAACGGGCGTGCCGCCGGGCGTTGTCGAGCAGGTTGGCCAGCACCCGCTCCAGCTGGCCCCGCGATCCGGCGACCACCACGGCGTCCTCGGCCCGCACGCTCACCCCGGCCCGGCCCTCCGCCTGCGCGCGCGCCAGCGCGGCGAGGTCGACCCGCGCGTCGGCGGGCCGCTCCCCCGCGTCCAGCCTGGCCAGCAGCAACAGGTCGGCGGCGAGCCGCTGCAGCCGTACCGTGTCCTCGACGGCGCCGTCCAGGTCGAGCAGCTCGGGGTGGGCGGCGGCCACCTCCAGCTGGGTGCGCAGCGAGGCGATCGGGCTGCGCAGTTCGTGCGAGGCGTCGGCGACGAACCGCCGCTGCCGCTCCACCGAGCTCTCCAGGGCGGCCAGCGTCTCGTTGGTCGTCGTGGCGAGCCGGGCGACCTCGTCGTGGGTGTCCGGCACGGGGACGCGGCGGGCGAGGTCCTCGCTGGCGGTGATCGCGGCCATCTCCCGGCGGATGCCCTCCACCGGTCGCAGCGCGCGCCGGGTGACGAGCCAGGTCACCCACGCCACGACCGCGAGCAGCGCCGGGAAGCCGATCAGCATGACGGTCAGCGCGGTGTCGACGGCGCCGTGCTCGGCGGACAGCGGGGCACCGGCGTAGACGGTGAGCTCGCCCCGGTCGTCGGTCTTCACCGGGACGGCGGCGAAACGGTAGTCCTCCGTGTCCCCGTCGATGGTCGCCGAGCCGTCGCTGACGGTGATCCGGCCGCCGATCTCACCGGGGCCGAGGGACTCGCCCGAGCCGTCGTCGTCATCGTCGTCCTCGGCGTCCTCCCCGCCCGGTGAGGCGGCGGGCCGCGGCTTCACCGTGTCGACGCCGGTCCCGCTGATCCGCTCCAGGTCCTCGCTGGCGGCGACCAGCGCACCGTCGTCGTCGACGACCTGCACCGGCCGGTCGTCGACGTCCAGCGACAGGTCGGCGTACGGCGTCCCGACGGCCAGCTCCGTCGCCACCTCCCGCGCCGAGCGCTCCGCCTGGGTGCCGGCCTCGCCGAGCAGGTTGGAGCGCAGGGACAGCAGGACGGCGGTGCCGGCCGCGACGAGCGCGACGGCGACCACGAGGGTCGCGGCGAGCGTGGCGCGGGCCCGCACCGAGGCGAACGGGCGGCTCATCGCGCGGTCTCCAGCCGGTATCCGGCGCCGCGCACGGTCCCGATGAGCCCGGCGCGCAGCTTGCGCCGGAGCGCGCTCACATACACCTCGACGATGTTCGGGTCGCCGTCGTAGGCGAAGTCCCAGACGTGCTCGAGGATCTCCGCCTTCGACACCACCTGTCCGGCCCGCACCACGAGCTGCTCCAGGACGGCGAACTCCTTCGCGGTGAGGGTGACCTCGTCCTCGCCGAGGAAGACCCGGCGGGCGGCGGTGTCGACCTTGAGATCGCCGTGGACGTGCACGGGCGAGGCACCGGCGCCCTGCGCCCGGCGCCGCAGCAGGGCCTTCACGCGGGCGACCAGGACGACGTACGAGAACGGCTTGGTGAGGTAGTCGTCGGCGCCGGTGTCCAGGCCCTCGGCCTCGTCGTACTCGCCGTCCTTGGCGGTGAGCATCAGGATCGGCACGTCGTGTCCGGCGGCGCGCAGGGCGGCGCAGACGCGGTAGCCGTTGAGGCCGGGCAGCATGATGTCGAGGACGACGAGGTCGTACACGCCCTCGCCGGCGCGGTGCAGTCCCTCCAGCCCGTCGTGGACGACGTCCACGGCGTACCCCTCCGCGGTGAGGCCCTTGGCGAGCGACACGGCGAGGCGCTTCTCGTCCTCCACGATCAAGATTCGAGAGGGGCGGCGCGAAGCGCCTCGAGCAGGGTGGTGGTGGGCGACGGGTGGGCGCATGGGAAGAGGGTCCCAAAAGCAAGCTGAAGATCCCTTCAGGTGGCTTCAGCCTGGCCTCAGCGTCGGTCCACGACAGTGAAGACACCGGAAGACACCGGGCTCTGGACGACTCGGAGGAAACCGCATGAAGCGCAACATCGTGATCGCCGCCGTCACCGCCGCCGCACTGGTCGGAGGCGGCACGGCGACGGCCCTGGCCGTCACGGGGGACGACGACGCGCCCCACCGGGACGACGACGCCCGGGTGACCTCGGTGAAGGTCCCGGCCGGCGACGCCGTCGCCTCCGCCCTGCGGGAGGCGCCGGGCACCGCCGTCTCGGCCGAACTCGACGACGAGGACGACGGTGACAACGGGCGCACGGCGTGGGAGGTCGACGTCCTCGCCGGCGACGGCACCCGGCACAGCGTCCGGATCGACCCGGCCACCGGCGAGGTCCTCGGTTCGCAGACGGAGGATGACGACGACACCGACGACACCGCCGAGGCGCGGGCCGCGCTGAAGGGCGCGTCCGTGGACGCCGCCGGGGCCGCGCGGGCCGCGGCCGGCCACGGCACCGTGACCTCGGTGGAGCTGGACGACGACGGCGACGGCGGGGCCGCCTGGGAGGTCGAGACCCGTGTCTCCGGCAAGGGGGAACAGGGCTGGCGGGTCGACGCCGGAACCGGCAGGGTCACGGCCGACTCGGACGACTCCGGCTCGGACGACGACTGACCGGCGCCCGTGCACGGGCCGGCCGTGCCCGGCCGGTCCGCGTCAGCCCCGCGTCAGCCCCGTCACCAGCTCGTCCGCGGCGCGGTACGGGTCCAGTTCGCCCGACACGATCCGTTCGGCCAGCGCACCGAGGCGCCGGTCGCCGTGGAGGTCGCCGATGCGTTCGCGCAGGGTGGTGACGGCGATCGTCTCGACCTCGCGGGCGGCGCGGGCCCGGCGGCGCTCGGCCAGCACGTCCCGCTCCTCCATCCAGGCGCGGTGCTTCTCCAGCGCCTCCACGACCTCGTCGACGCCCTCGCCGCGCGCGGCGACCGTCTTGACGATGGGCGGGCGCCAGTCGCCGGCGGCGCGGGCCTCGCCGAGGCCCAGCATGTGGTTCAGCTCGCGGGCGGTGGCGTCCGCGCCGTCGCGGTCGGCCTTGTTGACGACGTAGACGTCGCCGATCTCCAGGATCCCGGCCTTCGCGGCCTGGATGCCGTCGCCCATGCCCGGGGCGAGGAGGACGACGGAGGTGTCGGCCTGCGAGGCGATCTCGACCTCGGACTGGCCGACGCCGACGGTCTCGACCAGGATCACGTCGCAGCCCGCCGCGTCCAGCACCCGGATGGCCTGCGGCGCGGCCCAGGCGAGGCCGCCGAGGTGGCCGCGGGTGGCCATGGAGCGGATGTAGACGCCCGGGTCGGAGGCGTGCTCCGACATGCGGACCCGGTCGCCGAGCAGGGCGCCGCCGGAGAACGGCGAGGACGGGTCGACGGCCAGGACGCCGACCCGCTTGCCCTGCTTGCGGTAGGCCGTGACCAGCGCCGAGGTGGACGTCGACTTGCCGACGCCCGGCGACCCCGTCAGGCCCACCACGTACGCGCCCCCGGTGAGCGGCGCGAGGGCCGCCATGACCTCCCTGAGCTGCGGGGACGCCCCCTCGACCAGGGAGATCAACCGGGCCACGGCCCGCGGTCGGCCTTCCCTGGCCTGGGCGACCAGCGAGGAGACGTCCTGCATCACAGCTCCGTTCCGAGTCAGCGCGTACGTGGGGAGAAGGGGGTGTCAGGCCTTGGGTACCCGGACGATCAGCGCGTCACCCTGACCGCCGCCGCCGCACAGCGCCGCCGCGCCGACGCCGCCGCCGCGCCGCTTGAGCTCCAGCGCCAGGTGCAGGACGAGCCGGGCGCCGGACATGCCGATGGGGTGGCCCAGGGCGATGGCGCCGCCGTTGACGTTCACCTTTTCGGTGGACACGCCGAGGTCCTTCATCGACTGCACGGCGACGGCCGCGAACGCCTCGTTGATCTCGATCAGGTCGAGGTCGCCGACCTCCAGGCCCTCCTTCTTCAGGGCGTGCCGGATGGCGTTGGACGGCTGCGACTGCAAAGAGTTGTCGGGGCCGGCCACATTGCCGTGGGCGCCGATCTCGGCGAGCCACTCCAGGCCGAGCTCCTGGGCCTTGGCCTTGCTCATGACGACCACGGCCGCCGCGCCGTCGGAGATCTGCGAGGAGGAGCCCGCGGTGATCGTGCCGTCCTTGGCGAAGGCCGGACGCAGCTTGCCGAGGGACTCGGCGGTGGTGTCGCCGCGGATGCCCTCGTCCTTGCTGAACAGCACCGGGTCGCCCTTGCGCTGCGGGATCTCGACCGGGGTGATCTCGGCCTCGAAGACGCCGTTCTTCTGGGCGGCGGCGGCGCGCTGGTGGGACAGGGCGGCGATCTCGTCCTGCTCCGGACGGGTGATGCCGAGGCGGGTGTTGTGCTTCTCCGTCGACTCGCCCATGGCGATGTTCTCGAAGGAGTCGGTCAGGCCGTCGTGCGCCATGGCGTCGAGCATCTGGACCGCGCCGTACTTGTAGCCCTCGCGGGACTTGGGCAGCAGGTGCGGGGCGTTGGTCATGGACTCCTGGCCGCCGGCGACCACGATGTCGAATTCGCCGGCGCGAATCAGCTGGTCGGCCAGCGCGATGGCGTCGAGGCCGGAGAGGCACACCTTGTTGACGGTGAGCGCCGGGACGTTCATGGGGATGCCGGCCTTGACGGCGGCCTGGCGGGCGGGGATCTGGCCGGCGCCGGCCTGGAGCACCTGCCCCATGATCACGTACTGGACCTGGTCGCCGCCGATCCCGGCGCGGTCGAGGGCGGCCTTGATCGCGAAGCCGCCGAGGTCGGCCCCGGAGAAGGACTTCAGCGAGCCGAGCAGCCGCCCCATCGGGGTGCGGGCACCCGCGACGATGACGGAGGTCGTGCCGTTCGTTGCAGAAGACATGAGCTGCGATCCCCTTTTCCGGCCCGCACAGGCCGAGGAGTGAACGAGGGTTTACTCGAATGTACTGAGCGGTATCCCGCCCGTCACCGTGCCGTCGGTGTGATCGCCCGCACGTTGCGCAACCACCTCCGCCGCGCTGCACTGATTCCATGCTGACGCGAATCGACCACATCGGAATCGCCTGCCGCGACCTCGACGCGACCGTCGAGTTCTACCGTGCCACCTACGGCTTCGAGGTGTTCCACACCGAGGTCAACGAGGAACAGGGCGTGCGCGAGGCCATGCTCAAGATCAACGATACGTCGGACGGCGGCGCGTCGTACCTCCAGCTGCTGGAGCCGACCCGGGAGGACTCCGCGGTCGGCAAGTGGCTGGCGAAGAACGGGGAGGGCGTCCACCACATCGCCTTCGGCACGGCGGACGTCGACGCGGACGCCGCGGACATCCGCGGGAAGGGCGTACGCGTCCTGTACGACGAGCCCCGGCGCGGATCCATGGGCTCGCGGATCACCTTCCTGCACCCCAAGGACTGCCACGGTGTCCTGACGGAACTGGTCACTTCGGCGGCCGTTGAGTCACCTGAGCACTGACCCCCGTACATAAGGGCCGGTAGGGTTGGGTGCGGTCGCCGCTCAGTCCAGGGTGACCCGGTCCTGTCGTCACCGGCGCCGGGACCGCCGGGGTCCGTGTTTCGGGGGGCGAGGGACGGGGCAGCAGCCCAAGCTCCGCCGTTGATCTGACACCATTCCCCCGGGGGCCCCGTTCGGTGGACGGACGGAGCCCGTTCTAAGGGATTTGCGACCAGGGGACGGATGGGACCGCGCAGTGCGGGGCTACGAGAGCCAGGAGCGAGAGCCGGCGGCTGACGTCGACCACCTCTCTCGGTTCGAGGCCGAGATGAAGCGGCTGAGGACCGAGCGGGAAAAGGCGATCCAGCACGCCGAGGACCTCGGCTACCAGGTCGAGGTGCTGCGCGCCAAGCTGCACGAGGCGCGGCGCACCATCATGTCCCGGCCCGCCTTCGACGGCGGCGACATCGGGTACCAGGCCGAGCAGTTGCTGCGCAACGCGCAGGTGCAGGCCGACCAGCTGCGCGCGGACGCCGAGCGCGAGCTCAGCCAGGCCCGCGCGCAGACCCAGCGCATCCTCCAGGAGCACGCCGAGCAGGCCGCCCGGCTCCAGGCCGAGCTGCACCAGGAGGCGGTGACCCGGCGCCAGCAGCTCGACCAGGAGCTGGCCGAGCGCCGGCGGACCGTCGAGTCGCACGTCAACGAGAACGTGGCGTGGGCGGAGCAGTTGCGCGCCCGCACCGAGCAGCAGGCCCGCCGGCTGCTCGACGAGTCCCGCGCCGAGGCCGAACAGGCCCTGGCCGCGGCCCGCGCGGAGGCCGAACGGCTGACCTCCGAGGCCCGGCAGCGGCTGCAGAACGACGCCGAGACCGCGCGCGCCGAGGCCGAGCAGATCCTGCGCCGCGCCCGCGCGGACGCCGAACGGCTGCTGAACGCCGCCTCCACGCAGGCGCAGGAGGCCACCGACCACGCCGAGCAGCTGCGCAGCTCCACGGCGAGCGAGTCGGAGGCCGCGCGCCGGCAGGCCCAGGAGCTGAGCCGGACCGCCGAGCAGCGCATGAGCGAGGCCGAGGAGGCGCTGCGCAAGGCGCAGGCCGAGGCGGAGAAGCTGGTCGCCGAGGCCAAGGAGTCCGCGGCCAAGGCCCTCGCGAGCGCCGAGTCGGCCAACGAGCAGCGCACCCGCACCGCCAAGGAGCAGGTCGCCCGGCTGGTCAGCGAGGCCACGAAGGACGCCGAGACCACCAGGGCCGAGGCCGAGCAACTGGTCGCGGACGCCCGCGCCGAGGCCGAGAAGATCGTCACCGAGGCCGCCGAGAAGGCCCGTACGGTCAGCGCCGAGGAGTCGGCCACCCAGCTGTCCAAGGCCGCCAAGACCGCCGAGGACGTGCTGAACAAGGCGTCCGAGGAGGCCAAGCGGACCACGAGGGCCGCCGTCGAGGAGGCCGAGCGGATCCGCCGCGAGGCCGAGGCGGAGGCGGACCGGCTGCGGGCCGAGGCCCACGACATCGCCGAGGAGCTCAAGGGCGCGGCGAAGGACGACACCAAGGAGTACCGCGCCAAGACGGTCGAGCTGCAGGAGGAGGCGCGCCGGCTGCGCGGCGAGGCCGAGCAGCTGCGCGCCGACGCGGTCGCCGAGGGCGAGAAGATCCGCGCCGAGGCCCGCAAGGAGGCCGTGGCGCAGATCGAGGAGGCGGCGAAGACCGCCGAGGAGCTGCTCGCCAAGGCCAAGGCGGACGCCGACGAGCTGCGGCAGAGCGCCACCGCGGACAGCGAGAAGGTCCGCACCGAGGCGATCGAGCGGGCGACGACCCTGCGCCGTCAGGCCGAGGAGACGCTGGAGCGCACCCGCGCCGAGGCCGAGCGGCACCGGGCGGAGGCCGCCGAGCGGGCCGAGGAGCTCCAGGCGGAGGCCGAGCACGCCGCCCGTGAGCTGCGCGAGGAGACCGAGCGCGCCGTCGAGGCCCGGCAGGCGGAGGCCGCCGAGGAACTGACGCGGCTGCACACCGAGGCGGAGGAGCGCCGGTCCGCCGCCGAGCAGGCGCTGACGGAGGCCCGTGAGGAGGGCGCCCGGATCCGCCGCGAGGCCGCCGAGGAGAGCGAGCGGCTGCGCACGGAGGCCGCGGAGCGCATCCGTACGCTCCAGCAGCAGGCCGAGACGGAGGCCGAGCGGCTGCGCACCGAGGCCGCCGCCGACGCCTCCGCGTTCCGCGCGGAGGGCGAGGCCGTCGCCGTACGGCTGCGGTCGGAGGCCGCGGGCGAGGCGGAGCGGCTGAAGTCGGAGGCGCAGGAGAGCGCGGACCGGGTCCGGGCGGAGGCGCAGGCCGCCGCCGAGCGCATCGCCGCGGAGGCCTCGGAGACGCTGGCCGCCGCGCAGGAGGAGGCCGCCCGGCGCCGCCGCGAGGCCGAGGAACTGCTGGGCGCCGCCCGGCAGGAGGCGGACCAGGAGCGTGAGCGGGCCCGCGAGCAGAGCGAGGAGCTGCTGGCCTCGGCGCGCACCCGCGTGGAGGAGGCGCAGGCCGAGGCGGTCCGGCTGGTCGAGGAGGCCGACCGGCGCGCGACCGAGATGGTGTCGGCCGCCGAGCAGCACGCGCAGCAGGTGCGGGAGTCGGTCGCCGGGCTGCACGAGCAGGCCCAGGAGGAGATCACCGGGCTGCGCAGTGCCGCCGAGCACGCGGCGGAGCGCACCCGGCGCGAGGCCGAGGAGGAGGCGGACCGGGTCCGCACCGACGCCTACGCGGAGCGGGAGCGGGCGAGCGAGGACGCCGGCCGGCTGCGCCGCGAGGCGCAGGAGGAGGCGGAGGCCGCCAAGGCACTGGCCGAGCGGACGATGTCCGAGGCGATGTCGGAGGCCGAGCGGATCCGGTCGGACGTCGCCGAGCACGCCCAGCGGGTGCGCACGGAGGCGTCGGACGCCATCGCGGAGGCCGAGCAGGCGGCGGCGCGCACCCGGGCGGACGCCCGCGAGGACGCCAACCGCATCCGGTCGGACGCGGCGACGCAGGCCGACACCCTGATCACCGAGGCGCGCTCCGAGGCGGAGCGGCTCACCACGGAGACGGCCGCCGAGACCGACCGGATCCGCACCGAGACGGTCGCGGAGGCGGAACGCGTCCGCGCCGAGGCGGCGGCCGAGGCCGACCGGGTCCGGGCCGAGGCGAGCGCCCAGGCCGAGCAGCTCCTGTCGGAGGCCACCGGCGAGGCGGAGCGGCTGCGGGCCGAGGCCGCCGAGGCGGTCGGCTCCGCGCAGCAGCACGCCGAGCGGATCCGTTCCGAGGCGGAGCGGCTCAAGGCCCGGGCGGCGGAGGAGGCCGAACGGGTCACGACGGCCGCACGCGAGGAGGCCGAACGCACCCTGGACGAGGCCCGCAAGGACGCCAACAAGCGGCGTTCGGAGGCGGCCGAGCAGGTCGACACGCTCATCACGGAGACCACGGCGGAGGCCGACAAGCTGCTCACCGAGGCCCAGCAGCAGGCGCAGAAGGCCACCGCGGACGCCGAGTCGCAGGCCGACACGATGGTCGGCGCGGCCCGTGCGGAGGCCGACCGGATCGTCGCCGAGGCGACGGTCGAGGGCAACACCCGGGTGGAGAAGGCCCGTACGGACGCGGACGAGCTGCTCGTCGGCGCCCGGCGGGACGCGACGGCCATCAGGGAGCGCGCGGAGGAGTTGCGCCGGCGCCTCACCTCCGAGATCGAGGAGCTGCACGAGCGGGCCCGCCGCGAGGCAGCCGAGACGATGAAGTCGGCCGGCGAGCGCTGCGACGCGCTCGTCAAGGCCGCCGAGGAGCAGCTCGCCAAGGCCGAGGCGAAGGCCAAGGAGCTGGTGTCGGAGGCCAACTCCGAGGCCGGCAAGGTGCGCATCGCCGCCGTCAAGAAGGCCGAGGGCCTGCTGAAGGAGGCCGAGCAGAAGAAGGCCTCGCTGGTCCGGGAGGCCGAGGAGCTCAAGGCCGAGGCGGTCCGGGAGGCCCGGCGCACGGTCGAGGAGGGCAAGCGCGAGCTGGAGGTCCTGGTGCGGCGCCGCGAGGACATCAACGCCGAGATCTCCCGGGTGCAGGACGTGCTGGAGGCGCTGGAGTCCTTCGAGGCCCCGGCGGGCGGCAAGGACGGCGGGGTCAAGGCTGGCGCGACGGTCGGCGCCCCCCGTTCGGGTGGCAAGTCGTCGGACGGCTAGCGTCGAGGAGGGTTTCCGTGTCTCCTGGAGGGCTCTGACCCGTCATGGTCTTGGCCTTTGACTCGAAGTTTGGCAAGCCGTCCGGAGGTCAGCCACTCAAAAGAGGTGTCATTCTCCAGATCAAACACGCATCCGCTCGATGACACACCGCAATGACGCCTAGGATTCCCTCTATCACCTCACCCGGTCTCTTTCGACAGGAACCCCATGAGCGACACTTCCCCCTACGGCTTCGAGCTTGTGCGGCGTGGGTACGACCGCGCTCAGGTGGACGAACGCATCTCCAAGCTCGTCTCCGACCGTGACAGCGCCCTGTCCCGCATCACCGCTCTGGAAAAGCGCATCGAGGAACTCCACCTCGAGACCCAGAACGCCCAGGCCCAGGTCAGTGACGCCGAGCCGTCGTACGCCGGTCTCGGTGCCCGGGTCGAGAAGATCCTGCGCCTCGCCGAGGAGGAGGCGAAGGACCTGCGGGAAGAGGCCCGGCGCGCCGCCGAGCAGCACCGCGAGCTGGCCGAGTCGGCGGCCCAGCAGGTGCGCAACGACGCCGAGTCGTACGCCGCGGAGCGCAAGGCCAAGGCGGAGGACGAGGGCGTTCGGATCGTCGAGAAGGCCAAGAGCGACGCGTCGCAGCTGCGGGCCGAGGCCCAGAAGGACGCGCAGTCCAAGCGCGAGGAGGCGGACGCGCTCTTCGAGGAGACCCGCGCCAAGGCCGCCCAGGCCGCCGCCGACTTCGAGACGAACCTGGCCAAGCGCCGGGAGCAGTCCGAGCGCGACCTGGCCTCCCGTCAGGCCAAGGCCGAGAAGCGGCTCGCGGAGATCGAGCACCGCGCCGAGCAGCTGCGCCTGGAGGCGGAGAAGCTGCGCACGGACGCCGAGCGCCGCGCCCGCCAGACCGTCGAGACGGCGCAGCGCCAGGCCGAGGACATCGTGGCCGACGCCAACGCCAAGGCCGACCGCATCCGTTCCGAGTCGGAGCGCGAGCTCGCCGCCCTCACCAACCGCCGCGACTCCATCAACGCGCAGCTGACCAACGTGCGCGAGATGCTGGCGACCCTGACGGGCGCCGCGGTGGCCGCCGCCGGTACGCCGGCCGAGGACGAGCCGGTCTCCCGCGGGGTGCCGGCCCAGCAGACCCGCTGACGCCGGGACGCGGTCCGGCCGAACCGGAGCAGAACGGGGGCGGAGCCCTCTGCCACTGGGGTGGCAGGGGGCTCCGTCCCGTTCTAGCGTGGGCCGCATGATCGAGCTCGAGGGGCTGACCAAGCGGTACGGCGAGAAAGTGGCGGTCGACGACCTCACGTTCACCGTCAGACCCGGCGTCATCACCGGCTTCCTCGGGCCGAACGGTGCGGGCAAGTCGACCACCATGCGGATGGTGCTGGGACTGGACCGGCCCACCGCCGGGGACGTCCGCATCGACGGGCGCCGCTACGACCAGTTGAAGGACCCGCTCACGTACGTCGGCGCCCTGCTGGACGCCAAGGCGATGCACGGCGGACGCAGCGCCTACAACCATCTGCTGTGCCTGGCGCAGGCCAACGGGATCCCGGCCCGCCGGGTGCGCGAGGTGCTGGACATCGTCGGCCTGACGGCGGTCGCGAAGAAGAAGGCCAAGGGTTTCTCCCTCGGCATGGGCCAGCGGCTCGGCATCGCCGGGGCGCTGCTCGGCGACCCGCGGATCCTGATGTTCGACGAGCCGGTCAACGGCCTGGACCCCGAGGGCATCCACTGGATCCGCAACCTGATGAAGACGCTGGCCGCCCAGGACCGTACGGTCTTCGTCTCCTCCCACCTGATGAGCGAGATGGCGCTGACCGCCGACCACCTGGTCGTCATCGGCCAGGGCAGGCTGCTGGCGGACACCTCGATGGCCGAGTTCATCGAGGAGAACTCGCGCGGCTACGTCCGGATCCGCTCCCCGCAGCGGGAGCGGCTGCTCGACGTGCTGCACGGTGCCGGGATCACGGTCGTCGAGAGCGGCGCCGAGGTCCTGGAGGTCGACGGCGACAAGTCGGAGGCGATCGGCGAACTGGCGGCCCGCAACCAGATCGTGCTGCACGAGCTGAGCCCGCAACGGGCCTCGCTGGAGGAGGCGTTCATGCGGTTGACGGCGGAGTCGGTGGAGTACCACGCGCACGACGGGCAGCCGCTCGCGGCGCCGCCGCGCCAGGGGCTGCCGCAGGACGGACAGCAGGACGGACAGCAGGGCGGACAGCGGCGGGCACAGCAGTGGGGCAGCGACTGGAGGCGGCGATGAGCACGGCCGCGACCCAGGTCGTCCGGTCCGAGTGGACCAAGATCCGGTCGGTGGCGTCCACGGTGTGGACGCTGTCCCTGGCCGTGGTCGTCACCGTCGCCCTCGGCATGCTGATCTCGGCCCTGGCGAAGAACGAGTTCGGTGACATGAGCGAGCGGGAGCGGCTCTTCTTCGACCCGACCTTCATCAGCTTCGCCGGGATGAGCCTCGGTCAGCTGGCGATGATCGTGTTCGGGGTGCTGGTGGTGGCGAACGAGTACAGCTCCGGCATGATCCGCACCTCGCTGGCGGCCGTGCCGCAGCGCGGCACCTTCCTGTTCAGCAAGATCGTCGTGGCCACGGGGCTCGCCCTGGTCGTCTCCATGGTCACCAGCTTCGTCACCTTCTTCCTCGGGCAGGTGATGCTCGGCGACCTCAAGGCGTCGATCGGCGACCCGGGCGTGCTGCGGGCGGTCATCGGCGGCGGCCTCTACATGACCCTCATCGCGGTGTTCTCGATGGGCGTCGCCGCGATGCTGCGCTCCCCCATGCTGTCGCTCGGCATCCTGATGCCGTTCTTCTTCCTGATCTCCAACATCCTCGGCAACGTCGACGTGACCAAGAAGGTCGGCCAGTTCCTGCCCGACCAGGCCGGCAGCAAGATCATGCAGGTGGTGACGCCGATCGACGACGACACCCCGTACGGCCCCTGGGGCGGCCTGGGGATCATGGTGCTGTGGGTGGTGGCGGCGCTCGTCGGCGGCTACCTCGTGCTGAAGAGGCGGGACGCCTAGGACCTGTCGTCGGCCTCCCGCCGTACGCCCGGAGGGGCGGGAGGCCGACGACGGGCCCGGGGAGGGGCCCGGGACGACCGGTTTTTTACCCGGACTTGAAGGGAACCGTCAGCGCCTCGATATCCTCCTAACCCTTACGGGGGCGTGTGCCCCGCTGTCCTGAACCTTTCGATGGGTGCGGAGCATGATCGAGGCAGTCGGCCTGACCAAGCGCTACGGCGACAAGACCGCTGTGTACAACCTGTCCTTCCAGGTGCGGCCGGGTGCCGTGACCGGCTTCCTCGGACCCAACGGCTCCGGCAAGTCGACGACGATGCGCATGATCCTCGGCCTGGACAACCCGACCGCGGGGCACGTGACGATCGGCGGTCACCCGTACCGCAGGCTCCCCAACGCCCCGCGCCAGGTCGGCGCCCTGCTCGACGCCAAGGCCGTGCACGGCGGCCGGTCCGCCCGCAACCACCTGCTGAGCCTGGCCCAGCTGTCCGGCATCCCGGCCCGGCGCGTGGACGAGGTGCTCGGCGTGGTGGGCCTGCAGGACGTGGCCAAGCGGCGCTCCAAGGGCTTCTCCCTCGGCATGGGCCAGCGGCTCGGCATCGCCGCGGCGCTCCTCGGCGACCCCCAGGTGCTGCTGTTCGACGAACCGGTCAACGGCCTCGACCCCGAGGGCATCCACTGGGTGCGCAACCTGATGAAGGCGCTCGCGGCGGAGGGCCGCACGGTCTTCGTCTCCTCGCACCTGATGAGCGAGATGGCGCTGACCGCCGACCACCTGATCGTCATCGGGCGCGGCCAGCTCCTCGCCGACATGAGCGTCAAGGACTTCATCTCGGCCAACTCCGCCGACTTCGCCCGGGTGCGCACGCCGGACACCGAACCGCAGCTGCGCGAGAAGCTGACCTCCGCGCTGACCGAGGCGGGCGGCCACGTGCTGCCCGAGCAGGACGGGGCGCTGCGGGTGACCGGGCTGGCGCTGCCGCGGATCAGCGACATCGCGCACGAGTCCGGCGTACGGCTGTGGGAGCTGTCGCCGCACCAGGCCTCGCTGGAGGAGGCGTACATGCGGATGACGCAGGGCGCCGTCGACTACCGGTCGACCGCCGACCAGAAGGCCGGGCTCCAGCAGCCGCTGCCGCCCGGCGCGCAGCCTCCGATGCCGGTGCCCGGGCAGGGCCAGCCCGGCTGGTACGCCCCGCCGCCGCCCCGGCCGGGCGACCTGCCCGCGCCGCAGGGCCCGCCGGTCCAGGCCCCCGCGGGTCCCTACGGCGCCCCGGCCGCTCCCGGCGCGTCCCCGGCGGGCACGCCGTCGGACAACCCCTACGCGCGGCAGGCCCCGTCCGCCCCCGCGACTCCCCCGGCCGCTCCCCCCGCGCCCGTCACCGACCCCGCGCCCGTCACCGACCCGACCAAGTCCGAGGACGCCCGATGAGCACGCCCCAGTCCCCGATGCCGCAGGCCGCGCCCGAGTGGCAGGCGGCGCCCGGTTCGCCGTACCCCGCCTACACCTCGCCGATCCCGGTGGTGCGCGCGCACCTCGGGCACGCGCTGGCCTCCGAGTGGACCAAGATCAGGTCGGTGCGCTCGACGATGTGGACGCTGGGCGTGTTCGTCCTGCTGGTCCTCGGCATCGGCCTGCTGGCCGGTGTGCTGGTGGCGAAGTCCTCCGCGGACGCGTCCGGCGAGAACGCGCTCAGCCTCGGCTTCTTCGGCCTGCTGCTCGGCAGCATGTGCGTCATCACGCTCGGTGTGATGACCACGGCCTCGGAGTACGGCACCGGCATGATCCGCACGACGATGACCGCCTGCCCCAGCCGCGGCCGGGTGCTCGCCGCGAAGGCGATCGTCTTCTTCCTGGTCGCGTTCGTGGTGACGCTGGTGTCCACGACGCTCGTCGCCCTGCTGCACGTGGCCCTGCTGGAGGACCACGGCGCGGTGGCGCCCACCGGTGAGGAGTGGCTGAAGGCCACCGTGGGCGTCTCGTTCTACCTCGCGCTGCTGGGACTGCTCTCGCTCGCCGTCGGCTCCGTCATCCGGCATTCGGCGGGCGCGATCACCCTCATGATCGGGGCCGTGCTGGCGCCGCTGGTGATCGCCCTGTTCATGGTCTCGCGGTCCCTGGAGGACGTGCGCGACGCCCTGTTCGAGTACTCGATCCCGAACCAGATGAGCGTCTTCTACGTCAGTTCCCTCACGGAGTCCGGCCCGTCCGGCTGGGACCCGCTGCTGATCATGCTCGTCGTGACGGCCGTCGCGTTCGCCGGCGCGTTCGCCCTGCTGCGGAAGCGGGACGTCTGACCGGCGCTCAGAACCTCGGCGCGTTACGGGACCGCTGCACCCGCGTGGTGCGGCGGTCCTTCGCGTTCCAGCAGGACTTGTGCCAGTGCCGGCGGTCGTCGACGCCCGAGTGCGCCGGCCAGGCCACCACGTGCGGGACGCCGTCCGGGATCAGCTGGTCGCAGCCCGGGCAGCGGTAGGACTTGCCCTGCGCGCTCGCGCCGGCCACGTGCCGTACGTTCCAGTCCTCGCCCCGCCAGCTCTCCGACGTCTGCCGGCCGCCGTAGCGGACGAGGCCGTCGTCCTCGGCGCTCCGGCCGGTCGTGCCGGCTCCCTTGGGTCGGTTGCGACGCGGGGACACAGGACACCTCACGGAGCTATACAGGAAGTACGGACCGCGTCCAGCCTACGCGGCGCGGGTGAAGCGCCTGCAGACCTCCCTCGGCGGCGGATTCCGCAGACAATCCGCAAATCCCCTCGTCCGGCCGTGTCCTCGGCACGTGTCGGCTGGTTATGCCCTGCGGGGGAGCTCCGTGTCGGAGCCGAGGAAGCAGGAAGAGCAATGCGCGTTGGAAGTTTCGTGTTGGGCGCCCAGTTCCCGGGCCAGGGCCAGGGCGAGGCGCTGCACCGCGCGGTCCGCTCCGCCGAGGTCGCCGAGGAGGCGGGGCTCGACACGGTCTGGCTGGCCGAGCACCACTTCGTGCCGTACGGCACGTGTCCGTCGGCCGTGACGCTGGCCGCGCTGCTGCTGGGCCGCACCCGCCGCATCCGGGTCGGCACGGCGGTCAGCGTGCTGCCCACCACCCATCCGGTGGCGCTCGGCGAGCAGGCGGCGCTGCTGCACGTCACGAGCGGCGGCCGGTTCTCGCTGGGCGTGGGCCGCGGCGGCCCGTGGGTCGACCTGGAGGTGTTCGGCGCGGGCCTGCAGGCGTACGAGACGGGGTTCCCGGAGTCACTCGATCTGCTGGTGCGCTGGCTGCGCGAACCGGCCGTCGCCGCCTCGGGGGACCGCTTCCGGTTTCGCGAGGTGCCCGTCGTCCCGCAGCCGTCGCAGGCCCTGTCGGAGGTTCCGGGACCGGAGGTCGTGATGGCCTGCACCTCCCCCGCGAGCGTGCGCGTGGCGGCCGAGCGGGGACTGCCGATGCTGCTCGGGATGCACGTCGGGGACGAGGAGAAGGCCGAGATGGTCGCCCTGTGGCGGCGGCACGCCCGCGTCGCCGGGCGTCCGGACGCGGAGATCCACGACGCGGCCCACGTCTCGGCCGGCGTCTGCCAGATCGCGGACCGGCACGCCGACGCGTCGGAGGCGCTGCTCAAGGCGATGCCGGGCTGGCTGCGCCAGGGGCTGGGCGCCCACGTCACGGTGGACGGCCGCGCCCGGCGGATGCGCGACCCGCTGGCGTACACCGAACTGCTCTGCGGGCTGCACCCGGTGGGCACGCCCCGGCTGTGCGCGGACCGGCTCGCGGCGACCAGCGAGCGGACCGGCATCTCCCGCTTCGCGCTGCTCGTCGAGGGTTCCGGCGACCTCGCGGCGACCGAGGAGAACGTGCGGCGCCTCGGGACCGAGGTGCTCCCCCGGTTCCGCTGAGCGACCCGGGGACGGACGAACGTCCGGTGCCCGCGAAGGGCCGGGCGGGAGACTTGCCGCTCCGGTACGAACTGCACCTCCCGCGTACGGAGCGGCAAGCGGACGACCGTCGCGTCAGCAGTCGCGGAACTCGGGCGACTGGTTCAGCACTTGGCTGCGCACCGAGGTGAAACGGGCCAGCGTCTCGTCGACGGAGGAGTCCAACGGGAACACCGCCACCCGGTGGCAGTTCTGGAAGGCCAGCCGCACTCCGAAGTGCCGCTGCAGCGCACCGCGTATGGCGTCGCTCGCGAGCGCACGCAGCAGCTGACCACGCGCCTGCTCGTCCGGCGGGGGCGTCTGGTTGTCGGCGAAGGCTCCGCCGTCGACCTTCAGCTGTGCCACCAGGGAGCTGATCATCTCCCATGCGTAGGGCAGGGAGGTCCGGACGCAGTCGACGAATTCTGCTTCGTCGACCTCGCCTCGCTCGGCCTTTTCGAGTAGGGCCGGTGAGACGTCGAGCGACATGGGTACTCCTCTCGCACCCCCGATCGACAGGGGTTGCCGGACAGTGAAGGGAGTGCGCGATGTCGGACACGCTGCGTACACGCCTCGCGACCTCCCGTTCAATACCGTAAGCAACCGATCGGGGCCGCACCAGGAGAATGCCCAGATGGGTCCCATCCGGTACGTACACAATCGGCCAGTGCGCAACACGGGACCATTGGGGGGAAGCGGGGCATTCCGCCGGGCGTCGGGAGCGGAGGCGAATCGCGTCGGAAGGGGCGCGTCGAGTAGCGTTTCCGACCATGCGTCTCGTCATTGCCCGCTGCTCCGTCGACTATGCCGGACGGCTCACCGCCCACCTTCCCTCGGCCCCGCGGCTGATTCTGGTCAAGGCGGACGGCAGCGTCTCGATCCATGCCGACGACCGGGCCTACAAACCCCTGAACTGGATGTCGCCTCCGTGCACCCTCAAGGAGGGCTCCGGTGACGAGGCGGGCGTGTGGACCGTCGTCAACAAGGCGGGCGAGAAACTCATCATCACGATGGAGGAGATCCTCCACGACTCCTCGCACGAGCTGGGCGTGGACCCCGGTCTCATCAAGGACGGCGTGGAGGCGCACCTCCAGGAACTGCTCGCCGACCGCATCGAGACCCTCGGCGAGGGCTACACCCTGATCCGCCGCGAGTACCCGACGGCCATCGGGCCGGTCGACATCCTGTGCCGGGACGGCGACGGCGGGACCGTGGCCGTCGAGATCAAGCGGCGCGGCGAGATCGACGGCGTGGAGCAGCTCACCCGCTATCTGGAACTGCTGAACCGCGATCCCCACCTCGCCCCGGTCCGCGGCATCTTCGCGGCCCAGGAGATCAAGCCCCAGGCGCGCGTCCTCGCCACCGACCGCGGCATCGGCTGCACGGTCCTGGACTACGACGCCCTGCGCGGCATCGAGGACGACAAGCTCCGGCTGTTCTGAGCGGTACGGGCGTGAGGCCCGCGTGCGCGAGGGGCCGGGTCCGTGATGCGGACCCGGCCCCTCGCGCGTCGGACCGCCTCAGACGATCAGCCCGGTCGCCGGGGCGGACCCCGTGCCGCCGGTCGGGGTGCCGCTCTGCGTCGCGGTCGCGGGGCCGTCGGCGGGAGCGCTCGCGGTGGTCGGGGTGGTGGTGCCCGGACCGGTCGCGCTGTTGGAGGTCTCCGGGGTCGACGGCGAGGTCGGCGGCGTCGTCGGCGACTCGGAGGGCGGGTCGGTCGTGGGCGTCTGGGACGGCGGATCGGTGGGCGGCTCGGACGAGGTCGGCGGTTCGGACGACGTGGGCGGCCTGGACGACGTGGGCGGCTGCGGCTTCGTCGGGCCGCCCGGCCCGTCCGACCCGTCCGGGTCGCTGGGGTCGCCGGTGCCGCTCGGGTCGCCGGTGCCGCTCGGGTGTCCGGGCCCGCTGCTGTCCGACGGCCGGTCCGACTCGGCCGGCGTCGGGTCGTCGGAGGTGCCGGGGGTGCCGTCCGGGCCGGGGTCGGTCGGCCGGGCGGTCGCCTCACCGGTGTCCGCGGAGCCGTTGCCGTCGTCCTCCGGCCGGTCGGCGCCCAGGCTTCCGTCGTCGACGCCCTGGCTCGCGGACGGGTTGACGCCGACCTGGTCGGCGGGCGTGCCCGGGTCGTTCTCGGAGGTGGCGCCCAGCGTCACCACCGTGCCGAGCACGGCGACGAGCAGCGCGCCCGCGCCGGCGGCCGCCAGGTTGCGCCGCGCGAGTCCCCTGATGCCGCCCAGGGGGCCGCGGGCCGGCCCCGGGGACGGGTCCCGGCGGACGACGAGCGTCGGGGACTGCGGGGACGGCCGGAGCGGCGGGAAGGGCGCGGGCACACCGGCCGGCGGCGACGCCGACTCCTCGTGCCGGGCGTCGGGCACCTCCTCGGCCGCGGTCGGGCCGAAGGCGGCGCCGAGTCCGGCGCCGACGGCCCCGGGTCCCGCGGCGCCACCCGGGCCGGGGGTGTCCCCGGAGCGGTCCGACACCAGGGCGAGGGCACGGCGGCCCGAGACGGCGCCGCGCTTGTCGGAGAGCGCGCCGCGCAGCCCGATGGACGCCTCCAGCTCGGCACGGGCCCGGTCGAGCTGTCCCTCGCACAGCGCGAGGACGCCGAGCTCGTGGTGGAAGTAGGCCTGTTCGGCGACGTCACCGGCGAGCCGGGAGGCCTCGGCGCCGGAGCGCAGCGCCCGTTCCCAGGCGCTCCAGTGCAGTCCGGCGGCGAACGCGGGGGCCGCGGTGCGGGCCAGCTGGACGGCGGGGCTCTCCTCGTCGTCCCCGGCCGGGGCCGTCGCCGGCACCAGCGCGGCGAGGGCGGCCAGCACGGCGTCGGCCTCGGCGCACACGCGCTCGGGGGTGACCGAGGGGTGTCCGGCCCACCAGGCGTAGTGCCGGGCGGTGGCCGACGCCTTCTCCCGCGCGCCGTCGGCGTATCCGGCGTTCTCCAGCTGGGTGAGGACCCCGGCGGCGAGCCGGTAGCGGGAGCCGACCGGCGAGACCAGTCCGCAGTCGGCCAGCTCGCCGAGGGCGGCGTCCGCGTGGGTGTCGCCGACCAGCGCGGGCAGGTGCGCCTGGTGGGGCACCTCGCCGCCGAGGGCGACGGCGAACTCCAGGGTGGCGCGGGCCGAGGCGCTCAGCCGGGAGGCGAGCAGCGGCGCGGGCGCGGCGGCCTCGCCGACGGACGGCAGGGGGACCTCGTCGTTCTCGGCGGCGTCGTAGGGCGTGTCGTCGGCCGGGCGGGCGTCGGCGAAGACGCCGAACTCGTCGACGGCGTCGGCGCCGGCCCGCAGCCGGTCGCGCCGGCGCAGCAGCGCACCGGCCTGCACGAACCGCAGGGGCAGGCCCTCGGACTCGAACCAGAGGTCACCGGCCCAGTTGGCCTCCTCGTCGGTGAGGGGCCGCCGGGCGGCGCGCTCCAGCAGTTCCACGCCGTCCGAGCGGTCCAGGCCGGTGAGGAAGACCTCCTCGACGGCGGAGCCGGCCGAGGGGGCGGGCACGTCCGGCGTCGCGGCGACGAGGAAGGCGCACTCGGGGGTGGCGTCGAGCAGTTCGTCGAGGGCGGCGCCGCCGAACTCCACGTCGTCCAGGACGACGACCGCGCCGACCTCGCGGACGAGGTCGAGCAGTTCCTCCCGGTCCGGCCGGTGCAGGGGGGCGCGGTACACGGCGTGGAAGAGGTCGTACAGCAGGTCGTCGGCCGTGCGGCGGAAGCCGCTGAGGCGGACGACGCCGTCGGGCGCGAGGCCGGCGCAGTCCTCGGCGACGACGTCGAGGAGGCTGGTGCGACCGGAGCCGGCGGGGCCGGTCAGGCGCACCGAACGGCCGCGGGCGAGCAGCCGGGTCAGTCGTTCGCGTTCGTCCTGGCGGGCCAGCAGGCCGAGTGCGGGCCGCGTCGGGCCCGGCGGGGCGGGCGGCCGGGCGGCGCGGTCCAGTTCGGCGCGTTCGGTCGCGGTGAGCTTCTCCGGGCGGGCGGGGCGCTCTCCCCCACTCTCGAATTCGCTCGAGCGGGAGGTACCCCCAGGCGGGCAGACCTCGATCTCGCTGCCGTCGACGGGGTTGACGGTGAGCAGGAAGTCGCCGGAGACGAGCTGCACGGTGCGGGCGAGCGCGGGCGCGTGCTGTCCGAAGTCGGGTGTGAGGGGGTCCCTGGACGGGCGCGGGCGCGGCGTGCTGCCGTCGTGGCCGTGCTCCTCGGGTCCCCGGTTGTTCGGGTCCATAGGTTCAAGCCCCCCAAAAGCGTCGTGTGCCGGGTCCCCGGTCGGGACCACCCCTCCCGGCCTTGCCGCACACCGCGCTGTCGCTTCTGGTCCGGGCCCGCCAAGTGGGCTGCGATGCGGCGGGCAGCCAGACCCTAAACCTTCGCCCAGTATCTCCGACAGTCCGGGGTGCCGGTCCGTCCGAGAGGTCACGGTCTCGTGAGGATTGCGTGCATCGGGCGTCGTGCCGGACGGTGCCCGGGTCCTCGCGGCGGGGCGTTCCGCGGCCGCCGGGGTGCGACGGCCACCGGGGGTCACACCCTGGGCAGGGTCTCCACGCCGATGCCGCCCTCGATGGCCAGGATCCTGTGCAGCCGGGTGGCCACCAGCAGGCGCTGCATCTGCGGCGGAACACCGCGCAGCACCAGGCGCCGGCCGCAGCGGCCGGCCCGCCGGTGGACCCCCATGATCACCCCGAGTCCGGTGGCGTCCCAGGAGTCCAGCTCGGACAGGTCCAGGACCAGGTCGCCGACCCCGTCGTCGACGGCCGAGTGCAGGACCGTACGGGCGTCCGCCGCGCTGCGGACGTCGAGGCGGCCCCCGACGACCAGCTCGACGTGGTCGCCCCTGATGTGCATATGCGCTCCCCGGCGTGCGTCTCGTGCTCGGCGATGTGTCCCACGGGCGGTCTCCCGTCCCGCGGGGTGGTCTCTCGGCGATATCAGGTCATGCAACCTCTGACTGGCCGAAACGGTCGGAGGTTGCCACCCGTGAGCGAACCGATACCGAATTCACCCCGGCGTGTGATGTTGCCCGGGCCGGGGGCGGACTCGGTGCGGACTCAGTGCTTGTAGAAGCCCTGCCCGCTCTTGCGCCCGATGTCACCGGCGTCCACCATCCGGCGCATCAGCTCCGGCGGGGCGAACTTCTCGTCCTGGGACTCGGTGTAGATGTTGCTCGTGGCGTGCAGCAGGATGTCGACGCCCGTCAGGTCGGCGGTGGCCAGCGGCCCCATGGCGTGGCCGAAGCCCAGCCTGCAGGCGAGGTCGATGTCCTCGGCGGTGGCGACGCCCGACTCGTACAGCTTCGCGGCCTCGACGACGAGGGCGGAGATGAGACGGGTGGTCACGAAGCCGGCGACGTCGCGGTTGACGACGATGCACGTCTTGCCGGTGGACTCGGCGAACTCACGGGCGGTGGCGAGCGTTTCGTCGCTGGTCTTGTAGCCGCGCACCAGTTCGCACAGCTGCATCATCGGGACCGGGGAGAAGAAGTGGGTGCCGACGACCCGCTCGGGGCGCTCCGTCACGGCCGCGATCTTGGTGATCGGGATGGCGGAGGTGTTGGACGCGAGGATCGCCTCGTCCTTGACCAGCTTGTCGAGGGCGCGGAAGATCTCGTGCTTGACCTCCAGCTTCTCGAAGACGGCCTCGACGACGACGTCCGCGTCGGCGGCGGCGTCCAGGTCGGTGGTCGCGGTGATGCGGGCGAGGGCGGCCTCGGCGTCGTCCGCGGCGAGCTTGCCCTTGGCGACGAACTTGTCGTACGAGGCCCTGATGCCGTCGGTGCCGCGCCGCAGCGCCTCGTCGGTGACGTCGCGCAGGACGACGTCCCAGCCCGCCTGCGCGGAGACCTGGGCGATGCCGGACCCCATGAGTCCGGCTCCGATGACGGCGAGCTTCCGTGCCACTGTGCGACTCCCCTGATACGCGCTGATTCTCGTCTCTCGGCCGGAGATTAGCGGGCGTGAGGCGCTGTGTGACCGGTTAGTAACGCGCGTCACGTCTCAAATGACGGACGTCACACCGGGGTGCGCCGTTCAGGTGTCAGTCCGCACCCCGGACGGCGTAGTTGAGCACCCTGTCGCTCAACAGGTCCTCCATCTCGTCCAGCAGCACGAGGGTGTCGCGGGAGACCTCGGCGGGCTTTCCGCCGGCCGTCATGCGGCGACCGATGGCCGTCATCACCGTGCCGTGCAGCCAGCTGATCTGACCCGCCATCAGCGAGGGCACCGGGTCGCCGTCCGGGGCGCCGGTCACCTCGCGCAGGGTGCGCTCCAGGTCGTCCTGCACCTCCTGGGCGATCGCCCAGAGCCGGGAGCGCAGCGCGGGTGAGGCCTCGATGACCCCCATGAACCGCGCGTACCCCTCCATGAGGCCGACGCGGGGGGAGACCGTCTCGACCTCCTCGCGCAGTTCGCGCAGCACGGCGCGGGCCGCCGACTCCCCCTCGCGCCGGCCGCGCACCCAGCGCGAGAGCCGGTCGACGACGCCCTTGGAGCGGTCGAGGAAGAGGTCCTCCTTGGCCGGGAAGTAGTTGTAGACGGTGTTGACGGAGACGTTCGCGGCGTCCGCGACCTCCGCCACCGTGACGGCCTCGAAGCCGCGCTCCAGGAACAGCCCCGTGGCGACATCCGAGATGTACTGCCGGGTCTGCCGCTTCTTCCGTTCCCTGAGTCCCTCGGCCATGCCCGCATCCTAACCGCGCCGGCACCACCGGATGGGGTCACTGAAAACTTGGTGTCATTGCAAAATTTCAGTGACTCTGTTTTTCTGGGGGCATGGCAATCATCAGTACGGCCGGGCTGGCCCGTACCTTCGCGACCAAGCGCGGCCCGGTCGAGGCCGTGCGCGGCATCGACCTCACCGTCCGCGAGGGCGAGATCCTGGGCTTCCTCGGCCCCAACGGCGCCGGCAAGACCACCACCCTGCGGATGCTCACGACCCTGCTCGCCCCCACCGGCGGCGCGGCCACCGTCGCCGGCCACGACCTGGCGACCGACCCGGCCGGGGTGCGCGCGGCGTGCGGGTACGTGGCGCAGTCGGGCGGGGTGGACACACAGATCACCGTGCGGGAGGAGCTGGTCACCCAGGGCCGCCTGTACCGGCTGACCAGGGCGCGGGCCGTCGAGCGCGCCGAGGAGCTGGCCCGCGACCTGGACCTGACCGAGCTGCTGGACCGCAGGTGCGGCGCGCTGTCCGGCGGGCAGCGGCGCCGGCTGGACATCGCGATGGCGCTCACCCACCGCCCGGAGGTGCTCTTCCTGGACGAGCCGACGACCGGCCTGGACCCCGGCAGCCGCGCCGACCTGTGGGACCTGGTGCGCCGGCTGCGCGACGAGCACGGCACCACGGTCTTCCTGACCACCCACTACCTCGACGAGGCCGACGCGCTCTCCGACCGCCTGGTGGTCGTGGACGGCGGCGTGGTGGTCGCCGAGGGCACCCCGGCCGCCCTGAAGCTCGAGTACGGCGGCTCGCCCGACGCCTCCCTCCAGGACACCTTCCTCGCCGTCACCGGTCGCAGCGCCGCGCCGGCCGACGCCACCCCCGCAACCGTCTGACACCCCGTAGCCGCCCGACACCCCTGGGAACACCGATGCTGCTCCACGACACCGGCCTCGTCTACGGCCGCTATCTGCGCCAGTCCCTGCGCTCCCGCTTCGCGCTGCTCTTCGGCGTCCTGATGCCGCTGCTGTACCTGCTCTTCTTCGGCCCGCTGCTGACCGACCTGCCGCTCGGCGGGCGGGGCAGCTCCTGGCAGGTGCTGGTCCCCGGCCTGCTGCTGCAACTCGGCCTGTTCGGAGCCTCCTTCGCCGGGTTCTCGATCATCATCGAGAACGGTCAGGGGGTGGTCGAACGCATGCGCGTCACGCCCGTCAGCCGGCTCGCGCTGCTCCTGGGGCGGGTCCTGCGGGACGCCACCGTCTTCGCCTTCCAGGCGGTGCTGCTGGTGCTGGCGGCCGTGGTCATGGGCCTGCGCGCACCGCTGCCCGGCGTGCTGATCGGCTTCGTGTTCGTCGCGCTGCTCACGGTCTCGCTGGCGTCGCTGTCGTACGCGCTGGCGATGAAGGTGCGGACCCCGCAGGAGTTCGGGCCCACGATCAACGCGCTGACGATGCCGTCGATGCTGCTGTCCGGTCTGATGCTCCCGATGACGCTGGGGCCGGCGTGGCTGGACGTGCTGTCGCACCTGATGCCGTTCCGCTACCTGGTCGACGCGGTACGGGACGCCTACGTCGGCAGCTACGCGACGGCGCACATGCTGTACGGCTCCCTCGTCGCCGTGGCCTTCACCGCACTGGCCGTGACGGTGGGCACACGCGTGTTCCGGACGGCCGGGGCGTAACTAGGCTGACCCCATGGTCAACCTGACGCGTATCTACACCCGGACCGGCGACAAGGGCACCACGAACCTCGGTGACATGTCCCGGGTCGCCAAGACCGATCTGCGGATCTCCGCCTACGCCGACGCCAACGAGGCGAACGCGGTGATCGGCACGGCGATCGCGCTGGGGGGTCTGGAGGACGAGGTCGTCCAGGTCCTCACCCGCGTCCAGAACGACCTGTTCGACGTGGGCGCCGACCTGTCGACACCGGTCGTGGAGAACCCCGAGTACCCGCCGCTGCGGGTCGAGCAGTTCTACGTCGACCGGCTGGAGGCGGACTGCGACCGCTTCAACGAGCGGCTGGAGAAGCTCCGCTCCTTCATCCTGCCCGGCGGCACGCCCGGCGCGGCCCTGCTGCACCAGGCGTGCACGGTGGTGAGGCGGGCCGAGCGCTCGACGTGGGCGGCGCTGGAGGTCCACGGCGAGACGATGAACCCGCTCACCGCCACCTACCTGAACCGGCTCTCCGACCTGCTGTTCATCCTGGCGCGCGTCGCGAACGAGGAGACCGGCGACGTGCTGTGGGTGCCGGGCGGGGAGCGCTGAGCCCTACCGGGGCTCCGCCCGACCGCGTGCGGCCCGGTAGAGGCCCAGCAGGGTCTCGGCGCCGCCGACGCACATCAGCACCACGCCGACCTTGACGGGGTCGACCACCGGCAGGTCCACTCCCTGGGCGAACAGCCACAGCGCCAGGCCCGCCACCAGCGTGGCGGGCCCCGCGAGAAGGTTCCCGGACGCCCGTGTCATCGGCCGACACGCTCCTTGCCGGTGCCCGCGCCGGCGACGTCCCGCCCGTCCGCCGGGGCCTTCTTCGGCCAGATCCAGTAGGCCAGGGCCACCAGACCGTGGATGCCGGCGATCCGCCACGCGGTGAAGCGCCAGGACTCCAGGGGCGTGACGCGGCTCGGGTCGTCGACGTACCAGATGGCGAGCTGGAGCAGCGCGGTCGCCACGACGGCGGCGGTCAGCGTGCCCAGCCAGACCTTGGTCTCGTGCCGGGCGCGGGCCATGCCGTGGCGGGGCGGGCCGAGCGGCTTCGGGGCGCCGCCCAGCCGGTGGGCGGCGTGGCCGTCGAGCCACTTCACCGTGCGGTGGCCGTGGCCCACGGTGTAGCCGAGGTAGAGCGCGGCCAGGCCGTGCGTCCAGTTCGGCTCGGCGCCGTTCTTCAGGTCCAGCGCGGTGGCGACCAGCAGGACGACCTCCAGCAGCGGCTCGCACAGCAGCAGCGCCAGACCGGTGCGGGGCATCCTCAGCAGGTAGCGGCAGGCCAGTCCGGCGGCCAGCAGCACCCAGAAGCCGATCTCACAGGCGGCGATCAAGGCGACGATCACGGTTCGCTCCCTTCGGTCACCCTTTCAGGCTCCCGTGCGGAACGGCCCGTTTCGTCGTCGCCGACGACGAACCCGCGGTACATCGAAAGATGCAGTCCAGGACCGTCCGCGGGGATCAGGCGCCGGGTGCGCGCAGCGTGTTGGATGGTGCCATGGCCGTACGACCGCCCCGCCCCCACCGCTTCGACGGGTGGACCGCGCTGGCCGGACTCTCCGGCGGACTGCTGCTGTGGGGGCTCGGGCTGGGCGTGCGCGGGGGCGACGATCCGATCGTGCTCCTCGACGGCCGCTGGCCCCTCCTCGTGCCGCTCGCCGTGATCGCCGGCTGCGAGCTGCTGCGCCGCACCGCTCCGCGCACCGCGCTGCTGACCGGCACGCTGGCGCTGGCCGCGGACACGATGACCCGGGGCAGCATCGCCACGATCGTGATGTACACCGACCTGATGTACGCCGCCGTCCTGTACGGGACGCCCGCCGCGGCCCGCCGCCTGCCGTGGATCACCGGCATGCTCACGATCGCCGCGACGCTGGTGCCGTACGCCGTGTGGCGGGTGCCGGAGGCGCTGCTGCTCGGTCTCGTCGTCGGCGGTGTGGCGTTCACACCCGCGTCGACCGGCCTGATCGTGCGCAACCACCGCGACGCCGCCGAGGCGGCCCGGCTGCGGGCCGAACAGACCGCGCTGCTCGCCGAGATGGACCGCACCCAGGCGGTGACCGCGGAGCGCGCCCGGATGGCGCGGGAGTTGCACGACATGGTCGCCAACCACCTCTCCGCGATCGCCATCCACTCCACGGCCGCGCTCTCCCTGGACGACGAGAAGACCTCCCGCGACGCGCTCGCCGTGATCCGGGAGAACAGCGTCCAGGGACTGTCCGAGATGCGGCGGCTCATCGGCATCCTGCGCGACGGGGCCGACGACCGGGAACCGGCCGCGACCCCCACCCTCGACGGCCTCGGCGCCCTGGTCGAGGGCGCCCGCGCCAACGGCCTGGACGTCGCCCTCGACGCCACCCACACTTCCGTTCCCGCACCGGTCGAGCTCGCCGCGTACAGGATCGTGCAGGAGTCGCTGACGAACGCGCTGAAGCACGCCGCTCCGGGGAAGGTCACCGTGCTGCTGCGCCGCCTGGACGACGGCCTCGACATCCGGGTGAGCAGCCCCTACGGCGGCCGGGACACCCCGCGCGCACCGGGGTCCGGGGCCGGGCTGGTCGGCATGCGGGAGCGGGTGGCCCTGCTGGACGGCACGTTCGAGGCCGGCCCGGAGAGCGGTCCGGACGGCACGTGGTGGGTCGTGCGCGCCCGTCTCCCCGTCACCGACATCACCCGAGGAGAACTGGAATGATCCGGGTCCTGGTCGCCGAGGACCAGTCCGCCGTCCGTGCCGGACTGGTCCTGATCCTGCGCAGCGCGCCCGACATCGAGGTGGTCGGCGAGGCGGGCGACGGCGAGCGGGCGGTGGAGCTCGCCCGTGAACTCCGTCCCGACCTGGTCCTGATGGACGTGCAGATGCCCCGCCTGGACGGGGTGTCGGCGACCCGGCGGGTGGTCGGCGAGGGGCTGGCCGACGTGCTCGTGCTGACCACGTTCGACCTCGACGAGTACGTCTTCGGGGCGCTGCGGGCGGGCGCCGCCGGGTTCCTGCTGAAGAACACGGAGGCGAAGGACCTGATCGGCGCCGTGCGCACGGTGGCGGGCGGCGAGGGGATCGTCGCCCCGGCCGTCACCCGGCGTCTGATCGCCGAGTTCGCGGCGCGGCCGGCCCGGGCGGCCACCGCCGATCCGGCCGTCCTCGACAGTCTGACCCGGCGGGAGCGCGAGGTCCTGTCCTGTCTCGGCGAGGGGCTGTCCAACGCCGCGATCGCCACGCGCCTGGACATGGCCGAGGCCACGGTGAAGACGCACGTCAGCCGTCTGCTGGGCAAGCTGGAACTGCGCAGCCGGGTGCAGGCGGCGGTGCTCGCCCAGGAGTTGGGGATCTGACCACTCTCGCGAGCAGTGGTCCAGACCTATTGACCTATGGTCCAGACCTTCCTATTCTCGCGGCACTGCGAGCGTGAGGCTCAGTCACGCTCACAACAACATCCCCACATAAGGAGGCGCAGCATGCGCTTCAGACACCGAGCCGCGGCCCTGGCCGCGACCCTGGCTCTCCCCCTCGCCGGGCTGGTCGGACTCGCCGGTCCGGCCCAGGCGGCCACGAGTGCCACCGCCACCTTCACCAAGACGTCGGACTGGGGCACGGGCTTCGGCGGCAGCTGGACCGTGAAGAACACGGGCACGACGACCATCAACTCCTGGACCGTCGAGTGGGACTTCCCCTCGGGCACCAAGGTCACCTCGGCCTGGGACGCCACGGTCACCAACTCCGCCGACCACTGGACCGCCAAGAACGTCGGCTGGAACGGGACGCTCGCCCCCGGCGCCTCGGTCTCCTTCGGCTTCAACGGCAGCGGCCCCGGCTCCCCGTCCGGCTGCAAGCTCAACGGCGGCAGCTGTGACGGCGGCCCGGAGGTCCCCGGCGACGCGGCCCCCTCCGCCCCCGGCACCCCGACCGCCTCGAGCATCACCGACACCTCGGTGAAGCTGTCCTGGTCGGCCGCGACCGACGACAAGGGCGTCAAGAACTACGACGTCCTGCGCGACGGCGCCAAGGTCGCCACCGTGACCGGTACCACGTACACGGACACCGGCCTCACCAAGGGCACCGACTACTCGTACACCGTCCAGGCCCGCGACACCGCCGACCAGACCGGCCCGGCCAGCGGCGCCGTCACGGTCCGCACCACCGGCGGCGGCGGGGGCGAGCCCGGCCCGAGCGGCAAGGTCAACCTCGGCTACTTCACCGAGTGGGGCGTCTACGGACGCAACTACCACGTCAAGAACCTGGTGACCTCCGGCTCCGCCTCCAAGATCACGCACATCAACTACGCGTTCGGCAATGTCAAGAACGGCCAGTGCACCGTCGACGACACCTTCGCCGCGTACGAGAAGGCCTACACCGCCGACCAGTCCGTCAGCGGCACCGCCGACACCTGGGACCAGCCGCTGCGCGGCAACTTCAACCAGCTCCGCCAGCTGAAGGCCAAGTACCCGCACATCAAGGTCCTGTACTCCTTCGGCGGCTGGACCTACTCGGGCGGCTTCGGCCAGGCCGCGCAGAACGCGGCCGCCTTCGCCAAGTCCTGCAAGGCCGTCGTGGAGGACCCGCGCTGGGCCGACGTGTTCGACGGCATCGACATCGACTGGGAGTACCCGAACGCCTGCGGCCTGACCTGTGACACCTCCGGCCCCGCGGCCTTCAAGAACCTCACGCAGGCGCTGCGCAACGAGTTCGGCTCCGACTACCTGATCACCGCCGCCATCACCGCGGACGGCTCCTCCGGCGGCAAGATCGACGCCGCCGACTACGGCGGCGCCGCCCAGTACCTCGACTGGTACAACGTCATGACCTACGACTACTTCGGCGCCTGGGCCACCACCGGCCCGACCGCCCCGCACTCCCCGCTGACCTCGTACTCCGGCATCCCGACCGCGGGCTTCAACTCCGCGGACGCGATCGCCAAGCTCAAGGCCAAGGGCGTGCCGTCCGCCAAGCTCCTGCTCGGCATCGGCTTCTACGGCCGCGGCTGGACCGGCGTCACCCAGTCCGCCCCCGGCGGCACGGCGACCGGCGCGGCTCCCGGCACCTACGAGGCCGGCATCGAGGACTACAAGGTCCTGAAGAACGCGTGCCCCGCCACCGGCACCGTCGCCGGCACGGCGTACGCGCACTGCGGCAACCAGTGGTGGTCCTACGACACCCCGTCGACCATCGCCGGCAAGATGGCCTGGGCCAAGAGCCAGGGCCTCGGCGGCGCCTTCTTCTGGGAGTTCAGCGGAGACACCGCGAACGGCGAGCTGGTGAGCGCCATGAAGAGCGGACTCAGCTAGCGGTACCGAACACCACCGTGCGCCCTCCTCCGGACCTCGTCCGGAGGAGGGCGCACGAGGTTACGCGACGTTCACCCTCTGTCCGGGCGGGGCCGCCTCCAGCCACGCGAGGAATCCGGTCAGCGCGTCCTCGCTCATCGCCAGTTCGAGCCGGGTGCCCCGGTGCAGACAGGCCAGGACGACGGAGTCGGAGAGCAGCGCCAGCTCCTCCTCCCCGTCCGGGAGACGGCGGCCGGCCACCTCGATCGACGCGCGCTCCAGGACCCGGCGCGGGCGCGGGGAGTACGAGAAGACGCGGTACCACTCGACCCGGTCGCCGTTGTAGCGGGCCACGCCGTAGGCCCAGCCCTTCCCGCCGCTGTCGCCGCCCTCCTCGGGCGCGTCCCAGCGCAGGGAACAGTCGAAGGTGCCGCCGGAGCGCTGGATCAGCCTGCGGCGCAGACCGAAGACGAACAGTCCGACCACCACCAGGGCGACGACAATTCCGCACACGGTCAGAGCGAGGACCATCGACACCGACCTCCTCGTCTCCTAGGTAACGGAACGGAAAAATCACCCTGATCTGCCTCAGCCGCGGCCGGGTCCGGATCGCTCCGGTCCCAGCCGCGGCTGAGTGACGTCATAGCACAGCGCCGTGGGTCAGCGCCCCGCCGCCGCGCGCAGTCGGACGTCCGCACGACGCTCGGCGTGGGCGTCGCCCTCCGCCTTCGCGCGCTCGAGCTCGCGCTCCGCGCGCTGGACGTCGATCTCGTCCGACAGCTCGGCGATCTCGGCCAGCAGCGACAGCTTGTTGTCGGCGAACGAGATGAAACCGCCGTGCACCGCGGCGACGACCGTCCCGCCGTCACTCGTACGGATGGTCACCGGGCCCGACTCCAGCACACCGAGCAGCGGCTGGTGACCGGGCATGACGCCGATGTCGCCGGACGTGGTGCGCGCGACGACCAGGGTGGCCTCGCCGGACCAGACCTCTCGGTCGGCCGCGACCAGCGCGACGTGCAGCTCAGCAGCCAAGGTGGCTCCTCGGGTCACCACCCGGCGGGGGAGCCGGGTGTTGGTTACAAGTCTAAGGGGCGTGCCGGAGGGGGCGGGACGTGCCCGCCCCCTCCGGTGTGAGCCGTGGGGCTCACGATGAGCACGGGGCTCAGGAGACGCCGAGCTCCTTGGCGTTCTTCTTCAGGTCCTCGATGCCACCGCACATGAAGAACGCCTGCTCCGGGAAGTGGTCGTACTCACCGTCGCAGATCGCGTTGAACGCGGCGATCGACTCGTCCAGCGGCACGTCCGAACCGTCCACGCCGGTGAACTGCTTGGCGACGTGGGTGTTCTGGGACAGGAAGCGCTCCACGCGACGGGCACGGTGGACGACGAGCTTGTCCTCCTCGCCGAGCTCGTCGATACCGAGGATCGCGATGATGTCCTGCAGGTCCTTGTACTTCTGCAGGATGTTCTTCACGCGCATCGCGGCCTGGTAGTGGTCCGCCGCGATGTACCGCGGGTCGAGGATGCGGGACGTCGAGTCCAGCGGGTCCACGGCCGGGTAGATGCCCTTCTCGGAGATCGGACGGGAGAGAACCGTCGTCGCGTCGAGGTGGGCGAAGGTGGTGGCCGGGGCCGGGTCGGTCAGGTCGTCCGCGGGGACGTAGATCGCCTGCATCGAGGTGATCGAGTGACCGCGGGTCGAGGTGATGCGCTCCTGGAGGAGACCCATCTCGTCGGCCAGGTTCGGCTGGTAGCCCACCGCGGAGGGCATGCGGCCGAGCAGGGTCGACACCTCGGAACCGGCCTGGGTGAAGCGGAAGATGTTGTCGATGAAGAACAGCACGTCCTGCTTCTGCACATCGCGGAAGTACTCCGCCATGGTCAGGCCGGCGAGGGCCACGCGCAGACGGGTGCCCGGGGGCTCGTCCATCTGGCCGAAGACGAGCGCGGTCTTGTCGATGACGCCCGACTCGCTCATCTCGTCGATGAGGTCGTTGCCCTCACGGGTGCGCTCACCGACACCGGCGAACACGGAGACACCGTCGTGGTTGTTGGCGACGCGGTAGATCATCTCCTGGATGAGCACCGTCTTGCCGACGCCGGCGCCGCCGAACAGACCGATCTTGCCGCCCTTGACGTACGGGGTCAGCAGGTCGATGACCTTGACGCCGGTCTCGAACATCTCGGTCTTCGACTCGAGCTCGTCGAAGTTGGGCGCCTTGCGGTGGATCGGCCAGCGCTCACCGGTGTACTGCTCGTCGACGTTCAGCACCTCACCGAGGGTGTTGAACACCTTGCCCTTGGTGAAGTCGCCGACGGGGACGGAGATGGCCGTGCCCGTGTCGGTCACCGGGGCCTGGCGGACCAGGCCGTCGGTGGGCTGCATGGAGATGGTGCGGACCAGGCCGTCACCCAGGTGCTGGGCGACCTCCAGGGTCAGCGTCTTGAGCTCGCCCGCCTGCGCCGGGTCGGCGACCTCGACGTGGAGGGCGTTGTAGATGTCCGGCATCGCGTCGACGGGGAACTCCACGTCGACGACCGGGCCGATGACCCGCGCGACGCGGCCGGTGGCCACGCCCGACGCAGCGGTCGGCTCAACAGTGGTGGTCATTAGTTGTCACTCCCCGCGGTCGCGTCGGCCAGTGCGCTCGCGCCACCGACGATCTCGCTGATTTCCTGGGTGATTTCGGCCTGGCGGGCCGCGTTGGCAAGACGGGAGAGCGTGTTGATCAGCTCGCCCGCGTTGTCGGTGGCCGACTTCATCGCGCGCCGCGTGGCGGCGTGCTTGGAAGCGGCCGACTGGAGCAGCGCGTTGTAGATGCGGCTCTCGACGTAGCGCGGCAGCAGGGCGTCGAGGACGTCCTCCGCCGACGGCTCGAAGTCGTACAGCGGGAGGAGCTCGTCCTTCGCCGCCGACTCCTGCGCGACCTCTTCGAGGCGCAGCGGCAGCAGCCGGGAGCCGACCGCCGTCTGCGTCATCATCGAGACGAACTCGGTGTAGACGATGTGGAGCTCGTCCACGCCGCCCTCGGCCGTCTCCTTCTCGATGGCCTCGATCAGCGGTGCCGCGACCTTCTTGGCGTCCGCGTACGTCGGCTCGTCGGTGAAGCCCGTGAACGACTCCGCGACCTTGCGCTCGCGGAAGTTGTAGTGGGCCAGACCGCGCCGGCCGACGATGTACGTCTCGACCTGCTTGCCCTCGCGCTCGAGGCGCTCGGTCAGCTGCTCCGCGGCCTTGATGGCGTTGGAGTTGAAGGCGCCGGCCAGACCGCGGTCGCTGGTGAGGAGCAGGACCGCGGCACGGGTCGGGTTGTCCGCCTCCGTGGTGAGCGGGTGCTTCGTGTTCGAACCGGTGCCGACCGCCGTGACCGCGCGGGTCAGTTCCTGCGCGTACGGCGTGGAGGCCGCCACCTTGCGCTGCGCCTTGACGACGCGCGAGGCGGCGATCATCTCCATCGCCTTGGTGATCTTCTTGGTCGCGGTGACGGATCGGATGCGACGCTTGTAGACCCGGAGCTGGGCTCCCATGAGTCAGGTCCCTTCCTTACGTCACTTGGCGGCGGACGGGGCGTCCTCGCCGAGCAGCTTGCCGTCCGAGGTCTCGAACTGCTTCTTGAACGCCGTGATGGCGTCGGCGACGGCCTGCAGGGTGTCGTCGGACATCTTGCCGCCCTCGCGGATGGAGGTCATGAGGCCCTGCTCCTGACGGTGCAGGTACTCCAGCAGCTCCTTCTCGAAGCGGCGGATGTCAGCGACGGGCACCTCGTCCATCTTGCCGGTGGTGCCGGCCCAGACGGAGACGACCTGGTCCTCGGTGGACATCGGCTGGTACTGGTCCTGCTTCAGCAGCTCGACCATGCGCTGACCGCGCTCCAGCTGCGCCTTCGACGCGGCGTCCAGGTCGGAACCGAAGGCGGCGAACGCCTCCAGCTCGCGGAACTGGGCGAGGTCCACGCGCAGACGGCCGGAGACCTGCTTCATGGCCTTGTGCTGGGCGGAGCCACCGACGCGGGAGACCGAGATGCCGACGTTCAGGGCCGGACGCTGGCCGGCGTTGAACAGGTCGGACTCCAGGAAGCACTGGCCGTCGGTAATGGAGATGACGTTGGTCGGGATGAACGCCGAGACGTCGTTGGCCTTGGTCTCGACGATCGGCAGACCGGTCATCGAGCCGGCGCCCATGTCGTCGGAGAGCTTCGCGCAGCGCTCCAGCAGACGGGAGTGCAGGTAGAAGACGTCACCCGGGTAGGCCTCGCGGCCCGGCGGGCGGCGCAGCAGCAGGGAGACGGCGCGGTAGGCGTCGGCCTGCTTCGACAGGTCGTCGAAGATGATCAGGACGTGCTTGCCCTCGTACATCCACTGCTGACCGATGGCCGAACCGGTGTACGGCGCCAGGTACTTGAAGCCGGCCGGGTCGGACGCCGGGGCGGCGACGATGGTCGTGTACTCCAGCGCGCCGTTCTCCTCCAGCGCGCGGCGGACCGACGCGATGGTGGAGCCCTTCTGGCCGATGGCGACGTAGATGCAGCGGACCTGCTTGTTCGGGTCGCCGGTGCGCCAGTTGTCGCGCTGGTTGATGATCGTGTCGACGGCCAGGGCGGTCTTGCCGGTCTGGCGGTCGCCGATGATCAGCTGACGCTGACCGCGGCCGATCGGGGTCATGGCGTCGACGGCCTTGTAGCCCGTCTCCATCGGCTCGTGCACCGACTTGCGCTGCATGACCGTGGGGGCCTGCAGCTCGAGGGCGCGGCGACCCGAGGTCTCGATCTCGCCGAGGCCGTCGATCGGGTTGCCGAGCGGGTCGACGACGCGGCCGAGGTAGCCCTCGCCGACGGCCACGGAGAGGACCTCACCGGTACGCGAGACCGGCTGCCCCTCCTCGATGCCGCTGAACTCACCGAGGACGATGGCACCGATCTCGCGCTCCTCGAGGTTGAGGGCGAGGCCGAGGGTGCCGTCCTCGAACTTCAGCAGTTCGTTGGCCATGGCCGAGGGCAGGCCCTCGACCTTCGCGATGCCGTCGCCGGCAAGGGTGACCGTACCGACCTCCTCGCGCGAGGCCGCGTCCGGCTTGTACGACTGGACGAAGTTCTCCAGTGCGTCCCGGATCTCCTCCGGCCGGATCGTGAGCTCCGCCATCTGAGTTCCCTGCTCTCCTTGTTGGGCCCGAAGTTTCACTTGGGGGGTATTCCACGATTCGGGACTCCCCCCAGTAAGAGGTGAATCCTCTGCACGGCCCAACCAGGGCCGTCGTAAGTACGTACTGCTTGTTGTGCTGTGCCGGCGGCCGCCATCGGCTCGTCGCCGCGGCCGCCGTGGTCGCTAGCTCGCCAGGCGGCGGCCGGCTTCCTCCAGACGGTCCGCGATGGAGCCGTTGATGACCTCGTCACCGACCTGCACCCGGATCCCGCCGAGGACCTCGGGGTCCACGTCGAGGTTGAGGTGCATCGGACGGCCGTAGATCTTCGCGAGGGCGGCGCCGAGGCGCTGCTTCTGCGTGTCGTTCAGCGGCACCGCCGAGGTGACGACGGCGACCATCCGGTCCCGCCGGTCGGCGGCGAGCTTGGACAGGGACTCGAGTCCCGACTCCAGGCTACGTCCCCGCGGCGCGGTCACAAGGCGCGTCACCAGACGCTCCGTGGTCCGCTCCGCCCGGCCGCCGAGCAGGCTGCGCAGCAGCTCGCCCTTGGCCGAGGTGGTGGCCGACCGGTTGGTCAGCGCGGCGCGCAGCTCGGTGTTCGAGGCGACGATCCGGCCGAACCGGAACAGCTCGTCCTCGACGTTGTCGAGCCGGCCGCGCTTCTGCGCGGCGGTGAGGTCGGCGGTGTTCGCCAGCTCCTCCAGCGCGTCCACCAGGTCGCGGGACTGCGACCAGCGGGAGCGCACCATGCCGGCCACCAGGTCGACGGCGGGGCCGCTGACCTGAGTGCCCAGGAGTCGCTGGGCGAGCTCGGCCTTGGCCTCACCGGCCTGCGCCGGGTCGGTGAGGACCCGACGCAGCGACACCTCGCGGTCGAGCAGCGCGGTGACGGCGGCCAGCTCGTCGGCGAGCGAGCCGGCGTCCACGGACGTGGAGTCCGTCAGCGCGTCGAGACGCTCACGTGCGGCGGCCAGGGCCTCGCGGCTCGCTCCGTGCATCCCACTCATCGGGTTGCCTCTGCCGTCGTCGCCTTGCCGTCGAGCTCGTCCAGGAAGCGGTCGATGACGCGGCTCTGCCGGGCGTGGTCCTCGAGGGACTCACCGACGAGCTTGCCGGCCAGCTCGGTGGCCAGCTTGCCGACGTCCTGGCGCAGCGCGGACGCGGCGGCCTTGCGGTCGGCCTGGATCTGGGCGTGACCGGCGGCGATGATCTCCTCACGCTGCCGCTGGCCTTCCGCGCGCATCTCGGCGATGAGCGTGGCGCCCTGCTCCTGCGCCTCCTGGCGCAGGCGCGCGGCCTCGTGCCGGGCCTCGGCGAGCTGGGCCTTGTACTGCTCGAGGACGCTCTGGGCCTCGGTCTGCGCGGCCTCGGCCTTCTCGATACCGCCCTCGATGGCCTCGCGACGCTCTTCCAGAACCTTGTTGATGTTCGGGAGGAGCTTCCAGGCGAGGAAGCCGAAGACGATGACGAAGGCGATGAGGCCGATGACGAGCTCGGGGATCGGCGGGATGAGGGGGTTCTCTGCCTCCCCCTCAGCCGCCAGAATGAGCAGCTGGCTCATGTCGTTGCCTTTCGTCTGGGTTACTGGTCGTCAGCCTGAGGTGATCAGGAGCCGTAGACGAACGGCATAACCAGACCGATCAGGGCGAGCGCCTCACAGAAGGCGAAGCCGAGGATCTGGTTGGCGCGGATCAGGCCGGCGGCCTCGGGCTGGCGGGCGAGGGCCTGCGTGCCGTTACCGAAGATGATGCCGACGCCGACGCCGGGGCCGATGGCAGCGAGGCCGTAGCCGATGGAGCCGAGAGCCTTCAGGTCACCGGTGACAGCGGCAAGGGTCTGGGACATGCCAGTTCTTCCTTTTCTTTACGGACCGGTGGGGGTTGGCCACCGGACGACCAGGTGTTAGGGGACGGGACGCTCAGTGGTGCTCGGCGAGGGCGCCCTGGATGTAGGTGCAGGTCAGGAGCACGAAGACGTATGCCTGCAGTGCCTGGATGAAGAGCTCGAAGGCCGTCATCACGATCGTCATGATGAACGAGACGCCGGCGTAGGCGATGCCGATGCCGTTCAGCAGGTACCAGCTCGCGATCGTGAACAGCAGCAGCAGGGTGTGACCCGCGAACATGTTCGCGAACAGTCGGACGGCGTGGGTGAACGGCCGGACGAAGAGGTTCGAGAAGAACTCGATGGTCATGGCCAACGGCAGCACCGCACCGAGCGACTTGTCGTAGCCGGTCACGTTCTTGAAGAAGCCGACGAAGCCATGCCGCTTGAACGTCAGCGAGACCCACAGGACGTAGACGATCAGGGCCAGCACCAGCGGGTACGAGATGATGCCGGTGACGGGGAACTGGGCGACCGGGATGATCGACCAGAGGTTCATCATCCAGACGAAGAAGAAGAGCGAGACGACCAGCGGGACGTACTTCTCGCCTTCCTTCTTGCCGATGGTCTCGTACACGACGCCGCGCCGGATGAAGTCGTAACCGGCCTCGGCGACCATCTGGAGCTTGCCCGGGACGACCTTCGGCTTGCGGAAGGCGGCCCAGAAGAAGCCGATGACGACGAGCGAGCCGAGCAGCGCCAGCAACATCGTCTTGTTGAAGTAGACGCTGCTGTCCGCGTCGCCCCAGAGGGGCTCGAACAGGAACGAGTGCAGGCCGGGAGCCGGGAAGCCACAGCCGTCGAAGATGTGGCAGTCGGTCTCGAAGGCGAGCACCTGCGTCGGGTCAGCACTCACCGCGGGCTCCTTCAGCGTGGCGCATGGATACGGCAACCTCGTTGTGTCGGCGCGGCGCGGGGCCGCTGTTCGGCACGGGACTGGTGTTACGGATGTGGGGGCGGCTGTGGGGCATCTCGCCTCGCGATGGAACAGGCGTCAGCTGGGATGCCCGCGCCCGCGATGCCGCAGTTGGCACCGGACGATAGCAGGACTTCACATGCCTCTTTATCCCGGCCCTACCCCTCACGACGGGTGGCCCGTCTTTTCGGGCTTTTTACCCGTCGGCTCGGGCTCGACGTAAAGAATCTTGGCCTTCATGTGGGCCCTCGTCTGCGCGGCGATCCACGCGAGCGTGACGGCGACCAGAGTGATCGCGAAGGACCGGGGGTTGAACAGCGTCGTGTTCTTGAAGACGGCGAGGAAGACGAACAGCAGCAGGATCTGCGCCGCGTAGAGCATCAGACCCATCGCCTGGAAAAGGTGCGGAAGCGATTTGGCGGTGCGCTGCAGGACGTAGAGACCGATGCCCATGAAGAGCATCGCCACCACGGTCGCGACGACGGCTCCGACCGCTCCCTTGCCGCCGGCGACCACGGCGCTGACGACGGCGGCTACGGCGCCGACGGCAGCCGTGGGCACGGCGGCCTGAAGCAAGATCCGGGCGTCATTGGACGGCATGGCGGCAACTCCGCTTTTCACAGGGGGCAGTGTGTCGTCATGGACGAGCGTAGTCCCGGGCCGAACGGAGTCCTGACGGCCAAGAGACCGTCGCACTACGGTCCTTAGGCTCTACCCGGGGGTTCTCGTGAACCGTATCACAAACTATTTGATGAGGTCTTTACCTGAGGGTGTGCTGGCTGTCACACATGAGAGTGACAGTGCGCGTCTGTGCAATTACCGCACCGACTTGTCTGGTATTACGGCGCTTTGCTCCCCCACGAGTTGGCAATGCTCTCGTCAGATTCTTACCTTGCGCCCGAGCGGGGACCGACGGCGGTGGCGCCGTTGGCGCCCGAGACGCCGACGGATACCGGAATTCGACCCTCCGCATCTTCCGTCCCCTCCGCGGCCGCCGACGCGTCGGTGGCCGCCGCGCGGCGGCGCCGGTAGCGCGGCGGCACGAAGCGCTCGGCCCAGCGCGGGGCGCGGGGGGTGAAGCGCGGCAGCAGGAGCAGCACCAGGCCGACCGCGCTGAGGAAGACGACGCCCAGCACGATCCACATCGACGCCGCGTTGACGGAGTAGGCGAGTGCGCCGAAGGCGATCAGCGCCGACCAGAAGTACATGATCAGCACCGCGCGGCTGTGGGAGTGCCCGATCTCCAGCAGCCGGTGGTGCAGGTGTCCCCGGTCCGCGGCGAACGGCGACTGGCCGCGCCAGGTGCGCCGGACGATCGCCAGGATCAGGTCGGCGGCCGGGATGGCGATGATGGTCAGCGGCATCAGCAGCGGGATGTAGACCGGCACCATCTGGTGCACGGTGTTGCGCTCGGAGCCGGAGAAGAGCCGCATGGCGTCCGGGTCGACCTGGCCCGTCACCGAGATGGCGCCGGCGGCCAGCACCAGGCCGATCAGCATCGAGCCGGAGTCGCCCATGAAGATGCGGGCGGGGTGCATGTTGTGCGGCAGGAAGCCCAGGCACATGCCCATGAGGATCACCGCGAAGAGCGTGGCGGGGGCCGCCGCCTCGATGTTGTAGCCGAACCAGATGCGGTAGGCGTACAGGAAGAACGCGCACGCGGCGATGCACACCATGCCCGCCGCCAGCCCGTCCAGGCCGTCCACGAAGTTCACGGCGTTGATGGTGATGACCACCAGCGCGACGGTGAGCAGGGTGCCCTGCCCCTGGGTCAGCGCCACGTTGCCCACGCCCGGCACCGGGATCCACAGGATGGTCAGGCCCTGCACCACCATCACGCCGGCGGCGATCATCTGGCCGCCCAGCTTGATCAGGGCGTCGATCTCGAACTTGTCGTCCAGGACGCCGATCAGCCAGATCAGGGCGGCCCCGGAGAGCAGGGCCCGCGGTTCGTTGGACTTCTCGAAGACCTCGCCGAGGTTGGTGAGGTGGTCGGCGACCAGCAGGCCGGCGCACAGTCCGAAGAACATGGCGATCCCGCCGAGCCGCGGAGTGGGCTCCCGGTGCACGTCACGCGCCCGGATCTCCGGCATCGCCCCCGCCACGATCGCGAACTTCCGTACCGGCCCCGTCAGCAGATACGTCACCGCGGCCGTGACGCAGAGCGTCAGCAGGTATTCACGCACGGGCTTCCCCACAGGTCTCGCTGGCCATTCCCAGCCCCACACCCTAGCGACGCACGCATACGTGTGAGGACTTCCGGGTAGCGACGATGGTTGCACGGACGGCTGTGCACAGGTGTGCGCCTACCCCGCCTCACTCCGGATACGGCGGGAACCGCGCGGCCAGCTCCCGTACGTCGTCCCGTGCCACGGCGGGGTCCGTGGTGCCCCGCAGCACCCCCGCGAGCAGCGTGGCCACCGTCTCCATCTCCCGCTCCCCCATGCCCTGCGTCGTCAGCGCCGCGGTGCCCAGGCGCAGGCCCCGGACGTCCGCGTGCGGCAGCGCGCAGCAGTCCAGCACGATCCCGGCCGCCGCCAGCCGTCCCCGCGCCGTCCTGCCGTCGACGCCGAGCGGGGCGGGGTCGGCGGTGATCAGGTGGGTGTCGGTGCCGCCGGTGGTGACGACGAGGCCCTCGGCGGCCAGGCGGGCGGCGAGGACGCGGGCGTTGGCGACCACCTGACGGGTGTACGCGGCGAAGGCCGGGGTGCGTGCCTCGCCGAACGCGACGGCCTTCGCGGCGACGGTGTGCATCTGGGCACCGCCCTGCGTGAACGGGAAGACGGCCCGGTCGACCCGCTCGGCCAGGTCGTTCCCGCACAGGATCATGCCGCCGCGCGGGCCGCGCAGCACCTTGTGCGTGGTGGCGCAGACGATGTCGGCGTACGGCACCGGACTGGGCGCCGCTCCCCCGGCCACCAGGCCGATGGGGTGCGCGGCGTCCGCGATCAGATAGGCGCCGACCTCGTCGGCGACGTCGCGGAAGAAGGCGTGGTCCAGGTGACGGGGGTAGGCGATCGACCCGCAGACGATCGCCTTGGGCCGGTGCGTGCGGGCCAGCGTGCGCACCTGGTCGTGGTCGACGAGCCCGGTCTCCGCGTCGACGCCGTAGCCGACGAAGTCGAACCAGCGGCCGGAGAAGTTGACGGGCGAGCCGTGGGTGAGGTGACCGCCGTGCGGCAGGCCGAGCGCGAGGACCGTGTCCCCGGGGCGCAGCAGTGCGGCGTAGGCGGCCAGCACGGCGGAGGAGCCGGAGTGCGGCTGCACGTTGGCGTGCTCGGCGCCGAACAGGTCCCGGGCCCGCTCGACGGCGAGCCGCTCGGCCACGTCGACGATCTCGCAGCCGCCGTGGTGCCGGGCGCCCGGGTAGCCCTCGGCGTACTTGTTGGCGAGCGGAGAGCCGAGGGCGGCCAGCACGGCGGGGGACGTGAAGTTCTCGGCGGCGATCAGCTGGAGCGTCGTCGACTGCCGACGGCGTTCGGCGAGCAGGATCTCGGCCAGCTCGGGATCCTGCCGCAGCAGGACGCCGAGCGTGCTGTCATCGGCCTCGAGGGCGTGGGTGACCGACATGGTGCGCTCCGGGCGTGCGTCGACGGTGACGTACGACCAATGTAGGCCCGGAAGGTCCCGAACGCCCGGGTTGCCGCGATACGACGTCCCGGCCGGGGCGGCCGCCCCCGCCGCGTGGGCCGTCGCTCACGTCCGCGCGGCGACCCCGGTCAGCGCCGTGACCACCGGGTCCAGCGCCTGGTGTATCTCGTCCCCGATCGACCGGAAGAACGGCAGCGGCGCCCCGTAGGGGTCGTACACCTCGTCCGCCTCCGCCGTCGGCGCCAGGAGCCACCCGCGCAGAGCGGCCGCCGCGCGCACCAGCGCACGCGCGCGCGTGACCACGCCCTCGTCCAGGGACGGCAGGGTCGCGGGGTCGATGGCGTTCACCAGACGGGTGAACTCCTTGAGCGTGAAGGTGCGCAGCCCCGCCGAGTGCCCCATGGAGATGACCTGCGCCCGGTGGTCCCGCGTCGCGGTCAGCACCAGGTCGGCGCGGATCACGTGCTCGTCGAGCAGCTCGCGCCCGGTGAAGCCGGCCGCGTCCGCCCCGAACTCCGCGAGGACCGTCTCCGCGTTCGCCTCCATGGGGGCGCCCTCGTGGCCCCAGGTGCCCGCGCTCTCCACGATGAGGCCGCCGCCCAGGACGCCCAGGCGCTCCGTCACGAAATGCCGGGTCAGCCGCTCGGTGATGGGCGAGCGGCAGACGTTGCCCGTGCTGACGTGGAGGATGCGGAAGCTGTCGCGCGGAAAGCCGAAGGTCGTCGTCACCTCCGCGGCGCGTTCCCCGATGCCTATGCCACGCCCCGTCTCAGGGGCCGTCAATTCGCCACCTCGAGGTCGGGTACCACCTTGCGCAGCTCCTCCGCCGACAGCGCGCCCGCGCGCAGCAGCACGGGCACCTCGCGGGTGACGTCGACGATGGACGAGGGGACGTTGCCGGGGGTCGGGCCGCCGTCGAGGTACACGGAGACGGAGTCCCCGAGCATCGCCTGCGCGGCGTCGCAGTCCTCCGGCGCCGGGTGGCCGGTCAGGTTGGCGGAGGAGACGGCCATGGGGCCGAACTCGGTGAGCAGCTCGATGGCGACGGGGTGCAGCGGCATCCGCACGGCGACCGTGCCGCGGGTCTCGCCGAGGTCCCACTGCAGCGACGGCTGGTGCCTGGCGACGAGGGTCAGCGCGCCCGGCCAGAAGGCGTCGACCAGCTCCCAGGCCTTCTCGGAGAAGTCGGTGACCAGGCCGTGCAGGGTGTTCGGGGAGCCGATCAGGACGGGGCTGGGCATGTTGCGGCCCCGGCCCTTGGCCTCCAGCAGGTCGCCGACGGCCTCCGCCGAGAACGCGTCGGCGCCGATGCCGTACACCGTGTCCGTGGGCAGCACCACGAGCTCGCCACGGCGGACGGCGGACGCGGCCTCGCGCAGACCGGTCACACGGTCGGTCGCGTCGTTGGTGTCGTATCGCCGAGCCATTTAGCGGGCCTCCTCGTACACGTACTGCGGGGTCGGGGTCGTCGGGCCGCTCACGGCATCGCCTTGCGGGCGGTCGCGAAGCGGGGGCGGTTGTTGAGGTCGGGGTGGTCGGCCGCGTCGGCCCAGCCCCGCTCCTCGGTGAAGATCCACGGCACCTGGCCGCCCTGGGTGTCGGCGTGCTCGATGACGACGACCCCGCCGGGGCGCAGCAGGCGGTGCGCGGTGCGCTCCAGGCCGCGGATCAGGTCCAGGCCGTCCTCGCCGGAGAACAGGGCCATCTGGGGATCGTGGTCGCGGGCCTCGGGGGCGACGTACTCCCACTCGGTGAGCGGGATGTACGGCGGGTTGGAGACGACCAGGTCGACCTGGCCGTCGAGGTCCGGGAAGGCGGTCAGGGCGTCGCCCTGGCGCAGGTCGACCCTGGACCCCTCCATGTTCTTGCGGGTCCACACCAGGGCGTCCTCGGACAGCTCCACGGCGTGCACGCGCGAGCGCGGCACCTCCTGGGCGAGCGCGAGCGCGATGGCGCCCGAGCCGGTGCACAGGTCGACGATGCACGGCTCGACGACGTCCATGGCGCGCACCGCGTCTATGGCCCAGCCGACGACGGACTCGGTCTCGGGGCGGGGCACGAAGACGCCGGGGCCGACCTGGAGCTCCAGGTAGCGGAAGTAGGCGCGGCCGGTGATGTGCTGGAGCGGCTCGCGCGCCTCGCGGCGGGCGACGACCTCCCAGTACCGGGCGTCGAAGTCCGCGTCCGGCACGGTGTGCAGCTCGCCCCGCTTGACGCCGTGCAGGTACGCGGCGAGCTCCTCCGCGTCGGTGCGCGGCGAGGGCACGCCGGCGTCGGCCAGCCGCTGGGTGGCCTGGGCCACCTCCATGAGCAGCAGGTTCACGCTGGTCCTCCGGGGCTGAGCTGTGGTCCGGTGCGGGTGGGGGCGGCGGTGCCTACGCGGCGGCGAGCTTGGCCGCCGAGTCCGCGTCGACGCAGGCCTGGATCACCGAGTCGAGGTCGCCGTCCAGGACCTGGTCCAGGTTGTACGCCTTGAAGCCGACGCGGTGGTCCGAGATGCGGTTCTCCGGGAAGTTGTACGTGCGGATCTTCTCGGAGCGGTCGACGGTGCGGACCTGGCTGCGCCGGGCGTCCGCGGCCTCCCTCTCCGCCTCCTCCTGCGCCGCCGCGAGCAGCCTGGAGCGCAGGATACGCATCGCCTGCTCCTTGTTCTGCAGCTGGCTCTTCTCGTTCTGGCAGGAGGCGACGACCCCGGTCGGGATGTGCGTGATGCGCACGGCGGAGTCGGTGGTGTTGACGGACTGACCGCCGGGGCCGGAGGACCGGTAGACGTCGATGCGCAGGTCGTTGGGGTTGATCTCGACGTCGATCTCCTCGGCCTCGGGCGTGACGAGCACGCCGGCCGCGGAGGTGTGGATGCGCCCCTGGGACTCGGTCGCGGGCACGCGCTGCACGCGGTGCACGCCGCCCTCGTACTTCAGGCGCGCCCAGACGCCCTGGCCGGGCTCGGTGGCGCCCTGGCCGCCCTTGGTCTTCACGGCGACCTGGACGTCCTTGTAGCCGCCCAGCTCGGACTCGGTGGCGTCGATGATCTCGGTCTTCCAGCCGACCCGCTCGGCGTAGCGCAGGTACATGCGCAGCAGGTCGCCGGCGAACAGGGCCGACTCGTCGCCGCCCGCACCGGCCTTGATCTCCAGGATGACGTCCTTGTCGTCGCTGGGGTCGCGCGGGACGAGCAGCAGGCGGAGCTTCTCGGTGAGCTCCTCGCGCTGCTTGTCGAGCTCCTTGACCTCGGCGGCGAAGTCCGGATCGTCGGCGGCGAGTTCGCGCGCGGTCTCGATGTCGTCGCCGGTCTGCTTCCAGGAGCGGTACGTGGCGACGATCGGGGTGAGCTCGGCGTAACGCTTGTTCAGCTTGCGCGCGTTGGCCTGGTCGGAGTGGACCGACGGGTCGGCGAGCTTCTTCTCCAGGTCGGCGTGCTCGGCGACGAGTTCCTCGACGGCCTCGAACATCTTGGGCTCCTGCTACTGCGGTGAAGGGGAAGGCGGGCGACCAAAAACGCCGGTCCCGGCGCTCCCCCGGCTGGGGTCGCGGCCGTGGACCGGCGATTGGGGCTCGCTACTTCTTGGAGCCGGCGGCAGCCTTGCCGAAGCGGGCCTCGAAGCGGGCCACGCGGCCACCGGTGTCGAGGATCTTCTGCTTGCCCGTGTAGAACGGGTGGCACTCGGAGCAGACCTCGGCCCGGATGGTGCCGGACTCGATGGTGCTGCGGGTGGTGAACGACGCGCCACAGGTGCAGCTGACCTGCGTCTCGACGTACTCGGGGTGGATGTCGCGCTTCAAGGTGTCTCCTAGGTTCGGGAGGGCTCCGGGTCGCCACCGCGGGATGCGGGAGCGTGAACCGGGGCCGACGTACCAGTCTGCCAGGACCGGCCGCATCTCCCAAAACCGGGGGGCGGGGGGATCTATTCCCCCGGGGCGGGGGCGCCCTCGGGGCGGAGGCGCCCCCGGAGCGCCGGGGGGCTCAGGACCCCGACACGACGCCCTCGGCCCCGCCGGTGGCGGTGTCCTGGGTCACGCCCGCCGGGATCGGCCGGTCGTTCCTCAGCGCGTCCCACACCTGCCGGGCCTTGACCTCCTCCACGAGGACGCGGTTGCCGTCGGCGGGGTCGTAGACCACCGGCATGGTGATCATGTGCATGCCGGTGGGGCCGATGCCCTTCAGGCCGCTCGCGAAGGACATCAGGGAGTTCACCGAGCCCAGGTCGGAGTCGGTGGTGACGGTCTTGGTGGCGGTGTCGGCGATGTCGTACAGCTTCTTGGGGTTGCCGAGCAGGCCGATGTCCCGGACCTGCTGGAGCAGGGCCTTGACGAAGGCCTGCTGGAGCTGGATGCGGCCCAGGTCGGAGCCGTCGCCGACGCCGTGCCGGGTGCGGACCAGGCCGAGGGACTGCTCGCCGTCGAGCCGGTGGGTGCCGGCCTTCAGGTCGAGGTGGCTGTCGGGGTCCCGGATGTCCTCGGTGGTGGTGACCTCGACGCCGCCGAGGTCGTCGACGAGCTGCTGGAAGCCGCTGAAGTCGACCTCGAGGTAGTGGTCCATGCGCAGCCCGCTGAGTGTCTCCACGGTCTTCACGGCGCAGGCGGCGCCGCCGGTGGAGTAGGCGGAGTTGAACATCACGTCGGTCGCGGCGGGGTGCTCGCCGCCGTCGGTGCCGGTGCACTCGGGCCGGTCGACGAGGGTGTCGCGGGGGATGGAGACCACGCTGGCCTTCTTGTGGCCCTTGTGGACGTGCACGACCATCGCCGTGTCGGAGCGGGCGCTGCCGTCGTCGGTGCCGCCGCCGAGCTGCTTGTTGCCGCCGGAGCGGGTGTCCGAGCCGAGCACGAGGATGTTCTCGGAGCCGTCGTCGGCCTTCTCGGGCCGGTCGGCGCCGAGGACCTGGTCGATGTCGACGCTGGTGAGGTTGCCGTTGAGCTTGAAGTACAGGACTCCGGCGCCGGTGCCGCCCAGGACCACGATGCCCGCGGCGGTCCAGGCCATGACGAGGAGCGCCCTGCGACGTCTGGCGCGGGGCTTGCGGCGGCGCCCCTTGCTCCGGCGGCGGGACCCGTCGGCGCGGGACCCTCCGGGACCGGGTATGGCGGGATCCGGCGTGCTCTCGGCGGACATGTGCTCCTCGGTTCTCGTCCGGTCGGATTACCCCCTGCGCTCGGGGTCGGTGCGGTCGCGGCGGTTCGCCGCCGTTTCCCCACCATCGTCCCTCCGTGTGTCGGACGGCGGAACTCGGGACAGGGTTGCACAGCACTCTGTGACCGACGTGTGGCGCGCCGGGCACGCAGCGTGTCCGGACCGGCCGCGATCTCCGCGGTCACCTGCGGTTTCGGCCGATGCCGTCGGACCGGCCGAGACCGCGGCCGGTCCTCACGGCTGTGGCGAAGATCGCGGTGCCGGCCCCGCCGGGGGGCACGGCCGTGCCCCGTCCGGGGCAACGCACAGGGCCGCCCCCGTCACGGGTGTGACGGGGGCGGCCCGGTGGAGGTGCGAAGACGTCAGTCGCCGTTGCCCGGCGTCGGGGTCGTCTTCTGGATCTGCAGCAGGAACTCGGCGTTCGACTTGGTCTGCTTCATCTTGTCGAGGAGCAGTTCGATCGCCTGCTGCGAGTCGAGCGCGTGCAGCACCCGGCGCAGCTTCCAGACGATGGCCAGCTCGTCGCTGCCGAGCAGGATCTCCTCCTTGCGGGTGCCGGACGCGTCCACGTCCACCGCCGGGAAGATGCGCTTGTCGGCGAGCTTGCGGTCGAGCTTGAGCTCCATGTTGCCGGTGCCCTTGAACTCCTCGAAGATCACCTCGTCCATGCGGGACCCGGTGTCCACCAGGGCGGTGGCGAGGATGGTCAGCGAGCCGCCGTCCTCGATGTTGCGGGCCGCACCGAAGAAGCGCTTCGGCGGGTACAGGGCGGTCGAGTCGACACCACCGGACAGGATGCGGCCGGAGGCCGGGGCGGCGAGGTTGTACGCACGGCCCAGACGCGTGATCGAGTCGAGCAGCACGACGACGTCGTGGCCCAGCTCCACCAGGCGCTTGGCGCGCTCGATGGCGAGCTCGGCGACCGTGGTGTGGTCCTCGGCCGGGCGGTCGAAGGTCGAGGAGATGACCTCGCCCTTCACCGACCGCTGCATGTCGGTGACCTCTTCCGGACGCTCGTCGACGAGGACGACCATCAGGTGGCACTCGGGGTTGTTGTGGGTGATCGCGTTGGCGACCGCCTGCATGATCATGGTCTTGCCGGTCTTCGGCGGGGCCACGATCAGACCGCGCTGGCCCTTGCCGATGGGCGAGACGAGGTCGATGATGCGGGTGGTGAGGACGCCGGGGTCCGTCTCCAGACGGAGGCGGTCCTGCGGGTACAGCGGCGTCAGCTTGTTGAACTCCGGCCGTCCGCGGCCGTGTTCGGGCGCCATGCCGTTGACGGAGTCCAGGCGGACCAGCGCGTTGAACTTCTCGCGGCGCTCGCCCTCCTTGGGCTGGCGCACGGCACCGGTGATGTGGTCGCCCTTGCGCAGGCCGTTCTTGCGGACCTGGGCGAGGGAGACGTACACGTCGTTGGGGCCGGGCAGGTAGCCGGAGGTCCGGATGAACGCGTAGTTGTCGAGGATGTCGAGGATGCCGGCGACCGGGATGAGGACGTCGTCCTCGTTGATCTGCGGCTCCTGCTGGATCTCGTCGCGCCCACGACGGCCACGGCGGTCGCGGTAGCGGCCGCGACGGCCACGGCGGCCGCCGTCGAAGTCGTCGTCGTCCTGCTGCTGGCGGTCCTGGCGCCCGCCGCCCTGCTGCTGGCGCTGACCGCCGCCCTGGTTCTGCTGCTGGTCGTCGCCCTTGCCGCGGCGGTCGCGGTCACGCCCGCGGTCGCGGTCGCGGTCACGGCGGTCGCGGCGGCGGCCCTCGGCGCCGTCACCGGCGTCGCCCCGCCCGTCGCCCTGCTGCTGGCCCTGGGACTGCTGCTGCGCGGAGGAGTCGTTCCTCGGCTCGCTCCTGACCTCGGCGGCGGCCGTGTCGGCGGCGGCCGGGCTTCCGGCGTCGGCGGTGGCCCGGCGGCGGCGGCGCTCGGAGGGGGCGTCGTCGGAGGGGGCACCCGACTGGTCGGCGGCGGCCGACGCCTTCGGGGAGGGCTGACCGGGGATCTCGATCTGCTGCTGGGCCACGGCCTTGTCGGCGGCCGTCCGGTCCGCCCTCTTCTCGGCCTTGCCGGCCTTCTCCGCCTTCTCGGCGGTGCCCTCGTCGCCCGTACGGGTCCGGGAGGTGGCGCGGCGCTTCGGCTTGGTCTCGCCGGCGGCGTCCGCGGCGGGCGCGGCCTTGGCGGGGGCTCCCCCCGCGGCCTGCGCTTCCTTGATGACCTCGATCAGCTGGCTCTTGCGCATCCGCGCGGTGCCCCTGATGCCGAGGCCCGAGGCGACCTGCTGCAGTTCGGCCAGCACCATGCCCTCGAGGCCGGTACCGCGGCGCCGCCGGGAGCCGGCACCGGTGGCAGGCGCGGAGGCGTCCGTGGCGGGCGCGGCAGCGGTCTCCTCGACACGTGCGCCCATCAGATCGGTGGTGTCGCTCACGAAGGGTCCTTCCCTGGAGCGGACGTCGGCCTGTCTGGCTCGGCGACCGGTTGTGCTGTCCGGCTTCGGTCCTTGCTGTGTGAACCGTGCCGGGGCGGTGGTCCGCCGAATCGGCGGAGGAAATATCTGGTGATGGCGCTTCCCCTGGCCGTGGCACCCGGTGTCGGTGTCACGCGGTGTGGTCGCACCGGTTCCGAAGCTCCCCCGGAGGGGGTACCCCCACCGGTGGGCCGCTCAGTGTCCGTGTCGGCCGTACCGATGACGTACGACGTCGAGCACACAATGCGGCTTGGGGGGCTCCCGGAAGAATGTCTGTCCCGGACGGGGACACGAGGCACCTCGCCATGGTGGGGTCGGGTGCAGACTTGAGATTAACACTACCGGATCCAACAAACATTCCCCCTCTCGAATCGGCAACCGTACGCGCCTAAATGTCGCCGGAGGTCGCCAGTGGCAGGACGACGGCGCCCTGCTGGTCCAGGCTCAGCCGGTTGGCCGCCCAGTCCGCGCCCGCCAGCGCCTCGACCTTGTCGGCCGTGCCGGCGTCGGCCAGCGCCATCACCGTGGGGCCGGCACCGGAGATGACCGCCGGGATGCCGTCGCCGCGCAGCCGCTCCACCAGCGCGGCGCTCTCCGGCATGGCCGGCGCGCGGTACTCCTGGTGGAGGCGGTCCTCGGTGGCCGGCAGCAGCAGCTCGGGGCGCCTGGTCAGGGCCTCGACGAGCAGGGCGGCCCGGCCCGCGTTGGCGGCGGCGTCGACGTGCGGCACGGTGCGCGGGAGCAGACCGCGCGCGGTCTCCGTCAGGACCGGCTTCCCGGGCACGAAAACCACCGGAACGATGGAACCGGCGGGCTCCATCCTGATCGCCCGGGCGGCGCCGGCCTCCATCCACGACAGGGTGAAGCCGCCCAGCAGGCAGGCCGCCACGTTGTCGGGGTGGCCCTCGATCTCGGTGGCGAGGTCGAGCAGCGCGGCGGTGTCGAGGCGGGACTCGCCGCCTATGGTCACCGCGCGGGCGGCGACGATGCCGGCGCAGATGGCGGCGGAGGAGGAACCGAGGCCGCGGCCGTGCGGGATGCGGTTGGCGCAGACGATCTCCAGGCCGCGCGGCTGTCCGCCGAGGAGGTCGAAGGCGGTGCGCAGGGAGCGTACGAGGAGGTGCTTCTCGTCGCGCGGCAGCGTCTCGCTGCCTTCACCCGCGATGTCGATGTGCAGCCCGGAGTCGGCCACCCGGACGACCACGTCGTCGTACAAGCCCAGCGCGAGGCCGAAGGCGTCGAAGCCCGGGCCGAGGTTGGCGCTGGTGGCGGGGACGCGCACCCGGACGGCGGCGGCGCGGAAGGCGGGACCGGCCATCGCTCGATGACTCTCCTTGAGCTGCGTGGTTGTCGAATGACGTTCGATCGGCATTCGGTGACGAACAGGACCTCTCGGGGCCGCCGCCTCCTGCCGGACGGGCGACCGCACCGCTGCCGCGTGCCGACCGCGGAGACAGCGCGGTACCGCGGCATATGCGGCGGGCGGGTTCAGTACAGCCTATCGAAGGAAGGTTCTGTGGCGACATAGGGCGCACGGGAGGCGCACGATGCGTGTCGTAAGCCCCCTGTGCACCCCCCGTCAAGGGCCTTCCCGGCTGGACGTCGCTTACGCCCGTTCGCGCCGGTGGGAACGGCGCGTTCTGCCGTCGGCGGGGCGGCCGGGACCGCCCCGCCCGGGGCGCCCACCCCCTCGGCGGCCGGGCACCCCGGGCGCCGAGGGGTCGGGCGCGTTCTCAGACGAGGCCGAGGCGCTCGGCCGCGGTGGCCGCGTCGACCGGGACGGTGACGGGCTGGGGGGCGCCGGCGACGGCCCAGTCCGGGTCCTTCAGTCCGTTGCCGGTGACGGTGCACACGATGCGCTGGCCCGGGTCGACCTTGCCCTGCTCGGCGGCCTTCAGCAGACCGGCCACCGACGCGGCGGACGCGGGCTCGACGAAGACGCCCTCCTGGGAGGCCAACAGCCGGTAGGCGCGCAGGATCTCACGGTCCGTCACCTCGTCGATGGCACCACCGGACTCGTCCCGCGCGGCGAGCGCGAAGTCCCACGAGGCGGGGTTGCCGATGCGGATGGCGGTGGCGATGGTCGACGGGTCCTTGACGACCTCGCCGCGCACGATCGGGGCGCTGCCGGAGGCCTGGAAGCCCCACATGCGGGGCTTGCGGGTGCTGACCCCGTCCGCGGCGTACTCCTTGTAGCCCTTCCAGTACGCGGTGATGTTGCCCGCGTTGCCGACCGGCAGGACGTGGACGTCGGGGGCGTCGCCGAGCATGTCCACGATCTCGAAGGCGGCCGTCTTCTGGCCCTCGATACGTACCGGGTTGACCGAATTGACCAGCGCCACGGGGTAGTTGTCGCTCAGCGCGCGAGCGAGCGTGAGGCAGTCGTCGAAGTTGCCGTCGACCTGGAGGATCTTCGCGCCGTGCACGAGGGCCTGGCCCATCTTGCCGAGCGCGATCTTGCCCTGCGGCACGAGGACGGCGGAGACCATCCCGGCCCGCACGCCGTACGCGGCGGCGGAGGCGGACGTGTTGCCCGTGGAGGCGCAGATGACGGCCTGCGCGCCCTCCTCCTTGGCCTTGCTGATGGCCATGGTCATGCCGCGGTCCTTGAAGGACCCGGTCGGGTTCGCGCCCTCCACCTTGAGGTGGACCTCGCAGCCCGTGCGCTCGGAGAGCACCTGCGCGGGCACGAGCGGCGTGCCGCCCTCACGGAGCGTCACGACGGGCGTGCTGTCGGAGACCGGCAGCCTGTCCCGGTACTCCTCGATGATTCCGCGCCACTGGTGGGTCATTGCTGGTTACTCTCCTTCAACCCGCATGATGCTGGCGACACCCCGCACGGTGTCGAGCTTGCGCAGCGCCTCGACGGTGCCGCCGAGGGCGGCGTCGGACGCTCGGTGGGTGACGACGACGAGGGATGCCTCGCCGTCCTTGCCCGACTGCCGCACGGTGTCGATGGAGACACCGTGCTCGGCGAACACGGTCGCCACCTGGGCGAGGACGCCCGGTTTGTCGGCGACGTCGAGGCTGATGTGGTAGCGCGTGACGACGTCGCCCATCGGCGAGACGGGCAGTGCGGCATAGGCGGACTCGCCGGGGCCGGTGGCGCCGCCGATCCGGTTGCGGCAGACGGCGACGAGGTCGCCGAGCACGGCGGACGCGGTCGGGGCGCCGCCGGCGCCGGGTCCGTAGAACATCAGCTGTCCGGCGGCCTCGGACTCCACGAAGACGGCGTTGTAGGCCCCGCGCACGCTCGCCAGCGGGTGGCTGAGCGGGATCATCGCGGGGTGCACGCGCGCGGTGACCGACGCCCCGTCCGCGGCCCGCTCGCAGATGGCGAGCAGCTTGATGGTGCAGCCCATCTCCTTGGCGGAGGCGAAGTCCGCGGCGGTGACCTCGGTCATGCCCTCGCGGTGGACGTCGTCGAGGCGCACGCGCGTGTGGAAGGCGATCCCGGCGAGGATGGCCGCCTTGGCCGCGGCGTCGAAGCCCTCGACGTCGGCGGTCGGGTCGGCCTCGGCGTACCCGAGGGCGGTGGCCTCGTCGAGGGCCTCCTGGTACCCGGCGCCGGTGGTGTCCATGGCGTCGAGGATGAAGTTGGTCGTCCCGTTGACGATGCCGAGGACCCGGTTGACCTTGTCGCCGGCGAGGGACTCGCGCAACGGACGGATCAGCGGGATGGCGCCGGCGACGGCGGCCTCGTAGTAGAGGTCCTTGCCGTTCGCGTCCGCCGCGGCGTGCAGCGCGGCGCCGTCCTGGGCGAGGAGGGCCTTGTTGGCGGAGACGACGGAGGCGCCGTGCTCGAAGGCGGTGGTGATGAGGGTCCGGGCGGGCTCGATGCCGCCGATGACCTCGACGACCACGTCGATGTCCCCGCGCTTGACGAGGGCGGTGGCGTCGGTGGTGACCAGGGCGGGGTCGATGCCCTCACGCACCCGGTCGGGCCGGCGTACGGCGACCCCGGCGAGCTCCACCGGGGCCCCGATGCGGGCGGCGAGGTCGTCGGCGTGCGTCGTCATGATGCGCGCCACCTCTGAGCCGACCACTCCGCAGCCCAGCAGCGCCACCTTCAGCGGACGCGTACGCATCATCCGACCTCGTTTCCTTCATACCTTCTACGGTGGGACCAGTCTCATGCACCGGACGGGATTTTCTTCGATTCGTCCGGATCGTGAGACATTTATTTCATTTTCGCGGGGGTGGAGGACGGAAGATCTTCCACCGGATCCGTGCCCGACGGAGCCGTGCCCAGCGGGGTCGTGACCAGCGGGACCGTGCCCAACGGGGCCCGGCCCCGTGTGCGACGTCTCATCCGACGTCGAGACGCAGCAGGTCCTCCTCCGTCTCCCGCCGGACGATGACGCGCGCCTCGCCGTCGCGCACGGCGACGACCGGCGGCCGCAGCACGTGGTTGTAGTTGCTGGCCATGGACCGGCAGTACGCCCCGGTGGCGGGTACGGCGATGAGGTCGCCCGGTGCCAGGTCGCCCGGCAGGAAGGCGTCCTTGACCACGATGTCACCGCTCTCGCAGTGCTTGCCCACGACCCGGGCGAGCATGGGCTCCGCGTCGGAGGTGCGGGAGACGAGGGCGACGCTGTACTCGGCGTCGTACAGCGCGGTGCGGATGTTGTCCGACATGCCGCCGTCGACGGAGACGTACGTGCGCAGCCCCTCCAGCGGCTTGATCGTGCCGACCTCGTAGAGCGTGAAGGCGGTGGGCCCGACGATGGCCCGCCCGGGCTCGACGGAGATGCGCGGGGTGGTGAGCCGGGCGGCCTCGCACTCCCTGGTGACGATCTCGGTCAGCGCCTTGGCGATCTCGTGCGGCTCGCGGGGGTCGTCGTCGCTGGTGTACGCGATCCCGAGGCCGCCGCCGAGGTCGATCTCGGGCAGCTCGACGCCGTGCTCGTCACGGATGTCCTTCAGCAGCCCGACGACGCGGTGCGCGGCGACCTCGAAGCCCGACATGTCGAAGATCTGCGACCCGATGTGGGAGTGGATCCCGATGACCTCGAGCCCGTCGAGCTGCAGCGCCCGCCGCACGGCCTCGGCGGCCTGCCCGCCGGCCAGCGGGATGCCGAACTTCTGGTCCTCGTGGGCGGTGGCGATGAACTCGTGCGTATGGGCCTCGACGCCGACGGTGATGCGGATCTGCACGCGCTGGCGCCTGCCGAGCTCCTGCGCGACGTGGGCGACGCGGACGATCTCCTGGAAGGAGTCGAGCACGATCCGTCCGACCCCGGCCTCGACGGCCCGCCGGATCTCCGGCACGCTCTTGTTGTTGCCGTGGAAGGCGATGCGCTCGGCCGGCATCCCGGCGGAGAGCGCGGTGGCCAGCTCGCCCCCGGAGCACACGTCGAGGTTCAGCCCCTCCTCCTCCAGCCACCGCACCACGGCCCGGGACAGGAAGGCCTTGCCCGCGTAGAAGACGTCGGCGTCGGCACCGAAGGCGGTGCGCCAGGCCCGCGCCCGGTCCCGGAAGTCGGCCTCGTCGAGGACGTAGGCGGGGGTGCCGTACTCCTCGGCGAGCCGCGTCACGGGAACCCCGCCGACGGTGACGGCGCCGTCCGCGTCGCGGGTGACGGTCCGGGCCCAGACCTTGGGGTCGAGGACGTTGAGGTCGGCGGGCGGCGCGGTGTAGTGCCCCTCGGGGAGGACGTCGGCGTGACGGGGCCCGGCGGGGTGTGCGGAACGGCTCATGGCGTCTTCAGGGCTCTCTCAGAGATGGTCGGGTGCGTCGATACCGAGCAGGGACAGGCCGCCGGCCAGCACCGTCCCGGCGGCTTCGGCGAGCGCGAGCCGGGCGCGGTGGGCGGCCGAGGGTTTCTCCGCCCCGCGCGGGAGCACGGCCGGCAGGAAGGGCAGCACGGCGTCGGCGACGGCGACGAGGTGCCGGGCGAGCCGGTCGGGGGCGCGGTGCTCGGCCGCGGCGGCGAGGACGCGGGGATGGTCGGCGAGGGCGGTGAGGAGGTCCTGGGGGGCGGGCTCGGCCGCGAGGGGGGCGGGCTCGGCGGTGAACCCCAGGTCGGCGGCGTTCCGGGTGAGCGCGCGGGTGCGGGCGTGGGCGTACCGGACACGGAAGAGCGGGTTGCCCTCGCGCTGGACGAGGTGCTCGTCGCCGGTACGGGGCCGGTCGTGGGGGGCGGGGTGGAGCAGGGCCCAGCGGCCGGCGTCGCGACCGAGGCGGAGGGGGTCGGGATCACCGGGGGCGGGGACGGGCCGGACGGTCACGGCGAGCTCCGCGGGCGCCGGCCCGGCGGCGTCGACGCGTACGCCGAGGGCGGCGGTCCACTCGGGGGCGAGGGGGGCCGCGCAGCTCGTGCGGACGAGGGCGCCCTGGGAGCGGAGGACGCGGGCGGCCGCCTCGGCGACGACCACGGCACGGAGGTCGTGGGGGCAGTGCAGCTGCACGACCCGGCCGGTGGGCCCGTCGGCGTACCCGTAGCGGGTGCCGCGCCGCAGGATCTCCTCGACGAGGGCGACGGGGGCGGTGCCGTGGAGGCTGATGTTGAGGAACCCGGGCCCGGTGAGGACGACGTCCGTGATGCCGTCGGCGTCCGCGAGATACGGCCGCAGCACCTCGGCGACCCGGCGGGGCGGCTGCCCGGCCGACCGGGCGAGCTGGAGGGCGATGGTGGTGGCGTAGTCGCCGCACCCCCCGGGCCCCGGCGGAGCGACCACGGCCCGCTCGGGAACGGCCACCTCGAGCTCACCCGCGTCGACGGCGCGACGCACCGCGTGCAGCACGGTGCGGGAGAGCTCTACGGGGGTCACGGGTCAAGCGTAGGGGAGGAGGGGGGTGGGTAGGCGAACCCGTTTGACCGCAGTCCCGGGATGTGGACGGCCCACGGGGGAACACGCGGAGCGACTACCCGGCCGACTCGGCCTGAGCGGACGCCTCGCTCTCCCCGGCCCCCCTGAAGACATCGCCCCGCCCCTCGACCAACCGCCGTACGAGGGTGACGAGCTCGGCGGGCTCGAAGGGCTTGGACAGAAAGGCGTCGACACCACCGTCGACACCGATACCGACACCGGCACCGCCTTCGCCTCCGGCGCCGACCTCGTACTGGGAGGTGGCACTGACGATGGCGAGGGGAAGGTCCCGGGTCCGGGGATCCGCACGCAGCCGCGCGGCGGTCCGGAGCCCGTCCAGCCGCGGCATGACCACGTCCAGCGTGACGGCGTCGGGCCGCACCTGATGGATCACTTCCAGACACTCGACACCATCGGCCGCGGTCACGACCTCGAAGCCCTCCAGCTCGAGATTGACCCTGATCAGCTGCCGGATGACCTTGTTGTCGTCCACAACAAGAACTCGGCCAGACGCCCTAGGCACAACCCGAGAGTAGGTCCGCACCGGCTACCGCGTCCGGGTTTTCCCCACTTCCACCCCACGCGGGGGACATCGCCCCCTCACCACCTGACGCCGGCACTCCGCTTCCGCCCCGGACGGGGAGGGGACGCCGACGGGAAACCCGTTCATGACCACCCCGGGCGAGCTGGTAGTGTTCTACCCGTCGCCGCGAGCAACAGCTCACCGGCCGACACGCCCCCGTAGCTCAGGGGATAGAGCAACGGCCTCCGGAGCCGTGTGCGCAGGTTCGAATCCTGCCGGGGGCACCCTGCACGAGGTGCCCGAAGACCCCGTCACCAGCGGAAACGCTGAGAACGGGGTCTTCGCGTATGTGCAGGCGTGTGTCGCTCGAAGCGGCCGTATGTCGACCTCCGTGGACGAGCCGTGGACGGGATCTTGAAGCGTCGCCGCAGGTGAGAGAGGCTTCCTGGAGCCAGGCAGAGCTGTTCCTCTTTCTCGCTGTCCCGGTCTTGGACCATACGCCGAGGGTGAAGATCATCAGCGTGACTGAGGGGGTTGTCATGCCGTCTTCAGTCGCCGACTGCGGGCAGCCAAGTGGACGAGTTGGGGGGATCTCGTGGATGTGACCACGCTTGCCGTCGCGCTCATCAGCGTCGGAGGAACGCTCGGCGGAACTCTGGGTGGGGCAGTGCTCAGCCAGCGCGCCAGCCGAGAGCAAAACGAGCGTGCTGATCGTGAACGGGAGCAGGAGCGCCATGAGCAGGTACTGCAAGCCAAGCGCGATCTCTACGCCGATTTGAACACAACGGCTCGCGCCTACCGTGTCGCTGCCCGAGATGCCGTCCGAGCAGCCGAGCGCGGCGAAAGTATCGACCCGGCGGTTCTCGACGCCGCCAAGGAAGCCTGGGCCGACCAGTACTCTCAGGCGCAGATGGCACTGCCGAAGGACGTCCTGCAAGTAACCTCAAAGCTCAACAGAGCACTTGGAGTTGGGTACTCAGTCGTCAAGCAGTTGCCGAGCAGCCCCAACCTCAACGAGGCGTATGAGCGCGCGAAGGCATGGTTCAGTGGCCCCCTGTCCGATGGTGTGTACCTGCTACGGGTCACCCTGCGACATGACCTCGGCGTCGAAGTCGACCCCCACTTCGAGCAGACTCGTATGCGGATACTCACCACGCTCGACAGCGCGAGAAAAGACCTTGAGCGCCTACTCGCAGCAGAGCGCTCCCACGTCGCCGGACCACGTTGACGCGCAGGGCAAACGACGAGGCCCCTGACGCAGTGCCAGGGGCCTCGAACTCGTTCAGGCGGATTCACTCGTACTCGCGAAGCAGGTCCTCGATACGTCGGTTGGCGACGTCCTGCCGTCCGTCGAGGCACTTCGCGTAGCGGGTCAGCAGGACCTCAACGCTGTTGCCGGCGCGTTCGGCAACCTCGGTGGGGTCGACTCCGGCGTTGAGCCACGTCGACAGCGCCGAGTGCCGGAGGTCGTACGGCCTACTCGCGAGCGGTGATGCCGCGACGGGCGGTGGGAACGCCAGGAGCCGAGCCTCCTGCCACACGCGGTAGTAGGTCGAGGACGGGACGACCGAGCCCTTCTCACTGAAGAAGAGCCGCCCGTCTTCCGCCGTGCCGAACGTGGCGAGGTGCTCGCGCAGCACAGCGACGAGCTGGGGCGGAATAGGCACGCGCCGAACGTCCTCTGTCGGCCGATTCTTGAGTCCGCGGTCGTCGTGGGTCTTCCCCGAGTCGGTCCACTGCTTGCCGACCGAAGGACGAGTCCGGTGAAGCAGCGCCGATCCCCAGCCTTGCTCGGGGAGGACGAGGTCAGTCTCGACCAGGCCGACCGCCTCAGCAGGCCGGAGGCCGCCGAAGTACATCGCCGCGAACAACCCGACGAGACGCCGACCACGAGCACGCCGGTAACCGCCCACATAGGACACTGCCGCCAGGAGATTGCGGGCCTGCTCCGGGTTGGCGACAACGCGCGGATCGACCTGGTTCGAGACCTTGGGCTTCTGCCAGCGAACCGCCGTGATCGGATTCTCCCGCAGCTCCCCCAGGTCGACCGCGTAGTTCGCAGCGTTGACGAGTGTCCGCCGCTTCCGCCGCACGGTCTCAGCGGCTGCCGCGGTGCCGTCGAGCTTCAGCTTCAGCCCGTCGAGCACCGCACGGGCCGTTGCCGGTTCAGCGAGATCCGCAAGCGGACGGGATGCCTTTGCCACCCAGTGCAGAACGTTCTGGACGTTATCCGGGACTTCCCGATCGTTCGGCCCTGGCAGCACGAAGGCCCAGTTGCGCAATGCCTTACGGATCTCCTCGTCGGACGGCCGCCCTACGCGCTCCACGAGCAGCTCCACGGTCACGCTGGTGAGAGCTTCGTTGATGCCGTCTCGCGTATTGGGTGCAGCGTGGGGCCACTTCATCGCGAGGTACTTGAGGGCGAAGTCGTACCAGGACAGGGGCGACTTCTTCTGCTCCATCGAGGCCGGAAGACCAGTTTCCGTGTCGAACTCTTCGCCGTCTCGCATGGCACGCATGAGCTTCGCTCGGTAGTGATCAGCAAGCGCCTTGGTACGGAACGAGTCCGAGAAGACGTTGCCCGCGACGGACCAGCGGACGCCGTACGAAGGAGTCTTGGTGTCCCGCTTGCGTACGCCCCAGACCTTGACGTCGAGAGACTTCACGCAGCCTCCTCCAACTGCCGGAGCCACGAGGTGAAATCACTGCGCCAGACCCGAAGCTCACCGTTAGGAAGCTTGAATGCGGCCGGCCCCTGTCCCAGCTCGCGCCAGCGGTAGAACGTCCGGCGAGAAACGCCGCCCAGCTCGTTCAAGACTTGGCGAACAGTCATCAGCTCATCGCGGCGGGCGTCCATGTCGGTTCTCCTTCCGTTCCGGGAGCGGGTTCGAGGGATGCGGCGAGCCAGGCTTCGGCGCGGGACAGGCCGGTGCCGGCGAAGACCCAGTGGGCGAGGACGAGCGTGGTTTCGCCGTCCTGCGGGACGGGCGGAGCCGCTTGGGCCCGGCGCCAGTCGGCGCGTGCGTCCCGGAGGGCGCCGAGGGTGGTGGAGTAGCGGCGGGACTTGGTGGAGAAGTGGCCGCGGAAGCCGAGCATGTGGGCCCAGGCCCGCAGGCGGAGGTCTGCCAGCTCGGGGCGTGCGCCCAGGGTCCAGGCGGTGCGGATCATGCGCCGGGGGTGTTCTGTGATCCTTGCCTGGGCCAGCTCGGCGAGGAAGCGGATCGGCCGGTCGAGAGTGCCGGTCGCCGTCTCGGCGCCCTTGGTGGCGTACTTGGCGACGTATGCCGCCACGGCCCGCTCGGTCAGGTCTTGGCCGTCGTTGAAGTCGGTGGACCGGATCGTACGGACGTCGAGCTGTCGGCCGAAGACGAAGGTGTGCCGTCGGCCGTCGACCTCCGGGCCGTCGACGCGAGCGGCAGCGGCGGCAGCGCAGATGGCGTCGGTCAGCAGCTCGGCCGTCGCCCAGGCCGGGGGCGCGGTCTCGCCGCCCTCGGGGCCGTCGAGGCGGATGACCGCGTGGAAGTGGACGGCGCCCCGCCTCTGGTACTCGGCCACCTTGGCGAAGGAGACCCGGGCATGGTCGCGGAAGGCTCGTTGGGTGAGGCCGGCCCGCTTGGCGACCTCCCGGCGGAGGTAGATCGAGAAGCGTTGCCAGAGGGTCCCGGCGTGCGCGTTCCACAGCACGGCCGCTTCGTAGTCATACGTGTCCGGGTCGAGGGGTGTGCCCAGGGCCGGGTCCTGGTCGTCGTGGCGGAGGCCGCAGCGGCAGGGACGCCCGCCAGTGGGGCGGTTGTGGACCGGGCCGAAGCCGGGGGCGGTGAAGGTGGCGAAGACGCGCGGGTGGGTGGCGACCCGTTCGGGGGTGCCCTTGCCGCCGCGGAGCCCTGCGGTGATCAGGTGGTAGGTGTCGCGGCGGTAGGTTTCGGCGCAGGCCGCGCACCGGGTGGCGCGGCGGTTGTTGCAGCGGACGAGGAGCTGACCGGCCGGAAGGGTGGCGGAGTCCAGGTGGTGCAGGACGCCGCCGATCTCGCCGGTCGTCCGGTCCACCGCGTATTCGGTGCGGTGGCCGTCGAGGCGGACGGGGCGGGTGCAGCCGCCCAGGCCGGACAGTTGGCGGGCCAGCTCGGGCAGGGTGCCCAGCGAGGCCAGCATGGAGAGTTCCGCCAGCGGGGGCGGAGTCTGCCGGGTGATGATGGGAGTTCCTTTCGGCTGTCGTGACGGTTGGGAGGGACGGCCCCGGGGCGGCGGGATGCTTGGCGGCGTTTGCCGCCCCGGCGGTCGGTCAGCGCTGGTGCGTGCTGCTGACGAGGGAGCGCAGGACCACGGCGGCGAGGGCCACGGACACGGCCGAGACGGCGAGGGCCGCCAGGAGCGCGGTGAGCACGATCCCGACGACGATCACGGCGGCGACCGCGCCGGCACCGACGCCCACGTACGGGGCGACCGGACGACCGGCCAAGGGAGCCGGGGCCTGCATGTGCTGCGACGTGACGGTGGTCGTCGGCAGAGCCGGGACATCGGGCAGCTTGGGGCGGAACACGGCGGATCTCCTTGTCACTCGTGGGTGCCGTTGACGACGTCGACCCCGGAACGGGTGCCGGACTCGATGGCGGGGGCGAGGAAGGTGTGGGAGAGCCAGAAGCCGAAGAGCGCGATCACGACGGCGACCCAGAGCCGGACGCCGAGGAACTTGATCGCGGCCCAGGCGATGACGCCCAGGACGAAGACGAGCGGCAGCGAGACGGTCACGGGAGCTCCTTCAGCGGACGGTGCAGCGGTGGGTACGGGCGGCCAGTTCGGCGGCGGCGCGGCTGTCGTAGTCCGTGGCGAAGCCGCAGCGCGGGGCCGTGCAGGCAGCGGTGTGCTTCTCGCTGCCGCGGCCGTCGTAGTAGGTGGCGACCTGCACGGGGCCGACGCGGACGACGCGGCGGAAGCGGCGGTTGGCGGTCATCAGGGGGTCTCCTTCGGGTCTTCGCCGGTGAAGTCGGTGACGTGCTCGGCCAGCCAGCGCAAGATCTCGTCGCCCTCGTAGCTGTCGGCGGCGAGGATCACGGGTTCGGCGATGAGCACGGCTTCGGTGAGGCGGTTCTGTCGGGTCAGCTCGGCGGCGCGCTTCAGCGCGCGGAGCGTGGACGGTCGCACGGGGGAAAGTCCTCCGGGTCAGGTGAGGTGGGTGGAGAGGGCTTCGGCCAGCGGCAGCGGGACACCGAGCCGGGCGCGAAGGGTCGAGGTATCGATGGGCGCTCCGGTCCGGGCGCGGTGCTCGTCGGCGACCTTGCGCGCGAGCGTGACGAGCGCCGGCGGAACCGGGGTCGTGGAGGGAGGAGCCGGTTCCGGCTCCACAGCGGGCAACTCAGGTGCGGAGACAGGCGCTTCGGGCGCGATGGACTCCGGGGCCGACTCGCGTTCCCCCGTCGAAGTGTCCGCGGGTGCTCCGTGGGCGAGCAGCGTCCCGCCGAGGAAGGCGATCGCAGGCCATCCGGCGACGAGGATGCGCAGCCAGTCCGGTACGTCGTTCAGGTCGAGGAGCCCGGCGGTGGCGACGTTGGCGCCGAGCGAGGCGGTCAGGGCGACGAGGAACCAGCACCACCCGGCCGCTTTCGCCTCACCGGAGCGCAGCCGCCGCCAGGCCGCCACCAGCAGCAGGTCGACGGAGACCGGGTAGGCCCATGCCTTCCAGCCGTGCTGTCCGGCAGCCGCAGCCAGGTCGTGCAGGTGGGCGAAGGACAGTGCGGCGGCGATCAGTGCTTGGACGAGTACGGCGTCGATACGGACGGGCAGGGCACGCACGGCGCAGCTCCTTCCGGTTCCGGGCATGGCAGGGGTAGGGACGTGGCACAGGACGGCCGTGCCGGCCGTGGGAATGGGTGTGCTTACTCGGTGACCGGGCGAGCCGTGGCCACGGGCCCGGGCGTCTCCACGGGTACCGGCGGGACGTACGGCCGGAAGGGTTCGAGCGCCGGTACGTCGGGGGCGAGGTGAGCCGTCGCGCGGCAGATGGCCGCGGCGTCGGCGAGGGAGAGGTGGGGAGTGCGGATGCGGGACCAGCCGCCGGAGGTGTCGCCGACAACGGCCAGGCCGGGCAGCTCGGCGGCGATGGCGCAGGCCGCGAGGACGGCTTCAGGGGCGATGTCGCCGAGCGCCATCTTGGCCGAGGCTTCGTCGTTCACACGGTGGCAGACGCGGCCGGTGAGCTGAGCACGGAGCATGGTCGCGCCCTTGCCCAGCTCAGCGCCGAAGCGCTGCCCGCAGACTTCGAGGTAGATACCGGCGGCCCGGCCGAGTTGGGCGAGTCGGATGAGCTGGGTGACCATCTCGTCCCGCCGCTCCTCCTCCTTCCGGGTGGCAACGAGGAAGAGTTCGGCCACCTCGTCGATGAACAGCACGATCGGGGCCGGGCGTTCGTCCTCCGGCAGTCCCCAGATGTCCGAGGTGATCAGTTCTTCCGGGGTGCCGGGCGCGATGCCCTGCCGGGTCTTGATCAGGTCGTATCGGTCCTCCATTTCCTTCACGAGCGCGGGAAGCAGCTCGGCCGCCTGGTCCGGGTCGGTCGCCAGGGCGGAGAGCCGGGGTACGAAGGGCGCCAGCTCGACCCCGCGCTTGCAGTCGATGCCGACCAGGGCCACCGGCTGAGCGGCGAGCCCGGTCAGCAGGTTGCGCAGGTACATGGACTTACCCGAGAGCGTGGCACCGAGCACCAGCTCATGCGGCACGGCCCGGTAGTCCCGCACGAACGCGGTCGCGTCCTCCCGTAACGCCACCGGGATCCGAAGCGGACCGTCGTCCAGTCGACGGGGCATCCGCACCTTCCGCAGCACGTCGAAGCCGACGAGCCGCAGTTCGACGACGCCCGGCTTGATGTCCCGCACGTGGACGGCGTGGACGCCCCAGGCGTGCCGGAGGCGTTCGGCGGAGGCCGCCACGTCCGCCGGCTCCTGCCCTGGAGCCAGTCGCAGCCGCATGCGCAGGCCGGTCGTGGTGGGACGGATGACGCCCCGACGAGGGGGCACCGGCCGGACCTCACGGCGGGTGGTCGCCCGGACGGCCAGTGCCCGCCACCGGGACGGTTCGACGGTCAGGCCGCAGGCGTCCATGGTCGAGGAGTACGAGGCCAGCAGCCGGGCCACCGAGAGCGGCAGTCCGACCGTGGACCAGTACGCCGCCGGGTGGGCGTGCCGGGAGTAGGCGACGCCGCCTATCGCAGCGAGCGAACCGCCCAGCTCGGCCCAGGTCACCAGGTCCGTCACGGCGATCAGCCCGCCTGAGCCATCGGGAAGGCGCCCGGAGCAACGGCGGTCGCCCGGTAGGCGATGCCGTGCCGCTCCTTGCCGTTGAAGACGCTCTGCCACGGCCGCGCCACCAGGCCCGGAAGCGAGACCGGAGCACCGACCGTCAGGCCCTCGGTCACGCCGCTCTCCGGGACGGTGACCTGGATCAGCGACGACTCGCCCTCGTCGATGTAGACGACGCCGACGGTCATCAGCGCCTCACCGGTCACCGCATCCTTGGCGATCTCACCGGTCTGCCGGTCGCGCACCTTCGGCGCCGGGGCCTCGGTGAGCAGGATCGTGGCGGCCGAGGCGTCAACGCGGATCACACGCACAGGGATTTCTCCTTCTGAGAGTCGACCAATCCGCCAACCTGACAGGTTGACTTAGCAAGCTCGAAGCTAGGGATGTCAGGTTGACTTGTCAAGTTGCTATCGCGGGAATCTTGCCCCAGGTGGGGGTCAGTTCAGACGGTAGGTGTCTTCGAGTTCCTGCCGGTCGGCAGGCAGGAGCACGTCAGCGACCTGCAAGGCTCGGCCGGAGGCGTCACACGCGACGACCAGGACGCTCAGCACGGGGACGCCGTCCGGCAGATCCAGCAGCTCGGCTTCACGGGCTTCGGGAAGCCGAGCGGAGACCCGCTCGGTCACGTGGTCGAAGCGGACTTTCTTCCGCGCTTCGAGGTGTTCACGGGGACTGCCGCTCAAGGGCTCCCCGGACCCCAGCTCAGTGCCTTCCACCAGGCCGACGGGGAAGTACGACGAGATCAATTCGGCAGCTTCGCCGTCCTCTTCGACCAGGAAGCGGCGCATGAGGACTTCGGCCCTCTTGGGCAGGCCGAGCACCGAGGCGACCCGAGCCGGAACGGGCACGTGCCCGACCTCGATCAACCGGCCCGCGCCCTGTGACTCGTCGCGCTCCAGCGCCTCACGCCCCCGCCGGTCCTTGCGCTCGACGACTCCCGGGCGACCCCGGACGATCGTGCCGTACCCCTGCCGGGACTCAAGCCAGCCGTCCCGCTTCAGCAGGTCCAGGGCTCGGACGACGGTCGGGCGGGACATCCCGAAGGCCTGCACCAACTGGTTCTCGCTCGGTACGCGGGTGCCGGGCGCGTACGTGCCGTCCTCGATGCGCCGCTGAAGCGTCTGCGCGAGGCGCACATACTTCGGTGGCTCCACTTCATACGCCATGAACGCCGCCCGTCGGGATTGGCCAAGTCAACTGGTCAACCAGCCTAGCGACAGATTCAAGGTGACAGTAGAAGAGGTGGGCTATCCCATCACGCCGGCCAGGCATCGGCGACCACGAAGGAGACGACCGTTCCACCGAAGAAGCTGGGTCCGGAGCGCCAGGAGTCGGCGATGGAGTCGACCAGGAGCAACCCCCGCCCGTGGGCGTCGTCCGCCTCCGGGTGCCGCAGCTGCACACTCGCCGGGAAGCCCGGGTTGTGCACGTCGACGCGGAGCGAGGTTCCCTCGCGGTACCACTCCACCCGCACCACCCACGAGTCATCCGATCTCCCGTAGCGGATGGCATTGGTCACCAGCTCCGAGATCATCAGCGCGCAGTCGTCGATCGAGCAGGACGGGCTGTACGGAGCGATGAACTTCCGGAACCAGCGTCGGGCGCGGGGGACGGACTCGGGCACCGGATGCAAGGTCATCGCTCCGAGGCGCGGTGAGTCCTCACAGGGGTGGCGGTCGATCGTGTAGGCCATGCGTGCTCACTCCTTGCCGCTGCCGTCGCAGTCGAGGCAGCGCCGCTTCGACGTGGCACGACTGCGGTCGTTGGCCGTGGAGAGCGCCAGCGCCGTTCGGGAGCCGACGCGCTTCCATCCACGCCCCCGACACCCTCGGCAAGCTAACCGCGTGTCCCGCACCGGCCACCGACTCGTCACGTCGCGCCCCCCTTCTCCTCCAAGTGGCCTTAGCCACTTTCTGGATAGTGGCATTAGCCACTTCAGAGACGCAAGCAGTTCGCCGGAACTGGCGAGTTGTCGTCAGGTGAGCGGGTAGCCCTGTTCGAACGCCCAGCGGTGCGGCGGGTAGGTGGCTTCGGCGAACTCCAGAGGACGGTCCTGGAGGTCGAAGACGACGTGATGGATGATGAGAACCGCGGACCCCGGCTCCAACCGCAGGTCGGACGCTTCCTCATCCGTGGCAGCCCGAGCACACATACGGTCCTCGGCATAGCTGCCTTGACGCCCGGTCATTCGCTCGACGTACATGAGCGTCCCTTCCCGGATCCGCTCGGGATCCGTGAGCTTGGGCGCCCGCTGGCCGACGTCCGGAGCGAACCACGAAGTGGACAGCGTGATCGGACCGTCCTGGTTGTTGGTCACGCGCCGGCGGTGCACGGCTCGGCGATCCTTCACCAGGCCCAAGGCTTCGGCGACATGGTCCGGAGCCTCCAGCCAGCCGGCCGAGGTGATCACCGCGTACTCACCGGGCGTGTAGATCTTCCCGGTCTGCCGGGCACGCCCGTACAACTCCCTTGCCCGCCGGTTCACTTCCAGGCTGCGCACGTACGTCCCCGAGCCCTGACGCTTCTCGACCAGGCCCTGATGGCTCAGCGCCTCCAACGACCGCGCGGCCGTGGGCCGGGACACCTTCCAGTCCGCAGCGAGCTGCCGTTCCGAGGGGACCTCGTCCCCCGGCCGCAGGTCACCCCGAAGGATCTGGTCACGGATGTAGTGGGCGATCTGGAGATACTTCGGCTGGGCCTCTTCGATCTGCGGCATCTCCCCTCCCTTCCTCGTCCAAGTGGCTATGGCCTTTGGCCACTATAGGGTGAGTGGCCAACCCGTGAACCCGTACTCTGAACGCATGACGCGGTTGATCGTCGCAGCAGGAGGAGGGGGCGACGCAGTCGCTGCCGCCATGCTTCACGCCGCCCTCTACGGCGACGAGGACCAGGCGGTGATCCTCACGTACGCATGGGACCGCCTCCTGATCGACCCACTCCCGGGGCCACGAGGAGCCGACAGCTTCACGGGACTCGAACCCGTCACTCAGTCCGTCTGGTCGGTGCCGGCTGAAGCCCAGCCGATCGCCCCGGCAGGCTCCACACTCCCCCGACTCGCGGCAGAGCTCCCGCACACCCTGGCTCTGCTCGACCCGCACCACGGCGCTGAGGGCATCACCCGCCAACTCGAAGAGCTGGTGTCCCACCTGGCACCGGTATCGATCGATCTGCTCGACGTCGGCGGCGACATCCTCGCCCAGGGCGACGAACCCACCCTCAAGAGCCCACTCGCCGACGCCCTCACCCTCGCCGCCTGCTGCCAGGTCAACGCCCCGATTCGACTCCTGGTCGCAGGCCCCGGGCTGGACGGCGAGATCTCCCCCGACGACCTGCGCTCCCTGTTCGGCGCCCTCGTCCACACCTTCACGGCCGAGGACGTGGAGGCGATCGGCGGCATCCTGGAATGGCACCCCTCAGAAGCCACCGCCATGCTCGCCGCAACAGCCCGAGGAGCTCGCGGCATCTGCGAGGTGCGCGACGCCCGCCTTCCCGTCCTCCTGACCGATGAAGGACCTACGGTCCACGAGGTCGACCTGGACGACGCGGTCAGCCGCAACAGCCTGGCCCGCGCCATCATGACGACCGCCGCCCTGGACGAGGCCGAGGCATACTGCCGCGAGATCTGCGGGTTCTCGGAAATCGACTACGAGCGCAACAAGGCAGCATGGCTCACCGAGCGACCACCGACGAAGCTGGATCCCGACGACGTACTGTCTCGGCTCGACCAGTTCCAGGGCGAGGCCCGAGCTCGCGGAGTCACCCACACGACGTTCCGCCACCTCACCGAGGCCCTGAACCTCAGCGGCTCTCACAGGGACGCCCTGCGTCAACTGCTCATCAGCAGCCGTCCGGAGCAGTACGCGGCTCCCTTGTGGCGCATCCCATCCGACGACTGAGTTACAACCTTCTTCACGGGTTCAAGGCGGCTCGCTCCGCTCACCGCGCGCGGCACGGGCGCCGGCCGGGCCTGCGCTCCTGTCTCCGCCCCGCTCCAGCCCGGCCGGCGCCCGTGCCGCGCTCAAGGCAATCAGTCGTCTGATGCCAAAGAAGGGGTACGTCGTGGCTGGGGCGGTCGGCTCCGCGGCTTTACGCAGCCACTTTGGCGCGAGCCTCGAAGATCATGGCCCCAACGTCGTGCTTTAGCGGGCAGGTCCACAGACTGCCCGACGCGCCGCAAGCTTACGGGGCCATGATCACTCGCGCCAAAGCAGCTCCAGCCCAAAGCCGCTCCACCGACCTCGGTACAGACGACGACCGTGGCGTGTACCTACCTATTAAGCCAAACACCTCTCCAGCCGCTCTTTCCTTTTAGCCCAGTCAGGCATGACTCTGTCTAGGAACTTCAAGAATTCCGCACCGTGGTTGAGCACAGCCACATGACAGAGCTCGTGGGCGATGACGTAGTCAATGGAGTCAATAGGCGCCTGCACGAGTCGCCGATTCAAGACTAGGTGTGCAGCAGCATTCATTGACCCCCATCGCAGCCGAAGCGGACGGACTGAAAGCATGGAGGGCCTGACAGAAATTGGATCAGGAAAACGTGACAGAGTAGCCTCAAGCCGTTCCTCGAATTTCACCTGAGCCTTTGTTTGATACCAATCATTTAGAAGCGACTTAGTCACGTCAGGCCGAGAAGGGAAATCGGTGCGGACGACAAAGTGACCACCGACCAGCTTGACACACTCGGTTGAGTCCTGGACGACCTTGAGACGGTATTGACGTCCCAAATAAAGATGAGTCTCTCCAGAGAGGAAACGTCGCTCCGGCGTCCGTGGCGTGAACTGCGCAAAATAATCCTGCTGTCGAAGAATCCACCTGGCACGCTTCCGAACTCTTTGTATAACGGCATCGACAGACACAGTTTGAGGAGCGGCCACTACCACAGTTCTATCCGGCTCGACGGAAATCTCCAAGGTTTTCCTGTCTCGCCTGACAATGGTGAACTCGACAACGTGGCTCCCGTAAGAGAACTGACACCTCTCGCCAATCATCCTGGAAACCTCGCGCGAGCCAACTGCATTATCTTGAGCTCCAAGGAATCAATCACTTCAACTGGAAGATCGACGCCTTTCTCATCCCGCAGCACATCGAAGAAGTAATCATCGATTGCGTTTCGAATTTGGTTCTGAGCGGTTTCGTTTGTCCAGACGTCGACGATGTGGTGGGCCCGAATAATGCCCATGATGGCAAGTGCAACGCGAGCAGCATCGTCTCTGCTCATGTACTGACCATCCCCCTCGACGAGCGCGCCACTCAAGATGCCGAAAAACGCCAATGCATCATCGTCATCCTTCAGGTGCTCAGGAACGGGTTGGTCACGCACCTTACCTGAAACTTTACTCGCCAAACCTACAATGCTAGCAAGGTACTCGCGCTCAGACATCCTCTTAGCGCGATAGTCAGAGATAGTCTGCTCTAGCATCTCGGAAAAGCTCCGATACAGAGCAGGGTCTTCAGACATCTTCTCGGTAATCACTCGCCGAGTAGCACTAGCGATGCGATCGGCCTTAGACGCATCCGTCACTTCGTTCTCGCCGACAACAGTCTTGATGGCGTCAGCGTCATTGATGTTTACCAACTGAACTATGGTCTCAGCCGGCATGGCCACCACGTGCGAATCGAGAAGCTTTTGGATCTTTGGTTCGAGCTCTCTGATGTTGACGCTCTCCTGGTACCGCAACTTGACGGACCGTCGGAGCTCCGAGAACTGTTTCAGGTCTCGTTTCATGGCATCGAGGGTTCGATCGTCGAAGACATCGAAGACCTTATCCGACGACAGCGAAACATGCAGGCATTCGCCGAAGACACGAAGGCGCTCATAAAATTCTTCTCTAAGAGCCTCGTCGGCAAGTACCTGCTCGAACTCCTCCATGTCCTGACGGTTTCCGACCGCTCGGAATAGATCCCAAAGTTGGTTGTGGAGCTGGGACAGCCTACGGATGACATCACGAACATCCCGAACGGTTCCAATAAGATCAGCTGCCTCATACCCCTCCAGGGCACTGTAGCTCGTTAGCGCCTGATCCAACTCACCCAGCAACCCCTCATAGTCGATGATGAACCCGAACTGCTTCTCGGATGCATCATCCTGGTACAGGCGGTTTACACGCGCTACGGCTTGCAGAAGGTTATGCTCACGCAACGTCCTGCAAATATAGAGGACGGTGTTTCGCGGAGCATCAAAGCCCGTCAGCAACTTTGATACCACGATGAGGATCTCGGGGTCTCCAGACCCTTTGAAAGCATCGATAACTTGTCGATTGTACTCCTCTTCATCTTTGAAGCGAGCCATCATTCTATTCCAGAACCCACGGACAAGATCCTTCGACTCATTGTCGATGTCTTCATGCCCCTCATTATCGTCCGGTGGAGAAATGACGACTTCGCTTGTGACATGCCCAATCTCGTCGAGCGCATTCTTGAAGCGCACCGCCGCTGCCTTCGACGGGGCCACAAGCTGCGCTTTGAACCCAGTGCCCTGCCAATGCTGACGATAGTGTTCCGAGACGTCGAAGGCCTTCGCGTGGATAGATTGTTCCGTCTTGGAGAGCGCATCCATACGCGAATACTTACGCTTGAGGTCAGCCTTCTGCTTGTCGGTCAAGCCCTCACTTATCTTGTCGAACCAACGATCAATCACATGGCCGGCGATTTGCTGTTCGACAATTCTTCCTTCGTACAGCAGTGGCACAACAGCGCCGTCGTTGACTGCCTCGTCGATCGTGTATCGATGAATCAAGCCTCCGAAGGCAAGGAAGGTGTTCTTCTCCTTCTTGAGAAGCGGCGTTCCAGTGAAGCCTAGATAACAAGCCCGTGGGAGACAGCGTCGCATCTTCAGAGCAAGGTTTCCGTGACCACCGCGACGTCCAGCCTGGGTGCGATGACTTTCGTCTACCAGAACGAAAACGTTCGCATCTTCATCTACAAATCGACTGCTTCTCGCAGCCGTGTCAAACTTGTTGATGATGGTGGTGACGAGCGCAGTCTTGTTCCGGATCAGCTCGACAAGGTGTGCGCCACTTCTAGCTCGCACTGGTTCCAACTCACACGATTTGAACGTTCCCTTAATCTGCTTATCCAGATCATCGCGGTCGGTGACGATGATTATCCGAGGGTTAGCGATGTTCCTGTCGAGGGCAAGCGCGCGCCCGAACATCACCATGGTTAGGGACTTCCCTGAACCTTGCGTATGCCAGACGACTCCCCCCTTTCTACTACCATCGAAGTCGAACTGCTTGACTCTATTGATGGCGCTTCGGATAGCAAAGAACTGCTGATGGCGTGCGACCTTACGCACTCCTCCGTCAAAGACCGTAAACCGACGCACCAAATCCAGGAGCCGCTCAGGCCGGCACAGGGCGTAGAGGGCACGGTCCTGCGGAGTTACAGTTCGATGCATTGCTCCACCGACTACATCGAAGTGAAGGCGTGCATCTGCGAGATCGCCTGAGAATACCGCCTCCTTCTCAGCATTGGTCATGAGCCGATTAGCGTAAGGGGCGATGGCCTGATCAGTGTCTTCTTCATCCCGCCAAGACTGCCAGAATTTTTGCGGCGTCCCTACTGTGGCGTAGCGCGCCTCCTTCCGATTCATCGTCAGCAGCAGTTGGGTAAAGTAAAAGAGTTGAGGAATTTTGTTTTCATGCTGGTAGCCGATGAGCTGGCTATTCGCCTTCACGAGGCTCTCAGTTGGCCGCTTGGTCTCAATGACGACAAAAGGAATTCCGTTGACGTAAGCGACAATGTCGCAGCGTTTGCGAATCTTACTTCCGTGTCGCTCTACCGGCATCTCCGCAGTCACGTGGAACGTATTTCGTTCCGGCCGATCCCAGTCAATGAAACGCAGGGTAAAACTCTTAGAACCACCGCCGACAGTCTTTGTGATCGTAGTTCCAAGAACGAGCGTATCGTAGATTTCCTGATTCGTGCTCCGGAGCCCTTTGATTCGATCGGGAGTCGGCTTCAGACGCCGAAGGGCCTCGTTAGCGTCCTCATGACTGAAAGAGTGCTCGTGTCCCCGGTAGTGGAAACGGTTAATCTTCAGCACTTGGTCGATGAGTACTCGGTCTAGGATGACGTTACTCAGTCGGCCACCGCGCATCTCTAATGCCGACTTCTGGGACAGCGGCGTGAAGCCGAGGCTGACCAACATCTGAAGCGCAGGGATCTGGGATTGATACTTCTCAGCCGCGTTGAAGATCATGAGACCACCTCAGAAACTACTCGTACTTCCCAGGTAAAGGACCTGAAGACTTAGATGCCGACCCGCACGCTGCCGGTGAGCAGCTTCTGCAGGAGTGATTGCTTCTGCTGGCTGACTGCGCGGATCTGACTCTCGATAGCCGCAAGCTCGCGCCGACTGGTTTCGACTACTTCCGCAATTGCCTTCTGCTCTTTAGGGTCGAGCGGCAGTCGAAGCTTCCCTTCCAGGAAACGCGTATTGGTAATGGAGATCGTGTTTTTTGCACCTTTCTGCACTAGTGTGTGCAGATAGTTCCAAACGGTCACTGGTGACTCGAAGTATGCATCGAGGATTACACCAAGGTCGTAGGTGAGGGGGGTGAAAACTCCATATAGCGGGGAGACGATGACCTCTCGGTCAACCTTGCTTTGTTTGATGATTCCCAAGGGGAAGTCACCCGTCGGACTCTTCGTGTAAACCACATCGCCAGGAAGAACCCGGTTGTAGTGAGAGGTCTCACTGGCCGCATAAGAGCGCCCAAGATGTTCGACCTGATTCACCAAACCCTTGTGCACTGACACCGAGAAAACTTCCTCGGTCCCTGCGCTCCGGAGACCGTGCTCTGTGAGAACCTCGCTGAGGCGGACTTCACGCCACTCCTTCGTGAAGCCAGGAAGGCGTCGCTTTCCGCTAAATAGTTCATTGCGGAACCAGATGCTGCGCTTGTGATTTGCCTGGCGAAGGGCCCGTAGCCTCTCTAGCGCCACATCCCAAGCCCGCAAAATTTCCACGATCCGGAGTTGTTCCGGCAAGGAAGGCAGTAGGAAGCTAAACTCGGCGAGCGTCTTCTGACTGAGATTGCTAATGCTGGAACCACCGCCGTTACGGTGCAAGTGCTGCTTGAACAACGGGGACCGGACAACCCTGGAAAGGAAGTCCGGGTCTACCTCATCTGACGTGATCCGTGCTCGAATCGTGAAACCCGAGAATGCGACAGGTTCGGTGACGTCTTTGATTAGCAGGCATCTCCCGATCAGTGCCTTGTTACCATTGGAGCGAACGAAGAGAAGATCGTTGTTAGATAGTAGGTCGTCCTCGGCGATACCCCCGTTGAGGATTACGGAATCCACATCAGCGAAGTCCGACAGTACCTCTCTGTCTCGGAAATGGGCAACACCAACGACCTTAACCGCCTGTCCACTGGCGGCTCGCCTGAAGTTCACTCCATTGCGCAGTTCCATGAGATCGGAAAGGCACTTGGGCTTCCAGTCCTCATACATCGATACCAAGCTCCCTCAAGTACCCCGTCATGCGCTTCCTGACATCAGCTAGTTCGTCCTCGAGGTTTTCAATCTCGCTTTGGAGGACAGTGATGTCTACCTCCTCTTCTACCTCGAAAGCATCGATGTAGCGAGGGATATTAAGGTTGAACTCATTCTCAGCGATCTCTTCCGGGTTCGCCCGGTGAGAGTACTTGTCAACCTCCGTGCGACCCCTGAATGTCTCCAGAATTTTTGCGATGTGCTCCTCTTGCATGACGTTTTGAGTCTTACCGGTCACAAAATCCTTGCTCGCGTCGATGAAAAGCACATCAGTACGCGCCTCATTGACTCCCCCTTTCTCCCTGGAACGGTCGAAGATTAGGATGGCGACTGGGATGCCGGTTGTTGTGAAGAGATTGGCCGGGAGACCGATAACAGCATCAAGAAGATTTTGCTTGATAAGCTTTTTCCGGATCTCGCCTTCCGCTCCGCCACGGAAGAGAACGCCATGCGGCACGATAACCGCGACGCGACCACTCTGCCGCTTAGCTGTTTCCACCATATGAGTGATGAAGGCATAGTCGGCCTTCGACTTGGGTGGGACACCACGCCAGTACCGTCCGTACTGGTCGTCTGTCGCATTCTCTGCCCCCCACTTGTCGAGCGAGAATGGTGGATTAGCTACGACTACGTCGAACTTCATGAGGTGGTCACCCTCGACCAGCGACGGGCTATTGAGGGTATCGCACCATTCAACCCTGGCAGCGTCTTTGGAGTGCAGGAACATGTTCATACGCGCTAGAGCCCAGGTCGCTCCATTCACCTCTTGCCCGTAGAGAGCGAAGTTGTCAGAGCCGACCTCCTCCGCCGCTCGAATCAGCAACGAACCAGAGCCGCAGGCGGGGTCGCAAATTGTGTCGCCGGCCTTGGGGGCCGCAAGTCGAGCAAGCAACCGTGAGACTGCTACGGGCGTATAGAACTCTCCGGCCTTTTTTCCGGCGTCCGAAGCGAATCGGGAGATAAGGTAGATGTAACATTCACCAATGATGTCCTCAGTGACCCGCGAAGGACGAAGGTCAAGGGCAGGCTTGGCGAAATCTTCCAGCAGGTTCTTGAGACGACGGTTGCGGTCCTTCGCCCGTCCGAGGTTTGCTTCTGAGTTGAAATCGATGTTGCGAAAAACACCGTCCAGCTTCGCCCTGTTCGCGTCTTCGACTCGCTCCAGTGCAATGTTGATCAGCTCGCCGATATTGGCCGCAGTCCGCTGCTCGTATAGATCGTAGAAACTGGCCCCTTCCGGGAGGACGAATCGCTCACGCTCCAAACGGCGTCGGATGCGAATCTCGTCGTTGCCAAACTGCTGCCTGTACGTCTTGAGATGATCGTCCCATAGATCGGAGATGTACTTGAGGAACAGCATCACCAGGATGTAGTCCTTGTACTGGCCGGCATCTACAACGCCTCGGAAGGTGTCACATGCTGCCCATGCCGTTTGATTGACCTGCTGTTGTGTGAGTCGGTCAGTCATCATCTTCCTCTTGCTCTGAGGTTTCGTCATTTACTTTGTTAAGCCAGTTAACGAGTAGGTGGCTGACCAGCTGGCGCCGCTTCTGAGTGGCAAGATTCGACAGGCGGAGCTCACGCTCCGCCAGCGCGTCCAGGGCCACGATTGACTCTTGGCTCTTTATGGCAGGAAGGCGAATCTCGAGAAGATCCAGACTGGTTTTGGGCACCATCCGCATATTGGTGCCGCGGGCCGTACTGTCGAAGTAACGTTGCGCTGGACCTTGATTTATGATCCACGCAAGGTAATTCGGTAGGATCAAGCTCCTGTTGGGGCGCAATATGTAAAGTGGGGAGACGGCTACAACAGGATCTTTGAACTCTTCACTCAGGGCGTAGGCCGTATTGCGTGCGCCGCGTGAGCGAAATAGAACGTCTCCGGGACGAACCATGTAGCGGTCAAGCCCAGGATTATGCGGAACCTTGATCAAACCCGCGACATCAATGTGGCCATCAGGCGACAAGTCGCCAAGTTGCACAATGGGTACGCCGCCTACCTCTACGGACTGAAAGCGAGTCCGCGGCGTGTAGCCGGTGCTGATGGTGCAGACATCAGCAAGTCTCATGTCAATTGCCCTCTGTAGGCGTCCTGTTGCTGCGGATGACAGTAGCACCGATCGCACGTCTGTAGGGAGTTGTACAGACAGATTCTCGGGCGGCACGTCGTTTGCCAGCCGGAATAAAACTGGACAATGCACAGGAGAAGGGCCTTAAAGGTATAACTGTGAAACGTCACCGCAATGGCCCCGCTGGTGCGAGGGCCGCTCTAGACTCGCGAGCATCTCGTGGCAGCGAGGCGTCAGCACACAGTGTGAGGCCCTGGACTATCTGTGGACGGCTCGACACTCGGCCTTCGGTTCTAGCCCTCTGACCTGCACGTTGAGCCTCCACTGCAGCGCCCTCCGGAGCCGTGTGCGCAGGTTCGAATCCTGCCGGGGGCACCCTGTATGAGGTGCCCAAAGACCCCGTCACCAGCGGAAACGCTGAGGCCGGGGTCTTCGCGTATGTGCGTGCGTGTGCGGCCCGGAGCGGCCGTACGTCGGGGTCTGTGGACGAAGGCGTGGACGGGGGCTTGGAGCGTTCTCCCAGGTCAGCCCGCAAAACGATGTGCCCCCGGACCCGGGACAGGTGTGGGGCCACGGTGCAAGGCGGTACCGGCTCCCCTAGTCGGCGGTGACCCCCCAGTAGGCGATCTGCTCGGGCCTGCCGTCGCGGTAGAGCACTGTGCAGTTCCCCTGGGCGCGGCCCGGGAAGTCCAGCTGCTCGGAGTCGAGCGCGGCGTCCCACTCCTCGTAGGTGGGCCGGCCGTGAGGAGCCCACGCGCGCACCTCGTCGTCGGTCAGCGGCCGCATGAACGGACCGTCATCGGTGTCCGCGGACTCGATCATGCAAGGGAAGTCCAGCACGGAGCTCGTGCCGCCGGTGAAGATGTACTCCTGCCACTCCGGGTCGTCCCACAGTTCCTCGACGGACCGCCCCTCGAAGCCGTGGTTGTCCCGCGCCAGCTCGTCTTCCTGCTCCTTCCGGAACGCGGCCGCCAGATCACGCTGATACGGGCCCGTATGAGTCCACGCGTCGCCACCCATCCGCGTCCCCTCTCCACTCGAACTGCATGTTCAGGAGCGGAGCGTAAGCGACGGCACTGACAGGGCACCCCGCTCCGACGGGGGTCACACCCTGGAGACCACCCACAGGCCCCGCAGGGAAGGCCTGCGCCTCGCTGAGACGCACCGGCTCAGGCCCGACTCCAAGCCCGGCGATGGCGAGCGACGCCGTACACCTGCTCCACCTGGTCGGTCGTGAGCACGCCTGAGAGCGGACCGAGGGCCGAAACCTGGCGTTCCTGGTACACCCGGACGTCGAGCTGCGTGGCGACCACCTTCAGCTCGGTGACACCGACGAAGACGAGCACCGGCTCCACCGGTACGGGGAAGTCGCAATAGCGCTCGAGCACTCGGGCGACCCGCTTGGCCTCCGCCCGGCTCTTGCGTGCGTAGGGCGCCGGTTTTCCGTGATCGACTTTCACGGAGTCGTCCCCGACCCATACGGCCCGCTTGTGGTGGTGCTTCGTATTGATGCTGAACACTCCACCAGGCCCGATCAGCAAGTGATCGATATCCACTTTGTCGGCCAGGGGAACGGAGTGCAGGACGCGCCAGCCGTGGCGCCCCAGGCGGTTCAGCTCGGCTCCCACTCATCGCTCCCCCACCAGTCCCTTTCGCCAGGAGTCCCACTCGGACGGCCGCCGCAGAAGCCGTGAAACGACTCGCTCCATCAGCCCCGGGCCGGATTCGGCGAGCAGATCACGCAACGCCTGCCCGGGAGGGGTGGCGGCCAGGTCGTCGGCCGGCGTCAGAGGCGGCAGCGTCGGACGCGCCTGGACCTCCGGCGCCCTGCCTGGCGGGACAGGCTCGGCGAGGTTCTGTAAGTGCTTCGTGAGCACGGCGATCACGTCGTCACGACACTCGGCCCGCAAAACCGTGATGTCCCCCGTCGTGACGTCCGCCCAACCGACCGCGGTGCCATCGGGCAGGTCGGCGTACAGACGATCATGTCCGTACCGCTTCCAACGCGTGACGCGCAGCTCCACAAGGCCCCCCGTACTCCCGTGACGTCGCCGCCATGCCAGCAGCAAGGGAGACGGGACCGCAAGACCGCAGAACAAGCGATGCGGCTGAACTCGTTCTGTCCGGATGGCGCGTCGCCGCAGGGAGGGCACCGGCGGCTCCCTGGCACGACCGCGGAACAGCTCGACCGGGAGCGGTGAAGGGGGCCGGGTCGGTCACCGTCTCGGTTCGCCGCCGGGCCGCTCCGCGCGGAGCATGGAGAAGATCACCTGATCGTGCCGCCGACCGCCGCGCCACTACGCGGAGTCCCCAACCGATGATCATCGTTGACGCCTGGGTCTTCGATCACCAGGGAGATCCTCATGCCGAAGTCCACGCCTACGGCATCAGTCCAACCAGACGACCATCGCGTGGTTCGCTCCGGCGGCGGCCTCAAAGAACTGAGTGAGGCCGTCGTACCAGTGACGACCCCACTCCAGTGCACCAGGCTCGCCCCATCCAAAGGGATACACCTCGGCGCTGGTCAGTTCGGCAGGATCCACACCCCTGACGAGGTGGTCATAGCTGATGGTCCGGAAAGCTTCCGCCGCGATCCGGACCCGCTCAGGCCGCAGGTACTTCGGAGGCCCATAGCCCCAGTCCTCATCCTTGGCGAACGACTCCTCACCGTGGATCACGTTCACGGGGAACTCCGCACGCGCCAGCAGGAAGCGGAGCACATCCCAGGCCTTGTACGTACTGAAATGGAGCGCTTTATCCGGCGCAGGCTCCGTCTCCTCTTCGGCGTCCTGGACCTCTTCGGCGAAGCCCAGAGCCCAGTCGGGGTCTCGGATCGCTCGATCAAGCTCAGCAGTCGTGACACGCAGGTACTCACCGATCATGCTCATGGCCGGAGACTAGGTATGGCCACTGACAACGACCGCCGGACGGACCGTCTCGGTTTCCTTCTCATTCAGGCCGGTTCACCGTCCAGCTCCCACCAACACAGCTGGAAAGCGCGTTGAGCAACGGCTGATGCGGCTCGCTCTCCTCCAGTTCCATGCTTGTCGGCAATCCCTGCACGTCAAAACTCGTTCGTCACGTGACATCCATGCCCCGTGTCTGATTCGCGCTCTACCTCCATGCTCCGGCCAACCGCACTCTGGGCCATGGAGGGGCGTCACGACCGTAGGGGGATGTATGGCGAAGCGTCGAAGGCCGCAGCCCAGGGACAACCGCGGCCGATTCACCAAGACCGGCATGCCGGTCTGGCTGGGCGTCGTGGTGGTCGTCGTCCTGCTGTACGCCTACGCCCGCTAGCGTCGACGGGGCGCGGACGGGCCAGGACTCGCATCACAACCGCACCAATCGCGTGGGGAACAGCTAGGAACCACGGTGAAAGCCGCCGAAGTCGACGAGCCACCGTTCGGCTTTCCTGCCCAGGTCAGCGCCTGAGGCAGCTTCAAGAAATCGCAGTTTCCCAAGCTGATGGCCCCAACGGCGCTATGGCCTGCTGCTCAGCCACAAAAGATGAAGGCTTCGAGTCGTTCGGTTCCGGGCACTGAGGTGCGGGCGTGTCTTGCGCTCCTGTGCCGCAGTGCCGGCCTCAATGAGCCGTGCCAGCGGTAGTACGACGTCAGGGCGTACCCGCGCCGAGTCGGACCAGGCCGTCGCCCCGCACAGTCACGTCCACTGCGAGGCCCGGAAAGCCGATCTCCGGCCCGAGCGCCGCTAGCTGCGCGGCGAGGCCTTCGGCGCCGGGCGTGGCAGGCGTCCCGGAGGATGGAGGTCGCAGCCTCCGCCGTGAAGGCCGTCTTGTCGCCGTCTTCCGGTGCGCCGTCGCTGCCCGAGATCATGGGTCCGGCCTTGCGGGGCGCGTCCCTGGGCTGACAGGGCGCCTGCGTAATGGGGACGCAATGATCTTGGAGCCAAAGGAGCTCGACGCGCCGCGTTACGAGGCCGCCGGCGCCCGGATGTCGGCCTGCCAGGCCCACGGACTCCCACCGCATCAACGGCCTGCAGCAGCCGGTCCGGCAGCCTGAGAGACACGGACGACAGGGCACTTCAGGTGAAAGTGGCCTTCAGTGGCGGGCACCTGACCGCTCATCAGGCACCGCCTGCGTGGGCAGCCACTCCAGGTGCTGGCCGTGCGGGCCGGTGCGGGCGAGCGGGTGCTCGTTCAGGGCAAGGGTGAACAGCAGGCGGTCGGGGCGGGGGTCGGACGGCAGCCGGTGGTCCACGGCAGGGAGGAGACCCGGGGCCTCGTTGGAGATCCAGGGGCAGCCGAGCTCCCGCATGGTGGTGGTGAAGGCCTCGCGCTCCTCGGGCGGCAGGTAGGCGAGGACCGCGCTGTGGAGGACGACCGGGGTGGCGCCCGCCGGGGCGGCGGTGACCAAGTCGCGGACGGTCTCGTTGAGGTCGCCGCGCACCAGCGTCGGGGGCTCGGTGCGCGCGATCCGCACGGCGTCCCGCAACCGGGCCAGGCGCTGGTGCTGTTCGGGCCAGACCAAGCATTCCAGCCAGCGTGTGTCCTGGGGATCGGCCACGTCGAGCGGGTTCAGGTCGACACCGGCCCGCCAGGCGACCTCCGGCAGCCGGGTGGGCAGCGGTACGGCGCCGGTCGTGCCGCACTCCAGGACGACCGCGCTGTCCGGGTGGCCGAACATGGGCCCCTCGTCGTAGCGGTAGCGGTAGCGGTCGGGATAGAGGCACAGTCCGGCCGAGGCGCCGACCTCGATGAGCGCCAGCGGCTGGGGCAGCCGGGCCAGCACGGGAAGCAGGACGGCGCACCGGCCCGGCTCGTTGGTCTGAGTCCGCCGCTCCAGCATCGTGGCGCGCACTCGGGCCCAGTGGGCGGTGGTCCACTCGCGGAATGCGGCGAGGTCGTCGACCGGTCCGCCCAGGAAGCGCACCGCGGCCAGCAGCAGGTTGGGCTGCCGCTTGGCAGTCGGCAGTCGGTCGATCATCGCCAACAGGCTCGGGGTGTCAGCGATCGCGGCGGTCAGCCGCTCGTACGTCGGGGAGTGGCCCCGCGCCTCCATCGTCGCGAACCGCCGGTACCGCTCAGCCGTGTCCACCGCCGCTCCCCTTTCCGCCGGCCGAACGGCAGCTTAGGCCACCGGGCCCGACGCCCTCCGGGCCTGGTGGCCGGTGCGGCCGGCGGTTCCAGGAGATCGTCCGTCTTCGAAAGGACCGTGATGTCCCCCGTCGTGACGTCCGCCCGACCGACCGCGGTGCCGCCAGGCAGGTCGGCGTACGGACGATCACGCCCGTACCGCTTCCCACGCGTGACGCGCAGTTCCACAAGACCGCGGAGCAGGCGACGCGGCTGGACTCGTTCTGTCCGGATGGCGCGTCGCCGCAGGGAGGACGCCGGCGGCTCCCTGGCACGACCGCGGGACAGCTCGGCCGGAAGCGGTGAAGAGGGGCCGGGTCGGTCACCGTCTCGGTCCGACCCCGTCTCGTCCGGCCGGCGCGGGCAACGGCGTCCGACCCTTCCACACATCGCACCGGGATGGGCGAGATGCCCGACGGTGTACGCCCGGAAGCCCGCCGGACAGGCCTTCCTGACGGAGGTCCAGGCGACATGCCCGGGCCTCCGTGCGGTTGTCGACGGTCACGTCCCGTTCGCCCGGGGGTTCGGGCAGTTTCACCCCTGTGGTGGCCGTGCTCTCCTCGGTGCGTCCGGATGCCCTGGGCGCGGTGCGGCCGTCTCAGCCGCCGACCAGGGCGACCAGCTTGACGAAGACCAGGGTGGGGCCCGGTGTCAGGTCCACCGTCTCGTCGAGGGACTCGAGTTGGCGGTCGTCGGACAGGACGAAGAAGCCGTTGGTCAGGAAGGCGTTCTCGGCTGCCTCCGTCTGGCGGGCCGGGTCGACGGGGCGGGGTTCGGGGAGGCGGTGGCCGTTCGGGGCCGGTTCGGCGTCCTCGGGGCGGACCAGGCCGGTGAAGTGGTCGCCGGGGTGGGCGTGGTGGCGGGTGGTCTCCTCGCGGACCCGGAGGGCGATCAGCTCCCGTACCGTCATCCGGTCGGGCAGGCCGGTCAGTTCCCACTCGGCGATCCGCTTGCCCGTCGGCGTCTCGTCCCGGAAGGTCACGGCGGCCATCAGGCACCTCGATCGATCTGGCGGAGGATGGTCTCGTCGGTGATGTCGGCGTCGGCGGCCAGCAGGAACGCCTTGCTGAGGATCAGCGCGAGCCGTTCGTCGTCGAAGGGGAGGAAGACCGTGCGGTCCGCCGGGCGTCGTGCCGCGACGACGCACAGGTAGCTGTCGTCCGGTTCCATCAGGACGTTGGCCGAGAAGAGGTGGATCTTGTAGGTGCGCAGATCGCCCCGGACGCGCAGGAAGCGGCCGTCGAGGGTGCAGCGGTCGGCGATCTTCAGGCGGGGCAGGAGTCGTTCCAGCGCGTCGCGGCGGGCCAGGGCGGTCTCCGGCAACTCGCCGAACGCCGCCCGCTCCCAGTAGGCGCGCCGGTCGCCGCCGTCGGTCCAGTCGGGGTCGGTGGCGATCGAGGTTACGCCGACGAAGAGGTCCACGTCGCGCATGGCCTCGCTGAACACCAGCGGGGGTACGTCGGCGAGCGGGGTCTCGTGCCAGGTGTCCTCCTGCCGGCGGTTGAAGCGCACCTGGTCGGTCGTGGCCAGTTCGTTCTCGCCCGCCTGGTCGGACCAGGTGTGGCGGAAGCGGATCCGCCACTCCCCCGCCGCCAGGGTGCGCTCGGCCTCGTCGCCGTCCCCTGCGTCCCAGGGGCCGAGCAGGCGGCTTCGCCAGCCCCGGGCGCGGAACAGGGCGAACATCCTGCGGTAGTGGACGAGGTGACCGGCGAAGCGGTTCGAGTAGGCGCCGGTCCGTTCCTCGGCCGGGGTGAGGCGGTAGATCTCGCGGAACGCCTGCTTGAAGGGCTGGCGTATGCGCCGTTCGGTGAGCAGGTCCCGCCAGGCCCCCACGGCGTCGGGGGCGGAGCGGAGCGGGTGCCAGAGCCGTACGGAGGCGTCGTCGGGGGCGTCGGGCAGGGCGGCCCGGTCCGTCTCGGGGAGTACGGCCCGCCACTCGCCGGGCGCGACCTCGATCTCCCAGATCAGCCGGCCCACGAGGGTCCGTGCGAGGGGGTGGCCGGCCAGCTCGGTGCGCCACCAGCCGTACGGGTGGACGGCGTCGGTGGTGAAGCCGCCCTCCAGGGCCCGTAGGAGGGTGGCCAGTTGGGCGTTGATCCGCTTCACCAGGTCGCGGAGTTCCTTGACCAGGGCGGCGTGGTCGCGGCGGACCGGCGCCGGGACGGTGCGCAGCGGGCGGCCGTCCTTCTCCCAGGTGAGCGTGGCGGTGTCGGTGACCGTGACGACCGCTTCGTGGTCGCCGGCCGGCCGGCGCAGGACGCCGTCGTCGTCGAAGTCCGTTCTGGGCAGCCGGAGGGCCACGTCGGTGCGTTCGGCCAGGGCCGCGTCCACCTTCTTGAGCATCTTGTCCAGTTGCCTGGGCACCCCGGCGTGCCGGACGGTGCCGCGCACGGTGCGGATCGCGGTGGCCAGCTCGGGCGTCGGGAAGTCCTGTGCCGCGCGGACCACTTCGTACAGGAGGGCCTGGGACGGGAGCGTCTTCGCGGCCGTGGGGGCGAGTGCGATGCCGGGCAGCAGTCGGTCGAACAGCTCGGGCAGCCAGGGTTCGTCGCGCAGCAGCGCGACCCGCAGGGCCTGGCCGAGCGTGGTGACCTCCCGGTCGGTGAACGCCTTGTCCGCCCGGTAGGGGATCTCGCCGGCGCGGATGGCGTCGGTGCGGTCGGCGGCCGCTTCCAGCGCGCGGCGGGTGAACGCCACGTACGCCGGGGTCTCGGCCGACGCGTGCCAGGTGTGGGCCGGCGGCGGGACGAACCTGTTCTCCCGGCCCATCTCGGACAGTGCCGCCTGTTCGGCCGGGGCGAGTCGGGCGATGACGGCCGTCTCGTCGGCGACGATCGGGCCGACGTCGCGGGAGAGCCACTCCACGGCCGCCGCCGACGTCTCGTCCCCGGCGAGCGCCGCGACCGCGAGCAGCGCGTACGGCTGGCGCACGGAGGCCTTGTCCTGCCACAACCCGACCAGGGCGCGGGCCGGTTCGGACACGTCGGGCCGCGGTCCGGTGCAGTGCCGCAGTGCGTCGAGCCCCAGGGTGAGGTCGGCCCAGCCGTGTTCCTCGCACTCCTCGACGAGCAGGTCGAACATCCGGCGGCACGCGGCGGGCGTGTAGCGCGGCTGCCGTTCCCCGGCCGCGGCCCGGACCGCGGCGGCTGCCGTACGCCGCACGAGTGCGTCCGAGGTGTCCACCCGGTAGGCCGCGACGAACAGGTCGCCGAGCTCCTCGTCGGTGACCCGGGACGGGTCCGGGCGCTCGTCCTCGTCGGTGGACTCCGGGTCGGTCAGCGCGCGCATCAGCCGGGCGGCGTGGCTCATCGGGCACCCCTCCCGGCCGTGGGCCGCCCGTCCTCCCCGGTCCGGGGCGCGGTGCGCCTCGCGTCGTCGGGCGAGTCGTGGCCGTGGGGCCGGGTCACCAAGGTGTCGTTCGGCATGGCGGGATGATGACAGGGGGGACTGACAACGCGGTCGGCCGTGCCCCGGTCGTCCCCGGCCGTCCCCTGCGCCCGCCCGGCCGCGCGGCCGTCGGCAGCGCCCGGCCCCGTCCTCAGGCCTGGCGGAGCACCACCGGGACGACCGGGAGCACCGTCGCGCCCGCGCTCGTGCCGTGGGCGACCACCCCGGTCGGCGGGAAGGGGCGTTCCGCCGTGCCGGTGGCCTGTGGGTGGCGGCCGGTCCGATGACGGTGGCGAGGCAGGCGCCCGGGGCCGTGGTCGGCAGCCGGCAGCCGGCAGCCAGGCGCCCGGGACGACCCCGTCCACGTGTTCCGTTCCTCCTGCCCGATGACGGTGCGCCGTGTCCCGGCGGACTCGGCACAGCGCACCGGGCGGGGGCGGACCGGACGTACCTGCGGGTATTCACCCGTCGGCGTGAACCCTGTCGCCCGGGTCCGGTCGAGCGGGGCCCGGGGTGTCAGGCCAGGGACAGGACCGACGTCACCACCTGGCGCAGCATCGCCGCGGGGTCCGGCGCCGGTCCCGGGGCGCGCCACGCCACGAAGCCGTCGGGGCGCACCAGGACCGCCCCGCCGCGCGTCACGCCGTGGGCCTTCGCCCAGTCGGTGTCGTCGTTCTCGGGCAGCAGGTCGGCGTCCGGGGACTTGCCCACCCGGTACGACGCCAGCGGGATCCGCATCTCGTCGGCCAGCCGCGTCGCCGCCTCGTGCCAGCCGCTGGGCTCCGTCGCGTCGCTGAGCAGGACGAGGGAGCGTTCGTAGAGGTCGAGCGTGGAGATGCGGTCGTCGCCGCGGAGCAGCCACAGGTGCGGGGCCCTGCTGCCGGGTTCGCCCGTCAGCGAGAGTTCCTCCGGGACCACCGGCGTCGCGGGGTCGGCGCCGACGACCGCGCCCTGGGGGTAGCGGTAGCCGAGGGCGACGTTGAGGATGCCGCGCTGCGGGCCGCCGCCGCCTCCGGCCGCCGGGGGCGGGGCGAAGCCGGGGTGGCTGTGCTCGGCGGAGCGGGCGGCGGCGCGGGCGCTGGTGGCCTCCGCGACCGGGCGGCGTTCGGCGTCGTAGGTGTCGAGGAGGCCGTCGCCGGCCCAGCCGTCGAGGACGGCGGCCAGCTTCCAGGCGAGGTTGTGGGCGTCCTGGATGCCGGTGTTGGAGCCGAACGCGCCGGTGGGGGACATCTCGTGGGCCGAGTCGCCGGCCAGCAGGACGCGGCCCGAGCGGTAGCTGCGGGCGACGCGCTGGGCGGCGTGCCAGGGGGCCTTGCCGGTGATCTCGATGTCGAGGTCCGGGTCGCCGACCGCGCGGCGGATGTGGTCGGCGCAGCGCTCGTCGGTGAAGTCCTCCACCGTTTCGCCGTTCTCCGGGTGCCAGGGGGCGTGGAAGACCCAGTCCACGCGGTTGTCCACCGGGAGCAGGGCGCCGTCCGCGTCCGGGTCCGTGAGGTAGCAGACGATGAAGCGGCGGTCGCCCACGAGGTCGGCGAGCCGGCGGGAGCGGAAGGTGATGCTGATGTTGTGGAAGAGGTCGCCGGGGCCGCTCTGGCCGATGCCGAGCCGCTCGCGGACGGGGCTGCGGGGGCCGTCGGCGGCCACCAGGTAGTTCGCGTGGATCGTGGTGCGCTCGCCGGTCTCCCGGTTCCCGACGACCGCCGTGACCCCGTCGGCGTCCGTGTCGAACGACAGCAGTTCCGTGCCGAAGCGCAGGTCGCCGCCGAGTTCGCGGGCGTGGGCGAGCAGTTCGGGCTCGAGGTCGTTCTGGCTGCACAGGCACCACCCGCTGGGGCTGAACCGGGCGAGTCCGTTGCCCGGGTCGATCTTCCTGAACAGCCACTCCCCCGCGTCGCCGACCAGCGTCGGGGTCTGGAGGATGCCGTGGTTGTCGGCCAGCGTGGCGGCGGCCCGCCGGATGGCCGGCTCGGTGCCCGACACCCGGAACAGCTCCATCGTGCGGACGTTGTTGCCTCGTCCCCGGGGGTGGATGGAGGTGCCGGCGTGCCGTTCCACCAGGGTGTGCCGAACGCCGAGCCGGCCCAGGAAAACCGAGGTCGACAGGCCGACCAGGGAACCTCCGACGATCAGCACCGGGACGCGGTGGCCCCCGGGTTCCGATCGATCGGCTCTTTCTTTCATCGTGCGTTCCTCCATTGCGTCGGGCCCCGGTCGGGCCGTCGTCGAGTGGCAGGTCCCGTGACATGCAGGGGGCCGGGCTCTCATGCATGCCCCGCGACGCCTGCGACGGCTCAGGCTTCACCCGCTTAACCCGTCTGGTTCGCGGTCCCCGCGGGCACGGCCCACGATCGTGCTTACGCGACCGGCGCATCCCGCCGCACACGGCACGCGCAGCGGCGGTCGCATCCCCACATACACGAGGAAGTTCCCCTGAGAAGAGGTGGGCCGGATGACGGTCTCTCCCGTCGTGTCGTCGGACACCGGATCGACGAATGCCGCAGCCACGGGTGCCGGGGCGACGGCCGCCGTGTCCGCGGACGCGGGCGGCGTCTCGATATCCGCGTTCGACGGATCGCGCGTGCGGGTCGTGCTGATGCTGGACATCCACGACGGCATGCAGCAGGAGTTCCTCGACGCCTACGAGCGCATCCGTCACCGGGTCGCGGCCGTGCCGGGTCATGTCAGCGACCAGCTGTGCCAGTCCCTGGAGAACCCGACGCAGTGGCTGCTCACCAGTGAGTGGGAGAGCGCGGCGCCCTTCCTGGCGTGGGTCAACAGCGACGAGCACCTGACGGCCGTCGAGCCCCTGCAGGACTGCGTCCGCGACACCCGCTCCCTGCGCTACAGCGTGCTGCGGGAGACCGCGGCCGACGGTGCCGGGGCGTCCGCCGCGGCCGGTGAGGCGCTGCGCGCCGCTCCCCGGGTGGGGGGCAACGTCGTCCGGCACGCCCTGACCTTCACGGTGCGGCCCGGCAGCGAGGCCAAGGTCGCCGAGCTGCTGTCCAACTACGCCTCCCCCGAGGCGCAGGTCGACGAGAACACCCGGCTGCTGCGCACCTCGCTGTTCATGCACGGCAACCGGATCGTGCGGGCGGTGGAGGTGCGGGGCGATCTGCAGACCGCGCTGCGCCACGTCGCCCGGCAGCCCGGGGTGCGGGCGGTCGAGGAGGCCCTGAACCCGTACCTGGAACAGGACCGCGACCTGAAGGACCCGCACTCCGCCCGGCGGTTCTTCACCCTGGCCGCGATGCCGGCCGTCCACCACGTGGCGTCCGCGACGGGGGCCGAGGCGCGCCCGCAGCGGTGTGCGCTGCTCTATCCGGTCCGGGCCGGTGCGGGGCCGGAACTGGCCCGGCTGCTGGCCCGGCAGGACGCGTCCGCCGTGTACACCCCGGACGGTCCGGTCCTCGCCGCCACCGTCTTCCACCGCGACGACCTGGTCGTACGGCTCGTCGACGTGGCCGGTGACCCGGACGAGGCGCCCGCGTTCGTCCTGGGGCTGCACGACCGCGAGGGGTCGGCCGACGCGGCCGGTGTCGCGGTGGCCGAGCGGCTGCTGGACACCGCCTCGGTCGGCATCGACGGGCCCCTGTCGGACGCCGGGACGCTGTCGCGGCTGCTCGCGCGGGCCCGCATGACCCCGCTGACCGACCGGCGTTCGCTCCCCTCCTGACCCGTCGGCGCGCGGCCCGCGGGCCGGGCCGCGCGCCGGTCTTCCCCACCGCCTTCCGTCCTTCCGGAGTGACCGACATGACAGACCAGCAGGTACGCATCGTCTCCCTCGGCGACATCCCGCCCAACACGCGCCGCGGCGGAGACCTCCGCGCCCTTCTCACGCCCACCACCGCCGGGTCGACCAGCGGTTTCATGGGCGTGGCCATCGTGCAGCCCGGCGACCGCATCGCCGAGCACTACCACCCGTACTCCGAGGAGTTCGTGTACGTCACCGACGGCGCGCTCGAGGTGGACCTGGACGGGGCGCCGCACGCGCTCTCCGTCGGGCAGGGAGTGCTGATCCCGCAGAACGTGCGCCACCGTTTCCGCAACGTCGGCGACGTCGAGGCGCGGATCGTGTTCCACCTGGGGCCGCTGGCCCCGCGGCCGGAGCTCGGCCACGTCGACACGGAGGACGCGGAGGGCAACGCCCTGCCGCTCGACGGCCACGCGGGGTGCGCCGGGCACGGGCGTCCCGCCGCCGCGGCCGAGGTGGTGTCATGACGCGGCGACGGGTCGCCGTCACGGGCATAGGCGTCGTCGCCCCGGGCGGGATCGGCGTGCCCCAGTTCTGGGGCCTGCTGTCCGACGGCCGTACGGCGACACGCCGCATCTCCCTCTTCGATCCGGCCGGGCTGCGGTCGCAGATCGCCGCCGAGTGCGACTTCGATCCGTCCGCGTTCGGGCTGGACCTCGCCACCGTGCAGCGGTGCGACCGGTACGTGCAGTTCGCGCTCGTCGCCGCCGCCGAGGCGGTGCGCGACGCGGAGCTCGACCCGGGCCGGCTGGACCCGTGGCGGGCCGGTGCCACCCTGGGCACCGCGGTCGGTGGCACGACCCGGCTGGAGCACGACTACGTCCTGGTCAGCGAGCGCGGCTCGCGGTGGGACGTGGACGACCGGCGGGCCGAGCCGCACCTGGAGCGGGCCTTCACCCCGGCGACGCTCTCGTCGGCCGTGGCCGAGGAGTTCGGGGTGCGCGGGCCGGTGCAGACCGTGTCCACCGGGTGCACGTCCGGTCTGGACGCGGTGGGGTACGCCTACCACGCCGTCGCCGAGGGACGTGTCGACGTGTGCCTGGCGGGCGCGGCGGACTCCCCGATATCGCCGATCACCATGGCCTGCTTCGACGCCATCAAGGCGACCTCGCCGAACAACGACGACCCGGAGCACGCCTCCCGGCCCTTCGACGCCGACCGCAACGGTTTCGTCATGGGCGAGGGCGCGGCGGTGCTCGTCCTGGAGGACCTGGAGCACGCCCGGGCCCGCGGCGCGGACGTGTACTGCGAGATCTCCGGCTACGCGACCTTCGGCAACGCCTACCACATGACCGGGCTCACCAAGGAGGGCCTGGAGATGGCGCGGGCGATCGACACCGCGCTGGACATGGCCCGGCTGGACCCCACCGCCGTCGACTACGTCAACGCGCACGGCTCCGGCACCCAGCAGAACGACCGGCACGAGACCGCCGCGGTCAAGCGGTCGCTGGGCGAGCACGCGTACAGGACGCCGATGAGCTCGATCAAGTCCATGGTGGGCCACTCGCTCGGCGCGATCGGCTCGATCGAGCTGGCCGCGTGCGTGCTGGCGATGCACCACCAGGTGGTGCCGCCCACGGCCAACTACACGACCCCCGACCCCGAGTGCGACCTGGACTACGTGCCGCGCGAGGCCCGGGAGCGTTCGCTTCGGCACGTGCTGTCGGTGGGCAGCGGCTTCGGCGGCTTCCAGTCCGCCGTCGTACTCAGCGGTTCCGGTTCTGGTCCCGGATTGGAAGGAGGGCCGCGATGAGCGGACGGCAACGGCCCCGGCGGGCGGTCGTCACCGGCCTCGGCGTGGTGTCCCCGCACGGCATCGGGGCGGAGGCGCACTGGAAGGCGGTCGCGGACGGCACCAGCAGTCTCGGGCCCGTCACCCGGGAGGGCTGCGGGAACCTGCCGCTGAAGGTGGCGGGCGAGGTACGCGGCTTCGACCCGTCGGAACTGATCGACGAGCGGTATCTCGTCCAGACCGACCGGTTCACGCACTTCGCGATGAGCGCCACGCAGCTCGCGCTCACCGACGCGCGGTTCGGCCGCGGTGACGTCGCCTCGCCGTACTCGGTGGGCGTGGTCACCGCGGCGGGGTCGGGCGGCGGCGAGTTCGGGCAGCGGGAGCTGCAGAACCTGTGGGGCCAGGGCTCGCGGTACGTCGGCCCGTACCAGTCGATCGCCTGGTTCTACGCGGCCAGCACCGGCCAGATCTCCATCAGCAACGACTTCAAGGGTCCCTGCGGTGTCGTCGCCGCCGACGAGGCGGGCGGTCTGGACGCCCTGGCGCACGCGGCACTGACCGTGCGGGGCGGTACCGACACGGTGGTGTGCGGTGCGACGGAGGCGCCGCTGGCCCCGTACTCGATCGTCTGCCAGCTGGGCTACCCCGAGCTGAGCCGGGCGACCGAGGCGGACCGTGCCTACCGCCCGTTCACGCAGGCGGCCTGCGGGTTCGCGCCGGCCGAGGGCGGGGCCGTGCTCCTGCTGGAGGAGGAGGGCGCGGCGCGCGAGCGCGGGGCCGAAGTGCGGGCGACGGTGGCCGGGCACGCGGCGACCTTCACCGGCGCCTCCCGCTGGGAGGAGTCGCGGGCCGGGCTGGCGCGGGCGATCGAGGGCGCGCTGGCGGAGGCCGGCTGCCGGCCCGAGGAGGTGGACGTGGTGTTCGCGGACGCCCTCGGGGTGCCGGAGGCCGACCGGGCCGAGGCCCTCGCGCTCGCCGACGCCCTCGGGCCGCACGCGCGGCGGGTGCCGGTCACCGCGCCCAAGACCGGGACCGGGCGGGCGTACTGCGCGGCACCGGTGCTGGACGTGGCGACCGCGGTGCTCGCCATGGAGCACGGGCTGATCCCGCCCACCCCGAACGTGTACGACGTCTGCCACGACCTGGACCTGGTGGCCGGCCGGGCCCGGGCCGCCGAGCCGCGCACGGCCCTGGTCCTCGGCCGGGGGCTCATGGGCGGCAACTCGGCGCTGGTCCTGCGGCAGGGCGCGCCCACCGGCTGAGCGCCGGCCGGACCCGTCCCACCCCGCCCCGAGCCACCACCATCCCGAGCGGGCGCCGCCCCCGGTGCGCGCCGATCCGAGTGAAGGAGTACCTCGCATGACCGACCAAGTGGATTACCAGGTGACCGTCGAGGAACTGTCGGCGCTCATGAAGCGCACCGCCGGTGTGCACGTCGACCCGGTCACCCTCCAGCAGCAGGCCGACGCCGCTTTCGACGCCTTCGGCCTGGACTCCCTCGGCCTGCTGGGCATCGTGGCCGAGCTGGAGAAGCGGTACGGGCTGGGCCTGCCGGAGCAGGCCGAGCGCTGCAAGACGCCCGCCGATTTCCTCGCGCTGGTCAACGGCGCACTGAAGACGGGAGTGTGACATGGCAGGGCACACCGACAACGAGATCACCATCGCCGCGCCGATGCCGCTGGTCTGGGACATGACCAACGACATCGAGAACTGGCCCCGACTGTTCAGCGAGTACGCCTCCGTGGAGGTCCTCGAACGCGACGGCGACCGGGTCACCTTCCGGCTCACCATGCACCCGGACGAGGAGGGACGGGTGTGGAGCTGGGTGTCCGAGCGCGTCGCCGACCCGGTGACCCGTACCGTGCGCGCCCACCGGGTGGAGACCGGTCCCTTCCAGTACATGAACATCGTCTGGGAGTACACCGAGACCGCGGAGGGGACCCGGATGCGCTGGGTCCAGGACTTCGCGATGAAGCCGGAGGCGCCCGTCGACGACGCCGGGATGACGGACCACATCAACCGCAACTCCCGTACGCAGATGGAGCTGATCCGGGACCGGATCGAGCAGGCCGCGGGCGAGCGGCGGACCACCGCGGTGCTCGCCGACTGACCCCGCCGAACCGACTGGCACCGACGAAGGGCACCTCCCCATGCACCACACCCTGATCGTCGCCCGGATGGCACCGGGCGCGGCACCGGACATCGCGAAGGTGTTCGCCGAGTCCGACCGCGGCGAGCTGCCCCACCTGGTGGGCGTCAACCGGCGCAGTCTCTTCGAGTTCGGTGACGGTGTGTACCTGCACCTCATCGAGAGCGACGAGGACCCGGCCCCGACCATCGGCCGGCTGACCGGGCATCCGGAGTTCCGCCGTGTCAGCGAGCGGCTCGAACCGTACGTGTCGGCGTACGACCCGGCGACCTGGCGCAGTCCCAAGGACGCGATGGCGCGCTGCTTCTACACCTGGGACCGGACCAGCGCCGGCTGACGCCGGTCCGTCGAGCGTCGGGGCCGCCCGCCTTCCGCGGGCGGCCCCGACGCGTGTGCCGGAGGTACGCGCGGACCTCCGAGGACGGCCGAGGGTTGCCCCGCCGGGGCCGGGCACCGGCGTGAGAAGCCCCACGCGAGGACCTGCGACGGTTTCGCACGCACTTCCGGTTTGATCTTTGTGACACATCGACGCCCAGGGGTGTCGAGGGGGGTGCGCCGCACCCGTGTCACCGCCCGGCACCTCTGCCGTGCCGGGTCCCCGCGGCGGCCGGACCACGATCCGCCGCCCCGCCGACCAGGAGAGAGGTAGCACGTCGTGGGTCGATCCACCGCCCGCCGGCCCCGTCACGGATCCGCGTCGGGTGGTGCCGGGCCGAGGCGCCACGGCCGGGCACGGCGACGGCGTCCGTTCCGCGTGGCCCTGGCCGGCGTCGCCTTCGGCGCCGTGCTGGTCGGCGCCGGTGCCGCCGTCGCCCACTGGCGCGACGGCCGGTCCGCGGTGACGGACGATCAGGCGGCCGACGTGACCGACGCGGTGGAGGCCGCCGAGCGGACGGCCGGGCCCCGCACCGCCGGCGGTCCGCCGTCCGCGTCCCCGTCCGCCGACGCCTCCGCGTCCGCCTCCGCGTCCCCCGGCGCCTCCGCGTCCCCGTCCGCCTCCACCGTCGCCGTCCCCGCGACCGGCCCCGGCACCTTCACCACGGCGCGGGCCGACGGCACGACGGTGGGCACCGGCGGCCGCGTCCGGCGGTACAAGGTGCTCGTCGAGGAGGGCATCGACATCCGGCCGGGCGCGGCGGCGGCCGAGATAGCCGACGTGCTCGCCGACCCCCGCGGCTGGACCCGCAACGGCACCGACTCCTTCCGGCTCGTCGGCTCGGGCTCGTACGACTTCGTGGTGAGGATCGCCACGCCCGGCACCGTCGACGAGATCTGCGGCGCGGCGGGCCTGCTCACCCGGGGCGAGGTGAACTGCAGCGTCGGCAAGGACGTCGTGGTCAACCTCAAGCGCTGGGTGCTCGGTTCCCCGGAGTTCGACGGTCCGATCGGCGACTACCGGGCACTGATCATCAACCACGAGGTCGGCCACCGCATCGGCCACGGCCACGAGACCTGCCCCGGCGCCGGCCGGCCCGCCCCCGCGATGATGCAGCAGATCAAGGGCCTCAAGGGCTGCGTCGCCAATGCCTGGCCCTACGACCGTGACGGCGACTACCTGGGCGGTCCCTCGGTTCCCTGACCACGGTCGGCCCCCCTCGTCGGGCGGTCCGCGGGACAGGCGGCGGGGCGAGGGGTGATGATCGCTCCATAACCACCACACCCTCCTTCGACCCCCGCGCCCTGCTGGCGCAGAGCCGGCTCGGCGTGCTCGCGACGATCAAGGCGGACGGCCGCCCGCAGCTGTCCCCCGTCTCCCCGTCCTACGACCCCGGGGCGGGCGTCGTCCGCGTCTCGACCCGTGAGGGCCTGGCCAAGACGGCCAACCTGCGCCGGGACCCGCGGGCCGCGCTGGAGGTGACCGCCCCGGACGGCAGGTCCTGGGCCACCGCCGAGGGCACGGCGACCCTGACCGGGCCGGGCACCGACCCGCACGGGCCCGAGGTCGACGCGCTCGTGGAGTACTACCGGGCGGCCGCCGGGGAGCACCCGGACTGGGACGAGTACCGCGCGGCCATGGTGTCCGACCGCCGGGTGCTGGTCACGATCACCGTCGACCGGGTCTACGGGGCCGATCTCGGCTGAACGGGCGGGGTGGGACGGGGCGGGGCGGCGGGCCGGTCCGATTTTCCTGCCGGAACGGTGATCGATCCGGCCGCCGTTCGCGTACTTCCTGGCGTACGAGTCCCACGCGTCGCCCTGGAGGCATCATGCGGCTGTCCCGCGGCAGGATCGGAGTCGTCGTCCTGCTCGCCGCGATGACCCTGACCCTCACCGCACTGGCCTTCCCGGCCCTGCTCGGTGTGGACAGGCCCGACGGCGGTCAGGACCGCGTCGTCGCGAGCACGAAGTACGGTCCGCTCACCGAGGCCGACCGCGACTTCGTCGTCAAGGTCCGGGCCGCCGGGCTGTGGGAGTACCCGCTGGGCGAGATGGCCATGCGGCGCGGGACGACCGAGGAGATGCGCACGGCCGGCGAGCACCTGGTCGTCGGGCACGCCGGCCTCGACGCGATGTGCCGCGAGATCGCCCCCGAGCTGGGCATCACCCTGCCCAACGAGGCCTCCCCGCAGCAGCAGGGCTTCGTGGCGACCGTCGACGCCAAGAACGGCAAGGAGTTCGACTCCTCGGCGGTCAACATCATGCGCGTGACGCACGGCCAGATCTTCCCGGCCATCGCCAGGATCCGGGCCACCACCAAGAACACGCTCGTGCGGCGGCTGGCCGACCTGGCCAACGACACCGTCCTGGACCACATCACGGTCCTGGAGAGGACCGGGCTGGTCGAGTACGACCGGGTCACCTTCCAGCAGACCGGCCCGGCGAAGCTCCCGAAGGAGAAGGTCACCCCGCCCCCGCCCCGGCCGGGAGAACGGGTCCTCGTCCTCAGGCCGCGCCCCGACCTGAACGTGAACACGGCCTCACCGACACCGACGCCGTCCCCCTGACCGCGGCCGGCGGTCCGGGTGGTCAGGCCCGTGTCCACGCGGTGCGGTCGCGTGCCGTCGCGTGCAGGGCCTCCACGTCCGCCGGTTTGAGGACCCCGCCCGGGCGGGCCAGGCCGGGCAGCTCCTCGGCCGTGAGGACGCGGACCCCGCGCGGCGGGACCGTGGCCTCGACGCCGGCCGGGCCGACGAGGACCAGGACCGGACGGACCTCGGCGGTCAGGGCGCGGGAGGCGCGGTCGGCGTCGGCGCGGACCCGGTCCAGCAGGGGCCACGGCGCGCGGCGGCCCAGCGTGACCAGCGGGTCGGCGATCCGCACCCGCTGCCTGCGGGCGGGCTGCACGTGGACGGCGAAGAGGCCGCCGGGCCCGATCACCAGGTGGTGGATGCGGTCGCCGCCGGGCAGCGGGACGGAGTGCAGGGTGCGCCAGCCGGCGCCGTCGAGCCGGTCGAGGACCTGCCCGGTCAGCTGTTCGGCCGCCAGCTCCCGGCGGCGCGGGTCGCGGCGCAGCCGGTGCGCCGGGCCGGGGGCGCGGTCCAGGGCGACCAGGAGCGCCTCGCCGGGCCGGTTGGGGGCGAGGTCGTCGTCCGGGTGGAGGAAGAGCCGGGCCAGCTCGGCGGGGGTGGGGACCGGGGGCGGGCCGACGGTGACGGGGCCGGTGACGAAGGGCGCCAGGGCGTCGAGCACCTCGTCCTCGCACTCGTCGCTCAGCAGGCTGACCCGGGCCGCCTCACGGTCGTACCAGGCGATGTCCCGGCCGTCCGCGAGGCGGACGTAGAGCCGCTCCCGGCCGTGCCGCCGGGTCGGTACGACGCGCAGTCCGCTCATGCACCATCACCCCGGAACCATGGGACCAGGAGGGTGCCCCGGGGGCAAGACCGGGCCGCCGCGGCACGGGGGCGGGGCGGGTCCTCGGGCGGGCCGGGAAGCCGGCCAGGTGGCCCCGGACGCGGCCGGGCAGGCAAAATGGACTCCCGTACGAACGAGGGTGCGGGCCACCGACGACCTCACCGAACCGCAGGAGTGCCGTGCTCCCCAGCCGCCGTGGGCGCCCGGCCCGTGTCCCCGCCGCCTGCGTACTGCTGCTGGCGACCGCGACGGCCTCGGTGACGGTCGCGGGCTGCGGTGACACGGGCGGGCTGCGGAGCGCGGGCGCCGCACCGACCGCGGTCAGCCCCCTCCGGCTGTGGCCGGACCTGACGCCGGCGTCGTCCCCGGCCTACGACATCGGCGAGGTGGACCACGAGGTCGTCGAGGGCGTCGCCGTACCGGGCGGCGACATCCGCCGTGCGGACCCGGTGGCCGCCGTGCGGGCGGAGATCGCCGCGCACCCGGACGACTACGCGGGCGACAAGGCCCCGTACCGCGAGACGGCCCGCCGCATGGCCGACTGCGCGGCGGCCGGCGAGAGCGCCCGCTGCCCCGTGCTCCGGCCGTACTACCGGGACCTGACCGGTGACGGGCGCCCCGAGATGACGCTGGGCTTCCGGCTGCTGCCCGAGAAGATGACCGCCGTGCGCGTCTACGGCGTGGAGAAGGGCCGGCTCGTACGGGTCATGTCCTACGAGGACGCCGTGAGCGCGGTCGAGTTGGCCGGGCGGTCGGTGGTCGTCCGGTCGCCGTCGGAGGTGGCGGGCTACGAGTACCGGCTCCAGTGGACCTGGGACCCCGACCAGGACGCGATGCTCCTCACCCGCGACGAGATGCTGCGCACCGGTGACGGAGCGGGCGCGCAACGCCCCTCCGTCTCCCCTTCCCCGTCGGCGGGCACCCGGTGAGGGGCGCCCTCGCGCGGTGGGCCGGCCCGCTCGCCCTGAAGGCCGCCGTCTTCATCACCGTGATGTGCTGCGCGCTCGCCGCGCTGCTCGGCGTCCTGGTGCACGTCTCGGTGACCGACCAGACCGTGGGACAGGCCCGGAAGACCGCCCTGGCCCGGCTGCGGGAGGCGACGGAGGCGTACGAGGCGGGGGACCCGCTGCGCCGGGGCGCGGGCGTCGACCCGCCGGGGCTGCCGCGGCCGCTGCGGGAGCTGGCCGTCTCCGGCCGGCGCGGGACGATGGTCGACGAGGGCGACGGGGGCCCCACGATGTGGGCGGCGGGCCCGGCCGACGGCGGTCGGGTCCTCGCGGTGCGGGTCGACCACTCCCAGGGCGAGCGCACCATCGACGGCCTGGACCGGGCGATCGTGTGGTCGTCGGGGCTGGCGATCGGGGCGACGCTGGTGGTGGGCGCGTTCGCGGTGACCCGGGTGACGCGCCGGCTGCACGCGACGGCGCGCGTGGCGCGGCGGATCAGCGCCGGCGACCTCGACGCGCGGGTCGGCGACCCCCGGACGAAGGATCCGACGCGTCCGCAGGACGAGGTGGCCTCGGTCGCCGCCGCGCTGGACTCGATGGCGGCGTCGCTGCAGGGCAAGCTGCTCGCCGAGCAGCGGTTCACCGCGGACGTGGCGCACGAGCTGCGCACCCCGCTGACCGGGCTGCACGCGGCGGCCGAGCTGCTGCCGCCGGGCCGCCCGACCGAGCTGGTGCGCGACCGGGTGGCCGCCCTGCGCACGCTCACCGAGGACCTGCTGGAGATCTCCCGGCTGGACACCGGGCGGGAGCGCCTGGAGGCGGATCCGGAGGAGCTGGGCGCGCTGGTCCGGCGGGTCGTGCGGGGCTCCGGCACCGAGGCGCGCGTGGACGTCGTGCGGGACGCGCGGGTGGAGACGGACCGGCGGCGGCTGGAGCGGGTGCTCGGCAATCTCGTCGCGAACGCCGACCGGCACGGGCGGGCGCCGGTGGTGGTCACCGTGGACGGCCCGGTGATCACCGTGCGGGACCACGGGGACGGCTATCCGGAGTACCTCCTCGCGCACGGGCCGCAGCGGTTCCGCACCGAGAGCGGCACGAAGGGGCACGGGCTCGGGCTGACGATCGCGCTCGGGCAGGCGGAGGTGCTCGGCGCGCGGCTGGAGTTCGCCAATCCGCCCGGCGGCGGGGCGCTGGCGTCCCTGACGCTGCCTCAGCGGGCCTGACCGGCGGGCCCTCCCGTTCCTTCCCCGATGGCGCAGTGCGACGGGCGGCCCCCGCGCACCGCTCCTAATGTGGCGGTTAGTCACCTTCGACCACGTCGGCACCTTCGACCGCGTCGGCGCCCTCGCCTCCCGGGAGGTACCCATGTCGCTGCTGAACGCCCGTTCCGCCCTGACCCGGCGCATCGCCGTGACGGCCGCCGCCGGCGCGCTCGCCGCCGCCGTCGCCGTCACGCCCGCCGCCGCGGACGACCACCGGGGCGGCGGGGACCCCGGCTCGGGCGCCGTCGCCGACCGGCCCGCCGGGGGCGACGGCGGCGACGCCGCCGGGCAGGACGGCCGGCCGCAGGGCGACTACCTGGGCCGCGTCACGGCCGAGCGGCTCGCCCTGCGCACCTCGCCGTCCCGCGGCTCCGAGGTCGTCCGGTACGCCCGCCGGGGCGAGATCGTCCACATCTACTGCAAGACCCCCGGCGACACGGTGCAGGGCAACCCGCGCTGGTACCTCCTCGCGGACGGCACCTGGGCCTGGGGGTCGGCCCGCTACATCGCGAACATCGGTCCCGCGCCGCGCTGGTGCTGACACCGTCGGCCCGCGCACCGCACCATGTGGGTAAATACCGGACATGACCAAGGCCGGAACCGAGACCGGAATCACCGTGGCACAGGCGGACACCCCCGCTCCCGCCGCCCGCCTCCCCCGGCGCCGTGGCATCGAACTCGCCCTCATCGTCATGGCCGTCCTGCTGTCGGTGTTCGGTTACTGCAACGTCGGCCTCGCCCAGCAGGGCGCCCTGCCGCCCGGCGCCGCGGGCTACGGTGCCGGACTCGGGGTGCTCGCGGTGCTCGCGCACCTGGCGGTACGGCTGCGCGCCCCCTGCGCCGATCCGCTGCTGCTGCCCATCGGGGTGCTGCTCAACGGCCTCGGTCTGGTGCTGATCTACCGGCTCGACCTGGAGACGCCGGGCGACCGGGCGGCCCCGGCCCAGTTGGTGTGGTCCACGCTGGGCGTCGCGCTGTTCATCGTCGTCGTCCTGCTCCTGCGCGACCACCGCGCCCTGCAGCGCTACGCCTACGTCTGCGTCGCCGCGGCCCTCGTCCTGCTCACCGTGCCCATCCTGTTCCCGGCCGTGAACGGCGCCCGCATCTGGATCCGGATCGAGGACTTCTCCATCCAGCCCGGCGAGTTCGCCAAGGTGCTCCTCGCCGTGTTCTTCGCCGCGTACCTGGCCGCCAACCGCAGCGCCCTGGCGTACGCGGGCCGCCACGTGTGGCGGCTGCAGCTGCCCACCGGCCGGGTGCTCGGCCCGATCGTCGCCGTGTGGCTGGTCAGCGTCGGCGTCCTGGTCCTGGAACGCGACCTCGGCACCTCACTGCTGTTCTTCGGCCTGTTCGTCGTCCTGCTCTACGTCGCCACCGGCCGCACCGGCTGGATCGCCGTCGGCCTGCTGCTGGCCTCGCTCGGCGCGGTCGCCGTGGGCTGGCTGGAGCCGCACGTGCACAACCGGGTGGAGGACTGGCTGCACCCCTTCGCGTCGATCGAGGCCGGAGGGGGTGCCAACCAGCTCGCCCAGTCGCTGTTCGCCTTCGCGGCGGGCGGGGTGACCGGCACGGGCCTCGGTCTCGGGCACTCCGTGCTGATCGGATTCGCCGTCAAGTCCGACTTCATCCTGGCGACGGCCGGGGAGGAGCTGGGCTTCCTCGGCCTGACCGCGATCTTCCTGCTGTACGCGCTGCTGGTGGAGCGCGGGTTCCGGGCGGGCCTCGCCGCCCGCGACCCGTTCGGCCGGCTGCTCGCGGTCGGCCTCTCCTCGATCGTGGCGCTCCAGGTGTTCGTCATCGCGGGCGGCGTGACCGGGCTGATCCCGCTGACCGGCATGGCGATGCCGTTCCTCGCCCAGGGCGGTTCGTCGGTGGTCACCAACTGGGCGATCGTGGCGCTGCTGCTCCGGGTCAGCCACGCGGCCCGCAGCCTGGGCGACGGGCGGTCGGCGCCGTGAGCGGGGAGGGGCCGCGGTGACCCGGCACATCCGGCACGCCGCCGCCTTCTGCGCCCTGCTGCTGGTCGCCCTGCTGGTGAACGCCGCCCGCGTGCAGATCGTCCAGGCGCCGGAGTACGACGACAACCCCGCCAACCGCCGCCCGGACATCGCCCGGTACCAGCAGCCGCGCGGCGACATCCTGGTCGGCGACGAGCCGGTCACCGGCTCCCGGGACACCGGCGAGCACCTGCGCTTCGAACGGACGTACGCGAACGGCCCGATGTACGCGCCGGTCACCGGCTTCGCCTCTCAGGTGTACGGGACGACCCTGCTGGAGCACGCCGAGGACGGCCTGCTGTCCGGCGCCGACCCGATGCTCGCGCCGCTCCCGCTGTGGAACGACGTCACGGGCGTCCGCAACCCGGGCGGCGACGTGGTGACGACGATCGACGAGGCCGCGCAACGGGCGGCGTTCGAGGGGCTCGGCGGGCGCAAGGGGGCGGTGGCCGCGATCGAGCCGTCCACCGGGCGGATCCTGGCCCTGGTGTCCACCCCGTCCTACGACCCCCAGGCGCTCTCCGGCAACAGCACGGCCGCCGTCCGGACCTGGGCCCGGCTGAACGGCGACCCGGACAAACCGATGCTCAACCGGGCGGTGCGCCGGACCTATCCGCCGGGTTCGACGTTCAAGGTGGTCACCGCGGCGGCGGCGCTGGACGCGGGCGTGGTCCGGGACCTCGACGCGCCGACCCGCTCCCCCGACCCGTACACGCTGCCCGGAACGCGGACGCGGCTGACGAACGAGGGCGAGGGGTGCCGGGACGCCTCGCTGCGGGAGGCCTTCGAGTGGTCCTGCAACACGGTGTTCGCCAAGCTCGGCGTGGACGTGGGCGTGGCGGGCATGGCGGCGACGGCGGAGGCGTTCGGCTTCAACGACGACGGGCTGCGCATCCCCTTCTCGGTCGCGCGGTCCACCTTCGACACCTCGGTGGACCGGGCGCAGCTCGGGCTGTCGTCGATCGGTCAGTACAACACGCGGGCCACCCCGCTCCAGATGGCGATGGTGGCGGCCGCGGTGGCCGACGGCGGGCAGGTGCGGGCGCCGTACCTGGTGGAGCGGACGGTGCGGGCGGGCGGCAGCGTGGTGGCGACGGCCGGGTCGCGGCCCGCCCGGCAGGCGATGCGGCCGTCGACGGCCAAGCGGCTGAAGGAGCTGATGACCGGCGTGGTGGAGGACGGCACCGGCGCGAACGCGGCGATCCCGGGTGCCACGGTCGGCGGCAAGACCGGCACGGCCCAGCACGGCGTGGGCAACTCGGGCACCCCGTACGCCTGGTTCGTCTCCTGGGCGCAGGCCGACGGGGACCTGGAGCCGAAGGTCGCGGTGGCGGTGGTGGTGGAGGGCTCCCCGGACGGCCGGGAGACGGTCAGCGGCGGCGGGCTGGCGGCGCCGATCGCACGGGCGGTGATGGAGGCGGTGCTCACCCGCTGAGACGGGGATACCGCGCCGCAAGGCTCCCGACCTACCGTTCGGTCCATGACTGACGACGCCGTGCACGAACTCGCCCAGGTCAACATCGCCCGTCTCAAGGCCCCTTTGGACTCACCGCAGTTGAAGGACTTCGTGGACGCCCTCGATCCGGTGAACGCGTCCGCCGACGCGGCGGACGGGTTCGTGTGGCGCCTGCAGGGCGAGGGCGGGGACGCGACCGACGTCCCCGTCTTCGGGGACTCCTGGCTGATCGTCAACCTGTCCGTGTGGCGGGACGCCGACGCGCTGACGGCGTTCATGTACCAGGGGCGGCACCGGGAGGTGCTCGCGCGGCGGCGCGAGTGGTTCGAGCGCCCGGCGGAGGCCGTCACGACCCTGTGGTGGGTGCCGGCAGGCCACCGTCCCACGGTCGCGGAGGCGGAGGCCCGGCTGCTCCACCTGCGCACCCACGGGCCGACGCCGTACGCCTTCACGCTGCGGACCTCCTACCCGGCGGGGGCGTCGGAGCCCGTGCCCGGCGAGGTGCCGCAGGGGCTGGACCGCTCCCGCTAGGGATCCGATCACGTCCCGCTTCTTTACTCGCGGTCAACAAGTTCCGCGCAGGGGATTGACGAGCTTGCTGACAGGCAGTCTCATAAGTCGGAGCACGCTGGAGCGACCGCGGGTGACACGATCTGTTCGACGAGGTGGGACACAACCATGACGACGCTGACGGAAGCCGACGCGCTCGAGGGCCTGCGCGACGCGCTCGGCCTGCTCAAGGACCGGGAGCAGGTGGCCGAACGGCTCCTCGACTCGTCCGCCAAGCACTCCTTCGACCCGGACAAGGAACTGGACTGGGACGCGCCCTTCGAGGAGGGCAAGTGGTTCTGGCCGCCGGAGCTGGTGTCGCTGTACGACACCCCGATGTGGAAGCGGATGAGCGAGGAGCAGCGCATCCTGCTCTCCCAGCACGAGGCCGCGGCGCTCGCCTCGCTCGGCATCTGGTTCGAGCTGATCCTGATGCAGCTGCTGGTGCGGCACATCTACGACAAGGCCGCGACGAGCGCCCACGTGCGCTACGCGCTCACCGAGATCGAGGACGAGTGCCGGCACTCCAAGATGTTCGCCCGGCTGATATCGCGCGGTGAGACCCCGTGGTACCCGGTCAGCCCGGTCCACCAGCACCTGGGCCGTCTGTTCAAGACGATCTCCACCACGCCCGGCTCCTTCACCGCCACGCTGCTCGGCGAGGAGGTCCTGGACTGGATGCAGCGGCTGACCTTCCCGGACGAGCGGGTCCAGACACTGATCCGGGGCGTCACGCGCATCCACGTCGTGGAGGAGGCCCGCCACGTGCGCTACGCCCGCGAGGAGCTGCGCCGCCAGATGGTGACGGCCCCGAAGTGGTCGCAGGAGTTCACCCGGATCACCTCCGGCGAGTTCGCCCGCGTCTTCTCCGTCGCCTTCGTCAACCCCGAGGTCTACACGAACGTCGGCCTGGACAAGCGCGAGGCCATGGCCCAGGTCAGGGCCAGCGGCCACCGCAAGGAGGTCATGCAGACCGGTGCGAAGCGCCTGACCGACTTCCTGGACGACATCGGCGTCCTGCGCGGAGTGGGCCGCCGCCTGTGGAAGTCCTCGGGCCTGCTGGCGTAGGGACGCGCGCAGCCGCGGGGCCGGGCGCCGCGTCCCACCCGGGTCGCCCCGGTGCCGGGCACCCCTCGGCGCCGGGCCGCGCGGCCCGCCCCGCCCCGGCCCCGCCGCACCGGACGGCACGATCCGGACGCCGTCGGCCCCACCGGCCCCCCGGCCCCGCCCTGCGGAGCGATTACGCTGCGGTCCATGACCCCGCAGGCCCCCACCCCCGCCTACCGCCGGCTCAGCGTCGAGGAGCGCCGCGGTCAGCTGCTCGACGCCGCGCTCGCCCTCTTCGCCCACCGGCCGCCGGAGGAGGTCTCCCTGGACGACGTGGCCGAGCAGGCCGGGGTCTCGCGTCCGCTGGTCTACCGGTACTTCCCCGGCGGCAAGCAGCAGCTCTACGAGGCCGCGCTCAGGTCGGCCGCCGACGAGCTGCGGCAGTGCTTCGACGAACCCCGCGAGGGGCCGATGCCGGCCCGGTTGTCCCGCGCCCTGGACCGCTACCTGGCCTTCGTCGACCAGCACGACACCGGTTTCAGCGCCCTGCTGCGGGGCGGCAGCGTGGCCGAGACCACGCGGACGTCGGCCATCGTGGACGGCGTGCGCCGGGCCGCCGCCGAGCACATCATGAGCCACCTGGAGGTCACCGAGGTCGGCCCACGGCTGCGGATGACCGTGCGGATGTGGATCACGGCGGTGGAGGCGGCCTCGCTGATCTGGCTGGACGAGGGCAAGCAGCCGCCCGTCGACGAGCTGCGGGACTGGCTCGTGGAGCAGTTCCTGGCCGCGCTGTCGGTCACCGCGCGGCGCGACCCGCAGACCGCGGCGCTGGTCGAGGCGCTGGCGGAGGATGTCTGACACTGGTGCCGTGAAGAGCGAAGACACCCCCTTCGAGGGCGGCCCCATGGACGGACGGGTGCTGCCCGTCCTGGTCGGGATGACCGGGCACCCGCCGAAGACGTACCGCATCCCCGTCCCGGACCCGGACGGCGGGCCGCCCACCGTGCTCGTCTACCGGCGCGTGCCGCGCCCGGCCGGGGGGAAGGTGTTCGCCCGCTGGAAGTACGTGCACGACCCCGAGGGCGGCGCGAGGAGCCGCCCGCGCTGGCCGTGGTCCCGTCCGGACGCCACGCCGGGCGGCAAGCCGGACGACGCCGACGGGTGACGGCATTGCGCCGAACCGCGCACATTCGGCGCGCGGGTTCCGGGAGCCGGCCCGATGCTCGCGGTGCGGAGCGGACGAAGGGGCCGCCGCACCGGAGGTGACAACGTGTCAGGAAGGCTTCTCCGACTGGCCTGTACGGCGGCGGTGACGGCGGGGATCGTGCTCGCGCCCGTGTCCGCCGCGGCGGAACCCGGGCCCGCGCCCGGCGAGCGGTCCGTGGCCGAGCTGCTGACGGACCTTCAGGGGCTGTACCGGGAGGCCGAGAAGGCCACGGAGGCCTACAACGGAACCGAGGAGAAGCTGACCAGGCAGCGTGCGAAGGTGCAGCGGCTGGAGACCGAGCTGGCCCGGGCCCGGCTGTCCCTGCGCGAGGGCCGCGGCGCGGTGGGCCGGCTGGCCCGGCAGCAGTACCGGGACAGCGGCGACCTCTCCCCCTACCTGCGGCTGCTGCTGGCCCGCGATCCCCAGCACGCGCTCGACCAGGGGCACGTGATCGGGCAGCTGGCCCGGGAGCGCGCCGGGACGGTGGACCGCCTGGCCGAGCACGAGAAGAAGGCCGACGACCTGGCCCGCCGGGCCCGCGCGGCCCTCGACGAGCAGATCGCCCTCGCCGAACGGCAGAAGAAGGACCGGGACGGCGTACGCGTCCGGCTGCGCGCCGTGGAGGAACTGCTCGCCTCGCTCAGCACCGAACAGCTGGCCGAGCTGGCCGCCGCCGAGAAGAACGGCATCGCCGAGGCCCAGCAGCGGTTCCTGGCGTCCGGCGCGATCGGCGAGGACGACAGGCCGTCCGCGGAGGGCGACCGGGCGGTGCGCTTCGCGGTGGAGCAGCTCGGCAAGCCGTACCAGTGGGGCGCGGAGGGCCCCGCGTCGTACGACTGCTCGGGGCTGACCTCCGTGGCCTGGGAGCGGGCCGGGACGCCGATCCCGCGGACCAGCCAGGAGCAGTGGGCGCGGCTGGAGCGCGTCCCGCTGGACCGGCTGCGGCCCGGCGACCTGGTCGTCTACTTCCCCGAGGCCACCCATGTGGCGATGTACCTCGGTGACGGCCTGGTCGTCCAGGCCCCGCGGCCGGGGGCCGAGGTCAAGGTGTCACCGATCGCGGCCAACCCGGTGCTGGGCGCCGTACGGCCCGATCCCCTCGGGAAGCCTCTGCCGCGGTACACGCCGCCGAGGCTCCCCGTGGGGGCGACGGGCGGATCCGACGAGGGGTACGCCGCGGCTCAGGCGCCGGCCGCGCCGGAGACCTCCATCAGGTAGGCCTCGGTCCTCTTCGGGTCGTAGAAGAAGTTCTCGAAGTCCGCCGGGTTATTGAAGCCATTGGCGAAGCGGTCGGCGACCGGCTGGAGCTGACCGGCCGCGCCGATCAGGTTCAGGACGTGCTCCGGCGGCGGGGCGAGCATGGTGTTCGTCCACTTGGTGACGTGCTGGGCCGTCTCCCAGTAGCGGTCGAAGGTCTGCTGCATCCAGGCCTCGTCGAACTCCTCGTCGCCGCGCTCCAGGATCGAGGCGAGGTAGGAGGCGGCGCACTTGGACGCGGAGTTGGAGCCCTGTCCGGTGATCGGGTCGTTGGCGACGACCACGTCGGCGACCCCGAGGACCGCACCGCCGCCGGGCAGGCGCCCGATCGGGTTGCGGACGGTGGGGGCGTAGCGGCCGGCGAGGGTGCCGCCGGCGTCGGTCAGTTCGACCTTGGTGGCCCGCGCGTACTCCCAGGGGAGGAACTTCTCCATGAGTTCCAGGGTCAGGGAGAGGTGCTCCGAGGGGTCCTTCACGTCCTTGAAGGCGTCGAGCGGGCCGCCGGGTATGCCCTCCCAGAACAGGATGTCGGCGCGGCCCGAGGTGGTGAGGGTCGGCATGATGAACATCTCGCCGACACCGGGGACCAGGTTGCAGCGCACGGCCTCCGTGTCCGGGTGCTCGGGGCGCGGGCCCAGCCCGTGGACGTAGGCGACGGCGAGGGCGCGCTGCGGCGTGCTGTACGGGGAGCGGGAGGCGTCCCGGCCGAACATCTGCACCAGTTCGCCCTTGCCGGCGGAGACGAGGACGAGGTCGTAGGCGCGGGAGAAGTAGTCCAGGTCGCCGACGGCCGCGCCGTGGATGACGAGCTGGCCGCCGCGCTGCGCGAAGGTCTCCATCCAGCCGGCCATCTTCACCCGCTGGTCGACCGACTGCGCGTAGCCGTCCAGGTGTCCCAGCCAGTCGATCGCCCGCTGCGAGGGACCCGGGTCGAAGGAGCCGGGGGCCGCCACCGAGACGCCGAGCCCCTGGATCTTCGGGGCCTGGGACTCCCAGAAGTTCAGCTGGAGATCGCGCTCGTGCTGGAGTGCCGTGTGGAACATGCACTGCGTCGACATGACCCGGCCGGTGCGGATCTCGTCCGCGGTCCGGTTGGACATCAGGGTGACCTCGTAGCCGTGCGACTGGAGGCCGAGGGCGAGCTGGAGACCGGACTGGCCGGCTCCGACGACGAGTATCTTCCGCATGCGGGGTACGTCTCCTACTCGGGGGTTTCGTCGAGCGCGTGGCCCACGAGGGACAAGAGGGTCTCGATGGCCGAGATCCGGCGGCGCGCATCCATGATCATTACAGGTATGTGCGCGGGGATCGTCAACGCCTCCCGCACGTCCTCCGCCTCGAACAGCTCGCTGCCGTCGAAGTGGTTCACCGCCACGATGTACGGCAGTCCGCAGCTCTCGAAGTAGTCCAGCGCCGGGAAGCAGTCCTCCAGGCGGCGGGTGTCGGCCATGACGACGGCGCCGATCGCGCCGCGCACCAGGTCGTCCCACATGAACCAGAAGCGCTGCTGGCCCGGCGTGCCGAACAGGTAGAGCACCAGGTCGTCGTCGAGCGTGATGCGGCCGAAGTCCATGGCCACGGTGGTGGTGATCTTGTCCGGGGTGGCGGTGAGGTCGTCGGTGTCCTCGCTCGCCTCGGTCATCAGTGCCTCGGTCTGCAGGGGCGTGATCTCCGAGACGGCGGTGACCAGCGTGGTCTTGCCGACGCCGAAGCCGCCCGCCACGACGATCTTCGTGGCGATCGGCGCACGGGTGCGGTCCGTCTGCCAGGGCTGCAGGGTCTCGTCCGGGTCGACGAGGGGGGAGACGCCGTAGGCGGCGTCAGAGACGACGGAGTCCACTGAGCACCCTTTCGAGCAGAGCGCGGTCCGGGCGGCCCGTGCCGTGGCCGGTCCCGGTGCCGTACACACGGATCTTTCCCTGGTCCGCGAGGTCGCTGAGGAGCACGCGGACCACGCCGAGCGGCATCTTCAGCAGCGCGGCGATCTCGGCCACCGTACGCATACGGCGGCACAGTTCGACGATGGCCCGCATCTCCGGCATCACGCGGGAGGTGAGACCGCCGTTGGTCAACTCCTTCCGCTGCTCGGCCGCTTCGAGCGCGGCGGTGCCCGCGGTGGCGCCGACGAACGTCTCGACGAGCAGGACGTGGCCGAAGCGGGTGCGGCCGCCGGTGAGCGAGTAGGGGCGGACGCGGGCGGGCCTGCGGTCCGCGCCGCGCACGGGGAGGCTCGTCGGGTGCTTCGGCTTCCTGCCGGGGCCACTGCTCATCGGGCGCTCCCCGTCGACTCGGACTCCAGCGACTTCCGCAGTTCGCTGCGGAGTTCGGGGGTCAGGACGTGGCCGGCGCGGCCGACGAACAGCGCCATGTGGTACGCGATGACGCTCATGTCGGCGTCCGCGGAGCCGTGCACGCCGAGCAGCGAGCCGTCGCTGATGGACATCACGAACAGGCTGCCCTCGTCCATGGTGACCATCGTGTGCTTCACGCCGCCGAAGTCCATCAGCCGGGCGGCGCCGACGGTCAGGCTGCCCACGCCGGAGACGACGGTGGCGAGGTCGGCGGCGGAGCCGCGCGGGCCGGTGCGCCGTTCGCCCCGCGCCACCCGGGCCGCCTCGTTCCTGTCCTGGTCGGAGGAGAGCAGGAGCAGGCCGTCGGAGGAGACCACGGCGACGGACAGGATGCCGGGGACCTCCTCGACGAGGTTGGTCAGCAGCCAGTGCAGATTACGGGCTTCACTGCTCAGTCCGAACGTACTGGGAGCGGTCAACTGCTTGCCTCCTCGACAGTGCCCCCCGTGGCTTCTTCGGTCGTCCCAGCGGCCGGCGGCACCTGGTTCCGTTCCGTCCGCTCGGCGATCTCCGCCTCGACGTCGCGTCGCCCGGCCTCCGCCCCCCGGCGGAACCCTCCCAGGCGACGGCGCAGCGCCTCGGCGTCGACGGAACCCGCCGTGCGCGGCCGTGGGACCGCTGCGGGTGTGGTGAGCTTCGGGGTCCGCTTGGGCAGACCCTTGGCGGTGACGGCGCCACCGCCCGGCCCGGTGCCCTCGTCCGCGCTGCGTTCGTGGGTCTCGGGTCCGATGGCGTAGGGGTCGGCGGGAGCGGGGCGCTCCTGCGGGGCGGTGGCCTCCTCCTGGGCGAGGGGCTCCGCCGGGGCGGGCTCGGCTGCCGGGGGCGGGGCCGGTGCCTCGGGTTCGGGCTGGGGGTCGGGTTCGGGCCGGGCCTGGGGCTCGGGTTCGGGCCGGGCCTGGTCCTGTGCCGGGAGCAGGAGTTCCATCGTGGTGTCGTCGGGGAAGTCCCTGACACCGTGCGGCCTCTCGGCCTCCGGAGCCTCCTGGGTCCCGGGAGCCTCCTGCGCCTCACCGGCCTCCGTGGCCTCGTCGGCGGGCTCCTGCGGGGCGGGGGCCGACACCGGCTCGGTCACCGTGGTGGCCGCCGTCCCCGTCTCCGCCGTCTCGACGGTGGTCTCCGCCTCCGTCTCCGCCGGCTCGACGGTGTCCGCCACTGGCTCCGCTTCGGCCTCCGCCACCGGCTCCGCCTCGGCCTCGGCGCGCCGTACGGCCTGTTCCGCCGAGGCCACCAGCGGGTCGGCGTCCTGTCGCGTCCCCTTCTCCGCACGACCGTGCAGGACGTTGGAGTTGGCCTCCGCGTCGGCGCCCGGCAGGGTGAAGGAGCCCGTGCCCTCGGACACCGGCGCGACCGGGGCGAGGGCCGCCGGGGGCGCCGCCGCGAGCAGCGTGCTCGGCAGGACCACGACGGCCGCGACACCGCCCTGCTTCTGCTCCCGCAGCCGCACCCGCGCCCCGTGCCGGTGGGCGAGCCGGGCCACCACGTACAGGCCGAGGCCGAGCCCGTCCTCGCCCTCCTGGTCGTAGGGCGCTTCCGGGTCGAAGTCGGTGAGGCGGGCGTTGAGCCGCTGGAGCCGATCGGTGGCCATGCCGATGCCCTCGTCCTGGACGGAGAGCATCACCTCGCCGTTCTCCAGCAGCCAGCCGGAGACCTCGACGGGCAGGTCGGGCGGCGAGAAGGAGGTGGCGTTCTCCATCAGCTCGGCGAGCAGGTGGGAGAGGTCGTCGGCGACGAACCCGGCCACGTGCGCGTGCGGTGGCAGTGCGGCGATGCGGACCCGTTCGTACCGCTCGATCTCGCTGACCGCGGCCCGGACCACGTCGACCAGCGGCACCGGACCGGCGCTGTGCTGGATGTGCTCGGTGCCGGCCAGCACGAGGAGGTTCTCGCTGTGCCGGCGCATGACCGTGGCGAAGTGGTCGAGCTTGAACAGGGTGGCGAGGCGGTCCGGGTCCTGCTCGCGCTCCTCCAGGCCCTCGATGACGGCGAGTTGCCGCTCGACCAGGCCGAGGGTGCGCAGCGCGAGGTTGACGAAGGTGGAGCCGATGCTCTTGCGGACGATCTCCAGCTGGGCGGCGGACTCGGCGAGCTCGGCGCGCAGTTCCTCGCGGGCGTCGGCCATCTTCTGCCGCTGGCCGACCAGGTGCTTGCGGTCGGCCTCCAGCGTGTTGACGCGCTCGGCGAGGGTGGCGGCGTGCGTGTGCAGGGCGTTGACGGAGCGGACGACCTGGGCGAACTCGTCGTTGCGGCCGGTGAAGGCCACCGGCTCCTCGGTGGAAGGGTCCGGCGCCGCGGCCAGCCGGGCCGAGCCGCGGCGCAGCACCGAGAGCGGGCGGGTGAGGGTGCGGGCCATGGCGGTGGCGATGCCGAGGGCGAGCAGGATCAGCGCGCCGAGGGCGGCGATCCGGATCTCCAGCGCGGTCACGTCGTCGTCGCGCAGCTGCTCGAGCGCCCGGGTGCGCTTGTCGTACAGGGCGGACTCGGCGCCGCGCATGGCGTCGATCCGGGCGGAGAGCGCGGCGTCCAGCTTCTTGACGGAGGTGCCGAGGTCGTCGTCGGAGAGGGTGGGCCGGTCGGTGAGGCCGGCGAGGTACTTCTCCGCGGAGTTGACCTCCGGTCCGGTGACCGTGGCGTCGAAGCTGTCCCGCGCCGCCTTGGGCGCCCCCTCGCGGAAGCCGGCGAGGGCCGCGTCGGAGCGCACCCGGGCCTGCTGGGCGGCGGCGGCGAGGGCGTCGCGCTGCTCGGCGTCGGCGTCCGAGGAGGTGACGGACTCGGTCGGCAGCCCCGTGATCGGGTCGATGACGGTCTCGGTGCTGCTCGGCACGCCGAGGGCCGCGAGCAGCAGTCCCCGGGTGGCGGCGGCCTGCTGGACGGCGGTGTCCAGTTCGGCGAGGGCGTGTGCGCCGGCGCCCGCGCGGGACGGCATCCGCTCGGCCAGGTCCTCGGCCAGGGCGTGGAGCTCGGCGATCGCCCGGGAGTACGCCTCGTGCGCCTCCAGGGCGGTGCTCCTGCCGGTGAGCGCCGAGCGGCGCAGCGCGGCGATGGCCTCCAGGTCCTCGCGCAGGGACGCGGGCGTGTCGGTGTCGGCGAGCAGCTCCTCCACCTGCCGGTCGACGCGGGCGCTGCGCTGCTCGGAGGGGGCCTTGGACCTGGGGCGGCCCGCGGCGATGTAGGGGGTGACCTCGTCCCGTTCGTCGGCGAGGGAGTGGGCGAGGGTCAGCGCGTCCTGGGTCTGCCCGGCGAGCGTCACCAGGTCCTGCGTGTCGTGCAGTCGCCCGGAGGCGGCCACGATCGAGGGGGCCCCGGCTCCGGCGACGGCGGCGGCCACGACCGCCACGGCGACGATGAGCCGGTTGCGCACATGGGTGGGACGGCCCTTGCCGACGGGCGGCGCCTCGGCCGCCGGGGTGGAGGGGGTGCCGGGCGTTCGCTCCGCGCTCCCAACGAGGGCCGCCTGCTTGCCTGTACGACGAGGCCGCGTCTTCTGCACCGGTGCTCGCATTCCTGACTCGTGTACCCGTGGGGCCGGGTGACGCTCCGTCGACCGTCCGGTCGGCGCGTGCACCCTTTCCCGAGCTCTGGGCCGATTCTCCGCCACCGGCCGCGCGCCGGACGGGGAGACCCCGTGAGCAGGGCAGGCCCCCCACCGGTTCCCGACCTTCCCAGTGCCGGTGGACGGTGGGCGTGCATCACCTGACCCGCCACCCGAAGGAGTGAACCCCGGACGGGAGTTGGCGGGCAAGTTCCGGCGGCTCGTGCGGCGGGCCCGGACGGTGCGCCGGTTGGACGTCTGCGGCAGGCGATGGCACCATGTGCCACCACGTGTTGCCGGAGTGAAGCATTCCCTCCCAAATCAGGCCGCTGACCTGGGTGGCCGCATCGCCCGGGGAAGGCCTGTCGGCCTTTTGTGGACACCGTGAAGGGGTCGTGCAGACTGGCCTGATGCGTACGGAACTCGTTTCGGAACCAGGCCTCGCCGACCGCCCCAACGAGGACTTCGCGAGCGTCGCGCTACCGGCCTCGGGACAGGGTGGTTCACTCGTCGTGCTGGACGGGGTGACACCGCCGAAGGACGGGACGGGCTGTCTCCATTCCGTGCCCTGGTTCACCGCGCGGCTCGGTGGGGCGCTGACCGAACTGACCGTTTCACTCGCGGATGTTCCCCTCGCCGACGTCCTGTCCCGCGCCATCGCGCGTACCTCGGCGGCGCACGGGGAAACCTGTGAGCTTTCTCACCCGCGTACGCCTCAGGCGACCGTGGTCCTGGCGCGTTGGTCCCCCGACCAGGTCGAGTACCTGGTGCTGTCCGACTCGGTCCTGCTGGTGGAGGCCCCCGACGGCGCGGTCACGGCGGTCCTCGACGACCGGCTGGCCCGTCTGCCGCGCTCGGCCCTCGCCACGGACGCGATCGTGGACACCGGCTTCCGCAACAAGGAGGGCGGCTTCTTCACGGCCGCGGCCGATCCGGCGGTGGCGGCGCGGGCGGTGACGGGGACCCTGCCGCGCGACGGGGTGCGGACGCTGGTGGCGTTGACGGACGGGGCCGCGCGCTGGGTGGAGAGGTTCCGGGAGGGCGACTGGGCGGACTGCCTCGCCCTGGTGCGCAAGCAGGGCGCGCAGGCGCTGGTGGACCGGGTGCGGGAGCGGGAGCGCCGGGACGCGGCGGGGGCGCGGGAGTTCCTCGGCCGCAGCAAGACGCACGACGACGCGACGGTGGTGTACGCGGAGTTCTGAGGGGCGGGGCGCCCCGGCGCTACTTCTCCATCCCCCGGTTCAGTTCGTGCAGCAGGCGGGCCAGTTCCGCCACTTCCCGGGGGTCCCAGTCACCGAGCCGGCGGGCGTACCGGGCCCGGCGGGCCTCCCGCACCCTGCCGACCCGCTCCTGTCCCTCCGGGGTCAGGGTGACCAGCCAGGCGCGGCCGTCGGCGGGGTCGGGTTCGCGGGCGACGAGGCCGAGTTCCTCCAGGGCGCGCAACTGGCGGGACATCGTCGCCTTGCCGACCCCGATGTAGGCGGCGAGGTCCGTGGCGCGCTGCCCGCCGGACTCGCCGAGCCGGACGAGGAGGCCGTACGCGGACGACTCCAGGTCGGGGTGGACCTCCCGCGCCATCTCGCCCTGATTGGCCCGGGCGCGCCGGAAGAGCACCGTCAACTCCCGCTCCAGCGCCAGGAACTGCGGTTGGTTCACACCACTTCCGGACAGGCGGGATTCGCCCTGGCGACCGTCGTCGTTTCCGTCTTCGTGCACGTCAGCCCCTGCCTCGTTTTTCCCGGTCCTGAAAGTTTCCGCCACGGGCCGCCATCACCGCAGCTCGGCAAGTATTTCGCAGGCTTAGACCAACGGCGGCTTCCGACCCCTCTTCCCACCCCCGGTTCTACGTGCGTAGCGTCTTCACCAGGCCCATGAATGGCATGCTCACGCCACTCATGGGTTCTCCCCACCCACGCAACCCCCACCGAGCACCACCGAGCCATCGGAGGCACGTTCATGCTCGTGCACAGATCCGGATCGGCCCGCGGCCGGCGTCTCGCCGCCACCGGGATTCTGCTCGTCGCCCTCTCCCTCCTCCTCGCCCAGCCCTCGTCGGCCGCGGACGTCCCGCCCCGCGGCTCCGCCCACATGGGCATGGGCGTCCTCGCCCACGACGGACAGCAGGGCACCCCGGTCCCCGGCGACGCCACCCAGACGGAGGGCGTGGACGTCTCCGGCCACCAGGGCAACGTCGCCTGGTCGACCCTGTGGAACAGCGGGGTCAAGTGGGCCTACGTGAAGGCCACCGAGGGGACGTACTACACGAACCCGTACTTCGCCCAGCAGTACAACGGCTCCTACAGCGTCGGGATGATCCGCGGCGCGTACCACTTCGCCACCCCGGACACGACGAGCGGCGCCACGCAGGCGAACTACTTCGTCGACCACGGCGGCGGCTGGTCCCGGGACGGCAAGACGCTGCCGGGCGCGCTGGACATCGAGTGGAACCCGTACGGGTCCGCCTGCTACGGCAAGTCGCAGAGCGCGATGGTGACCTGGATCCGGGACTTCCTGAACCAGTACAAGGCCCGCACCGGCCGGGACGCCGTCATCTACACGGCCACCAGCTGGTGGACCCAGTGCACCGGCAACTACGGCGGCTTCGCCGCGAACAACCCGCTGTGGATCGCCCGGTACGCCTCCACGGTGGGGACGCTGCCGGCCGGCTGGGGCTACTACACGATGTGGCAGTACACCTCGTCCGGCCCGACGGTCGGGGACCACGACAAGTTCAACGGCGCCCTGGACCGGGTCCAGGCACTCGCCAACGGCTGAGCGACGCCCCCCGGCCGGGCCCGGGGACCGTCCCCGGACGAGCACGGCGAAAGGCGCCCCGGACCGGGTCCGGGCGCTCGCCCCGCACAGGGGCCGGGCCCGGGTCCCCGCGCGGGGACCCGGGCCCTCACCTCTCCCGGTGCCTAAAGCCCGGAAGGTGCCCCCACCGCCGCGACCGGAACCTCCGGCTCGGCACCGTTCGTCGCCGGTGCCAGGGCCAGCTCCAGGACCTGGCGGACGTCGGTGACGGTGTGGACGTCGAGCTTGTCCAGCACCTGGGCCGGGACGTCGTCCAGGTCGGGCTCGTTGCGCTTCGGGATGATCACCGTGGTGATCCCGGCCCGGTGCGCGGCGAGCAGCTTCTGCTTCACCCCGCCGATGGGCAGGACCCGGCCGGTCAGCGACACCTCACCGGTCATCGCCACGTCCGTACGGACCAGGCGTCCGCTGAGCAGCGAGGCGAGCGCGGTCGTCATCGTGACGCCGGCGCTCGGGCCGTCCTTGGGGACCGCGCCCGCCGGGAAGTGGATGTGCACGCCCCGGTCCTTCAGGTCGGCCACCGGCAGCTCCAGCTCGGCGCCGTGGCTGCGCAGGAAGCTCAGCGCGATCTGCGCGGACTCCTTCATCACGTCGCCCAGCTGACCGGTCAGCGTCAGACCCGCCGCGCCCGTCTCCGGGTCAGCCAGCGACGCCTCGACGTACAGCACGTCGCCGCCCGCGCCGGTGACCGCGAGGCCCGTGGCCACGCCCGGCACCGAGGTGCGCCGCTCGGCCGGGTCCTGCGCGGACTCCGGCACGTGGTGCGGCCGGCCGATCAGGGCGCGCAGGTCGCCGTCGGTGACGGTGAACGGCAGGTCCCGCTCGCCCAGCTCGTGCTGGGCCGCCACCTTGCGCAGCAGCCGCGCGATCGACCGCTCCAGGGTGCGCACGCCGGCCTCGCGGGTGTACTCGCCGGCCAGCTTGCGCAGCGCGCTCTCGTCGATCGTGACCTCGTCCCCGTCCAGACCGGCCCGCTCCAGCTGGCGCGGGAGCAGGTGGTCACGGGCGATGACGATCTTCTCGTCCTCGGTGTAGCCGTCCAGCCGCACGACCTCCATGCGGTCGGCCAGCGCCTCCGGGATCGCCTCCAGCACGTTGGCGGTGGCCAGGAAGACGACGTCGGACAGGTCGAGCTCGACCTCCAGGTAATGGTCCCGGAAGGTGTGGTTCTGGGCCGGGTCGAGGACCTCCAGCAGGGCCGCGGCCGGGTCGCCCCGGAAGTCGGAGCCCACCTTGTCGATCTCGTCCAGGAGCACCACCGGGTTCATCGACCCGGCCTCCTTGATCGCCCGTACGATCCGGCCGGGCAGCGCGCCGACGTAGGTGCGGCGGTGGCCGCGGATCTCGGCCTCGTCGCGGACGCCGCCGAGGGCGACGCGGACGAACCTGCGCCCCATGGCGTGGGCGACGGACTCGCCGAGCGACGTCTTGCCGACGCCGGGCGGCCCCACCAGGGCCAGCACGGCACCGCCGCGCCGGCCGCCGACGACACCGAGGCCGCGGTCGTTGCGCCGCTTGCGCACGGCCAGGTACTCGGTGATCCGCTCCTTCACGTCCTGCAGGCCCGCGTGCTCGGCGTCCAGGACGGCCTGGGCGCCCTGGATGTCGTAGGCGTCCTCGGTGCGCTCGTTCCACGGCATCTCCAGGACCGTGTCGAGCCAGGTGCGGATCCACGAGCCCTCGGGGGACTGGTCGGAGGACCGCTCCAGCTTGTCGACCTCCTTGAGCGCGGCCTCCCGGACCTTCTCGGGCAGGTCGGCGGCCTCGACGCGGGCGCGGTAGTCGTCGGACTCCTCGCCCTCCTGCTCGCCGTTGAGCTCCCGCAGCTCCTTGCGGACGGCCTCCAGCTGGCGCCGCAGCAGGAACTCGCGCTGCTGCTTGTCGACGCCCTCCTGGACGTCCTTGGCGATGGTCTCGGCGACGTCCTGCTCGGCGAGGTGGTCGCGCAGTTGCTTCGTGGCGAGCTTGAGGCGGGCCACCGGGTCGGCGGTCTCCAGCAGCTCGACCTTCTGCTCGGTGGTCAGGAACGGCGAGTAGCCGGAGTTGTCGGCGAGCGCCGAGACGTCGTCGATGGCCTGGACGCGGTCCACGACCTGCCAGGCGCCGCGCTTGCGCAGCCAGGCGGTGGCGAGGGCCTTGTACTCCTTGACGAGTTCGGTGACCTGTCCGGGCAGCGGCTCGGGCACGTTCTCCTCGATCCCCGTGCCCTCGACCCACAGCGCGGCGCCGGGGCCGGTGGTGCCGGCGCCGATCCTCACCCTGCTCCGGCCCCGGATGAGGGCGCCCGGGTCGCCGTCGGCGAGGCGGCCGACCTGTTCGACCGTGCCGAGGACGCCGGTCTTCGCGTAGGTGCCGTCGATGCGTGGCACCAGCAGGACCCGGGGCTTGCCGGGTTCGTCCCTGGCGGCGGCCTGCGCGGCCTCCACCGCGGCCCGCACCTCGGAATCGCTCAGGTCCAGCGGGACCACCATCCCGGGCAGCACGATCTCGTCGTCGAGCGGCAGCACGGGCAGGGTGAGCGATGTGAACGCCGTGGACTCAGCAGCCATGATCTCCCCTTCGGCAGTCAAGTTGAGTTATGCCGACTCAATGTTCGGGAGTCGATGATTGTTCCCGGGACTCTGTTCGCTGTGAGCGATCAAGGGGGCGTGCCGGGCGGAATCCGCCCTCACGCACCACAGCACGGCCGGAACCCCGGCCATTCCCCCCGCCCGGAGTGCCAGGATGGGCCGATGCCCATCACCTCTTACGACTCCTCCGACACGCCGGAAGTCCTGGACCGTCGCGAGGGCCCGTACGGCGAGGTCGTCCTGCGCCGGCACGGGGCGCTGCTGCAGATCATCGCGAACGGCTGCTTCCTGATGGACACCTCCGACGGGCGCTCCGAGCGGCGGCTCGTGGACGCGGCGGCCGAGGCGCTGGACGGCCGCGCGGCACCGCACGTGCTCATCGGCGGGCTCGGCGTCGGCTTCTCGCTCGTCCACGCGGCCGCCGACCCCCGCTGGGGCCGGATCACGGTCGTCGAACGCGAACGCGCCGTCATCGACTGGCACCGCGCCGGACCGCTGGCCGAGCTGTCCGCCGGGGCGCTGGCCGACCCGCGCACGGAGATCGTCGAGGCGGATCTGGTGGAGCACGTCAATGAGACATCCGCCACGTACGACGCGCTGTGCCTCGACATCGACAACGGTCCCGACTGGACCGTCACCGAGGGCAACGACGGGCTGTACTCACCGGCCGGACTCGCTGGCTGCGCAAGGGTGTTGAGACCCGGCGGGGTACTCGCCGTATGGTCCGCGCAGCCCTCTCCGGAATTCGAAGAAACCTTGCGTAATGCCGGGTTCCAGCAGGTGCGTACCGAAGAGATCCCCGTTGCCCGGGGCGTTCCGGACGTCGTCCACCTCGGCGTCGGGCCTGGATAGCAAAGCCGCGGTGCATCCCCGTACGCTGCTGACCTGACGCGGATCATCCAGGCGTCGAGCGCAGTCATGGGATCACCCCACGGATTCCGGAAAGCACACCTCAGGGGCGGGCGATGGAGCAGACACAGACCTCCCACAACGGCACGGCGACGGCGACCCAGGGCGCACAGCGCCGGGTGCTGGTGGTCGAGGACGACCAGACGATCGTGGACGCCATCGCGACCCGCCTGCGCGCCGAGGGGTTCCTGGTGCAAACGGCGGGCGACGGCCCGGCCGCCGTCGACACGGCCGAGGCCTGGCAGCCCGACCTGCTGATCCTCGACGTCATGCTGCCCGGCTTCGACGGCCTGGAGGTCTGCCGGCGCGTGCAGGCCCAGCGGCCGGTGCCGGTGCTGATGCTCACCGCGCGTGACGACGAGACGGACATGCTGGTCGGCCTCGGCGTGGGCGCCGACGACTACATGACCAAGCCGTTCTCGATGCGCGAGCTGGCCGCCCGCGTGCACGTGCTGCTGCGCCGGGTGGAGCGGGCCGTCGTGGCCGCCTCGACGCCGCGCAGCGGCATCCTGCGCCTGGGCGAACTGGAGATCGACCACGCGCAGCGCCGGGTGCGGGTGCGCAGCGAGGACGTCCACCTGACGCCCACCGAGTTCGACCTGCTGGTGTGCCTGGCGAACACCCCGCGCGCGGTGCTCTCCCGCGAGCAGCTGCTGGCCGAGGTCTGGGACTGGGCGGACGCCTCCGGCACCCGGACCGTCGACAGCCACATCAAGGCGCTGCGCCGCAAGATCGGGGCCGAGCGCATCCGCACCGTGCACGGCGTGGGCTACGCGCTGGAGACGCCGACGCCATGAGCGAGGGACGGGAAGCCGCACGGAGGAGCCCCGGGGAACCCTGGGGCGGCGTACGCCCGTTCTCGATCAAGACCAAGCTGGGCGCGCTGGTCGTCACGTCGGTGCTCATCACCACCGGTCTGTCGGTGATCGCGGTGCACACCAAGACGGAGCTGCGCTTCATCACGGTCTTCTCGATGATCGCCACGCTGCTGATCACGCAGTTCGTGGCGCACTCGCTGACCGCGCCGCTGGACGAGATGAACGCCGTGACCCGGTCCATCTCGCACGGCGACTACACGCGCCGGGTGCGCGAGAACCGCCGCGACGAGCTGGGCGACCTGGCCGTCACGATCAACCGCATGGCCGACGACCTGGAGGCCCAGGACCTCCAGCGCAAGGAGCTGGTGGCGAACGTCTCGCACGAGCTGCGCACGCCCATCGCGGGCCTGCGCGCGGTGCTGGAGAACATCGTCGACGGCGTCACCGAGGCCGACCCGGAGACCATGCGGACCGCGCTCAAGCAGACGGAGCGGCTCGGCCGGCTGGTGGAGACGCTGCTGGACCTGTCCCGCCTGGACAACGGCGTCGTCCCGCTGAAGAAGCGGCGTTTCGAGGTGTGGCCGTATCTGGCGGGCGTGCTGAAGGAGGCCAACATGGTCGCGTCGGCGCGCGCGGGCATCGCCTCCGGGTCCGGCAGCCACACGCGCACCGACGTGCACCTGGCCCTCGACGTGTTCCCGGCCGGCCTGACCGCCCACGCCGACCCCGAGCGCATCCACCAGGTGGTCGCCAACCTCATCGACAACGCGGTCAAGCACAGCCCGCCGCACGGCCGGGTGACGGTCAGGGCGCGGGCCGGGGCACAGCCGGAGTCCCTCGAGCTGGAGGTCCTGGACGAGGGGCCCGGCATCCCGCGGTCGGAGTGGCGACGGGTGTTCGAGCGGTTCAACCGGGGTTCGGTGTCCCGGCCGCACGGCCCGGGCAGCGACGGCGGCACCGGGCTCGGCCTGGCGATCGCCCGCTGGGCGGTGGATCTGCACGGCGGCCGGATCGGTGTGGCCGAATCCGAGCGGGGCTGCCGGATCCTCATCACCCTTCCGGGCCTGCCGTCGGCGTCGAGTTGACGTAGGGTTCGAAACGGAACACCAAGATCCACGGGCGTTCGCGCCGGTGGACACGTGTGATCAGGCACAGGCCCGCGCCTTCTTCGCGCCGGGCCCCGGTCTCCCCTTCCCTGACGCAACAGAACTTCGCTTGTTTCCCGCCATTTCCAGCGCCGAAACACGCTCCGCAATGTGACTTGCACGACGTTGAACCGGCCCGGTCTGACCTTCCGGTCCGGGGAGGCGTAGCCTTGATTCCCGCTGTCCACCACCTTGTGAAGCGGAAGAGGGCGGTTCTCGCCGTGTCGCCACAGTCCCCCAGTAACTCGAGCATCTCGACCGACACCGACCAAGCGGGCAAGAACCCCGCCGCGGCCTTCGGTGCCAACGAGTGGCTCGTCGACGAGATCTATCAGCAGTACCTCCAGGACCCGAACTCCGTGGATCGTGCCTGGTGGGACTTCTTCGCCGACTACAAGCCCGGGGCGCCCGCCGCCCAGGCCGCGTCCGGCTCCGCGACGGCCACGGACACGAGCGCGCCGCAGGCCGCCCCCGGCGCCCCCAGGCACAGGCTCCCGCCCCGGCCGCTCCCGCGCAGCCCGCCCCGGCCCAGGCGCCGGCGGCTCCCCAGCCGCCCGCCGCCCCCGCGAAGCCCGCCGCCGCGGCCCCCGCCGCCCCGGCCGCGAAGCCCGCCGCCCAGCAGGCCGCGAAGCCGCAGCCGAAGGCCGAGCCCGCCAAGGAGGCGCCCGAGGGCCCCGAGCTGGTGACGCTGCGCGGCCCGGCCGCCGCGGTCGCCAAGAACATGAACGCCTCCCTGGAGCTGCCCACGGCCACGTCCGTGCGCGCCGTCCCGGTGAAGCTGCTGTTCGACAACCGCATCGTCATCAACAACCACCTCAAGCGCGCCCGGGGCGGGAAGATCTCCTTCACGCACCTGATCGGCTACGCGATGGTGCAGGCCATCAAGGCCATGCCGGCGATGAACTACGCGTTCGGCGAGAAGGACGGCAAGCCGACGCTCATCAAGCCGCCGCACGTCAACCTCGGCCTCGCCATCGACCTGGTCAAGCCCAACGGCGACCGCCAGCTGGTCGTCGCGGCGATCAAGAAGGCCGAGACCATGAACTTCTTCGAGTTCTGGCAGGCCTACGAGGACATCGTCCGCCGCGCCCGCGACGGCAAGCTGACGATGGACGACTTCACCGGCGTCACGGTCTCCCTGACCAACCCCGGCGGCCTCGGCACCGTGCACTCCGTGCCGCGCCTGATGCCCGGCCAGTCGGTGATCATGGGCGTCGGCTCCATGGACTACCCGGCGGAGTTCCAGGGCACCAGCCAGGACACCCTGAACAAGCTCGGCGTCTCGAAGGTCATGACGCTCACGTCGACCTACGACCACCGGGTCATCCAGGGCGCCGCCTCCGGCGAGTTCCTGCGCCAGGTCGCCAACCTCCTCCTCGGCGAGAACGGCTTCTACGACGAGATCTTCGAGGCGCTGCGCATCCCCTACGAGCCGGTCCGCTGGCTCAAGGACATCGACGCCAGCCACGACGACGACGTCACCAAGGCCGCCCGCGTCTTCGAGCTGATCCACTCCTACCGGGTCCGCGGCCACGTCATGGCCGACACCGACCCGCTGGAGTACCAGCAGCGCAAGCACCCCGACCTGGACATCACCGAGCACGGGCTCACCCTGTGGGACCTGGAGCGCGAGTTCGCCGTCGGCGGCTTCGCCGGCAAGTCGATGATGAAGCTGCGCGACATCCTCGGCGTGCTGCGCGACTCGTACTGCCGCACCACCGGCATCGAGTTCATGCACATCCAGGACCCCAAGCAGCGCAAGTGGATCCAGGACCGCGTGGAGCGCCCGCACTCCAAGCCGGAGCGCGAGGAGCAGCTGCGCATCCTGCGCCGGCTGAACGCGGCGGAGGCCTTCGAGACCTTCCTGCAGACCAAGTACGTCGGCCAGAAGCGGTTCTCCCTGGAGGGCGGCGAGTCCGTCATCCCGCTGCTGGACGCCGTACTGGACTCGGCCGCCGAGTCCCGCCTCGACGAGGTCGTCATCGGCATGGCCCACCGCGGCCGGCTGAACGTGCTGGCCAACGTGGTCGGCAAGTCGTACGCGCAGATCTTCCGCGAGTTCGAGGGCAACCTCGACCCGAAGTCGATGCACGGCTCCGGCGACGTGAAGTACCACCTGGGCGCCGAGGGCACCTTCACCGGCCTGGACGGCGACCAGATCCGCGTCTCGCTGGTGGCCAACCCCTCGCACCTGGAGGCGGTGGACCCGGTCCTGGAGGGCGTCGCGCGCGCCAAGCAGGACATCATCAACAAGGGCGGCACGGACTTCACCGTCCTGCCGGTGGCGATCCACGGCGACGCGGCCTTCGCGGGCCAGGGCGTGGTGGCCGAGACCCTGAACATGTCGCAGCTGCGCGGCTACCGCACCGGCGGCACGGTCCACATCGTCATCAACAACCAGGTCGGCTTCACCGCGGCCCCCGAGTCCTCGCGTTCCTCCATGTACGCGACGGACGTGGCCCGCATGATCGAGGCCCCGATCTTCCACGTGAACGGCGACGACCCGGAGGCCGTCGTGCGCGTCGCGCGCCTGGCCTTCGAGTTCCGCCAGGCGTTCAACAAGGACGTGGTGATCGACCTCATCTGCTACCGCCGCCGCGGTCACAACGAGTCCGACAACCCGGCCTTCACCCAGCCGCTGATGTACGACCTGATCGACCGCAAGCGCTCGGTGCGCAAGCTGTACACCGAGTCCCTGATCGGCCGCGGCGACATCACCCTGGAGGAGGCCGAGCAGGCGCTGCAGGACTACCAGGGCCAGCTGGAGAAGGTCTTCACCGAGGTCCGCGAGGCCACCTCGCAGCCCTCGGCCGCCGCGCCCTCCGACCCGCAGGCCGAGTTCCCGGTCTCCGTGAACACCGCGGTCTCCGCCGAGGTCGTCAAGCGGATCGCCGAGTCCCAGGTCAACATCCCCGACCACGTCACCGTCCACCCGCGCCTGCTGCCGCAGCTGCAGCGCCGGGCGGCCATGGTCGAGGACGGCACGATCGACTGGGGCATGGGCGAGACCCTCGCCGTCGGCTCCCTCCTGCTGGAGGGCGTGCCGGTGCGCCTGGCGGGCCAGGACTCGCAGCGCGGCACCTTCGGCCAGCGGCACGCGGTCATCATCGACCGCGAGACGGGCAACGAGTTCACGCCGCTGCTGTACCTGGCCGAGGACCAGGCCCGGTACAACGTCTACAACTCCCTGCTGTCCGAGTACGCGGCGATGGGCTTCGAGTACGGCTACTCGCTGGCCCGTCCCGAGGCCCTGGTCATGTGGGAGGCGCAGTTCGGCGACTTCGTCAACGGCGCGCAGACGGTCGTGGACGAGTTCATCTCGTCGGCGGAGCAGAAGTGGAACCAGACCTCCGGTGTGGTCCTCCTCCTCCCCCACGGCTACGAGGGCCAGGGCCCGGACCACTCCTCGGCCCGCCCGGAGCGCTTCCTCCAGCTGTGCGCGCAGAACAACATGACGGTCGCGATGCCGACGTCGCCGGCGAACTACTTCCACCTCCTGCGGTGGCAGGTGCACAACCCGCACCACAAGCCGCTGGTCGTCTTCACCCCGAAGTCGATGCTGCGCCTGAAGGCGGCGGCCTCGAAGGCGGAGGAGTTCACGACGGGCCGCTTCCAGCCGGTCATCGGCGACGACTCGGTCGAGGCGTCCGCGGTCAAGAAGGTCGTCTTCTGCGCCGGCAAGGTCTACTACGACCTCGAGGCCGAGCGGAAGAAGCGCGGCGTGACGGACACGGCCATCATCCGCATCGAGCGCCTGTACCCGCTGCCGGGTGCCGAGCTCCAGGCGGAGATCGCCAAGTACCCGAACGCCGAGAAGTACCTGTGGGCCCAGGAGGAGCCGGCGAACCAGGGTGCCTGGCCGTTCATCGCGCTCAACCTGATCGACCACCTGGACCTGGCGGTCGGCGCCGACGTCCCGCACGGCGAGCGCCTGCGCCGCATCTCGCGTCCGCACAGCTCGTCCCCGGCCGTGGGTTCCGCCAAGCGGCACCAGGCCGAGCAGGAGCAGCTGGTGCGTGAGGTGTTCGAGGCCTGATCCCCCGGACCGGCCTGATGCGGAGGGGCCCGTCCCGCGTTCGTCGAACGCGGGACGGGCCCCTCCGCGTGCTCCCGCCCACGGCGGGACGGGCGGCCGCCGACCGCCCCTATCCTGGTACCGACACCCGATATCCGACCCGTTCGACCCAGTCGACCCATCCGACGGAGAGCACGTTGTACTTCACCGACCGCGGCATCGAGGAACTGGAGAAGCGGCGCGGCGAGGAAGAGGTCACCTTCGAGTGGCTCGCCGAGCAGCTGCGGACCTTCGTCGACCTCAATCCGGACTTCGAGGTGCCGGTGGAGCGGCTGGCGACGTGGCTGGCGCGGCTGGACGACGAGGACGACGACGAGTAGTCGGCGAGCAGCCGGGGCCGCGCGGCACCGGGAGTACCCCCGGGGGGAGCGGCTTCCGCGCGTGAGGGGCGCGAGAGCGGGTCACGCACGTGAGCGCGGGCCGCACAGGATTCCGGCTGTACGGACGTGACCCGGCCGGCGCGCACCCCGACCGGCTCGGTACGGCAGCGCGCCAGTACGGCGGTACGCCGACACGGCAGCGCGCCGGTGCGGCGGTGTGCCGCCGCGACAGAACATCTGACCCAGGGCGGAGGCGGCGCCCCTTTCGGCGTGCCCGCGCACCGGACCCGTGCCGGTCTTCCGGTGATCGTCGTTCACCGGAAAGGGTGTCTTGACTTTCCCTAACCGAGATATATCGTGACTAACGAGGGACGCGATATGGCGCGTTCGGTCGGGAGGTCTGCACCATGTCCGAGTGGTCCGTCGCGGAGCCCGAGAAGCTCACCTTCGACGAGTCCGTGAGCGAGCTCCAGGTGCGCATCGTCAACGGAACGGTGAACGTCGTGGGCACGGACGAAGGTTCCGCCCGCCTGGAGGTGTCCGAGATCGAGGGCCCGCCCCTGATCGTGACCCACCAGGACGGCACGCTCACGGTGGCCTACGAGGACCTGCCCTGGAAGGAGTTCCTCACGTGGCTCGACCGCAAGAGCCGGCGCCGCCGCGCGGTGGTCTCCCTGACCGTCCCCTCCCGCACCCGCGTGGAGGTGGGCGTCGTCGGTGCCGCGGCCGTCGTCTCCGGCGTCGACGGCCGCACGGAGGTGAGAGGCGTCACCGGGGACACCACGCTGGTGGGCCTCACGGGACCGGTGCGCGCGACCACGGTCTCGGGCAGCCTGGAGGCCCAGGCGCTCACCGGGGAGCTCCGCTTCAACTCCGTCTCCGGGGACCTGACCGTGGTGGAGGCCGGTTCGTCCGTCAAGGCGGACTCGGTGAGCGGTTCGATGATCGTCGACCTCGACCCGGCCGGCGGGCCCACCGACATCAGCCTCACCGGCGTCTCGGGCGAGATCGCCATCCGGCTGCCCCAGCCGGCCGACGCCCAGGTGGAGGCGAACACCGCCGGCGGTACGCTCTCCAGCGCCTTCGAGGACCTCCGGGTGACCGGCCAGTGGGGCGCCAAGCGGATCACCGGCCGGCTCGGCGCGGGCAACGGCCGGCTGAAGGCCACGACGGTCTCCGGCTCGATCGCCCTGCTGCGCCGGCCGCCGGCGGAGGAGACGCCGTGGGAGCCGGCGCCGGAGAACACCGGCCCGGCGGGCGGTCCGCAGGGCGACTCGGGGGACCATTCCGCTTCCGGCCGGGACGACGGCGTCCCCGGCGCCCCGGCCGACGGCACGACCGACAAGAAGGTGCTCTGACATGCCCCCCGTCTTCGCCCACGGCCGCCTCCGCCTGTACCTCCTGAAGCTGCTCGACGAGGCCCCGCGCCACGGCTACGAGGTGATCCGGCTCCTCGAGGAACGCTTCCAGGGCCTCTACGCGCCGTCGGCGGGCACGGTGTACCCGCGCCTGGCCAAGCTGGAGGCCGAGGGCCTGGTCACCCACACCACCGAGGGCGGCCGCAAGGTGTACGCCATCACCGACGCGGGCCGCGCCGAGCTGGCCGACCGCAGCGGCGAGCTGGCCGACCTGGAGCTGGAGATCCGTGACTCGGTCGCCGAGCTCGCGGCCGAGATCCGGGCCGACGTGCGCGGCGCGGCCGGTGACCTGCGCCGCGAGATGCGGGCGGCGGCCGGCGAGGCCCGCCGCGGCACCGGCTCGGGCACCTGGGCCGAAGGGGCCGGGGACCTCGGCGACACCGCGGACTTCGGGGACAAGGAGGCGTGGCGCCTGGCCAAGGAGGAGATGCGCCGGGTCAAGCAGGAGTGGAAGGAACAGGCCCGCCGCGCCAAGGACGAGAGCCGCCGCGCCCGTGACGAGGCCCAGCGGGCCCGCCGCCAGGCCAAGGAGGCGCAGGAGCGGGCCCGCGCCCAGGCGCAGGAGGAGGTGCAGCGCATCGCCCACCGGGTCCAGGAGCAGATGCAGGACCACTTCTCGCGGGGCGACTGGCCGACCGGACTGCGCGAGGGCCTGGGCGAACTGCTCAAGGAGGTCGGCGAGTTCGGCAAGGACTTCGGGAAGGACCTCGGCAGGGACTGGGGCTTCGGCCGCACCGGCACCGGCACCGGCACGTCCGCCTCCCGGCCGGACCACTCCCGCACCCCCGCGGACTTCCCGGCGGGGTACGAGCCGGCGTGGGCCCACGGGGACACCGCGGAGTCCACCGGCGACCCGGCACGCGATCTGGACCGGCTGCTGGACCGCTTCCGGGACGGCATCCGCGACGCGGCCCGCGACCACGGCGTCACGGCCGACCAGCTCCGGGACGCCCGGGACGAGCTGTCGGCCGCGGCGGCCCGCATCGGGGCGATACTGCGGGCACCGAAGGACTGACCCCCCGGCGAGGGCAGGGGCGGCGCCCTCCCCTGCCCGTGCCACAGGACCCGTCCGTCCGGGTCAGGCGCAGGCCTCCCCCGCACCGCCGAGCACCCGGGTCAGCGAATCGTGGGTCACGCCGTGGTCGGCGAGCACTTCGGCGGGCACTCCCGGGCGGACGGTGAGGGCGAGCAGCAGGTGCTCGTCCCCGATGTGCCGTTCGCGCCGGGCGAGGGCCATCCGCAGGGACTTCTCCAGGACGTCCTTGGCGTCCCGGCCGAAGCCGGGGCGCCCCGACCGCGAGCGCCGGCCCGACCACCCGCCGGACATGGCACCGACGCCGTGGGTCTCCTCCACCCGGGCGACGACTTCCGTGACGTCGATGCCCAGCCCGGCGAGGGCGTCGGCCTCGGCCTGCGAGAGACCGGCGCGCCGCCGCGCCTCCTCCAGGGCCCGGCGCACCGACTCCCGGCCCTCGCCTCCCCCGAGCGCCGTCAGCGCGAAGGAGGCACGGCTCCCCTCACGGTCCAGCAGGGCGAGCAGCAGGTGCTCGGCGCCGACGCTCCCCGCGCGTGTCCGTTCGGCGTGCTCGACGGCGCCCTGGACCACGGCGCGGGCGTTCTTCGTGAACCGCTCGAACATCAATGCCTCCCGTACTTCTTGTGCACGGCCTGCCTGCTGACCCCGAGCTCCGTGGCGATCTCCTGCCACGACCAGCCCTGATGACGCGCGCTGCGCACCTGCACCGCCTCCAGTTGCTCCAGCAGCCGTCGCAGTGCGGCGACGGCCCGCAGCCCGACTCGCGGGTCGCGGTCGCCCGCACGCGCGGCGAGATCCGTTGCTTCGCTCATAAAGTCAACTTAGGTTGACACGACCGGTGTCGTCAACCCCAGTTGACAACTGGATCGCGAGGGGCGGGAAAGCGAACGGCGGGCCCGGAGGAACCGGACCCGCCGCGGACGTTCGGGAGGAAGGAGGGCTCAGGACGCGTTGAGCACGATCTTGCCGAACAGCTCGCCGGACGCCATCCGCTCGAAGCCCTCCCGGGCCCGGTCCAGCGGGAGCACCTCGTCGATGACCGGACGGACACCGGTGGCGGCGCAGAAGGACAGCAGGTCCTCCAGCTCGTCCTTGGTGCCCATCGTGGAACCGACGACCTTGAGCTCCAGGAAGAAGATCCGGGTCAGCTCGGCGTGGGAGGGCCGGTCGCCGCTGGTGGCGCCGGAGATGACGAGCGTGCCCCCGGGCCGCAGCGACTTCACCGAGTGGGACCAGGTCGCGGCGCCCACGGTCTCGATGACGGCGTCGACCCGCTGCGGCAGCCGCGCCCCGGGCTCGACGGCCTCCACGGCGCCCAGCTCCAGGGCCCGCTTCCGCTTGGCCTCGTCCCGGCTGGTGGCGAAGACCCGCAGCCCGGCGGCCTTGCCGAGCACGATCGCGGCCGTGGCGACCCCGCCGCCGGCGCCCTGCACCAGCACCGAGTCACCGGGGCGCACCCCGGCGTTGGTGAACAGCATCCGGTAGGCCGTCAGCCAGGCGGTGGGCAGGCAGGCGGCCTCCTCGAAGGAGAGCTCCTTCGGCTTCGGCAGGATGTTCCAGGTCGGCACGGCGACCTGCTCGGCGAACGTCCCCGGGTAGCGCTCGGTGAGGATGGAGCGGGGCTCCTCGGGTCCGACCCCGTGGCCCGTCTGGCCGATCACGGAGTGCAGGACGACCTCGTTGCCGTCGGCGTCGACACCGGCGGCGTCGCAGCCGAGGATCATCGGCAGCCGGTCCTCCGGAAGGCCGACACCGCGCAGGGACCACAGGTCGTGGTGGTTGAGGGAGGCGGCCCGCACATCGACGACGCTCCAGCCGGGACGGGCCTCGGGGGCCGGGCGCTCCCCCAGCTCCAGTCCGTTCAGCGGCTGGTCGCGGTCGATTCGGGCGGCGTAGGCAGCGAACATGACCTTGACGATAGGTTCCGCCTCCGCCGACCGGAACCACGCCGCCCTGTGACACACGCCCTCTTGCCACACCGCCACGCGGACTGCGGACGGTCACCCCGCCCGGCACCGGCACCGCACACCCCCGCGCACCCGCCCGACAGCGAACGGCCCCGCCCACCGAGGACGAGGCCGTTCACCGCACACGCATCACACCGTCACCGGCGTGCGACACCCTCCGCGCGGGCCGCCGCCGCCACCGCCGCCGTGACGGCCGGTGCGACGCGCTCGTCGAACGGGGACGGGATGACGTAGTCCGCCGCGAGGTCGTCGCCCACGACGGAGGCCAGCGCCTCCGCGGCCGCGAGCTTCATGCCCTCGGTGATCCGCGACGCCCGCACCTGCAGCGCGCCCGCGAAGATGCCCGGGAACGCCAGCACGTTGTTGATCTGGTTCGGGAAGTCCGACCGTCCCGTCGCCACGACCGCCGCGTACTTGTGGGCGACCTCCGGGTGCACCTCGGGGTTCGGGTTGGCCATGGCGAAGACGAACGCGCCCTTCGCCATCGAGGCCACCGCCGTCTCGGGCACCGTGCCGCCGGAGACGCCGATGAAGACGTCGGCGCCCGCGAGGGCGTCCTCCAGCGAGCCGGAGAGCCCGGCCTTGTTGGTGAAGGAGGCCAGCTCCTGCTTCACCGGCGTCAGGTCGCCCCGGTCCGCCGAGACGACACCCTTGCGGTCGGCGACCGCGACGTCCCCGATGCCGGCCTCGACCAGCATCTTGGCGATGGCGACACCGGCCGCGCCCGCGCCCGAGATCACCGCCCGCAGCTCACCCAGCGTCCGCCCGCTCAGCCGCGCGGCGTTCCGCAGCGCCGCCAGCGTCACGACCGCCGTGCCGTGCTGGTCGTCGTGGAAGATCGGGATGTCGAGGCGCTCCTGGAGCCTGCGCTCGATCTCGAAGCACCGCGGCGCCGAGATGTCCTCCAGGTTGACTCCGCCGAACGAGGGCGCGAGGCGCACCACCGTCTCGACGATCTCGTCGGCGTCCGTGCAGTCCAGCGCGATCGGAACCGCGTCCACACCGCCGAACTGCTTGAAGAGGATCGCCTTCCCTTCCATCACCGGAAGGGAGGCCTCGGGCCCGATGTCCCCGAGTCCCAGAACCGCCGTACCGTCCGTCACGACCGCCACGACCGAGGACTTCCAGGTGTAGTCGTGCACGAGGTCGGGCTGCTCGGCGATCGCGCTGCACACTTTCGCGACGCCGGGCGTGTACGCCAGGGACAGGTCGTCCTTGTCGCGGATCGGCACGGTGGCCTGCACGGCCATCTTGCCGCCGCGGTGCAGCGCGAACGCCGGGTCGAAGGGGTCGAGGGGCTCGGCCCCGGCCTCCTGGTCCGTACCGACGTCACTGTCGCTGCGAGGATTGACGATCTCCGCTGCCACTTTGTCTTACCCCTTAAGTGTTCATGGTTTGAGGGTTTGTCCGCTCCTGGTGAGGAGCGGGCGGGCACCGCACGGGGACATGGGCACGTTGGTGCGCACGGGTCCCTGCGCGACGGGCGCGCCGCACACGCGCCCTGAGCCCCTGATGAGGGGTGTAAAGAACCTTCTTACCCGACGGACGCCTCCCGCGACGAGTCCGATAAGGGCGAGCTCACATGCCGGACCCCGCACGTCGCATGCCGGTGACATGACTCATAGCGAGGTATCCGGTCAACTTCCCGGAGCCTCTTGACAATCCCGGAAGGCGACACCTCGACAGGGGCGCATAGTCGCGAACCGTGTCCGCATATCGAGAAATACCGAAGATCTTCCGGCTGGAAGGGCCGATTCCCGTAAAGGTTCGGTCGTGATGTACCGACCTGGTGCAGTTCGGGGGGTCACCCGTTATCCGATTTTGACATGACGACTCCCCTGGATGGACGAGTCCGAATGGCAAGATGCCGTAATCACACGAGGTCGCGGCACTCGAAGGTGTGTGCTCTCGTCGACCCACGGCGTCTGTCGGTCCCCGGCCGGCGTCCCGTCCCATCGGCAACTCCATCATCCGCCGGAGGAACCACCATGACCGCAAGCTCCACCCGTCGTACGACCGCCGCGCAGTCCCGGCTAGCAGCGGTCGGTGCGATCGCGGTCGCAGGCGCTCTGCTGCTCACCGGATGCGGCGACCAGACCAAGAAGAACGACGGTGGCGGCGACAGCCAGTCCGCCTCGAACGCCCCGCTGGCCGAAAAGCTGCCGCAGGCAATACGCGACAAGGGCGTCATCCGGGTCGGATCCGACATCGCCTACGCTCCGGTCGAGTTCAAGGACGACTCCGGCAGGACGGCCGGCATCGACCCCGACCTCGCGGCCGCCATGGGCAAGCAGCTCGGCGTGAAGTTCGAGTTCCAGAACGCCACGTTCGACACCCTCGTCGGCGGCCTCGCGTCCAAGCGCTACGACATCGCCATGTCGGCCATGACCGACACCAAGGAGCGGCAGGAGGGCATCGACGAAGACACCGGCAAGAAGGTCGGCGCCGGTGTCGACTTCGTCGACTACTTCACCGCGGGCGTCTCGCTCTACACCAACAAGGGCGACGACCAGGGCATCAAGACCTGGGACGACCTGTGCGGCAAGACCATGGCGGTCCAGCGCAACACCTTCTCCCACGACCTCGCCAAGGAACAGGCGCAGAAGTGCGAGAAGGCCGGCGAGAAGACCCTGAAGATCGAGGACTTCGCGACCAACCCCGAGGCCGAGACCCGGATGCGCTCCAAGGGCGCGGACGTCGTCTCCGCCGACTTCCCGATCGCCGCGTACTCGGTGAAGAACTCCGGCGGCGGCAAGTACTTCGAGATCGTCGGCGACCAGGTCGAGGCGGGCCCGTACGGCATCGCCGTCGCCAAGGACAACACCCAGCTGCGCGACGCGCTCCAGGCGGCCGTGCAGGCCGTCATCGACAGCGGCGAGTACAAGAAGATCATCGACAAGTGGGGTGTCGCGGACGGCGCGATCACCGAGGCCAAGATCAACGGCGGCTCCTGAACCGTCCCGTTCGACGCGGCTCTGAGACGCGGCTCTGAAAGGCTCCATCCGTGACTGTTGACGTCAACAAGACGACCGGTCCCGACGCGAGGCCGCCCGCCGGACCGGAGGCCATCAAGGCCGTTCCGGTCCGGCACCCGGGGCGGTACGTGTCCGCGGTCGTCGTGCTCGCCCTCCTGGCCTCGGTCGTCTACGCCTTCGCGCAAGGCAAGATCAACTGGGGCGCGATCCCCGAGTACTTCTTCGACGACCGCATCCTCGACGGCGTCTGGAACACCCTGGTCCTCACGGTGCTCTCGATGGTGATCGGCATCGCCGGCGGCATCCTGCTCGCCGTGATGAGGCTGTCGAAGAACCCGGTGACCTCGTCGGTGGCGTGGTTCTACATCTGGTTCTTCCGCGGCACCCCGGTCCTGGTCCAGCTCTTCGTCTGGTTCAACCTGGGCCTGGTCTTCGAGTACATCAACCTGGGCCCGATCTACAAGGACTACTGGTCGTCCTTCATGACGCCGCTGCTGACGGCGCTGCTCGGCCTGGGTCTCAACGAGGCCGCGTACATGGCCGAGATCTGCCGGGCCGGTCTCCTCTCGGTCGACGAGGGGCAGACCGAGGCGTCGCACGCCCTGGGCATGAGCCACACCAAGACGCTCCGCCGGATCGTGATCCCGCAGGCGATGCGGGTCATCGTGCCGCCGACGGGCAACGAGGTCATCAACATGCTGAAGACGACCTCGCTCGTCTCGGCGGTGCAGTTCTACGACCTGTTCAAGCAGTCCCAGGACATCGGCCAGAACGCCGGTTCCCCGGTCGAGATGTACTTCCTGGCCGCCGCCTGGTACCTGATCATGACCTCGATCCTGAGCGTCGGTCAGTACTACGTCGAGCGCTACTACGCCCGCGGGTCGAGCCGCTCCCTGCCGCCGACTCCGCTGCAGCGCTTCAAGGCCGCGGTCCTGCCCACGCGCCGCCCGAAGGGAGCCGCGGCATGAAGCAGTCCTCCCACGCCATGGTCAAGGCCGAGGGCGTCCACAAGTCCTTCGGCGCGGTCGAGGTCCTCAAGGGCATCGACCTGGAGGTGAAGCAGGGCGAGGTGTTCTGCCTCATCGGCCCCTCCGGCTCCGGCAAGTCCACCTTCCTCAGGTGTATCAACCACCTCGAGAAGATCAACGCCGGGCGTCTGTACGTCGACGGCGAGCTGGTCGGCTACCGCCAGAAGGGCGACAAGCTCCACGAGCTCAAGGACAGCGAGGTCGCCCTCAAGCGCCGGGACATCGGCATGGTCTTCCAGCGCTTCAACCTGTTCCCGCACATGACGGCCGTGGAGAACGTCATGGAGGCGCCGGTGCAGGTCAAGGGCGTCAGCAGGGCGCAGGCCCGGGAGCGTGCCATGCAGCTCCTGGACCGCGTGGGCCTGGCCGACAAGGCCGGCAACTACCCCTCGCAGCTCTCCGGCGGCCAGCAGCAGCGCGTCGCCATCGCCCGGGCCCTCGCGATGGACCCGAAGCTGATGCTGTTCGACGAGCCGACCTCGGCGCTGGACCCGGAGCTGGTCGGTGACGTCCTGGACGTCATGCGCGATCTCGCGGAGTCCGGCATGACGATGGTCGTGGTCACCCACGAGATGGGCTTCGCCCGCGAGGTGGGCGACAGCCTGGTCTTCATGGACGGCGGCGTGGTGGTCGAGTCGGGCAACCCGCGCGACGTGCTGACCGACCCGCAGCACGAGCGGACCAAGTCGTTCCTGTCCAAGGTCCTCTGAGGGTCCTCTGAGCGCACGCGCATGCCGAGGGGCGGTACGGATCTCCGTACCGCCCCTCGGCGCGTGGTCCTACTTCAGCGCCAGCAGCAGCGTGTCCGACGGCGAGCACCACACCGGCCGCACCTCGCCGAAGCCCTTCTCGCGCAGCACGCGCGCGTGCCAGGCCGCCGAGGGCATGTCGCCGTCGGCGTGCTCGCCGTAGATCTCGAAGCGCCGGGCCGTGGGCTCGGCGAGGACGGGGTCCTTCGCGGCGAGCTGCCACCATTCGGCCCAGTCGAGGGCGCCGTCCCGCTTGCCGTCGTCCATGCGGGCGTGCCGCTGCGCGCGCTCGGCCGCGTTGATCCGGGGCGTGGTCTCGTCGATCATGCGGTCCGCGTTCATGAAGACTCCGCCGTCGCGGACCAGCTCCGCGACCCGACCGTAGAGGGCAGCGAGGGGTTCGGCGTGGAACCAGTGCAGGGCCGTCGCGGTCAGGACGGCGTCGTAGGAGTCGTACGGCAGTTTCGCCGGCCAGTCGGGGTCCTCGAGGTCGGCGGCGACGAGGGAGACCCGGTCGTCGCCCGCGAAGGTGCCCTCGGCGATGGTGAGGAGCGCGGGGTCGAGGTCCACGCCGGTGCTGACGGCGTCCGGGAACCGGGCGAGCAGCCGCGCGGTGATGGTGCCGGTGCCGCAGGCGAGGTCGAGCACCCGCGGCGCGGGGCCGGTCAGCGCCTCGACCATGTCGAGCATGATCCGGAACCGTTCCTCGCGGTCCGGCATGTACCACTCCTGCTGCCGGTCCCAGCTCTCCTGCCAGGCGTTCCAGTCGGCACCGGTCGCGGTGATCCCCGCATCCGTCATCGAACCCCTCCGTCGCGGCGGTGTGCGTAATACCCTGTAGGCACGATCAGCCGTTACCTGACCGCAGGCACGACCCTAGAGCCCCTTCGTAAGGACTACAAGTGGAACTGGCCTATTACTCGGACTACGCCGTGCGTCTCGTCAACACCGAGGAACCGGCACGGGGGCAGGACTCCCTGACCTCGGTCGAGGCCGTCCGCGAGCTCTTCGGCGCCAACCAGTCGGCGGCCCGCCGGGCCACGGACTCGGACGTGACCCGGTTCCGTTCCGTCCGGGGACGGCTGCGCGCGGTCTTCGAGGCGGCCGACGAGGGCGACGAGACGCTCGCCGTGGACCTGCTCAACTCCCTGCTGCTGGAGTTCCCGGTGAGCCCGCAGATCTCCGGTCACGACCACCGCGACGACGACGGCCGCCCCCTGTGGCACATGCACCTGGCGGACCACCCGTCCAACGCGACCTCCGGGTACGCGGCCATCGCCGCGATGGGCCTCGCCTTCCACCTCACCGAGTACGGCGTGGACCGCCTGGGCCTGTGCGAGGCGTCCCCCTGCCGCAACGCCTACCTGGACACCTCCACCAACCGCTCCCGGCGCTACTGCTCCGACCGCTGCGCCACCCGCGCCAACGTGGCGGCCTACCGCGCCCGCAAACGCCTGGAGGCGGACCGGTCGGACAGCACCGGCCTCAGTGCCGAGAAGGCCCAGCGGGCCACGGCGAACGGCGAGCGCTGACCGGACCGCCGCGGCCGGTAGCGGAACCTCACCCTGCCCAGCACGAGGTCCTCGGGGACCACCCCGTAGTCGGTGCTGTCGCCGCCGGCGAAGGCGTTGTCCCCGAGCACCCACCAGCCGGCCCCGCGCCGCTCCACCGCCCGCTTGACCACCAGCAGGTCCTGCTGGAAGGGATGCCGCAGCACGACCACGTCGCCGGGCCTGACCCTGGCCCCCCAGTGCACGAGGAGCACGTCCCCGTGGTGCAGCGTGGGCACCATCGACGGACCGGTCACCTCGGCCGGCCCGAACGGCAGCGGCCCTCTCGCCCGCTCGGTCTCCTGCGACAGCTCCGGCATCACCCGGCACCTCCCCGGTCTTTCCTCCACCAGTCTCAGTCTCACCCCGGACTTTTGTCCTAAGCCCACGGGGGCACTCGCGAAAACGGGCCTCCCAGGGAGTAATGTCCCCCCTGAGAAGACGATCACGAGGAAGGAACGCTCCATGCTTTCCCGCCTGTTTGCCCCCAAGGTCACGGTCAGCGCCCACTGCGACCTGCCCTGCGGCGTGTACGACCCGGCCCAGGCCCGCATCGAGGCGGAGTCGGTGAAGGCCGTCCAGGAGAAGATGGCCGGCAACGACGACCCGCACTTCCAGGCGCGTGCCACGGTCATCAAGGAGCAGCGCGCCGAGCTCGCGAAGCACCACGTCTCCGTGCTGTGGAGCGACTACTTCAAGCCCCCGCACTTCGAGAAGTACCCGGAGCTGCACCAGCTGGTCAACGACACCCTGAAGGCCCTGTCGGCCGCCAAGGCGTCGACCGACCCCGCCACCGGCCAGAAGGCGCTGGACTACATCGCCCAGATCGACAAGATCTTCTGGGAGACCAAGAAGGCCTGACGTCCGGCCGACGTCTCCGTACGCCGGCGATCGGTGCACCATCGCAGGCCGACGGACAGCCCGGAGGGGCCCTGCCGCATGCGCGGCCGGGCCCCTTCGTCGTCCGCCCTCGGCGCCCGGGCCGGCCCTGGAGGACCCGGCCCTGCCGGACACCCGAACGGCGTACCGCCCACGGTGGACGTCCCGGACGGGCCGGCGGAGCGGAACGTGGCGCCGGAGGTCCAGGAGGAGGTCTAGGACGACGGGGCCCGACGCGCCTCCTGCCGCGGCTCGCGCCACATGGGCCACATCCGGGGGCCGTCCGGCAGGTCCAGGGCGCGGCCGGTGAACTCGAAGCCGAGGCGTTCGTACAGCCCCCGGCTGCGGGCGCTGCTCGCCTCCAGATAGGCCGGCAGTCCCTCACGGTCGCAGCGCTCGAGGACCGACTCGATGAGTGCGGTGCCCAGACCCTCGCCCTGCCGTCCGGGGGCCACGCCGATCATCCACAGGTACGCGTGGGCGCGGCCGGAGGGGTGGACGCCCTCCGTCAGCCTGGCTATCTGCTCGACGCGCTCGTTGTCCGGGTCCACCGCCTCGCGCACCTGGGCGGGCCCGTCGGCGTCCTCGTCGCCGGCGGGGCCCTCGTGCCCGTCCCCGTCCCCGGACACGGACACGGACAGCCACAGCGCGCAGGCCGCGCCGTCCTCGGTGACGTCGATCCACCCGTCCGCGAGTACGGCGTCGGTGAAGGCGGCCATGAGGCGGTGGTGGGTCCTGCGGCGGTACTCCTCGCCGGGGAAGACCCAGCCGCTCACCGGGTCGTCCTGGAACGCCTCGTCCAGCAGCCGCACGACCAGCTCCCGGTCGTCCTCTCCCGCCGTCCGGATCGCCACACCCATGTCCCGCCCGCCCTCTCGCCTCAACAGCAGCCGCATGTAGGGCTGTTGAGCCTAACGGCACGCCTGGGTGGCGGGCCCCGCACACCGTGGGGAAGTGCGGGGCCCGCCGGACCGGAGCCCCAGGCGGTGCGGCCGTACGGCGGTCAGGTACCGAACGGCCCTGTACGGGCTCCGGGGTCTTGCGCTGCCGCGGCCGTCAGGTGCTGCGCCGGGTCACGAACTCGGCCAGCGCGAGCAGGCCGCCCGCCGCCTCCGGCTCGGGCACCGCACGGGCGAGCTCCTGCACGGCCCGCGCCATCCGGTCGGCCGCCTGGGCCTGCGCCCAGTCCCGGCCGCCCGCCCGCTCCACGGCCAGCGCCGTGCGTTCCAGGTCCTCCTCGTCCTCCGCGTACGGTTCCGCGTACAGCTCGGCGAGCGCGGCGGCCTCCGGGGTGCCGTCGACGAGGGCGGCCACCACGGGCAGCGACTTCTTGCGGGCGGCCAGGTCCGCACCGACCGGTTTCCCGGTGCGGCCCGGGTCGCCCCATATGCCGATGACGTCGTCGATGAGCTGGAAGGCCAGGCCGGCCTCGCGGCCGAAGGCGTCCAGCGCCCTGACGTCCTCGTCGGGCGCGCCGGCGTACAGCGCGCCGAGCGCGCAGGCGCATCCCAGCAGCGCGCCGGTCTTCGCCTCGGCCATCGCGAGCGTCTCGGCGAGGGTGACCTCGTCGGGGCGGCGCCGCTCCATGGCGGTGTCCGCCTGCTGCCCCTCGCACAGCTCGATGACGCAGTCCGCCAGCCGGGCGGCCGCCGCGGCGGCCGCCGGATGCGGGTCCGTCGCGAGCAGCCGCAGGGCCAGCGCCTGCAGGGCGTCCCCCGCGAGGATCGCGTCGGCGTCGCCGAACACGGTCCAGGCGGTCGGACGGTGGCGTCGGGTGACGTCCCGGTCCATCACGTCGTCGTGCAGCAGCGTGAAGTTGTGGACCAGCTCCACCGCCGCCGCCGCCCGCACCGCCGCCGCCCGGGCCCCGGCCCCGCCGAGCGCGGCGGCCGACGTGAGGACGAGGGCGGGACGGATCGCCTTGCCCGCGTTCCCGGAGGCGGGTGTGCCGTCCGCGTGCTGCCAGCCGAAGTGGTAGAGCGCGACCCGGCGCATGGCGGTGGGGAGCGACGCGAGGGCGGACCGCAGTTCGGGATCGACCGAGGCCCTCGACCGGTGCAGGAGCTCCACCGCCTCGTGCCCGTCGGGCGCCGTGTCCTCGTGGCCGCCGGACACCACCGGACCGGGCCCCGCGGGGGCCGCGCCCGGCCCCTGTGCCCGCTGCCCGCCGATGGTGCCGTGCCGTTCCAGAGTTCCGGTGGGACGGGGCGCCTCGGCGGCGCCGTGCGCTGCCTCCGTCATCGGCTCACCTCCCCCATGTGTCCGCCTCCGTACCCCGGGGGTGTACCCGCCCGGGCGGGCGGGAACACGGCGTTCGGGAGACAGGCGTCACCGCCAGCGGCCGATCTCGACGTTCTCCAGGACGCCGAGCGCGTCGGGCACGAGGACGGCGGCCGAGTAGTAGGCCGTGACCAGGTACTTGATGATGGCCTGTTCGTTGATGCCCATGAACCGCACCGACAGGCTCGGCTCGATCTCGTCCGGAATGCCGGTGGCCCGCAGACCGATGACCCCCTGGTCCGCCTCGCCGGTACGCATCGCGATGATCGAGGTCGTGCGGGCCTCGGTGACCGGGATCTTGTTGCAGGGGTAGATGGGCACACCGCGCCAGGTGGGGATCCGGTTGCCGGCGATGTCGATCGTCTCGGGGACCAGGCCCCGCTTGTTGAGCTCGCGTCCGATGGCGGCGATCGCCCGCGGGTGGGCCAGGAGCAGCTTGGTGCCGCGCCGGCGGCTGAGCAGTTCGTCCAGGTCGTCCGGACCGGGCACGCCGTCGTGGGGCTGGAGCCGCTGGTCGTACTCGCAGTTGTGCAGCAGCCCGAACTCACGGTTGTTGATGAGCTCGTGCTCCTGGCGCTCCTTCAGCGCCTCCACCGTCAGCCGGATCTGCTGCTCCGTCTGGTTCATCGGCTGGTTGTAGAGGTCGGCCACGCGCGAGTGGATGCGCAGCACGGTCTGGGCGACGCTCAGTTCGTACTCACGGGGACGCGCCTCGTAGTCGACGAAGGTGTGCGGGATGTCCGGCTCGCCGCGGTGGCCGGCGGCGAGGTCGATGGCCTTCTCGCCGTGCTTGTTGGTGCGCTGCTCGGGGATCGAACGCTGCCGCTGGAGGTGCTCGCGCAGGGAGTCCGCACGCGCCGCGACCCGCTCCACCTCCTGGCGGGGCAGCACGAGCACCGTACAGGCGGTCACCGTGCGGGCGGTGTACTCCCAGATGGCGTCCCCGTCGAGCAGCGCCCGGTCGCCGAAGTAGGCGCCGTCGGCGAGGACTCCGAGGACCGCGTCGTCGCCGTACGGACCGGTGCCGATCTTCTCGACCTTGCCGTGCGCCAGCAGGTAGACCTCGTCGGCCCGACCGCCGAACGAGGCGATCACCTCGCCCGGGCCGAACTCCCGCTGCTCGCAGCGCTGGGCGAGTTCCGACAGCACCTCGTCGTCCTCGTACGACCGCAGGGCCGGCAGCTCGCCCAGTTCCGCGGGGATGACCTCGACGCGGTCGCCGGTCTTCACGAACGTCACCCGGCCGTCGCCGACGGCGAAGGTCAGACGTCGGTTCACGCGGTACGTGCCGCCTTGGACGTCCACCCAGGGAAGCGTGCGCAGCAGCCAGCGCGAGCTGATCTCCTGCATCTGGGGTACGGACTTGGTCGTGGTGGCCAGGTTCCGCGCGGCCGCCGTGCCGAGGCTCTGCTGCGGCCTGGTCTGCTCGGTGCGGACCTCTTCGCCTACCGACATAAGGAATTGCCCTCCCGGTCATGCCGGGCGCCTGCGCCCCGGCATCGATGTGCGGGAACCAGCTTTCATCACGGAGTGTGCCGGTGCTATTACCCGAAAGAGCGGGAATGGACCTTCACCGGCCGGGGCAGGGAGAAGGGCTCGCCCGTGCGCGCGAGGCCGCGCCGTGCCGTCGCCCCGGGATTGTCCGGATCGGCTCGCACACGGGCCGAACAAGTCATAGGGGCGGCTCCGTTTCGGTACAAGCACCGTACGAGGCGGTCGCGCCCGGCGGTCGTCGCGCAGCGTGAAGGAGCCGGCCATGGCCTCACCCATGTCCGCGAGCAGTTTCCTCAAGGCCCTGAAGGCGGAGGGGCTCACCGTCGTCGAGGTCGGCGACTGGCGGCACCACAACCGCAACCACAAGGGCCCGTGGGGCCCCGTCCACGGCGTGATGATCCACCACACGGTCACCAGGGGCAGCGCGCGGACCGTCGACATCTGCCGCAAGGGCTACGAGGGCCTGCCGGGACCGCTGTGCCACGGGGTCGTCACCAAGGACGGCAGGGTCCACCTGGTCGGCTACGGCCGGGCCAACCACGCCGGGCTCGGCGACGACGACGTCCTGCGCGCGGTGATCGCGGAGAAGGCGCTGCCCCGGGACAACGAGGCGAACACCGACGGCAACCGGCACTTCTACGGCTTCGAGTGCGAGAACCTGGGCGACGGCGAGGACCCCTGGCCGGCGGCGCAGCTGGAGGCGATCGAGCGGGCCGCCGCCGCGGTCTGCCGCCACCACGGATGGACGGAACGTTCCGTCATCGGCCACCTCGAGTGGCAGCCGGGGAAGGTGGACCCGAGGGGGTTCACGATGGCGTCGATGCGGGCGCGGATCCGGGACCGGCTGAAGTGACCGCGGACGCCGCACCCGCAGCGGCGTGACAATGGCGGGGTGACCAGCGCCGACACGCCCGACCTCGCCGCCCTGCGCCCCCGGCTGCCCTCACCGTTGCAGGAGGCCGTGGACGAACGCTTCGAGCGGCGCGGGGTACGGCTGCTGCTGAAGCGCGACGACCTGATCCACCCGGACCTGGTCGGCAACAAGTGGCGCAAACTCGCGCCCAACCTCGCCGCGGCGCACGGCCGTACCGTCGTCACCTTCGGGGGCGCGTACTCCAACCACCTGCGTGCCACCGCCGCCGCGGGCCGGCTGCTCGGGCTGCCCACGGTCGGCGTGGTGCGCGGCCACGAGCTGGCCGACCGGCCGCTCAACCCCTCCCTGGCCCGGTGCGTGGCCGACGGCATGCGGCTGCACTTCGCCGACCGCTCGACGTACCGCCGCAAGGCCGAGCCCGGGACCCTGGCGGCCCTGCTGCGGGCGGCCGGTGCCGAGGACGCGGTCGTCGTCCCCGAGGGCGGCAGCAACGCCGCGGCCGTCCGCGGCTGCCGGGCCCTCGGCGAGGAACTGGCCGGGCACGCCGACGTCGTCGCGCTCGCCTGCGGAACCGGCGGCACGCTGGCCGGGCTGGCCGCCGGACTCCCCCGAGGCCGGCGAACGCTCGGGATACCCGTGCTCAAGGGCGGTTTCCTGGCCGACGAGGTACGCGGGCTCCAGCAGCGGGCGTTCGGCGGGCCCCGCGGCACCTGGAGCCTCGACGAGCGCTTCCACTGCGGCGGCTACGCCCGCGTCACGCCCGAGCTCGACTCGTTCGCCGAGGACTTCGAACGGCGTCACGGCCTGCCCGTCGAGCGCGTCTACGTCGCCAAGATGCTGTACGGCCTGCTCGCGCTGACCGAGGAGGGCGCCTTCCCCCGGGGAACGACCCTCGCCGCGGTCGTCACCGGCCGCCCCTTCCCGTGACGGGCGTCCCCGCCCGGCCCGCGGGCCGACGGGCCGGGCCCGGAGCCCGCCGCTCCCGCACGGCGCGGACGACGGGCGCACCGTCGCGCCGGGGGCGCTCCGGCCGCCCTACGCCGTCTCCCGGTACGCCGCCGCCTCCTCCAGGTCCAGGCGGCGCAGCAGCGTCCTCAGCATCTCGTCGTCGATGTAGCGGCCGTCCCGCAACCGGACGAACACCTCACGCTCGGCGCCGATCATCTCCCGGGACAACCGCCGGTAGGTGTCGTCCACGCTCTCGCCGGTGACGGGGTTGGCCTGGCCGAGGCGTTCCCAGACGGCGTTGCGGCGGCGCTCCATGACCATGCGCAGGCGGTCGGCCAGGGGCGCCGGCAGGGCGTTGCGCTCGTCGGTGAGCAGATCGTCCAGACGCTGCTCGGCGGCCCGGGAGGCCTGTGCCTGGGCGTTGGCCTCCGCGAGCGTCTCGGCCTGCACGTCGCGCGCCGGGAACTTCAGCACCCGGATCAGCGGGGGCAGGGTCACCCCCTGCACGACCAGCGTGCCGATGACCGTGGTGAAGGTCAGGAACAGGACGAGGTTGCGCTCGGGGAAGGGCGCGCCGCCGTGCACGGTGAGCGGGACGGAGAAGGCGATGGCCAGTGAGACCACGCCCCGCATGCCGGCCCAGCCGATCACGAACGGCCCCTTCCAGCCGGGGTCCTCCTCGCGCGCGCGGATGCGTGCCGACAGCAGCCGCGGCAGGAAGGTCGCCGGATACACCCACACGAACCGGGCCGCGGCGACGACCAGGAAGACGGCGAGCGCGTACCAGGCCGCGTCGAGGCCCTCGTACGCCCCGAGGCCCTTGAGGACGACGGGCAGTTGCAGTCCGATCAGGGCGAACACGGCCGACTCCAGGACGAAGGCGACCATCTTCCAGACCGCCTCCTCCTGGAGGCGGGTGGCGAAATCGACCTCCCACGCGCGGTGGCCGAGGTAGAGGGCGACGACCACCACCGCCAGCACCCCGGAGGCGTGCACCTGCTCGGCGGCCGCGTACGCGACGAAGGGGATCAGCAGGGAGAGCGTGTTCTGGAGCAGGGCCTCCTTCACGTGCGTGCGCAGCCAGTGGATCGGCACCATCAGCACCAGCCCGACACCGACGCCGCCGACCGCGGCGAGCAGGAACTCGCCGACACCGCCGGCCCAGGTGGCGCCCTCGCCGACCGCCGCCGCGAGGGCCACCTTGTAGGCGGTGATCGCGGTCGCGTCGTTCACCAGGGACTCGCCCTGGAGGATCGTGGTGATCCGGGACGGCAGTCCCACCCGGCGCGCGACCGCCGTGGCCGCGACGGCGTCAGGCGGCGCCACCACGGCGCCGAGCACCAGCGCGGCGGTCAGCGGCAGCCCGGGCACGATCAGATAGGCGGCGCAGCCGACGACGAAGGTGGCGAAGAGCACGTACCCCACGGACAGCAGCGCCACCGGCCGCAGCTGGGCCCGCAGGTCGAGGTAGGAGCTGTCGGTGGCCGCCGTGTAGAGCAGCGGGGGCAGGAGCAGGGGCAGGACGACGTGCGGATCGAGGGTGTAGTCGGGCACCCCGGGGACGTAACTGACCGCCAGTCCCGCCGCGACCAGCAGCAGCGGGGCCGGTACCGGGGTGCGCCGTCCCGCGGCGGCGATCGCGGCGCTGCCCGCCACCAGCAACAGCAGCGGCATCACGTCCATGGTCCTCGCCCACCCTTTTCTCCGCGCGGTCGGCCGCGCGCCCGTCGTAACCTGGCCATCATGAAACAGTGCACGCACGCCGACGCGCTGCCGCACCCGGAGCCGGAGCCGCTGAGCGACACCTGTCCGGAATGCCTGGCCGAGGGCACGGATCCGGTGCAGCTGCGGCTGTGTCTCACCTGTGGCCACATCGGCTGCTGCGACTCCTCGCCGAGGCAGCACGCGACGGCGCACCACAAGGAGACCGGCCACCCCTTGATGCGGACCTTCGAGCCCGGGGAGAACTGGCGCTGGTGCTTCGTCGACCACGTGCTCGTGTGACTCTCGCACGACTGTGCCCGGGTACGGTTCGACCGTCCGGCGCCTGGGTACGTCAACCCGGCGCGCGCTCCACCGATTTGATTCCGCCCAACCCCTAGCCACTGTGCGTGTTCGGGTGTTTACTATGAGTGACAGCAAGGGGACGGGGTCTCGGGGACAGAGAGCTTCGGAGCGCGATAACGTCACCGCTGAACCACGCGTCGCGTTACCCCGGGGGCGTTCCCCGGCCCTGTAACGCTTGTACCACCTTGGAGGTGAGGGTGTCCCAGATCGCAGGCGAGCCCGCGACCCAGGACTTCGTGGAAGTCCGGCTGCCGGCCGCGGGTGCCTACCTGTCGGTGCTGCGTACGGCGACCGCCGGCCTCGCAGCCCGTTTGGACTTCACCCTCGACGAGATCGAGGACCTGCGCATCGCAGTGGACGAGGCCTGCGCGATCCTGCTGCAGCAGGCCGTGTCCGGCTCGGTGCTCAGTTGCGTCTTCCGCCTCGTCGACGACTCTCTCGAAGTCACCGTCTCGGCGCCGACCACGGACGGTCACGCCCCCTCGCGGGACACCTTCGCCTGGACCGTCCTGTCCGCTCTCGCGGGCAAGGTCTCCTCCGCCGTGGACGAGGACAAGACCGTTTCGATCAGCCTCTACAAACAGCGCGGCGCGGGACCCGGGCCGACGTGAGGAACGGGGACGGGCCGGTGCGGGACGAAGAGCGCGGCACACGGGAGCTGTCGGCCGACGGCGCACGTGCGGAGAACGAGGCCCCACGCATGGTTGACGGCATCGACGGCATCCCCGAGCAGGCCCGCCCGCACCCGCAGGACGAGACCCCCGCGGGGGCCGGGAGCGGGAGCGCAGCCGTGCGGAGCGCGCCCACGGCGGGACGGGCCGGGGGCACGCCCGCCCCGCCCGGCCGAGCGGAGGCGGAGGCTCGGAAGAGGGCGACGGGCGGGACGATGAGCGAGCACGAGCGACACTCCGAGGACCGGGCGCCGGGCGCGCGCGGCACGCAGGGCACGCGGCACGACCCGCAGGACCGCAGCGGGGCGCGCGCCCTGTTCACCGAGCTGCGTACGCTGACGAAGGACACCCCGGAGTACGCGGAGCTGCGCAACCGGCTGGTCCGCATGCACCTGCCGCTCGTCGAGCACCTCGCGCGGCGCTTCCGCAACCGCGGCGAGCCCCTGGACGACCTCACGCAGGTCGCCACCATCGGGCTCATCAAGTCCGTCGACCGCTTCGACCCGGACCGCGGGGTGGAGTTCTCCACGTACGCGACCCCGACGGTCGTCGGCGAGATCAAGCGGCACTTCCGGGACAAGGGCTGGGCGGTGCGCGTCCCGCGCCGGCTCCAGGAGCTGCGGCTGGCCCTGACGACGGCCACGGCGGAGCTCTCGCAGCTGCACGGCCGCTCCCCCACGGTCCACGAGCTCGCCGAGAAGCTGTCGATCTCGGAGGAGGAGGTCCTGGAGGGCCTTGAGTCCGCCAACGCGTACTCCACGCTGTCCCTGGACGTCCCGGACACCGACGACGAGTCGCCGGCGGTCGCGGACACCCTGGGGGCCGAGGACGAGGCGCTGGAGGGCGTCGAGTACCGGGAGTCGCTCAAGCCGCTGCTGGAGGACCTGCCGCCGCGCGAGAAGCGGATCCTGCTGCTGCGCTTCTTCGGCAACATGACCCAGTCGCAGATCGCGCAGGAGGTCGGGATCTCCCAGATGCACGTGTCGCGGCTGCTGGCGCGCACGCTGGCGCAGCTGCGGGAGAAGCTGCTGGTCGAGGAGTAGCCGCCGGCGCCGGTTACTCCCCGGTGCGGCCCGGTCCCCGGATGCCGAGGGCCCGGGTCGTCGTGGGGTTCACGAGCAGGACCAGCGCCGCGACGGCCACGACGGCGAGCACGATGCCCGCCGGAATGGCGATGCTGTCGGCCTGAAGCAGGTTGTAGGCCACCGGCAGCGCCAGGATCTGCGTGATCACCGCGGGCCCCCGGCTCCAGCTGCGCCGGCCCAGCAGTCCGCGCGCGGCGAGCAGCGGCAGCAGGGCGAGGACGATCAGGGTGACGCCGCCGGTGACGGCCGAGGTCCGGTCGTCGGGCTGCCCCGTGAGCCCCTCCACGAGCATCCAGGCGCCGCCGGCGACGAGCGCCAGCCCCTCCAGCGCGGCGAGCGCGGCCGCGGCGGTCAGCCGGCCGGGGCGGGGGCCCGCCTCTTCGGCGGCTTCGGCTTCGGGGGTGGGGTTCTGCTCACTGCTCACCCCTGAAGGGTAGCCCTCCTTGCGCCGGCGCCCGCGGACCGGTCCCGCCCCGCTCCCCCGCCCGACCCCCACCTCGGTCTGGGCCGGGGTACCGCCCAGTAGGTACCCTGCACACCATGCGTGCACTTCTCGTGGTCAATCCGGCGGCAACCACCACGAGCGCGCGTACGCGCGACGTGCTGATCCACGCGCTCGCGAGCGAGATGAAGCTGGAGGCGGTCACCACCGAGTACCGCGGCCACGCGCGCGACCTCGGACGGCAGGCCGCGCAGAGCGACGACATCGAACTCGTGGTGGCCCTCGGCGGCGACGGCACGGTGAACGAGGTCGTCAACGGCCTGCTGCACGCCGGCCCCGATCCGGAGCACCTGCCGGGTCTCGCGGTCGTCCCCGGCGGGTCCACCAACGTCTTCGCCCGGGCCCTCGGCCTGCCCAACCACGCGGTCGAGGCCACCGGCGCCCTGCTGGACGCGCTGCGCGAGGGCAGCGAACGGACCGTCGGTCTGGGGCTGGCCTCCGGCACCCCGGGCTCGGCGGACGAGGCCGTGCCGTCCCGCTGGTTCACCTTCAACGCCGGACTGGGCTTCGACGCCGGCGTGGTCGGCCGGGTCGAGCAGCACCGCGAGCAGGGCAAGAAGTCCACCCACTCCCTCTACGTCCGCCAGGTGGTGCGCCAGCTCGTCGGGGAGCCGCACCGCCGCAGCGGGACGATCACCCTGGAGCGGGCGGGCGAGGACCCGGTCACCGGCCTGGTGCTGTCCATAGTCTCGAACACCTGCCCCTGGACGTTCCTCGGCAACCGCCCCATCTACGCGTCGCCCGAGGCCTCGTTCGACACGGGCCTCGACGTCTTCGGCCTCAGCCGGCTCTCGACGGCCGCGGTTGCCCGGTATGGCACCCAGTTGCTCACTTCGTCCCCCGAGCGCGGCCCCCGCGGCAAGCACGCCGTCTCACTGCACGATCTGAGCGACTTCACCTTGCATTCGAAGGTGCCGCTGCCCCTCCAGATGGACGGTGACCATCTGGGGCTGCGGACGAGCGTGACGTTCACAGGCGTACGCCGTGCACTGCGTGTGATTGTGTGAGCAGAACCGGCAAAAGTCCTTTCAGTCGAACGTTTAGGCCAGGGTCCACCCCATAGAAGTACGGCTGTGACCTAGTCGACACCGAAGAATCAAAAAAAACTTTCCGGAAGGGGTTGTATCCCTCGCCGAGGTTTGCGAGTCTCTTCTTGGCGATCGGGACGGCCCGCAACACCGGCCTCCACAGATCACCGGAACCCCTCTTCAAACCCAAGGACCACACCGGGAACCCGGCGGTAGGCCCTTCCCTTGTTGAGGGATTCGTGAAAGCGTTCACATTCACAAGCACCCTGCACAGTCATACCAAGGAGAGGTAGCAGCCATGGACTGGCGTCACCGCGCCGTTTGCCGCGAGGAAGACCCCGAGCTCTTCTTCCCCATCGGCAACACCGGTCCCGCGCTGCTGCAGATCGAGGAAGCCAAGGCCGTCTGCCGTCGCTGCCCCGTCATGGAGCAGTGCCTGCAGTGGGCGCTCGAGTCCGGCCAGGACTCCGGCGTCTGGGGTGGTCTCAGCGAGGACGAGCGCCGCGCGATGAAGCGCCGTGCCGCCCGCAACCGGGCTCGTCAGGCCTCCGCCTGATCAGTCACCCCTGCTGACAGCCTGAGCTTGGCGGCGCGTACAGCGAGTACGCAGTTCCCGCCCCCCGAGCCGCAGCGCGCAGTACCCCCGATGCTCCCCCGCATCGTATGAGCACTGGCCCCGGACCCTCGTCGGTCCGGGGCTTTTTGCCGTCCCCGCTCCGTCGGCTCCCGCCGCCCCTACTTCTCCGTCGGCACCGGGATGTCCAGGATCACCCGGGTGCCGCGCTCGGGAGCCGGGACCATGTCGAAGGCGCCGCCCAACTCCCCCTCGACCAGCGTGCGGACGATCTGCAGCCCCAGGTTGCCGGAGCGGTGCGGGTCGAAGTCCTCGGGCAGGCCGACACCGTCGTCCTGGACGGTGACCAGCAGTCGCGCCTCCTTCGTCGTGCCCCCGCGGACCGCGGAGACCTCGACCGTGCCGGTGTCACCCTCGCGGAAGCCGTGCTCCAGCGCGTTCTGCAGCACCTCGGTCAGCACCATCGACAGCGGTGTGGCCACCTCGGCGTCCAGGATGCCGAAGCGGCCCGCGCGCCGGCCGGTCACCTTGCCGGGCGAGATCTCGGCGACCATGGCCAGCACGCGGTCGGCGATCTCGTCGAACTCCACGCGCTCGTCCAGGTTCTGAGACAGCGTCTCGTGCACGATCGCGATCGAACCGACCCGGCGGACCGCCTCCTCGAGCGCCTCGCGGCCGCGCTCGGACTCGATGCGCCGGGCCTGGAGCCGGAGCAGGGCCGCCACCGTCTGGAGGTTGTTCTTCACCCGGTGGTGGATCTCCCGGATGGTGGCGTCCTTGGTGATCAACTCGCGCTCGCGGCGGCGCAGTTCCGTGACGTCGCGCAGCAGCACCAGCGAACCGATGCGCGTGCCCTTGGGCTTGAGCGGGATGGCGCGGAACTGGATCACCCCGTCGTGCGCCTCGATCTCGAACTCGCGCGGCGCCCAGCCGCTGGCCACCTTGGCGAGCGCCTCGTCCACCGGGCCGCGGGACGGGGCGAGTTCGGCCGTGGTCCGGCCCAGGTGGTGGCCGACCAGGTCGGCGGCGAGGCCCATCCGGTGGTAGGCCGACAGCGCGTTCGGGGAGGCGTACTGGACGATGCCGTCCCCGTCGACGCGGATGAGGCCGTCGCCGACGCGGGGCGAGGCGTCCATGTCGACCTGCTGGTTCTCGAACGGGAAGGCGCCGGCGGCGATCATCTGCGCGAGGTCCGAGGCGCTCTGGAGGTAGGTGAGCTCCAGACGGCTCGGCGTGCGCACGGTGAGGAGGTTGGTGTTGCGGGCGATGACGCCGAGGACGCGTCCCTGGCGCCGTACGGGGATGGACTCGACGCGGACCGGGACCTCCTCGCGCCACTCCGGGTCGCCCTCGCGCACGATCCGGCCCTCGTCCAGGGCGACGTCCAGCATGGGGCGCCGGCCGCGCGGGACGAGGTGGCCGACCATGTCGTCCTGGTACGAGGTGGGGCCGGTGTTGGGCCGCATCTGGGCGACCGACACGTACCGGGTGCCGTCGCGGGTGGGGACCCACAGGACCAGGTCGGCGAAGGAGAGGTCGGAGAGGAGCTGCCACTCCGAGACCAGCAGGTGGAGCCACTCGAGATCGGAGTCGTCGAGGGCGGTGTGCTGGCGTACGAGTTCGTTCATGGAGGGCACGTGGCCGAGCGTACCTGGCGGTACGGACAGCGATCGAAATCGGCCGGATTCCGCCGCGCCCGGGCCCGGGGACACCCGCGGGCCGCGGCGCCTGGGAGGGACCCTCAACCCTCCCGGCACCGCAGCCCGGAGCAACATCGGCCGTGGGGTGTGCGGTCCCGTTCGGCCGAAGGGTGAGGAGCCGGGGCAGTCAGGGCAGAGAGCTCCGGTTCCTCGGTCCGCCCTCCTGTGCGGGGAAGGCGGAAGCTCGACGTCCTCTCGCACGAGAGTCGCGGCCGGTGTCCGGTGTCCATTGTGGACTAGACCACTAGCCGTGTCCATGCGGTGGACGGTCTTTGCGGTTGTCGCCTGAAGCCTAACCCCGTCGGCCCACGAGCGGGGCCGGACGGCCGGGGCAATTTCCGCGCGCGTGCCGTCGTGCGTCCGGGTCCGGCCGCCGTTTCGACACGCCTGCGGGGCCCTCCTCTGTTAGATTGGTCTAAACCACATAGCCAGTCCCGGGCACCGGGTGGGTCCCTTACTTCGAAACGGCAGGCACGCGTGGAAGTTGTCATCGTTCCCGACGCCAGGGCGGGCGGCGAGCTCATTGCCGAGGCCATGGCGCAGTTGCTCCGGCGCAAGCCCGACGCCCTGCTCGGGGTCGCCACCGGCTCGACGCCGCTGCCCGTGTACGAGGCGCTGGCGGCGCGGGTGCGGGCGGGTTCCGTGGACACCGCGCGGGCACGGATCGCCCAGCTCGACGAGTACGTGGGGCTGCCGGCGGAGCACCCGGAGTCGTACCGCTCGGTGCTGCGGCGCGAGGTGCTCGAACCGCTCGGGATCAGCATGGACGCGTTCATGGGCCCGGACGGCACGGCCGCGGACGTGCAGGCCGCGTGCGAGGCCTACGACCGCGCGCTCGGCGAGGCCGGCGGGGTGGACCTCCAGTTGCTGGGGATCGGGACCGACGGACACATCGGGTTCAACGAGCCGTGCTCCTCGCTCGCCTCGCGGACCCGGATCAAGACGCTGACCGAGCAGACCCGCGTGGACAACGCGCGGTTCTTCGACGGCGACATCGAGCAGGTCCCGCACCACGTGATCACGCAGGGCATCGGCACCATCCTGGAGGCCCGGCACCTGGTGCTGCTGGCCACCGGCGAGGGCAAGGCGGACGCGGTCGCCGCGAGCGTGGAGGGCCCGGTCGCGGCCGTGTGCCCGGCCTCCGCGCTGCAGCTGCACCCGCACGCCACGGTCGTCGTCGACGAGGCCGCCGCGTCCAAGCTGAAGCTCGCCGACTACTTCCGGCACACCTACGCCCACAAGCCCGACTGGCAGGGCATCTGACCGACGGGTCCGCGCCCACCCCCTGCGGACCCGGAGGCACGACGAAGGCGCCGCACCCCCGACCGGGGGTGCGGCGCCTTCGTCGTGCCGGGCCGGCCGGCGCCCGGGTCAGGCGCCCGCGACGAGCTCCGCCGCCGCCCGGCCGCAGACGCGGGCCGCGCCGTGGGTGGCCACGTGCAGGGCGCCGCGGGGCTCGGCCCCGGGGACGCCCATCTCGACCACGACCGTGTCGGGCCGGGCCGCCAGCAGGGTGTCGAGGGCCGCCGCCATCCAGGGGTGGCGGTGCTCGTCGCGGACGACCGCCACGACGCGGCGCGGGCCGGCCGCCGCCAGCACCTCGGCCCCGGCGTCCGCCCCGGCGAAACTGCCGGTCCCGGTGCCGGGGAGCAGGCGGCCCAGCTCGGCGGCGACGCCCCAGGGGGTCTCGTCGCCGACCGCGATGTTGGCGACGGGGGTGAGCGCGGCGACGTACGGCGGTTCGGTGAGGGGGGTGAAGGCCTCGGCGCCGGTGACGCGCAGGGCGCGGCGGGCCGCGCGCAGGCCCACGTCACCGTCGGCGGGCACGGACCGCGCGGCGTCGGCCCGCTCCGCCGCCCAGCGGGCCAGGGCGCGCACCCGCTCGGCGGCGTCGGCCAGGCGCTCCTCGGGCAGCTCGCCCGAGCGGACCGCTTCCACCAGGGCGTCGCGCAGGCGCCGCACGGTCTCCTCGTCGGCCAGGCCGCCGCCCACGCAGATCGCGTCGGCGCCGGCCGCGAGGGCCAGGACGCTGCCGCGTTCGATGCCGTAGGTGCCCGCGACGGCCCGCATCTCCATGCCGTCGGTGACGATGAGGCCGTCGTAGCCCAGCTCGTCGCGGAGCAGGCCGGTCAGGACGCGGCGGGACAGCGTCGCCGGACGGTCCGGGTCCAGGGCCGGGACCAGGATGTGGGCGCTCATCACCGCGCGGCTGCCGGCGGCGATGGCCGCGCGGAAGGGCACCAGGTCGCGCTCGGCCAGCACCGAGGCGTCCACGTCGATGCGCGGCAGGGCGTGGTGGGAGTCGACGGCGGTGTCGCCGTGGCCCGGGAAGTGCTTGGTGCAGGCGGCCACGCCCGCCGACTGCAGCCCGGTGACGTAGGCCGCGGTGTGCCGGGCGACCAGGTCGGTGCCGGCGCCGAAGGAGCGCACGCCGATGACCGGGTTGCCGGGGTTGGAGTTGACGTCGGCGGACGGGGCCCAGTTGAGGTTCACGCCGCAGGCCGCGAGGCGGCGGCCCAGCTCGGCGGCGACCTGCCGGGTGAGGCCCACGTCGTCCACCGCGCCGAGGGCGAGGTTGCCGGGGAAGGAGGAACCGGTGCGCACCTCGAGCCGGGTGACGTCGCCGCCCTCCTCGTCGATGGCGACCAGCACGTCCTCGCGCTCGGCGCGCAACTGGGCGGTGAGGGCGGCCACCTGCTCGTCCGAGGCGATGTTGCGCCCGAACAGGCCGACGGAGGCCAGGCCCTCGCCGAGGCGGCGCAGCACCCAGTCGGGGGCGGTGGTGCCGGTGAAACCGGGCTGGAGGACGGTCAGCGCGTCGCGCGTGAGCGTGTCGGTGCCGCTGGCGGTTGTCGTCATCGGGTGGCGTTATCCCTTCACGGCGCCGGCGGTCAGGCCGCTGACGGCCTTGCGCTGCAGGAAGACGAAGAGGATCAGGATCGGGACGGCGAAGAGGGACGAGGCGGCCATGGTCGCACCCCAGTTGTCGCCGAAGACCGTCTGGAAACTGGTCAGCCACAGGGGCAGGGTCTGGGACTCCGCCTCCTTGTTGACGACCAGGACGAGGGGGAGCTCGTTCCAGGCGGTGATGAAGCCGAACATCGAGGTGGACATCAGGCCCGGGGCGAGCAGCGGCAGGATGACCCGGCGGAAGGCCTGGGCGCGGGTGCAGCCGTCGACCATCGCGGACTCCTCCAGCTCCTTCGGCACGGCGGCGACGAAGCCGCGCAGCGTCAGGACGGTGAAGGGCAGGATCATCATCATGTAGAAGAGCGTGAGCGGCACGAGGCTGTTCAGCATCGACGCGTCGCGCACGATCATGTAGATGGCGATGACCATGACCTCCCAGGGCGCCATCTGGGCGAGCATGAAGCCGACGATGAAGCCGCGCCGCCCCCGGAACCGCATGCGGGCCAGGGCGAAGGCGCCGGCCAGCGCGATGACCAGCGAGAAGACGACCGCGCAGACGGTGACGACGAGCGAGTTGGTGACGTACGTCCAGAAGTGGTCGGCGTCGACCGCGGTCCTGAAGTGCTCGAAGGTGACGTCGGTCGGGAACCAGACCGGGTCCTCCGAGATGATGTCGCCGGTCGGCTTGAAGGCCGTGGCGAACATCCAGTAGACGGGGAAGACGAGGCCGATGAACAGGACGACGGCCGTGACGTTGGGCCACAGGCGGCCGAAGAGCGAGCGCTTCACAGCTCGTCCTCCTCTTGCTTGAGCACGATCCTGAGGTAGTAGGCGGTCAGGCCGAGCAGGATCAGGATGGTCAGGACCGCGATCGCGGCGCCCATGCCGTAGTGCTGGTTGCCGACGCCCTCGATGTAGGCGTAGACGGGCAGGATCTCGGTGAGACGGTCGGGGCCGCCGCCGTTGAACGTGTAGACCTGGACGAACGCCTTGAAGATCCAGATGATCTCCAGGAAGGTCGTGGCGTAGAGGAACGGCCGCAGGAACGGCAGGGTGACCGTGGTGAAGCTGCGCCAGGCGCCGGCCCCGTCGAGGGAGGCGGCCTCGTACAGCTCGGCGGGGATGGTCGTGGTCGCCGCGTACAGGTTGATCGCGACGAACGGGACGGACATCCAGACGATCAGCACGGTGACGACGAAGAAGGTCGAGAACTGGCTGCCGGTCCAGCTGAAGTCGGCCATGGAGTGCCAGCCGAGCTTGTCCAGGACCCAGTTGACGACGCCGAAGCGCTGGGCGAACAGCCACTGGTAGACGGTGGTCGCGGCGACCACCGGCATCGCCCACGCCAGCACCAGGCCGATCATCAGCACGAACCGCATCGTCCTGCCGAGACGGGCGAGCAGCAGGCCGATCAGGCCGCCCACCACCATGGTGAGGACGACGTTGACCGCGGTGAAGACGATGGAGCGCAGGGTGACGCGCCAGAAGTCCTCGCCGGTGAGGACCTCCTGGTAGTTGTCGAAGCCGGTCCACTCGGTGACGTGCTGGATGAGCTGCGCCATGTTGAGGTTCTGGAAGGACAGCAGTCCGTCCTTCACCAGCGGCCAGCCGAGCAGCAGCACGGTGGCCGCACAGGCCGGCAGCAGCAGGAGGTACGGGACGAGCGCGCCGGCGCGGGACGCGGCTCTCGGTTTCGCCTGGCCGGTGTTCCCGCCGTCCGCCTTGCGGACGTCCGACGGGCCCCGGGGCGGCCGTTCGGTCTGCACGGTCATGCTCGCGGTCTCTCTTCTTCTCGACCTGTCCGGCTCGAGCCGGGGCGGGAGCCGTCGCCTGCCGGCCCCCGCCCCTGCTCACCCGGTGCTACTGCTGCTGCGCCAGGCGCTTGTTGAACTCGCCCTCGACCTGCTTGGCGGCCTCGGCGGGGGACTTCCCCTTGAGCACGGCCGTCAGGTAGGTCTTGATCGGGTTGGGGTCGTTCTCGACCGCGGCCCACTCCGGGATCAGCGGCGTGGTGTCACCGCCCGCGGCGGCCGGCGCGGCGGCCTGGGCGGCGGCGTTGCCCTGGAGGTTGCTCTGCAGCGACTCCTTGTTCGGGATGACGCCGTTGGCCTTAGCCAGCGCACCCTCGTACTTGTCGGAGAGCGCGAGCTTCAGGAACTCCTTGGCCAGCTCCTGCTTCTTGCTGCCCGCGGCGACGGCCAGGTTGGAGCCGCCGAGGAAGACGCCCTCGGGCTTGCCGGCCGTGGCGCCCGGGATGGTGAAGTAGCCGAGGTCCTTCTCGATCGCCGGGTTGGCGGTGATCGCCGTGCCGCCCTCCCAGCCCATGCCGATGATGGCGCCGGTCTTGCCCTTGGCGAAGATCTCGCCCTGCTGCGGGGTGGCCTCGTCCTTGTCCTTGGGCGCCTTGGACAGGGCCTGGAACTTCTTGTAGGTCTCGGTGGCGGCGGCGACCTTCGGGTCGGCCAGGTTGGAGACGTACTTGTCGCCGTCCTTCTTGACCAGCTCGCCGCCCTCGCCGATGACCAGGCCGACGAAGTGGTACCAGTTCTGGCCGGGCAGGTAGATCGGCTCGGCGTCGGTCTTCTCGCCGATCGTCTTGAGGTCGTTGTAGAACTCGTCGCGGGTCTTGGGCGTGTCCTTGATGCCCGCATCCGCCCAGATCTTCTTGTTGTAGATGACCACGCGGTTGACCACGAACCACGGGGCCGCGTACTGCTTGCCGTCGAAGACGGCGGACTTGTTGAGGGACTCGGACCAGTCGGTGCCGATGCTGCTCTTGAGGTCGCTCAGGTCCGCGAGGCCGCCGGTCTTGGCGTAGGCCGGGGTCTGGGTGTTGCCGATCTCGAAGACGTCGGGCGGGTTCTCCTCGGAGAGGGCGGTGGTCAGCTTCTGCTGGATACCGTTCCACTTCTGGATCTCGAACTTGACCTTGGCCTTGGTCTTCGCCTCGAACTCCTTGGCGAGGTCCGCCTGCCACTGGTCGGGCGAGGAACCGTCCATCACCCACACGGTCAGCGTCTGGCTGTCCGCCCCGGCCTTGCCGTCGCCGTCGTCGCCCCCGCACGCCGCGATCGAGACCATCATGCCCGCGATACCGATCGCGGCTGTCAGCTTGCGCTTCACGCCACCCTCCTCAGGGATGCCACAAAACCCCCCTGCCTCCCCGCGGTTGCTCGTCGACGCGGACCGCCCATGGGGCCGGGACCTGGACCAATGGTGTAGACCAGTACGGGGAGCTTGGCCCAGACCAATAGGGCTGTCAAGGGTGTTCAAGCGCCCCCCGGACGTCCGTGATGCGACCGAGATATGCAGGGACCTTTCATTGCGCAAGCGACACTTCGGACGGGCCGGCGCCGGGTGTACCACCGCCCCTCGGAGAGGCGCCGGGACCGGCCGTACGGCGCGTACCAACGCTTCCGGAGCGGCGCGGTGGACTAGACCAACGGGGGTCTCGGAGGTATACAGAGGGGATCACGGAGCGTGCGGGATCCTCCCGGCACCAACCCGTGCCACGATGTGAGCCGTGGCCGATAGGGGATGTCGGTCGCTTCGGCACCCGGAGCCGGGAAGGCAGAGCATGAGCACCGACGTCAGCAGTGCGGAGAACGAGGGTGGGGCGACCGTCCGTACCGCGCGCGTGCCCAAGTACTACCGACTGAAGAAGCACCTGCTCGACATGACCCGGACGCAGGCGCCGGGCACGCCGGTCCCGCCCGAGCGCACGCTGGCCGCGGAGTTCGACACCTCGCGCACGACCGTGCGCCAGGCCCTGCAGGAGCTGGTCGTCGAGGGCCGCCTCGAACGCATCCAGGGCAAGGGCACCTTCGTCGCCAAGCCCAAGGTGTCGCAGGCGCTGCAACTCACCTCGTACACCGAGGACATGCGGGCCCAGGGCCTCGAACCCACCTCGCAGCTGCTGGACATCGGCTACATCACCGCCGACGAACGCCTCGCCGGGCTGCTGGACATCACGGCGGGCGGGCGGGTGCTGCGCATCGAGCGGCTGCGCATGGCCAACGGCGAGCCCATGGCCATCGAGACGACCCATCTGTCGGCGAAGCGCTTCCCCGCCCTGCGCCGGTCGCTGGTGAAGTACACGTCCCTCTACACGGCCCTCGCCGAGGTGTACGACGTCCGTCTCGCCGAGGCCGAGGAGACCATCGAGACCTCGCTGGCGACCCCGCGCGAGGCCGGCCTGCTCGGCACCGACGTCGGCCTGCCGATGCTGATGCTCTCCCGGCACTCGCTGGACCGCACGGGCCGGCCGGTGGAATGGGTGCGGTCGGTGTACCGGGGCGACCGCTACAAGTTCGTGGCCCGGCTCAAGCGGCCCCAGGACTGAGCGCCCCCGTCCCCCGCTCCCCCTCCCGCAGCACGCGACATTGCGGTTGAGGACCGATATGCGGACGAGGTCTTCCGCTCTCTCGACGCCGTCACCTACATTTTCGTGCGCACTGCACCAGGTGATCAGCGAGGGGACGGAGCCACCGCATGTCACAAGCCTCAGAAGTGAACAGAGGGCCGACGGTGACGCCGGTGCGCGTCGTCATCGCCCTCTGTCTCGTCGCACCCTTCGTCGCCATGCTGTGGGTCGGCTCGTACGCCAAGACCGACCCCACCCTCATCGGCATCCCGTTCTTCTACTGGTACCAGATGGCGTGGGTGCTGATCTCCACCGTGCTGACGGTGATCGCGTACAAGCTCTGGCAGCGTGACCAGCGCGCCCGCCGGGAAGGCGGTACCCAGTGAACGACGGCGTGAACGGCGTCGCACTCGCCGTCTTCATCTTCTTCTTCGTGCTCGTCACCGCGATGGGCTTCCTGGCCGCCCGCTGGCGCAGGGCCGAGAACGAGCACAGCCTCGACGAGTGGGGCCTGGGCGGCCGCTCGTTCGGCACCTGGATCACCTGGTTCCTGCTGGGCGGCGACCTCTACACGGCGTACACCTTCGTGGCCGTGCCGGCGGCGATCTACGCGGCCGGCGCGTCCGGCTTCTTCGCCGTGCCGTACACGATCCTGGTCTACCCGCTGATCTTCACCTTCCTGCCCCGCCTGTGGTCGGTCTCCCACAAGCACGGCTACGTGACGACCTCGGACTTCGTGCGCGGCCGGTTCGGCTCCAAGGGCCTGTCGCTGGCGGTCGCCGTCACCGGCATCCTCGCCACGATGCCGTACATCGCGCTCCAGCTGGTCGGCATCCAGGCCGTGCTGGACGTGATGGGCGTCGGCGGCGGCGAGGACACCAACTGGTTCGTCAAGGACCTGCCGCTGCTGATCGCCTTCGGCGTGCTGGCCGCGTACACCTACTCGTCGGGACTGCGCGCGCCCGCGCTGATCGCGTTCGTGAAGGACACGCTGATCTACATCGTGATCGCCGTGGCGATCATCTACATCCCGATCAAGCTGGGCGGCTTCGACGACATCTTCGCCTCCGCCGGCGACAAGTTCGCCGAAGCCGGCACGGGCGGCGTACTGCCCAACGGCAACCAGCAGTGGACCTACGCCACGCTGGCGCTCGGCTCGGCGCTCGCGCTGTTCATGTACCCGCACTCGATCACCGCGACGCTGTCCTCGCGCAGCCGTGAGGTGATCCGCCGCAACACCACGATCCTGCCGCTGTACTCCCTGATGCTCGGCCTGCTCGCGCTGCTGGGCTTCATGGCGATCGCGGCCGGGGTCAAGGTGAGCAACGGCCAGCTGGCGATCCCGCAGCTGTTCGAGGACATGTTCCCGGACTGGTTCACGGGCGTGGCCTTCGCGGCGATCGGCATCGGCGCGCTGGTCCCGGCGGCGATCATGTCGATCGCGGCCGCGAACCTCTTCACCCGCAACATCTACAAGGACTTCATCAGGCCGGACGCCACCCCGGAGCAGGAGACCAAGGTCTCCAAGCTGGTGTCGCTGCTGGTCAAGGTGGGTGCGCTGATCTTCGTCCTCGGTATGGACAAGACGGTCGCGATCAACTTCCAGCTGCTGGGCGGCATCTGGATCCTGCAGACCTTCCCGGCCCTGGTGGGCGGCCTGTTCACCCGCTGGTTCCACCGCTGGGCCCTGCTCGCCGGCTGGGCGGTCGGCATGGTCTACGGCACGGCCGCCGCGTACGGGGTCGCCTCGCCGACGCAGGAGCACTTCGGCGGCTCCTCGAAGGAGATCCCGGGCATCGGAGAGATCGGCTACATCGGTCTCACCGCCTTCGTGCTGAACGTCCTGGTCACCGTGGTCCTGACCTTCGTCCTGAGGGCCGTCAAGGCACCCGACGGCGTCGACGAGACGCAGCCGGGCGACTACACGGCGGACGTGGGCGACCCGGGCGTCCAGACGGAGCTGCCGCCGGCCACGGCGGGCGCCTCGCACTGACCCACGCACGGGCGACGGGCCGTCGGAGGGATCCGGCGGCCCGTCGCCGTACCCGTCGGGCACACTCGGCGGCATGGACTTCATGATCCGGCACGCAGCGGCCGACGAGTACGACACCCTCGGTGAGATCACCGCGCGGGCCTACCTCCAGGACGGCCTCCTCGACTTCGGGGAGGCCGACGCGTACCTCGGCGAACTGCGGGACGTGGCCGCACGGGCGGCGTCCGCGGAGGTGCTGGTCGCCGCCGCGGACGGCCGCGTCCTCGGCGGCGTGACCTTCGTACCGTCCGGCGGCCCCATGGCCGACATCGCCCGGCACGGCGAGGCCGAGATACGCATGCTCGCCGTCGCCCGCGAGGCGCGGGGACGCGGTGCGGGCGAGGCACTCGTACGGGCCTGCGTGGACCGCGCCCGGGCCGTCGAGGGCTGCACCGGCCTGGTGCTGTCGACCCAGCGGACGATGCACACCGCCCACCGGCTCTACGAACGACTGGGCTTCGCCCGCACCCCCGAGCGCGACTGGAACCCGCTGCCGGAGCTCGACGACATCGTGCTGCTCACCTACCGGCTGCCCCTCTGACACCGGCGCGGCACAACATCTGGGGGTGCTCGCGGGTCGCGGCACAAGATGTATGCTCATGCTCGCTGTCGCCGCAGGGGAATCCGGTGCGAGTCCGGAACTGTCCCGCAACGGTGTACTCGTACGTGTGCGCATGAGCGCGTACGGGCTTCAGTCCGAGGACCTGCCGACAGTGCGCCCGGCCGTCCCGGCCCGGGTGCCATGACGTCCGGGCCTCGTGGAGTGGGCCGGTGGACGCGACGCCGCGTGCGCTCGTGAGCTGCCCCCTGCCCTCCGCCAGGCCCCGTGCCGAGCGAGGGAGAGCCCCCACGTGACCATCGCGCCAGCCGATCCGGCTCCAGCGACCCCGGTGACGGTGACCGAGGAACCCGACGGACCCGGTGCCGCCCTGCTGCGGACCCTGACCGGCCTCACCTCCGACCTTCCCGACGCCGACCCCGGCCGGGTCGCCGCCGCCGCGCTGCGCGGCCGGTCCGCGCGCGCCGACGAGGCGGAACTGCGGGAGCTCGCCACGGAGGCCGCGGCCGGCCTGATCTCGGAGGACCCGGCCTACTCCCGCCTCGCCGCCCGGCTGCTGACCCTCGGCATCCGCGCCGAGGCCGCCTCCCAGGGCGTCACCAGCTTCACGGAGTCCGTCGCCACCGGCCACCGCGAGGGCCTGATCGCCGACCGCACCGCCGCCTTCGTCCGGCTGCACGCGGCCCGGCTGGACGCGCTGATCGACCCGGCCGCCGACGACCGCTTCGGCTACTTCGGGCTGCGCACGCTGTACAGCCGCTACCTGCTCCGCCACCCGATCACCCGGAAGGTCGTCGAGACGCCCCAGCACTTCATGCTGCGGGTCGCCTCGGGGCTCGCCGAGGACGAGTCGGTCCGCGCGGTGGACGAGGTCGCCGCCCTGTACGGCCTGATGAGCCGCCTGGACTACCTGCCCTCCTCCCCCACCCTCTTCAACTCCGGCACCCGGCACGCCCAGATGTCGTCCTGCTACCTCCTGGACTCCCCCAAGGACGAGCTGGACTCCCTCTACGACCGCCTCCACCAGGTCGCCCGCCTGTCCAAGCACGCCGGCGGCATCGGCATCGCCTACTCCCGCGTCCGTGCCCGGGGTTCGCTGATCCGCGGCACCAACGGGCACTCCAACGGCATCGTCCCGTTCCTGAAGACGCTGGACGCCTCGGTCGCCGCCGTGAACCAGGGCGGCCGGCGCAAGGGCGCGGCGGCGGTCTACCTGGAGACCTGGCACGCGGACGTCGAGGAGTTCCTGGAGCTGCGGGACAACACGGGCGAGGACGCCCGCCGGACGCACAACCTGAACCTCGCGCACTGGATCCCGGACGAGTTCATGCGCCGGGTGGACGCCGACGGGCCGTGGTCGCTGTTCTCGCCCTCGGACGTGCCGGAGCTGGCCGACCTGTGGGGCGCGGAGTTCGACGCGGCCTACCGGCAGGCCGAGGCGAAGGGCCTGGCCCGCAAGACCCTCCCGGCCCGTGAGCTGTACGGCCGCATGATGCGCACCCTCGCGCAGACCGGCAACGGCTGGATGACCTTCAAGGACACCGCCAACCGCACCGCCAACCAGACCGCCGAGCCGGGCCACGTCGTGCACTCGTCCAACCTCTGCACGGAGATCCTGGAGGTCACCGACGACGGGGAGACGGCGGTCTGCAACCTGGGCTCGGTCAACCTCGGCGCGTTCGTCGACCCGGCGAGCGGCGACATGGACTGGGAGCGCCTGGACGCCACCGTCCGCACCGCGGTCACCTTCCTGGACCGGGTCGTCGACATCAACTTCTACCCGACCGAGCAGGCGGCCCGCTCCAACGCCCGCTGGCGTCCGGTCGGCCTCGGCGCGATGGGCCTGCAGGACGTCTTCTTCCGGCTGCGCCTGCCCTTCGACTCCCCCGAGGCGAAGGCCCTGTCCACCCGCATCGCCGAGCGGATCATGCTCGCCGCGTACGAGACGTCCGCCGACCTCGCCGAGCGGAGCGGCCCCGCCCCCGCCTGGGAGAAGACCCGTACGGCCCGGGGCGTGCTGCACCCGGACCACTACGGCGTCGAGCCCGTATGGCCGGAGCGCTGGGCCGCGCTGCGCGCGCGCATGGCCACGACCGGGCTGCGCAACTCCCTGCTGCTGGCCATCGCGCCGACGGCGACCATCGCCTCCATCGCCGGTGTCTACGAGTGCATCGAGCCGCAGGTGTCCAACCTGTTCAAGCGCGAGACGCTGTCCGGCGAGTTCCTCCAGGTCAACTCGTACCTGGTGGACGACCTCAAGCGGCTGGGCGTGTGGGACGCGCGCACCCGTGAGGCGCTGCGCGAGGCGAACGGCTCGGTGCAGGGCTTCTCCTGGATCCCCGAGGACGTGCGCGCGCTGTACCGCACCGCCTGGGAGATCCCGCAGCGCGCCCTGATCGACCTGGCCGCCGCCCGCACCCCGTACCTCGACCAGGCCCAGTCGCTGAACCTGTTCCTGGAGACGCCGACCATCGGGAAGCTCTCCTCGATGTACGCGTACGCCTGGAAGCAGGGCCTGAAGACCACGTACTACCTGCGCTCGCGCCCGGCGACCCGGATCGCCCGCGCCGCCGCCCGAACCGCCGCCGTCCCCGTCCCCGTACAGGCCACCCCGGACCCCGAAGCGGTCGCCTGCTCCCTGGAGAACCCCGAGTCCTGCGAGGCCTGTCAGTGATGACCACCGAGACCACCGAGACCACCGTGAACCCCGCCGCCAAGAACCTGCTCGACCCCGGCTTCGAGCTGACCCTGCGCCCCATGCGCTACCCGGACTTCTACGAGCGCTACCGGGACGCCATCAAGAACACCTGGCACGTCGAGGAGGTCGACCTCCACTCGGACGTCGCCGACCTGGCGAAGCTCAGCCCCGAGGAGCAGCACCTGATCGGCCGGCTGGTGGCCTTCTTCGCCACCGGAGACTCGATCGTCGCGAACAACCTGGTGCTGACCCTCTACAAGCACATCAACTCCCCCGAGGCGCGGCTGTACCTGAGCCGGCAGCTGTTCGAGGAGGCCGTCCACGTCCAGTTCTACCTGACGCTGCTGGACACCTACCTGCCCGATCCGGAGGACCGCGCCGCCGCCTTCGCGGCCGTGGAGAACATCCCGTCCATCCGGGAGAAGGCCGAGTTCTGCTTCCGGTGGATGGACTCGGTGGAGTCGATCGACCGCCTGGAGACCAGGGCCGACCGCCGCCGCTTCCTGCTCAACCTCATCTGCTTCGCCGCGTGCATCGAGGGCCTGTTCTTCTACGGCGCCTTCGCCTACGTGTACTGGTTCCGCAGCCGGGGCCTGCTGCACGGCCTGGCCACCGGCACCAACTGGGTGTTCCGCGACGAGACGATGCACATGTCCTTCGCCTTCGACGTGGTCGACACCGTCCGCAAGGAGGAGCCGGACCTCTTCGACGACGAGCTGTGCCGGCAGGTCACCGACATGCTGCGGGAGGCCGTCGAGGCCGAGCTGCAGTTCGCGCGCGACCTGTGCGGTGACGGCCTCCCGGGCATGAACACCGACTCGATGCGGCAGTACCTGGAGTGCGTGGCCGATCAGCGTCTGACACGCCTCGGCTTCGCCCCGGTGTACGGCTCCGAGAACCCCTTCTCCTTCATGGAGCTCCAGGGCGTTCAGGAGTTGACCAACTTCTTCGAGCGGCGTCCCTCGGCGTACCAGGTGGCGGTGGAGGGCACCGTCGACCTGTCCGAGGACTTCTGAGTCCTCCGCATCTCCTCCCGCGAGACGGCCTCGCGGCGCTCCCGTTCCTCGTGGGCCTCCCTGATCTGCCGGTCGATGCGCCGTTCGCGCACGATGCCGACCACCGACGGGAGGGCCATGAGGACCAGGAGTCCGAAGGTCACGAGCATTCCGAGCAGGGCTTCTGTCTGGTCTGCGTTCATGCACACCACTGTCTCGCTCGGGTCCCCTCCCCGTGACTGGCAGGACTGCCGTAGGACCTCGATTTCCTGCCACTTCCGGTGCACACTGGCAGCATGCTGAAGAACGTGGCCGCCGTCCTGCTGGACGGCGTGCATCCCTTCGAACTCGGCGTGGTCTGCGAGGTATTCGGCATCGACCGGAGCGACGAGGGACTGCCGGGGTACGACTTCGCGGTGGTCTCCGCGGAGGGCCCGGCGCTGGGTACCCACGTCGGCGGGCTGAGCGTCTCCACGCCGTACGGGCTGGACCGTCTCGAGGAGGCGGACCTGATCACCGTCCCGGCGGGCAACGAGTTCGCCCGCCGGGAGTACCCGCCCGAGCTGCTGGACGCCCTGCGGCGGGCCGTGGACCGGGGCACGCGGGTGCTGAGCGTGTGCTCCGGGGTGTTCGTGCTGGGCGCCGCCGGGCTGCTGGACGGGCGGCGCTGCGCGGTGCACTGGCACCACGCGGCCGAGCTGGCCCGGCAGTACCCGCGGGCGGTGGTCTCGCCCGACGTGCTCTACGTCGACGAGGACCCGGTGATCACCTCCGCCGGCACGGCCGCCGGGATCGACGCCTGTCTGCACATCGTGCGCAAGGAGCAAGGGCCGGAGGTCGCCAACAGGATCGCCCGGCGCATGGTGGTCCCGCCGCACCGGGACGGCGGCCAGGCGCAGTACATCGAGCGGCCGCTGCCGCGCTCCTCCTGCGACACCGTCGGCGAGGTGCTGGCCTGGATGGAACAGCACCTCGACGAGGAGGTCACCGTCGAGCAGCTGGCGGCCCGGGCGCACATGTCACCGCGCACCTTCGCCCGCCGCTTCCAGCAGGAGACGGGGACGACCCCCTACCGCTGGATCCTGCGCCAGCGCGTGCTGCTGGCCCAGCGGCTGCTGGAGGCGACGGACGAGACGATGGACGCGATCGCCTGGCGCACCGGTTTCGGTACGGCGGCGGCCCTGAGGCACCAGTTCGTCAGGGCGCTGGGCACCACCCCGTACGCCTACCGGCGCACGTTCCGGGGCCCCGAGGCCGCCGCCTGAGCCGCGGCACCGCGGCGCTCACCGCGCCACGGGCCTGATCAGCAGGTCGTGCGGACGCAGCGTGATGCCCACGCGCACGGCGTCGTTCGAGTCCGCCACCTGCTCGAAGCGGTACTTGGTGGCGAGCGCCGCCGTGATCAGCGTCAGCTGCGCCATGGAGAAGTGGTCGCTGGGGCACTTGCGATTGCCCACGCTGAACGGCCGCATGGCGTATTTCGGCAGTTCCGTCACGCGTTCCGGGAGCCATCGGTCCGGGTCGAACTCCAGGTTGCGGGCGTACGACTTCGGGTCGCGCTGGATTGCGTACGGACTGTAGATGATGTCCGCCCCGGCTGGAATGCGGTAGCCACCGAGTTCCGTCTCGACCACGGCGCGGCGCGTCAATACCCACACGGCGGGGCGCAAACGCATGGCCTCCACGATGACATTGCCGGTGTGCGTGAGCTTGCGGACGTCCTCGAATGCCACGGGGCGCCCACCGGTGACCGCTTCGACTTCGTCGCGTATGCGGTCGGCATGTTCCGGGTGTTCGGCAAGTGCCTGAAGCAACCACATGATCGTGGAGGCGATGGTTTCACTGCCGGGGGTGAGTATCGCGACGACCTGGTCGTGGATCTCCTGTTCCCCGATGGGGTCGCCATTGTCGTCCTTCGCCTCCAGCAAAGCCGTCAGCAAATCGTCCGGCTTTTGGCCGGATGCGCGGCGTTCGGCGATGATCTCGTCGACCAGGAGGTGCAGATCGGCCAGTGCGTCGTTGAATTTTCGATTAGCCGGCAGTGGCAGCCGGTACAGCGGTCCCAGCGGGACGACCATCCGCCGGTACATGCCGCGGAAGACGGTGGCGAGGGCGACGCACAGGCGTTCGGCGCGCTCGTCCATGTACTGGCCGCGCAGCAGGCACCGGGCCGCGACGCGCACGGCGACGCGGAAGGACTCGGAGGTGGCGTCGATCGTCCGCCCCGGCTGCCAGCGCTCGGTGAGCGCGTGCGCCTCCTCCTCCATGATCGGCCCGTAGGCGGGGATCGCGTCGAGCTTGAAGGCGGGCTGGATGGTGCGCCGCTGGCGCCGGTGCAGCGGACCGTTGGCGGTCGCCACGCCCTCCTTGCCGAGCAGGCCCTCCAGCGACTCCCACAGCGGACCGGCGATGTGGTAGTCGGGGCTCAGGGCGAGGGCGCCGGTGAGCGCCGGGGTGGTGACCGCGTACACGGTCTTCGGACCGAGCCGGATGCGCACGACGTCGCCGTGGTCGCGCAGCTGGGCCATGAAGGCCAGCGGGTCCCGGGCCAGCCTCCAGCCGTGGCCGAGGAGCGGGACGCCGCCGCCCGCGACGGGCGGCTCGCGCAGTTCCCGCGGGTGGTCTGTCGTGGTTTCGGGGTTGACGGACTCGACGGTCATTTCTCACCTGCCGCTTCGTTGTTGACGTACGGGGGCGTGGACCGGTCGTCCCAGCTGTCGACCATGTACCGGCCGGACTCGTGGTGGAACCAGTAGACGGAACTGAACCAGTTCCGCATATTGCCGACGCTGGTCCGCACGGCGCCGCTCAGTTCCTTTCCGCGTACGGTTCCGTCGGCGAGTTCGTCGGCGAACCGCAAGGCGTCCTGTTCGACGGCGAGGAATTCCGTGATGCATTCCTCGACCCGCCGCCGGACTTCTTCTATCGCTTCTTCCAGGGTCAGCCGTTGGTGGGTGATGAGGCTGATTCCGAGATTGTGGACCTCGTCGCCCGCTATTTCCTTGGGCAGTGAGCAGAGGTCGTTGTACCAGGCCGCGAATTCCTGGCTCAGCAGTGCCGCCCGCCGGTACGCGGGGTGCTTCCGCACGGTCTCCGGGAATTCGCATCCCGCGCTCGGCTCCAGCAGGTCGGTCCAGATCCAGTGCGCGAAGGTGAGCCGGCGCAGTTCGAGGTACTCCTCGACGCCGGGCACGATTCCATGGGTGCGGTTGCGGAATTCCCGGTCGTACGCCTCGATCACCGCGTGGAAGTGCCGGGCGAACCGGGTGTTCCACGTCGGCGTCAGGAAGGCGTGCAGCCGCAGCACGCTGTCGGCGAACCCGGCGACCAGCGCGTCCTCGTGGTGCAGGTGGTCCCCGGGTGAGTCCAGTGCCGTGTGCAGCCGGTCCCGCAGCTGCCGCCAGGCGACCGGACGGCCGTGGACGATGTCCCGGTCGTGCCGGTCGTCCCAGACGAAGAACCACGCGCTGTAGTCGGCTATCGCCTGCAGGACCTCGTCGGGGGCGCCGAGGTAGTAGCCGGCCATGAGGTCCGTGTAGCACAGGCCATCGGCATATTCCTCCACCTTGTCCGCCGGCATGAGCCGTTTTTCGAGCAGCCAGGTGCGGGTGTTCTCCTGGAGCTTCGGCCAATACGGGTGCAGTTGCCGGGGAAATTCCGCCTCGATCACCGGGAGTGAGAGCTGCGGTGGAACTGCGGTCGTGGTCGGTGTCGCTGTGGTGCCGTGTGAGAAAGCATGCACGAACAAACCCCTCTCAGCCGCCGATGGCGCACTCCTCCGCGAGAGCGGGGCGTGCGCCGTTGCGTATCCCCGTTCTTCCATTCAGCACCACAACTGACGGCTCTGGGAACGGATTTGCTCCATTCACTACCCTGCGGCGCCTGAATTCTCCTGTTGTGTGTCGGCTTCGGAATCACCGGGAGGGCGACAGGGATCGAACGGGTGACAAGCAGACGAACGGCGTCCGTTCGGGTCGGACCCGAACGGACGCCGTTCGTCTGGGACTTGTGAGGCCGGGTGAGGTCTCAGTCGTTCGCGACCACGGGGTAGCGCGGCTCGTTCTCCGCCATCTGCCGCAGCGCGTCCTTGCGTTCGCGCTTGGAGAGCCGGTCGATGTAGAGGTACCCGTAGAGGTGGTCGGTCTCGTGCTGCAGACACCGCGCGAAGTAGCCGGTGCCGCGCACCTTGACCGGGTTGCCCTGCTCGTCCTGCCCGGTCACCTCGGCGTAGTCGGGGCGGGCCAGCGGCGCGTAGGCGGTCGGCACGGACAGGCAGCCCTCGTTGCTGTCGTCCAGGCGGCGCCGGTCGGCGGGCAGTTCGACGAGCCGCGGGTTGCAGACCACGCCGACGTGACGGACGCCCTCGTCGTCGGGGCAGTCGTAGACGAAGACCTTCTTGTCGACGCCGATCTGGTTGGCGGCCAGGCCCACGCCCTCGGCGGTGCGCTGACTGGCGAACATGTCCGCGACCAGCTGCTGGAGCTCCTCGCCGAAGTCGGTGACGTCCTGGCACTCCTTGTGCAGCACCGGATTGCCGACCACCGTGATCGGACGCGAGGTACCGCGCTCACGCCAGGCCGTCTCGCGCTCCTCGCAGTCCTCGGTGTCGACGACGAAGCCCTCGTCGTCCACGGGAAGCACGCCCGCGTGCTGCTGATCGGTGTCCTGCTGCGCCATGACCGACGTACGCCTTCCTCATGAAACCCGGGTTGATGCCTGTTACAGGGTACGGGGAACGGGCGGCGGCCTCAGCAGACCTCTTCGAGATCACGCCAGTCCCGGGAGTCCGGACTGTCCGCGACCCACCCGTCCAGCAGCCCCCGCACCAGGGAGGCCGGCGCGGCCACCCCGCACTCCCGCTCCGGCACCCACAGCTGCCCGTCCGTCCGGTGCCCGAGCGGCCCCGGATGACCCGGCTCACTGTGGTCGTGCGGGTCGAGGTGCTCGCCGTCGCCCTCGTCGGACGGCATCCGGGACTCCGAGCACATGCGGCACAGCAGCCGCACGGAGGACGACCAGTCCTCGGCGGCGAACCCGGCGTCGGCGGCGAGCTGCTCCAGGGCGTCCCGGTCGGCCTCGGTCGCGGCCTCCAGGAGGACCACCCAGGTGGGCACGGGCGACGGCGCCCACAGCTCGATCTCGTCGAAGACGGGGTAGGCGTGCCCGGCGGCCGTGGTCCGCTCCCCGTGCGGGACGCCGTCGTGCAGCACGACCTCGCCCCAGCGCCGCCCGGAGGACGGCAGCGGAATGGACAGCACCTCGACGCGGGCGGGGTCGAGCCGCCGCCCCCACACCACCTCGGCCTCGCCCTCCGGGGACAGCCGTACGGCCGCGCTGCCGAGGTCCATGCCGAGGGGCTCACCGGCGTCCGTGGCGTCGCCGGGCGTCCTCAGCCCGTAGGCCTGCCACGCGCGACGGGCCAGCGGCCAGTCCTGCAGGGCGGTCGCGGCGATGCCGACGTTCCACCAGTCGGGCGCCCCGCTGTCCCGGTCGAGCAGCGCCACGGCCCGCAGGCCCGCCGCCCTCGCCTGTTCCCAGTCGTGCCGGAACTTGTGCAGCAGGGCGAGGTTGAACCACGACTCCGACAGCCAGGGTTCCAGGTCGGCGGCCCGCGTCAGCAGCGCGCCCGCGTCCTCGTAGCGACCGTCGCCGATCAGCGTGAACGCCCGGTCGGTGGCCTGCCGCCAGGAGGCGGAGGGCCGGTGCCGTCCCTTGCCGAAGATCCTCACGATTCCCGCCTGCCAGTTCCGTTCTGTGGGCTGGCTGTGCCTTTCCGCGCCCCCGGACACCCTCTCCTGCGCATCAAACCATGTACGGCTCGGAGGGCGCTCATTACCCATGGGTTACCCAGCCGGGGGCGAGGTAAGGCTGCCCCGGGAGAGCACCCGGGCCAGTGCCTCCACGACGTCGGGAGCGTAGTCGCCCGCGGTGGCCAGGCGCAGCTCCTCCAGCGCGGTGAGGTCCCCGCCGGGCCCGGCGTCCCGCGCCTTCTCCTCGTAGGCGTTCACCGCGCGCACGATCCGCGCGGCGACCGGCTGCTCGTGGCAGGGGTCGGCCTGCCGCTCCACCACCACGGCGACCGCCGCGTCGACGCCGGTCCGGCGGACGACGGCCCCGCCGAGCAGCGCGATCCGCCGCTGTTCGGTCACGGGCAGACCGGCCGTGGCGCCCGCCGGGACCGGGTCGACGAGGCTCAGCTGCCCGATGTCGTGCATGAGGGCCGCGTACTCCAGCACCGTCAGCTCGGGCCCGGACAGCCCCAGGTCCCGTCCGACGGCCGTGCTGAGCTCGGCGACGCGGCGGGCGTGCCCGGCGGGGGTGTACCCGGCGATCTCGGTGGACCGGGCCAGGGAGGCGATGGTCTGCCGGTAGGTGGCGCGGACGGCGGCGTACCGCCGGTAGGACAGCTGGGTGAGCAGCAGCGGCACGCAGAAGACGGGCAGCGCCCACAGTCCCGCGACGGCCACCGCGAGCGCCATCACCGCCCCCGTGGCGCACACCGCGGAGGTGATGCCGACCATGGCCCGCAGCTCCTCGCGCAGCAGCGGGCCGAAGGGCCATCCGGTGCGCGCGTGCGCCGGTGCCGCGGCGAGCACGGCGTCGCACAGCGCCGTCAGGGCGAGCAGCGCGACCAGCAGCAGCGCGTGGGCGGGGCCGCCCCAGTCGCGGAAGGTGCCCTGCCCGGCCGGGGGCCGGAAGCACACGGCGGCGAAGGCGACGGTGAGCAGGCGCCGTGCCAGGGGGTCGAGCACGGGGCCGTCACCGCGCGCGACGTGCGGGACGCTGCCGAGCAGCGAGGCGACGAGCACCACGGTGACGGTCTGGGCGACCCCGTGGTGCACGGGCCGTCCGGCGTTCTCCCCGAGCAGGGCGTACGCCAGTGCCCCGGCGGTCCCGAGGGGGGCCGTCTCCCGTCCCTCGCCCCCGGTCCGGCGGGTGAGCTCGCCGAGCGCGACGAGCAGGCCGAAGGCGAGCGCGGCGGGGCGCTCCACGATGCCCGACCACAGCACGGAGGCGAGGCACACGAGCGCGAGGAGGGCGGCCCCGGCGTGCGTCAGGAGCACCGCCGGGGCCCGTGACGCCGTCACGGCGTGCGCGCGCGGCCACCACGCACCGGCACGGTCGCGGCCGGTGCGTGCGGGGTGGAGCCCCTCCGTCGCCCCCGGCGCCGTCACGGGGCTCCCTTCTTCGCCACGCCGTCGTGCGCGTCCCGGCTGTGGGTGCCGGCCGGCCGGGGCGGGCGGGCGGGGGTGCCGTCGGAGGTCACCGCCGGGTGCCAGCCGTGGTGTTCCAGGGCCCGCACCAGCGCCCCGACCATCCGGGGGTCGAAGTGGGTTCCCGCGCACCGCCGGAGTTCCTCCAGGGCCGCCGCGACGGGCCTCGCCCTGCTGTAGGACCGGGTGGACGTCATCGCGTCGAAGGCGTCGGCGACGGCGACCACCCGGGCCGACTCGGGGATCTGGCCGCCCGCCAGCCCGTAGGGGTATCCGCTGCCGTCCAGGCGTTCGTGGTGGTGCAGTACGGCGGCCCGGGCCTCGCCGAGGAAGCGGATGCCGCGCACCATCTCGTGCCCGTACTCGGGGTGCAGCTCGATCACGCGCCGTTCCTCCGGCGTCAGCGGACCGTCCTTGCGCAGCAGTCGCGTGGGCACCCCGAGCTTGCCCACGTCGTGCAGGATCCCGGCGAAGCGGAGCGTCTCGACGCGCTCGTCGTCCAGGCCCAGCTCGCGGGCGATCATCATCGAGGCGTGGCCGACCCGTTCGCTGTGTCCGCGGGTGTAGCCGTCCTTGATGTCGACGGCCTGCACCAGGGCGCGGATGGTCGCCTGGTGCGCGGCTCTCTCCCGGTGGTACTGGGCGAACGCCCACCAGGCCACGCCCATGGGCAGGAGCACGAGCAGCGCGGCGACCGGACCGTAGGGGCTGCGCCACAGGACGGCCATCATGAGACCGGCGAGCCCGTGCACGGCGATCGGGGCGAGCGAACGGGAGAACAGCCCCCGCCACGCCCGCCGGGCCGGCACCCGGTCGGCCAGCGTCAGGATCCCGCCGTCCAGCAGGGCCAGCACCAGGCAGAAGGCGGGCACCGCGGCACCCGCCGGTACGAGCGCGTAGGGGAAGTCCGGGCCCGCGACCGCGTCCCGCCCGCCGCACTCCCCGTACACCCGGGCCGCGGCCCACACGGCGAGTGTCAGCTGCGCGGCCCGCCAGGCCCGCCGCAGGGCGGTCGGCCGCCGCGTCACCGGGGACAGCAGGGCCCCCGGCAGCGCCACGAGCGCGGCGGCGTGCGGCGGGAGCAGGAAGGCCCCGGCGAGCAGGACGGGGTAGCAGGTCCCGACGAACCGGGACCGGGCGACGTGCTCGCAGCCCGCGTACAGCCCGGCGAGCAGCAGGACGGCCCACCAGGGGGTGGACGCCTGGGCCGGCGGGCGCAGGCAGAGCAGGGCGGCGAGAACGACACCGGCGACATACGCACGCGCCCGTGCCGGTACCCCGTCCATGAGCGCCTCCCCCCGACCGTTCCCGTCAGGCTCGCGAGCCTAGGTTCGGCGGTGGGGGAGGCGGGCGGACATCCCGCGGATTAGCACGGACGAGTGACGCGTGGCGCGGGGCGCCGCGGTCTCAGGACTCCTGTGGAGCGGACGGCGCCGCCGTGACGTCGTGCTCGGGCACCGACTGGCCCGAGCGGATCAGGTCGATCCGGCCCATGACCTTGGAGCGCAGGTCACCCGGCACGTCGTCGTGTCCGCAGCACCGCTTGACCAGCTTCTTCACGGCCTGCTCCAGCCCGTACTTCTCCAGGCAGGGCGAGCACTCCTCGAAGTGGTGCTCGAACTTCGCGCAGTCCGAGTCCGGCATCTCCCGGTCGAGGAACTCGTAGAGATGATCGAGGATTTCGCTGCAATCCGTCTCGTGCGGCTCTCCGCAGCTCATGACCCCGAGCCTTTCGCTTCGTTCGACTCTCCGGCACCGGCCGGGACCAGACCACGGTCGCGGGCGTAGTCCTCCAGCATGCCGCGCAGCTGGCGACGGCCCCGGTGCAGCCGGGACATCACCGTACCGATGGGTGTTCCCATGATGTCCGCGATCTCCTTGTAGGCAAAGCCCTCTACATCGGCCAGATACACGGCGATGCGGAACTCCTCGGGGATCGCCTGGAGCGCCTGCTTCACGTCCGAGTCGGGCAGGTGGTCGAGCGCCTGCGACTCGGCGGAACGCAGACCCGTCGACATGTGCGACTCGGCTCGCGCGAGCTGCCAGTCCTCGATCTCCTCGGCCGCGCTGCGCTGGGGTTCGCGCTGCTTCTTGCGGTAGGAGTTGATGAAGGTGTTGGTGAGGATGCGGTACAGCCACGCCTTGAGGTTGGTGCCCTCACGGAACTGGTGGAAGGACGCGTACGCCTTGGCGTAGGTCTCCTGCACCAGATCCTCGGCGTCGGCCGGGTTGCGGGTCATGCGCAGCGCGGCCGAGTACATCTGGTCGAGGAACTCGAGCGCGTCCCGCTCGAAGCGCGCACTGCGCTCCGCGGTCGACTCCGCACCCGTGCCCCGGCCCTCGGGCTGCTCCGCCTGGCCGTTCTCGGTCCCTGCGTCGGTCCCAGTGACCGGACCCACCTCCTCCAGTGACGTCACGGTGCCGAAATCGGCCCCGCTGGAATCGGAGGATAGACGACCTGCGGTCCGAGGCGCTTGCCGATTCAGACCGCCCGCCGTCCGACCAGGGGCGGTCTTCGCCGCGTGCAGCACCGTCCAGTCCAGGTCGGCACGACTGCTGCGACTCGGGCAGAAGGCTGAAGCCATGCGGCGGACTTCCTCTCGTACGGCGTCGGTGCTGATGTCCAGCACCGTATGTCGGCCACAACAGCGGTCGTCCGCCGGTCATTCCCGGGCCCTCAGCCGAGTGAGCGGACCCACTCCGCGACGCCGTCGGTGAGCAGTGCCAGGGCCTCCTCCTGCGTGATCCCCGCCCGTCCGGACACGGCGAAGCCGTGGTCGCCGTACGGCACCCGGGTCAGGTCGTAGGGCCCCTCGGGGAACTCCTCGGGCTTCCCGAACGGGTCGTTGCCGCCCTGGACCACGAGGGTGGGCACCCCGGCCCCGAGCAGCTCCTGGGCGCGGGACCTCTCCGGCTTGCCCGGCGGGTGCAGCGGGAAGCTCAGGGCGAGCACGGCGTGGGCGCCCAGTTCGGCCGCGGTGCGGCAGGCGACGCGGGCGCCGGCGCTGCGGCCGCCCGAGATCACCGGCAGGCCGGGGCCGTTCAGCGCGGGCCACACCCCCCGCCAGCCGGTGTCCAGGGTCTTCGGGGCGGGCGCCAGCTTCCGGCCGGCCACCCGCCAGGGCTGCTCGACCAGGGCCACGGTCACGCCCCGCGCGGGCAGCGCCGCCGCCAGTGCCGCGAGGTCGCGCGCCTCGATGCCGCCGCCGGCGCCGTGGCCGGCGGCGAGGACCAGGCGGGGCTTCGCGGCCGGGTGCCAGGTGATGCGGGCGGCGCCGGCCTCCGTGTCGATGATCTCGGTCTTCACGTCAGAAGAGTGTGCCCTCCTCCGGTGCCTCCAGCTCCGTCAGCAGCTCCGGCCCGTTGTTGCGGACGTTGCTCACGGCCGTGGAGACGGGGAACGCCCGCATCAGTCCGGGGGGCGGGGGCGCCAGCAGGGGGGTGAGGTCGCCGGGGTCGGTGCGCGCCGGGTCGAGCCAGGCGTCCCACCGGTCCGGCGTCAGCATCAGCGGCATCCGGGGGTGGATGTCGGCCAGGGTGTGCGGTCCGTCGGCCGGGGCGGCGGCCAGCGGCGTGGTCTCCGCCTCGGTCGTGATCACCGAGCACGTCGCCCACCAGGCCCGGGGGTGGTCGTCCGGCAGCGTCCTGTCCCGCCAGAACTCGTACAGCCCCGCCATGGCGAACACCGAGCCGTCGGCCGGGGTCACGAAGTACGGCTGCTTGCGGGGCCGCTTCCTGCGCCCCTCGACCTCCAGGTCCCGCTCCTGCGTGCCGGTGACCCACTCGTAGTAGCCGTCGGCGGGCAGGATGCAGCGCCGGGTGGCGAAGGCGCGGCGGTAGGACGGCTTCTCGTGGACGGTCTCCGCGCGGGCGTTGATCATCCGGGCGCCGCCCTCGGGCGTCTTGGACCAGGAGGGGACGAGTCCCCACTTCAGTCTCCGCAGCTGGCGAACCGGCTTCGGGTCCTCGGCGTCCTTCAGGGGACGGTCCAGGACGGCGTAGACCTCCTTGGTGGGGGCCACGTTGTAGTCGGGTTCCAGGGCCTCCTCGGGGTCCCACTTCTCGATCTCGAAGATTCCTGCGAGATCCTCGGGTCGACGACTCGCCGCATACCGTCCGCACATACGTGCCACACTGCCAGACTCCGCGCCCGCACGAGGAGCCCTCACCCCTTATGGACCACCTCGCATCCGCCTCGCTCGCCTCCCTGTGGGACGAGGTCACCGGCACCCAGCCCGAGCCGGCGCTCGGGGTGGTGATCGCCACCCTGGTCGCCGCGCTCGCCGTCGTCGTGCCGCGGCCGCTGTGGCGGACGGCGCGCAACGCGATCACCATCGCCCACGAGGGCGGCCACGGCCTCGTGGCCCTGCTCACCGGCCGGACGCTGGTCGGGATCACCCTGCACTCGGACACCAGCGGCCTGACCCTGAGCCGGGGCAGGCCGCACGGACTCGGCATGGTCCTCACCGCGGTCGCCGGCTACACCGCCCCGCCGCTGCTGGGCCTCGGCGGGGCCGCGCTGCTGGCCTCCGGGCGCGTCACGCTGCTGCTGTGGGCGGCGACGGCGCTGCTGCTCGCCCTGCTGGTGATGATCCGCAACGCGTACGGCGTGCTGACGGTCGTGCTGACCGGCGGGATGTTCCTCCTGGCGTCCTGGCTGGCCGGCCCCCAGGTCCAGGCGGCGTTCGCCTACGCGGCGGTGTGGTTCCTGCTGCTGGGCGGGGTGCGGCCGGCGTTCGAGCTGCAGGCCAAGCGGGCGCGGGGCGGGGCCGGCGACTCGGACGCGGACCAGTTGGCCCGGTTGTCCCACGCGCCGGCGGCGGTGTGGTTCTTCCTGTTCCACGCCGTGTCGCTGTGCTCGCTGATCGGCGGGGGCCGCTGGCTGCTGGGGCTCTGAGCGACCCCGGCGGTCGGCGACGGCCGGGGGCGGTCGCCCGCGCCGCCATCCGCCGCATATATGCACGGCACTTCCCATGTCGGGGTTTCGATCGGATTTCGCCACCTTTGATCAAGATCTCCGATCGCCTTCAGCCATTAAAGTGGGGCCCATGACCGTGAATTCCGCGCACACCGCCCTCTGGCCCGCCCCGCACGCGAGCGGAGCCGTCGACGCGACCGTCCACGTGCCCGGGTCCAAATCGGTCACCAACCGCGCCCTGGTGCTGGCCGCCCTCGCCTCCGAGCCCGGGTGGCTGCGCCGCCCGCTGCGCTCCCGCGACACCCTGCTGATGGCCGGGGCGCTGCGCGCGATGGGCGTCGAGATCGAGGAGGGCGTCGGTCCCGACGGCACCGGCGAGTTCTGGCGGGTCATCCCGGCCGGTCTGCACGGTCCCGCCACGGTCGACGTCGGCAACGCCGGCACGGTCATGCGCTTCCTCCCGCCGGTCGCCACGCTCGCCGACGGTCCCGTCCGCTTCGACGGCGACCCCCGTTCGTACGAGCGCCCGCTGCACGGGGTGATCGACGCGCTGCGCGCCCTCGGCGCCCGGATCGACGACGACGAGCGCGGCGCGCTGCCCATGACGGTGCACGGCGGCGGGGCCCTGGAGGGCGGGCCGGTCGAGATCGACGCGTCCTCGTCCTCCCAGTTCGTCAGCGCCCTGCTGCTGTCCGGGCCGCGTTTCAACCAGGGGGTCGAGGTCCGCCACACCGGCGCGGCGCTGCCGTCCATGCCGCACATCCGCATGACCGTCGACATGCTGCGCTCGGTCGGCGCCCAGGTGGACACCCCGGAGTCCGGCGGCGAGCCGAACGTCTGGCGGGTCACGCCGGGCGCGCTGCTCGGCCGCGACCTGACGATCGAGCCGGACCTGTCGAACGCCCAGCCGTTCCTGGCGGCGGCGCTGGTGACCGGCGGCAAGGTGGTGATCCCCGACTGGCCGGCCCGCACCACCCAGCCCGGCGACCGGCTGCGCGAGATCTTCACCGAGATGGGCGGCTCCTGCGAACTGACCGACTACGGCCTGGTGTTCACCGGCTCGGGTGCCGTGCACGGCGTGGACGTGGACCTCGGCGAGGTCGGCGAGCTCACCCCCGGCATCGCGGCCGTCGCGGCCCTCGCGGACTCCCCCTCGACCCTGCGCGGGGTGGCGCACCTGCGCCTGCACGAGACGGACCGGCTGGCCGCGCTCACCAAGGAGATCAACGAACTCGGCGGCGACGTCACCGAGACCGCCGACGGGCTGCACATCCGCCCGCGCCGCCTGCACGGCGGGGTCTTCCACACCTACGAGGACCACCGCATGGCCACCGCCGGCGCGATCATCGGCCTCGCGGTCGAGGGCGTGGAGATCGAGAACGTGGCGACGACCGCCAAGACGCTGCCCGACTTCCCCGACCTGTGGACCGGGATGCTCGGGGCGTAGGGACCGTTCGCCATGCGCCGCTACGGCAAGCACACCGACGAGGACGACATCCGCTCCCGCCCCAACCGCAAGGGCAACCGGCCGCGCACGCACATCCGGCCCAAGCACGAGGACGCCGCCGGGGGCCTGGTCCTCACCGTGGACCGGGGCCGGCTGACCTGCCTCGTCGAGGACCGGATCGTCACGGCGATGAAGGCGCGCGAACTGGGCCGCAAGGCCGCGGTCGTCGGCGACCGGGTGGCTCTGGTCGGTGACCTGAGCGGCAAGAAGGACACGCTCGCGCGCATCGTCCGCATCGAGGAGCGCACCTCGGTCCTGCGCCGCACGGCGGACGACGACGACCCCTACGAGCGCGTGGTCGTCGCCAACGCCGACCAGCTCGCCATCGTCACCGCCCTCGCCGACCCCGAACCGCGCCCGCGCCTCATCGACCGCTGTCTGGTCGCGGCGTTCGACGGCGGACTCACCCCCCTGCTGGTGATGACCAAGTCGGACCTCGCCCCGCCCGACGAACTGCTCGGCCTGTACGGCGCGTTGGACATCCCGTACGTCGTCACCAGCCGCGAGGAGCTGGAGAACGGCGCCGCGGCCGACCTCGTGCGGGAACACCTGGCCGGCAAGATCACGGCCTTCGTCGGCCACTCCGGCGTCGGCAAGACGACGCTGGTCAACACACTGGTGCCCGAGGAGCGCCGCCGGGTGACGGGCCACGTCAACGCGGTGACGGGACGCGGCCGGCACACGACGACCTCGGCCCTCGCCCTGCCGCTGTCCTCCCGGACGGGCGGCTGGGTCGTCGACACCCCGGGCGTACGGTCGTTCGGGCTCGCCCACATCGACCCGTCCCGCGTGATCCACGCCTTCCCCGACCTGGAGCCGGGCACGGAGGGCTGCCCGCGCGCGTGCAGTCACGACGAGCCCGACTGCGCGCTGGACGCGTGGGTCGCCGAGGGCCACGCCGACCCGGCGCGGCTGTACTCGCTGCGCCGGCTGCTGGCGACGCGGGAACGGACGGAGGGCGACTGAGGTTCGCGTGGTTTGCCGTGCCGTGAGACCGGTAAGTGCATAATCGCACCAAGCCGGATCCAAGCCCGAGCAAAAGCCGACGAATCGACGAAGCGATCGCGGTACGGGACCACGGAAGGACGACACATGGCGTGGCTGCTGGTCATAGTGGCCGGGGTGCTCGAGACCGGTTTCGCCGTGTGTCTGAAGCTGTCGCACGGCTTCACCCGGCTCTGGCCCACGATCGCGTTCTGCGCCTTCGCGCTGGGCAGTTTCGGCCTGCTGACCATGTCGCTGAAGAAGCTCGACGTCGGCCCGGCGTACGCCGTGTGGACCGGGATCGGGGCGGCGGGCACCGCCATCTACGGCATGGTGTTCCTGGGTGACCTGGTCTCCACGCTGAAGATCGTCTCGATCAGCTTCGTCATCATCGGTGTGATCGGGCTCCAGCTGTCCGGCTCGGCCCACTGACGCCACCGGCCGTCACGCCTCCAGCCGTCACGCCTCCGGCCGTCACGCCGTCGACCGCCGCGGCAGGACGGTGCGGACGAGTTCCGACACGCCGCCCTCGCCGGGCGGGGCCGCGACGCAGGACAGGGCGAGGCGGACGGTGAGTTCGCAGGTGCGGGCGAGGTCGGCGGCCTCCGCGCGGGGAACGCCGGGTCCGGACAGGGCGGCGACGGCGCGGTCGCGGACGAGGGCCACGAAGTCGCCGGGCGAGGGCAGCGGGCCGTCGGCCCGGCGCTGGGCCCGCACGGCGGAGGAGGACGGCACGGCCCCCGGCGCCGGGGCGGGCAGCCACGTGCCCCAGCATCCGGTGAGCATGGCCCGCACCAGCGCGTTCTCCCCGGCGGCGGAGGTCGTCCACTCGGCCGCCGCGGTGAGCCGTTCACGAGGGTCGCCGAACGCGGAGAGCGCGCGCTCCACACCGGCGAGATACCCGTCCGCCTCCCTCCGGACGAGCGCCCGGCCGAGGCCCTCCTTGCTCCCGAACTCGTTGTACAGCGTCTGCCGCGACACCCCGGCCGCCGCCGCCACGTCCACCATCCGCACGGCGGTCCACGGCCGCCGCGCCAGCGCCGTGTAGGCGGCGTCGAGCAGGGACTCCCGGGCTGCAGGCATCATCGCCTCCCTCGGCCGAAGCGACTCAGCGCCCAGATTTGACGCCCCCGCCACCCCTGTCAAGGGACCTCGCATCCCCGCACGGCCCGCACCGACACGCCCGCACCCGGACCACCGCGCCGCCCTGACACCGCACCGGAACCCCTCACCCCCGCCGAACCCCTGGTGGCCCCGCCCCGCCCCCGCCGGATACCGTGGCCGCATGCCGGACTACCTCGACGACCTGCGCCTCGCCCACGTCCTCGCGGACGCCGCCGACGCCGCCACGATGGACCGCTTCAAGGCCCTCGACCTGAAGGTCGAGACCAAGCCGGACATGACCCCGGTGAGCGAGGCCGACAAGGCCGCCGAGGAACTCATCCGCAACCACCTCTCCCGCGCCCGCCCCCGCGACGCCGTCCTCGGCGAGGAGTACGGCACCGAGGGAACCGGCCCCCGCCGCTGGGTGATCGACCCGATCGACGGCACCAAGAACTACGTGCGCGGCGTCCCCGTCTGGGCCACCCTCATCGCCCTCATGGAGGCGGGCGGTGAAGGCCCCTCCCGCTCGGGCGAGTTCGAGAGCGGGGGCGGGGGCGGGGGCGAGGGCGGTTACCAGCCCGTCGTTGGCCTCGTCTCCGCCCCGGCCCTCGGCCGCCGCTGGTGGGCCGTGAAGGACCACGGCGCCTTCACCGGCCGCAGCCTGTCCTCGGCCTCCCGGCTCCAGGTCTCCCGGGTCTCCGCGCTCTCCGACGCCTCCTTCGCGTACTCCTCGCTCAGCGGCTGGGAGGAGCAGGGCCGGCTGGACGGCTTCCTGGACCTGACCCGCGAGGTGTGGCGCACGCGCGCGTACGGCGACTTCTGGCCGTACATGATGGTCGCCGAGGGCTCGGTCGACCTGTGTGCCGAACCCGAGCTCTCACTCTGGGACATGGCCGCGAACGCCATCATCGTCACGGAGGCCGGCGGCACCTTCACCGGTCTGGACGGCCGCCCCGGCCCGCACAGCGGCAACGCGGCGGCGTCCAACGGCCGACTCCACGACGAACTGCTCGGATATCTCAACCAGCGGCACTGATCCCGCTCCCGCGCGCCCGCCGACTCGCCTTCCGCGCCCCCTTGTTGGCCCCCGCCTTACCTGCCACCCTGAGAGTTCCCCCACTTGTGAAATTGTGAATCCATGAACCGACTCATGGATCACCGGCAGGAGGTGGCTCCACCCATGCTCGTCCGCGAAGCCATGAGCACGGTCGTCCTCACCATCGGTCCCGCCCACACCCTGCGCCAGGCCGCCGCGCTGATGTCCGCCCGCCGCGTCGGCGCGGCCGTGGTGTACGACCCCGACGCCGGCGGCATCGGCATCCTCACCGAACGCGACGTCCTCAACTCCCTCGGCCGGGGCCAGGACCCGGACGTCGAGCGCGCCCACGACCACACCACCACCGACGTCGTGTTCGCCGCGCCGTCCTGGACCCTGGAGGAGGCGGCCGGGGCGATGACGCACGGCGGCTTCCGCCACCTCATCGTCCTGGAGCGCGACGAGCCCGTCGGCATCGTCTCGGTCCGCGACATCATCCGCTGCTGGACGCCCGTGCGGCGGCAGCGCGAGACGCCGACGGTGACCGCCTGACGCCGTCCCGCGGACGACGACCGGACGGAACGACGAAGGGCCGGACCCCCGTTCCCGGGGATCCGGCCCACCGCCACGGCAAACGGTGCCGTGCCGGCCGTCAGCCGCGCAGGGCCTGGACCGCGGCCTCCAGCCGCTTGCCGAAGTCGCCGTCGGCCCGACGGAAGTTGTCGACCGCGCGCTCGATGATGTCCTCGCGCGAGACCTGGGAGATGGCGCCGGCCAGGTTGCCGATCAGGCGCTCCTTCTCCTCGTCCGTCATCAGCCGGTAGAGGTTGCCCGCCTGGACGAAGTCGTCGTCCTCGGCGTGCCTCGGGGTCTCGTGGTCGCCGGTGACGCCGGAGACCGCGATCGGCTGCCACAGCGGCCGGTCCATCTGGAACGGGCCGCCGAAGCTGTTCGGCTCGTAGTTCTTCGCGCCCTTGTGGCGGCCGTCGTACAGGTAGCCGTCACGGGAGTTGGTGCGCGCCTCGGTGGCGTGCGGGCGGTTCACCGGCAGGTGGTCGGCGTTGATGCCGACGCGGTAGCGGTGGGCGTCGCCGTAGGCGAAGAGGCGGCCCTGGAGCATCTTGTCCGGGGACGGGCCGATGCCGGGCACGAAGTGCGCCGGGGAGAAGATCGACTGCTCGACCTCGGCGAAGATGTTCTCCGGGTTGCGGTTGAGCTCCAGCTTGCCGAACCAGAGGATCGGGTAGTCCGCGTGCGGCCACACCTTGGTCAGGTCGAACGGGTTGAAGCGGTACGTCGCGGCCTCGGCGACGGGCATGATCTGCACGCCGACGGTCCAGGACGGGTACTCGCCGCGCTCGATGGCCTCGCGCAGGTCGCGCTGGTGGGAGTCGGGGTCCTCACCGGCGAGCTTGTCGGCCTCGGCCTGCGTGAGGCACTTGATGCCCTGGTCGGTCTTGAAGTGGTACTTGACCCAGAAGGCCTCGCCGGCCTCGTTGTTCCACTGGTAGGTGTGCGAGCCGAAGCCGTCCATGTGGCGGTACGACGCCGGGATGCCGCGGTCACCGAACAGCCAGGTCACCTGGTGCGTGGACTCGGGCGACAGGCTCCAGAAGTCCCAGACGTTGTCCATCTCGGTCGACCCCGTGTAGGGGTCGCGCTTCTGGGTGTGGATGAAGTCGGGGAACTTGATCGCGTCCCTGATGAAGAACACCGGGGTGTTGTTGCCGACGAGGTCGTAGTTGCCCTCTTCGGTGTAGAACTTCAGCGCGAAACCACGCGGGTCGCGGACGGCGTCCGCCGCGCCCAGGTTGCCCGCCACGGTCGAGAAGCGGAGGAAGGTCTCCGTCTGCTTGCCGACCTCGGAGAGGAACTTCGCCCTGGTGTACCCGGTGACGTCGGCGGTGACCGTGAAGGTGCCGTAGGCGCCGGCGCCGCGGGCGTGCACGACGCGCTCCGGGATGCGCTCGCGGTTGAAGTGCGCCAGCTTCTCCAGGAGGAGCTGGTCCTGCACGAGCACGGGGCCGCCGACACCCGCGGTCTCGCTGTTCTGGTTGTCGGCCACCGGAGCACCGGCTTCCGTAGTAAGCGGTCCCTGAGTCACGTACGCCTCCTGCGCCATTCCTGCAAAACCTGTCCCTTGGCTAATGCCGTCCTCGATCCTACAATGGACAATGTCTAAGTCAAGTAAGGCTCCAAAGTCACACCCGTTCGGGACCTGGTCCCCCTTGCTGTTAGGCTGGTCCGCATGAGTGACCTACTGGAACGGCTGCGTGGACGCGGATGGCGCATGACCGCGCAGCGGCGCGTCGTGGCCGAGGTCCTCGACGGCGATCACGTCCATCTGACCGCCGACGAGGTGCACGCCAGAGCCGTCACCAAGCTGCCGGAGATCTCCCGGGCGACCGTCTACAACACCCTGGGTGAGCTGGTCTCGCTCGGTGAGGTGCTGGAGGTCGCCACGGACAAGCGCGCCAAGCGGTACGACCCGAACGCGCACCGGCCGCACCACCACCTGGTCTGCGCGCAGTGCGGCGCGATCCGCGACGTCCACCCGACCGGCAATCCGCTGGCCGACCTCCCCGACACGGAGCGTTTCGGCTTCGCCGTCTCCGACGTCGAGGTGACGTACCGCGGCATCTGCCCGAACTGCGCCGCGGCGTAGCCCCGCTCACGACGCGAGAGCCCCGGCACCCCTGAGGGGTGCCGGGGCTCTCGCGTCGTGCCGCCTGCCCGAAGCGGAAAACACCGAGGGCCGGAACCCTTTCGGATTCCGGCCCTCGGCCTTCAGTAGCGGGGACAGGATTTGAACCTGCGACCTCTGGGTTATGAGCCCAGCGAGCTACCGAGCTGCTCCACCCCGCGTCGATGAATGGAACAGTACGTCAACCCCGGGGCGGGAAGCAAATCGCCCCCGCCCCCACCCCGCACCGACACCCGGGGCTCCGGACCGTGCCCCCGCTCGGCGCGGTCTACGCCGACAGTTCCTGCCGCAGCGCGTCCCGCAACCGGGCCGCCCGCTCCGCCACCTCCCGGGGTCCCAGCGACACCGCCCGGTCGGCCCACCGCTGCCCCTCGTCCAGCTCCCCCCGCCGCGCGTACACCAGCGCGAGCCGCAGCGCCGCCCGCCCGTGCCCGGCGTCGGCCGCCCGGCGCCACCACACGACGGCCTCGGGCTCGCTGCCCTCCCGCGCCAGCAGCAGTCCCAGGTTGAACGCCCCGTTTCGGGAGCCGGCCTCGGCCGCCTCCCGGTACCACCGCGCCGCCTCCACCACGTCGCCCCGTGCCGCGGCCAGCATCCCGACCCGCACCTGGGCCCGGCGGTGTCCCTGCGAGGCCGCCCGCTCGTACCACTCCTCGCACTCGGTCTTCTCCTGGGCCGGCCCGCCCAGCTCGTGCGCGGGTGCCGGCGGCCGGCGCGCGTCGAGCAGTGTGGCCAGGCGGTACGCGGCCTCCGGACTGCCGCCCCCCGCCGCGCACCGCAGGAACCGCTCCGCCTCCGGCTCGTCGCCGTCGCGCAGCCGCGCCATCCCGACCTGCAGCGCCGCCTCCGTGTGCCCCGCGGCGGCGGCCCGCTCGTACCAGCGCAGCGCCGCGGCGTCCTCACCCCGTCCGGCGTGCAGGATGCCGAGGTTGAAGGCGGCATCCACGCTGCCCGCCTCGGCGGCCTTGGAGAACCACGGCTCGGCGCCGACCGCGTCCCCGCCCCGCAGCAGCAGGATCGCCAGCGCGTTCGCGGCCTCCCGGTGCCCGGCGTAGGCGGCGCGCCGGTACCATTGCTCGGCCTGTGCCGTACGCCCCTGCTCGGCGCAGAGGAGCCCCAGGTTGTAGGCGCCGTTGTCGTCCCCGGCGTCCAGCGCGGCCCGGTACCACCGCTCGGCGGTCTGCGGCTCGCCGCGCTCGGCGTGCAGCGCGCCCAGGGCGTTGGCCGCGTTGCCGTCGCCGTTCTGCGCGGCCCGCAGCCACCACACGGCGGCGCTCTCGGCGTCCCCGGCGTCGCGCAGCAGGAAGCCCAGCGCACAGGCCGCACGCGGCTCGCCGTCCTTGGCGGACGTCAGGTACCAGCGCCCGGCCTCCTTGAGCTCGCCCCGCCGCTCCAGGATCGCGCCGAGGTGCAGCGCGGCCCGCCGGTGTCCGCGCGCGGCGGCCTGCCGGTACCACTGCTCGGCCTCCTCGCTCCCCTCGGCCCGCCCGGTCCGAGGGGTTCGCTCGGTCGCGGAGCGCACGACACCGGCGCCGCCGTCGCCGTCGAGGTCCCGCCCCGCGCGCCGGTCCAGCGCCCGGGCCAGCCGGTACGCGGCCTCCCGGTGCCCCCGTTCGGCCGCGGCCCGCATCCACCGCTCGGCGCCGGCGCGGTCGCCGCGGTGCTCCAGCAGGTCGGCGAGCGCGTAGGCGCCCAGCACGTGTCCCTGCTCGGCGGACTGGCGGAGCCAGTACTCGGCGGCGGGCTCGTCGCCGCGCTCACGGAAGTGCCGCCCCAGCGCGTGGGCGGCCGCGCAGGACCCGGCGACGGCGGCGATCCGCCACCACCCGGCGGCCTCGTCGGCGTAGCCGCGCTGGTGCAGCAGGACGCCCAGGTTGTTGGCGGCCGCGCGGTCACCGGCGGCGGTGGCGGCACGCAGGTGGGACTCGGCTCCGTCGAGATCGCCACGGCGCAGCAGCATGGCCCCGAGGACACTCATCGCCTCGACGTCACCGGCTTCGGCGGCGAGCCGCCGGCGGATCTCCTCGGCGGCCTCGTCGGCGGCTTCCTGGGCCTCGTCCCCGGCCTCCTCACGGCCGGACGGCTGTACAAAACGCCCCGTCTCGAACAGATTTACCATGTCCCCCATAACGTCCATCGTCGCACCATCCGTACCCCGGGTACACCTGGTATACCGCAGCCATCGAGGTCACTTCAGCGTTTTGTCGACATGCCCACAGGGAGACAAGTCAAACACGGATCGCCTCCAACTCCCCTTCGGCGCGGCCGTCGTTCCCATCGGCACATGCGTTCGCACATCACGAAGGCCCGGATCCCTTTCGGGATCCGGGCCTTCGTCGTCGTGCGCACGTGGCTCACGACCTGAGTAGCGGGGACAGGATTTGAACCTGCGACCTCTGGGTTATGAGCCCAGCGAGCTACCGAGCTGCTCCACCCCGCGCCGTTGTGTTCACCACCGTATCACGGCGCGGGATGGCGTTTGACCAGCTCAGCCGCTGCCCGATCCGCCGGCGGTGCCGGTCGGGGTCGGGCTCGGGCTCGCCTTGCCGCCCTGGTTCTTGCCGTCCTCGCTCTCCTCGCCGTTCTTGTCGCCACCGCTCCGGCCGGCCCGGGCCTGCGCGTCCTCGGCCTTCTTGAGGGCGTCCTCCAGGTCCTTCTGCGCCTCGCCGTACGCCGTCCAGTCGTTCTGCTTGAGCGCTTCCTGGCCGGCCTCGAAGGCCTTCTGGGCGTCGTCCAACGCCTCCTGGACCGTGGGATTGGCGGACGTCGGCGGCGGTGTGGTGGTGTCGTCGTCCTGGTCCGGCGGCTCGGTGGCCGGGCCCTTCGCGCCGAAGACCTTGTTCAGGGCTTCGTCGAGCGTGTCCTCGAAGGCGGTGTTGCCGCCGTAGGACACCAGCACCTTCCGCAGCAGCGGGTACTTGAGGTCACCACCGCGCACGTAGACCGGTTCCACGTAGAGCAGTCCGCCGTCGAGCGGCACCGTCAGCAGGTTGCCGTACTCCACCTCCGAGTCGCCGCCTCTCAGCAGCCTGATGGACTCGGCGATGTCCTGTTCGGAGTTGAACTGGCTCTGGACCTGCTTGGGTCCGTTCACGGTCGTGCTCGTCTGCAGCTTCAGGATCCTGATCTTGCCGTAGCCCTTCGTGCCCGCTTCCGCGTCGACCGCCATGAACGCGCTGAGGTTGTCGCGTCCGATGGGCGTGAACGTCGTCGTCAGCGAGAACGCCTGCTGGTTCTGGCCGGGCATCTTCATGCTCAGGTAGTACGGCGGCACCGCGTCGCCCGACTTGTTGGTCGGGTCGTCCGGCACCTGCCACACCTCGCTGCCGCTGAGGAACGTCGTGGCGTCCTTCACGTGGTAGCGGGTGAGCAGTTCGCGCTGGACCTTGAACAGGTCCTGCGGGTACCGCAGGTGGGCCATCAGCGCGTCGGAGATCTCGCTCTTGGCCTTGACCGTGTCCGGGAACGCCTTCATCCAGGTCTTCAGGACCGGGTCCTGGGTGTCCCACTGGTACAGCTTGACGTCGCCCGTGTAGGCGTCGACGGTCGCCTTGACCGAGTTGCGGATGTAGTTGACCTGGTTCTGCTGGGCCACCACCGCGCGCGAGTCGTTGCGCGCGGTCAGCGAGTCGGCGGTCGTGTCGCCGAGCGTCGTGCGGGAGGCGTACGGATAGCCGTTGGTCGTCGTGTAGGCGTCCACGATCCACTGGATCCGGCCGTCCACCACCGCCGGGTAGGCGTCGCCGTCGATGGTCAGCCACGGGGCGACCGCCTCGACGCGCTCCTTCGGCGTGCGGTTGTAGAGGATCTTCGACCCCTCGCCGATGGCTCCGGAGTAGAGGATCTGCGGCTCGCTGAACGCCACCGCGTACGCGGCGCGGTTGACCGGGTTGGACAGGTCCACCCCGCCGTCGCCCTTGTAGCTGGTGGTCTTCTCACCGCTGTCGTCGGAGTAGTCGATCTCCTTCTGGGGACCGCCGACGATGGAGTAGGTGGTGGTCTTCTCGCCGTAGTAGACCCGCTGTTCGTACGTGCCGAGGTCACCCTTGGAGGGCAGGTCGGACTCGGTGAAGACGGGGCGTCCCTCGGAGTCGACCTGGGTGCCCTTGGCGGCGACCACTCCGAAGCCGTGGGTGTAGCGGAAGTGGTTGTTGATCCAGTTCTTCTTCGGGATGCCGGCGAGGTTCAGCTCGCGCAGCCCGATGACCGTGTCCTGCTCCTTGCCGTCCTTGGAGTAGCGGTCGACGTCCAGGTTGTTCGGGAACGCGTAGTAGTTCCGCATCTGCTGGAGCTGCTGGAACGTGGGCGAGATGACGTTCGGGTCCATGATCCGGATCGATGCCGCGGCGTCGACGTCGTCCCGGAGCTCGGTCTTGTCCTCGGTCTCGCTCACGCCGGCGTACTCGGTGACCTCCGTGCCCTCGATGCCGTAGGCCTTGCGGGTCGCCTCGAGGTTCTTCTCGACGTACGGCGCCTCCTTGGCCTGCTCGTTGGGCTGCACCTCGAACTTCTGGACCAGCGCCGGGTACAGGCCGCCGATGAGGATCGCCGACAGCACCATCAGGCCGAAGCCGATGACGGGCAGCTGCCAGGTGCGCCGCCACAGGGTGGCGAAGAACAGCAGCGCGCAGATGACGGCGATGCAGAACAGGATCGTCTTGGCCGGCAGGTACGCGTTGGCATCGACGTACCTCAGGCCCGTCCAGCTGTCGGTCGCCTTGAAGTCGCTGGACTTCACCGCCAGTCCGTACCGGTCGAGCCAGTACGCGACCGCCTTGAGGGCGACGAAGACGCCGATGAGCACCGACAGGTGGCCGGTCGCCGCGGCCGTGGCGCGCGCTCCCGGGCTGGTGACGCGCAGACCGCCGTAGAGGTAGTGGGTGAGCGCGGCGGCGATCACCGAGATGATCACGGTCGCGAAACCGAAGCCGAGCAGGAACCGGTACCAGGGCAGGTCGAAGGCGTAGAAGGAGACGTCCAGCCCGAACTGGGGGTCCTTCTGGTGGAAGGGCACGCCGTTGACCCACATCAGCCACGTCCGCCACTGGCCGGACGCCGACGCGCCGGCGATCAGACCGACCAGGGCGGTGACGCCGAGAAGCAGCCACTTCTTGTACGGGGCGATGCCCATCCGGTAGCGGTCGAGGTTCTGCTGCTCCATCGACATGGCGCTCAGCGGCGGCCGGAGCCGGTGGGCCAGCCAGACGTTGAACCCCACGGCGAGGGCCATGAGCAGGCCGAAGACGAAGAACAGACCGATCTTCGTCCACAGCGTCGTCGTGAACACCGACGAGTAATGGACCGACCGGTACCACAGCCAGTCCGTCCAGAAGCCCGCGAACATGGTGAACGCCATGCCGAGCACGGCGAGGACGCCAAGCGTCATCAGCAGGGTGCGGACACGCCGGGAGGGGCGGCCCACTCTGATCCGTGGCCCCGTCGGGCCTCCGCCTCGGTCCGGCATCTGGAAAGCCAAGGTGCGCACCTCGAAGTCGCTGTTGTTCCGTCAGGCCCTCGGGTTCGCGGGCCCCCCGTGCGCCCCCGTGACCGTGGGCCCACACCTATGCAACTTACTCATCGTTTACTCGGTTCCCGATTCGGCCCAGGAACGAGGCAGGATTGTGACCATGTCCAACACCCCCATGGCAGCGAGCCCCCTCACCCGGGCCGTACTCGAGATCGACGAGTACGTCTCCGGCCTCGGCTGGGACCAGCCCGCACGCCTCTTCGCCCTTGTCGACACCGCGCGCCTGCGGGCCGACCAGCCCACGCTCGCGGACCGGCTCGGTCTGCAGGAGGAGACGGAGAGCTCCGGCCTCACCCCGATCGAGCAGGACGAGATTCCCACGGACCAGCCGCTGGACGAGTTCCTCGGAACCATCGCCTGGCCCGACGCCGTGGTCGGCTGCGCGCTGGCCGTGGAGCGCCTGATGCTGCCGCCGTCCGCCGAGGCACAGGTGCCGGCGGACCTGGACGGGGCGAAGCTGACGCAGTGGGTGGCGGAGCACCCGGACCGCCAGGAGGTCCGTATGACGGTCGCGGTGCTGCGCGACGGCGCCCGCGAGTCGGCTCTGCGGCTGCGGGAGAAGGACACCGCCACCGAGGTCCTCACGGGTTCCGACCTGGTGCCCGGCCTGGCCGAGGCGCTGACGGCGACCTTCGAGGAGTAGTCCCGGGCGGTCCCCAGCGGTCCCGGGCGGCCCGTCGGACTGCCCGGGGCGCCGTCCGACGGGTCGTGCGCCGTCCGTCCGGGCGGGCGCCGTCTATCCGGTCGTGCAGCTCGGCAGGTCGGCGATCTTCCCGGAGCGGATGTCGTCGAGGGCGCCGAGGGCGTCGTCGATGGTGTTCACCTTCACGAGGGTGAGCCCGTCCGGGGTGTCTTCGGCGGCGGCCGCGCAGTTGTCGGCGGGCGTCAGGAAGTACCGGGCGCCCTTCTCCCGCGCGCCGATGGTCTTCATCCCGATGCCGCCGATCGGGCCGACCTTGCCGGCGTCGTCGATCGTCCCGGTGCCGGCGACGAACGTACCGCCGGTGAGGCTGCCCGGCGTGAGCTTGTCGTAGATGCCGAGCGCGAACATCAGACCGGCGCTGGGACCTCCGACGTCGGCGAGCTTGATGTCGATGGAGAACGGGAACGTGTGGTCCGTCCCGGCGCTGATCCCGACGATGGCGCGCTTCTCGCCGGCGTCGTCGGAGGTCGCGGTGGTGATCGTCACGTCCTCAGTCTTCGTCGGCGTCCGGCCCTCCTTCTCCGCGGCGGCCTGCTCCTTGGCGGGCACGACGGTGAAGACGACGTCCTGGCCTGGCTTGTGCTCGGTCACCAGGTCGGCGACGTCGCCGGGCTCCTCGACCATCGTGCCGTCCACCGCCCGGATCACGTCACCGGCGTGCAGCCTGCCCTGCGCCGGGGAGCCCTTGACGACCGTGGAGACGACCACCCAGGACTTCACCGGGATGTCCAGCGCCTTGAGGGCGGCGACCTTGGCGCTCTCCTGGGACTGGCTGAACTCCTCGGCGTTCTCCTGCGTGGCCTCCTCCTCGGTCTTGCCGTCCGGGTAGAGCGTGTCGTGCGGCACCACGCGGTCGTCGTGCGAGAACCACCCGTAGACGGCCTCCACGAGGTTCATCCGGTAGTCGGCGCTGGTGACCCGGACGGTGGTCATGTTCAGGTGACCGCTCGTCTCGTACGTCTTGTGCCCGGAGATCTGCAGCACCGGTTCGCCGTCGTGGTCCCCGAGGGTGTTCACCGTCGGCCCCGGTGACATCTCCGCGTAGGGCACGGGAATGAACACACCCGCGCACAGGAGCGCGATCAGCATCAGGGTGGAAGCGAGCATCGTCGCGGTGCGGCGTGGCATGGGACGACATTACGGGACGCGGCTGTCGGAGCACCGTCAGGGCGGTGCCGTCAGGCTCCGGTGCGGGACTTCTCCATCGCCTCGCGGAAGCGGGCGTACCCGTCGAGCTCCGGACCGTCGCTCCGGATCTTGCGGGTGCGGTTGGCCCAGCTTCCCCACAGACCCGCGGCCACCGCAGCCACCAGCGGAATCAGCAACCAGGTGAGCGCCGCCATACCGACCTCCCGACCCTATGAGCTCCGCGACTGACTGATCAGCAGATTAACTCTCCGCCGTGACAACGCTCACGTCGGGGGGCCGGTTACGCAACCGGAGTCGGGAAGGTTCCTGCCTCAGCAGGCACCGACCCGCCCACCCGTCACCCGACCACCACCCCCACACGACAGCGCTACGCGCCGACCCACCCACCCGTCACCCGACCACCACCCCCACACGACAGCGCTACGCGCCGACCCACCCACCCGTCACCCGACCACCACCCCCACACGACAGCGCTACGCGCCGACCCGCCCACCCGTCACCCGACCACCACCCCCACACGACAGCGCTACGCGCCGACCCATTCCTCGGTTCCGTCGGAGAAGGTCTGGTGCTTCCAGATGGGTACGTCGTGCTTGAGGTCGTCGATGAGCTTCCGGCAGGCGTCGAAGGCCTCGCCCCGGTGCGGGCAGGAGACGGCGACGACCACGGCGAGGTCCCCGACCTCCAGGTCCCCCACACGGTGTACGGCGGCGAGCGCCCGTACGGGGTACTCGGCGACGACCTTCTCGGCGATCCGCCGCATCTCGGCCTCGGCGCTGGGGTGGCAGGAGTAGCCGAGCCGGTCGACGTCGGTGCCCCCGTCGTGGTTCCGCACGGTCCCGACGAACAGCGCGGTCCCCCCGGCCGCGTCGTCCCCGACGGCCCGGAAGACCTCGTCCACCGAGAGGGGCGTCTCCCGGATGCCGATCAGCTTGACGGGGTCCGGTGCGCCCTGCTCACCGGGGTGATCGTTCGTGGATGCCATGTGCCCATCGTGCCCCACGGTGCGCAGGCACGGAATAGCGTCATCGCCCGGTACGCGCGCGTACCGCCTTGGAGCCTCCTCCAGGACGGCGTCCGCCTCAGATCCGCCGCCGGGCCTTCCGTGCCCGCCGCACCACCGCCGCCGCGCCCAGCAGGGCGACCGTCGCGCCCGCGGCCCCGGCCGCCGTCGCGTCCTTGCGCCCGAGGCGCCGCCCGGCCACCGTGTGCCGCCCCGCGACCTCCTCCAGCAGCTGGGCGAGGACCTCCTCGTTGGTGTACTTCGGCCGCCACCCGGCGTCGTGCAGCCGGCTGCCGCTCACCACCCAGGGGTACATCGTGTAGGCCAGGTCGCCGGCCGGGGAGGGCGTCAGGCCGATCCGGTGCAGGCGGGCCGCGGCGCCGAGGGCGACGGCCGACGGCAGTTCCATCCGCCGGATCCCGCTGAGCTCCTCGACCTCCTCCTGTTCCAGCCAGCCGTCGCACCCGACGGCCAGCTCTCCGTCGGCCTTCTCCAGGACGGCGTACTCGAGGGCGCTGCACAGGTCGTCGACGTGGCAGAACTGCCAGGCCGGCCGCGACCCGGCCACCACGAGCAGCCGGGGCGACTCGAAGTACCTGGTCAGCGCGGTGTCCATGCCCCCGACCAGCACGGCGGGGCGGACGACGGTCACGTTCAGGCCCGGATGGGCGCGCGGGGCCCGGCGCGCGAGGCGCTCGATCTCCAGCAGGTCCCCGACCCCGGTGGCCTCGGCCGTGGCCCTCAGCTCGGCGTCCTCGGACAGCGGCAGCTCGTTGTCCGGCAGCGCGCCGTAGACCATCGCGGAGGTGCACAGCACGACGCGGTGCACTCCGGCCGCCGCGGCGGCGGTCAGGACGGTCTGCGTCCCCCGGACGTTGTAAGCCGTCCGGGCCGCCGCGTCGGTCTCCAGATCGAGGTCCAGCGCCAGGTGCACCACGACGTCCGCACCGCGCAGTTTCTCGGCGATGGCCGGGTCCCGCACGTCCAGGACCTGCCAGCGCGCCTGCGCGCACTCCCCGCGCCGCTCGTCGATGGCCACGACCTCTCTGACCTCGTCGGACGCGGCCAGCCGCGCCGTGAGCAGGGCACCGATGCCGGAGGCTGCACCGGTGACCGCGACGACGGGCCCGCGCGCGCCGGAGGCGGGGGAACTGGTTGACTGGTTTCGCGCTGCGCGAACCTGCGGATCTGGGGAACTCACCGGGCGTCTCCAGCGGTTGTCTTCAGTACGGGCGCGAGCGACGCGTACGTACCAGGTGGCATCCATCCTGCCGCAGGCCGTCAGTCGGCGAAGCACCGAGGCCCGAACCGTCCCAGGTGTCTACGCTGGGTGGTGAATGTCGGGCAGCCGTGCCGCCGGAAAGAACCGGCGGCCTTACCAGCCGAGGAACCCCGTGAGTGACACCCCATTCGGATTCGGCCTTCCGCCGGAGGAGCCGGACGACGGCGACGAGGGCAAGAAGAAGGACCAGCAGAGCGGCGGTGGTCAGGGACCGGCCAACCCGTTCGGTTTCGGGATGACCGGAGCCGGAGGCTTTGGCGGCCCTGGTGCGGACAACCCGTTCGCTGCCATGTTCGGCTCCATGAACCCCACCGACCTGGGCGCCGCGTTCCAGCAGCTCGGCCAGATGCTCTCCTACGAGGGCGGCCCGGTGAACTGGGACATGGCCAAGCAGATCGCCCGCCAGACGGTCGCCCAGGGCACCCCGGACGGCACGAAGGACGCGAGCGTCGGTCCCGCCGAGCGCAGCGCCGTCCAGGAGGCCGTCCGCCTGGCCGACCTGTGGCTGGACGACGCGACTGCCCTGCCCTCCGGCGCGGGCTCCGCGGTGGCCTGGAGCCGCGCGGAGTGGGTCGAGGCGACCCTGCCCGCCTGGCGTGAGCTCGTCGACCCGGTCGCCGAACGCGTCGGCACCGCCATGGGCGACGTGCTGCCGGAGGAGATGCAGGCCATGGCCGGCCCCCTGATCGGCATGATGCGCTCCATGGGCGGCGCCATGTTCGGCACCCAGATCGGGCAGGCCGTCGGCGTGCTCGCCGGCGAGGTCGTCGGCTCGTCCGACGTGGGCCTGCCGCTCGGCCCGGCCGGCAAGGCCGCGCTGCTGCCGGCGAACATCGAGGCGTTCGGCAAGGACCTGGGCGTCCCCCAGGAGGAGGTGCGGCTGTACCTCGCCCTGCGCGAGGCCGCCCACCAGCGCCTGTTCGCGCACGTGCCGTGGCTGCGCTCGCACCTGTTCGGCGCGGTCGACGGCTACGCCCGCGGGATCAAGGTCGACACGGCCAAGCTGGAGGACGTGGTCGGCCAGTTCGACCCGCAGAACCCCGAGCAGCTGCAGGAGGCCCTCCAGCAGGGCATGTTCCAGCCGGAGGACACCCCGGAGCAGAAGGCCGCCCTGGCCCGTCTGGAGACGGCGCTGGCGCTCGTCGAGGGCTGGGTGGACGCGGTGGTGCACGCCGCCGCCAAGCCGCGCCTGTCCTCCGCGGACGCGCTGCGCGAGACCCTGCGCCGCCGTCGCGCCTCGGGCGGTCCGGCGGAGCAGACGTTCGCCACGCTGATCGGCCTGGAGCTGCGTCCGCGCCGCCTGCGGGACGCCTCGCGCCTGTGGGCGTCCGTGACGGACGCGCGCGGTGTGGACGGCCGGGACGCCCTGTGGGCCCACCCGGACATGCTGCCGACGGCCACCGACCTGGACGACCCGGACGGCTTCGTGCACCGCGAGCAGATGGACTTCTCCGAGCTGGACAAGATGCTCGGTGAGGCGGCGGGCAAGCCCGACCTGCGGAAGAAGGACGAGGAGGGCCGGGGCGAGGCCGGCGGCAAGGGCGACGACGCCGAGTGAGCCTCCACGACGACGCGGTCCTGGTCCTCAAGGGCCACGAGGGCCAGGACGAGCTGCGTCAGGTGTACCTGGACCACCTCGCCGCCCATCCGGACGGGATGTGGAAGGCCTGCGCGGACGGACACATCACGGCGAGCGCCCTGGTGATCGATCCGTCGCGTGAGCGGGTGCTGCTCACCCTGCACAAGAAGCTGCGCATGTGGCTGCAGATGGGCGGTCACTGCGAGCCGGTCGACGAGACGCTGGCGCGCGCCGCCCTGCGCGAGGGCACGGAGGAGTCGGGCATCGCCGGTCTGACGCTGTTGCCCGGCGGCCCCGTGCGGCTGGACCGCCACCACACGCCGTGCGCCTGGCACCTGGACGTCCAGTACGCGGCGGTGGCTCCGGAGGGGGCCGTGGAGGCGATCAGCGACGAGTCCCTCGACCTGCGCTGGTTCCCGTACACCGAGGTCGCGGACGTGGCCGACGAGTCGGTCGTACGGTTGCTGGAGGCCACGCGCGCGAGGCTTCCGGCCTGAGGCCGGTAAGGGGCGCTCCGTCTTCCGGATCGCCCCTTGCGCCGTCCTGCGGTGGGCCGACGCCCCGCGAGGGGCGCGGGGAACCGCGCGACCGGCCAGCCGGCCGCTCATGGTCGGCAGCCGGGAGCACGGACCGTGGGCCTCCGGGCTTCCCGGCCCCCGTCGCGGAGGGCTCAGCTCCAGACGTTGCCCTGGTTCTGACCGCGCGCTCCCTGCTGCCCCATGCCGTACTGCGCCGCCAGGCCCGACCCGATCTGGGCGTTCTGCGGCGGCAGCAGTTCGCTGGGCTGCACGAGCGCGAAACCGCTGCCCATGAAGCTCAGCTCCCAGCCCTCGCCGGTGTTGCCCCGGCGCCGCCACACCCCGGAGGAGTGCGTCTGGGCCTGCATCTGCACGCGCAGACCGGTGGACCAGGCGACGATCGCGTCGGCGTCGCAGTTGACGTACTTGTCGGGCGTCACCTGCATCAGCAGCGGGGCGCCCGAGGTCATCAGGGCCACCCTGCCGCGGCCGGTGATGTTGAGCTGGTACTTCCCCGAGCCGGAGATGCCGTAGAGGCTGTCGACGGCGATGACCTCGTGGTGCAGGGAGGAGTCCATGGCCAGGACGTAGCTGCTGTCCACGGTGAGGCCGTCCTGCTCGACCTCCATCACGTGGATGTACTGGGCGAGGTTGGCGAAGTAGACGGTGCCCTGCCCGTGGCAGCGCATCAGGTCCAGGCCCTCGCCGGTGTGCGCACGCGCGCGGGACTGGTTGTTGCTCTGGTACTCGGCGTCGAACTCGACGAGGCCCTGGTAGGCGACCATCGTGCCCTTGCGGGCGAGCACGTCGTCGTGACCCGTCAGGGCGATGCGGAGCATGTGCTTGTTCTGCAGGCTCCAGGCTTCCTGGGTCTGCTGGTCGTTGTAGGCGAAAAGTGGGCTCTGCATGGTGTTCTGGCTCCCCCTCAGCCCCGGATCCGAAGGCGGTCGGTGCTGTCCTCGCTGGGCTGGACGACGACGATGCCCTGACCGGAGAAGGCCATCTGGTAGGCCTCGCCGCTGCCGCGGCCGATCAGCGACTGCGCCTTGAAGCTGCGCTTGCCCTTCACCTTGAGGTTCGGGGACCAGGCGACGAGGGCGTCCGGGTCGACGTACGTCTCGTCCTCGCCGCCGCCGCAGTCGACGACGATCGGCTTGCCGCGGGAGGTCAGCGCGACCCAGCCCTGGCCGGAGATCTTCGTGTTCCACAGGCCCTGTCCGGCGAACTTCGCCAGCCCCTTGACCCGCTCCACGCCCCAGGTGAGGTGGGCGTCGAAGGCGAGCAGGTTGGTGGCGTTGACGCTGATCCCGTCGCCGTTGAGGTTGATCACGACGACGTTGGCACCGTAGTCGGCGAGGTACAGCAGACCGTCACCGGAGCACTTCATCAGGGGCGCGCCCTCACCGGTCATCCAGTCCTTGGCGATCTGGCGCACGGCCGGCGGGTTGGGCTCGTACTGGACGAAGCCCTCGTAGGCGACCATCGAGCCCACGCGCGCGAAGAGGTCGTGCCCGGTCTGCATGGCGACCTTCAGCATGTGGTTGCCGTGGTTCTCCATGCGGGCGGTGACCGGTGCGGGGGCGTAGCCCGCGAGCGGCTGGTTCATGTCGGGCTCTCCCTCAGATCTCGTACGGCTGGACGACGACGAAGTTGCCGGGTGCGGCCCGGAACTGCAGGTTGACGCTTTCGCCGGTGTCGCCCGCGTAGGCGTTGCGGCGCATCCGGACCTGGCTGGAGACGACGACCTGGGCGGCGGCCGACCAGGCGACGACGGCGTTGCAGTCGGCGAACGTCGTGGGCGTGACCGGCAGCACCACGGGCATGCCTCGGGTCTTGACGACGATCGTGCCGGTGCCCTGGAACTGCATCGTGAACAGCGCGCCCCCGGGGATGCCGTGTCCCTCGATGCGGCGGACCTCGTACTGGAGGCTCTCGTCGAAGGCGAGGACGTTCTCGGCGGAGACGCAGACGGCGTCGCCCTGGAGCTCGATGGGGTGCAGCATCGCGGAGTTGTCGGCGAGGAACACCTGTCCCTTGCCGGAGCAGCGCATCAGCTGCATCTCCTGGCCGGTCGCGTTGCCCACGACCCGGCCGGCGAATCCGGCGCCCTTGTAGCTGAAGTCGACCTTGCCCTGGTAGAGCACCATGCTGCCCTGCCGGGCAAGGACGGGCTGTCCTTCGGCGCCGAGGTCGACGCGGACCAGCTTCTTGTTCTGCTGCGTCCAGCGCTGCCCGGTCGCCGTCTCGCGGAACTGCTGGAGCGCGGCGGCCACACCGGGGCCCTGCGGGGCACCCTGGGGCATGGCCTGCGGGGCACCGTAAGGAGCCTGCTGACCGTGTCCCGGGGGCGGGACCGGCTGGCCGTAGCCGGACGGCGGGGGCGGGGCCTGGGGGGTCTGGGGGACCTGGGGCTGGCCGTAGCCGGGGGGCGGCGGGGCGGTCTGGCCGGGGACCTGGCCGTACGGCTGCGGCTGCCCGAACGGCGCGGGCGCCGGGGCCGGGGGCGGCACCGGGGAGCCGCCGGGCGGGGTGTGCAGGGGCGCGACGATGG
>NZ_BDJC01000003.1 GCF_002005565.1 Streptomyces sp. JHA26 | reverse complement strand
CGCCCCGGGGGCCGAGCCGGGCCGGCCGCGCGCCCGGGCCCGGGAATCCCCACGCCGCGCACGCGTTGAACCCCGTGTGAGCTCAGTGATCGCGACGACCCGCTTCTCCGTCCTCGACCGCTCCCGCATCCGCGAGGGCCGCACCGGCGCGGAGGCGCTGCGCGACACCCTGGCCCTGGCGCGGGAGGCGGAGCGCCTCGGCTACCACCGGTTCTGGGTGGCGGAGCACCACGGCGTGCCCGGGGTGGCCGGCTCCGCGCCGACCGTGCTGGCCGCCGCCGTCGCCGGCGCCACGCACCGCATCCGGGTCGGCACCGGCGGCGTGATGCTGCCCAACCACCGGCCCCTGGTCGTCGCCGAGCAGTTCGGCGTGCTGGAGTCGCTCTTCCCGGGCCGGATCGACATGGGCCTGGGCCGGTCGGTGGGGTTCACCGACGGCGTGCGCAAGGCGCTGGGCCGCGACAAGGACGACGCCGAGGACTTCGACGCGCAACTGGCGGAGCTGCTCGGCTGGTTCCGGGGCGCCTCCCCCACGGGCGTGCACGCCCGCCCCTCGGAGGGGCTGACCGTGCCGCCGTTCGTGCTGGCCATGGGCGAGGGCGCGGCCGTCGCCGCCCGCGCGGGCCTGCCGATGGTCATCGGCGACCTGCGCGACCGCGACCGGATGCTGCGCGGCGTCGACCGCTACCGCGCCGCCTTCCGCCCCTCCGCGTGGAGCCGGGAGCCGTACGTCGTCGTCTCGGGCACCGTCGCCGTGGCCGGCACCCCCGAGGCCGCCCGGCGCCTGCTGCTCCCGGAGGCCTGGTCCATGGCCCACGCCCGCACCCGCGGCGCCTTCCCGCCGCTGCCGCCGGCCGAGGACGTCGAGGCGCGGTCGATGACCGCCAAGGAGCGCGAGCTGTACGAGTCCGGTTTGGCCGGCCACATCGCGGGCACCGAGGAGCAGGTGGCCGGCGCACTGGAGTCGCTCCTGAAGGAGACGGGCGCCCAGGAGGTGCTGGTGACCACCAGCACCTACGACCGCGAGGCCCTGCTGGACTCCTACCGGCGGCTCGCCCGCGTCACCGGCACGGGGGCCGGAGCCGCCCCGGCGTAGAATCGCGGGGTTTGTCCCACCGGCCGTGGCCGAAGACCGTACGGAGTTCCCCGCGATGCACAGCCCCCACGACCCGTACGTGCGCGTCCGCGGCGCCCGTGAGCACAACCTCAAGGGCGTGGACGTCGACGTCCCGCGGGACGTGGTGGCCGTGTTCACCGGCGTGTCCGGCTCCGGCAAGTCGTCGCTCGCCTTCGGCACCGTCTACGCGGAGGCGCAGCGGCGCTACTTCGAGTCGGTGGCGCCCTACGCCCGCCGGCTGATCCAGCAGGTCGGCGCGCCGAAGGTCGGCGAGATCACCGGGCTGCCGCCCGCCGTGTCGCTCCAGCAGCGCCGGGCTGCGCCGACGTCCCGTTCGTCGGTCGGCACGGTCACCAACCTGTCCAACTCCCTGCGGATGCTGTTCTCGCGCGCCGGTGACTACCCGCCGGGCGCCGCACGGCTCGACTCCGACGCCTTCTCGCCCAACACGGCGGCCGGGGCGTGCCCCGAGTGCCACGGACTCGGCCGGGTGCACCGCACGACCGAGGAACTGCTCGTCCCCGATCCGTCGCTGTCGATCCGGGACGGCGCGATCGCCGCGTGGCCCGGCGCCTGGCAGGGCAAGAACCTGCGGGACGTCCTCGACGCCCTCGGGTACGACGTGGACCGGCCCTGGCGCGAACTGCCCGCCGCACAGCGGGAGTGGATCCTGTTCACGGACGAGCAGCCGGTGGTCACCGTGCATCCCGTCCGGGACGCCGACCGTATCCAGCGGCCCTATCAGGGCACGTACACGAGCGCTCACCGGTACGTGATGAAGACGTTCTCGGACTCGAAGAGCGCGACGCTGCGGGCGAAGGCCGAACGGTTCCTCACCAGTGCCCCCTGCCCGGTCTGCGGCGGGGGCCGGCTGCGGCCGGAGGCCCTCGCGGTGACCGTCGGCGGCCGCAGCATCGCCGAGCTGGCCGCGTCGCCGCTCACGGAACTCGCCGCGCTGCTGCCGACCGGCGACGAGACGGCCCGGGTACTCACCGCCGACCTGACCTCCCGCATCGCGCCCGTCGTCGAGCTGGGCCTCGGCTACCTCAGCCTCGACCGCCCCGCCCCCACGCTCTCGGCGGGCGAGCTGCAGCGGCTGCGGCTGGCGACGCAGCTGCGCTCCGGGCTGTTCGGCGTCGTGTACGTCCTGGACGAGCCGTCCGCGGGCCTGCACCCGGCGGACACCGAGGCCCTGCTGACGGTGCTGGAGCGGCTGAAGTCGGCGGGCAACTCGGTGTTCGTGGTGGAGCACCACCTCGAGGTGATGCGCGGCGCCGACTGGATCGTGGACGTCGGCCCGCGGGCCGGCGAGCACGGCGGGCGGGTGCTCTACAGCGGCCCGGTGGCCGGGCTGGCCGAGGTCGGGGAGTCGGCGACGGCCCGCCACCTCTTCGACCGCTCCCCCGCCCCGGTCCGCGAGGTGCGCGAGCCTCGCGGCACCCTGCCGGTCGGCCCGGTCACCCGGCACAACCTGCGCGAGGTGAGCGCCGGGTTCCCCCTGGGCGTCCTCACGGCGGTGACCGGCGTGTCCGGGTCCGGGAAGTCGACGCTCATCGGCGCGATCACCCAGGAGACGCCGGGCGTGGAGCGGCTGGTCTCCGTGGACCAGAAGCCGATCGGCCGCACCCCGCGGTCCAACCTGGCGACGTACACGGGCCTGTTCGACGTCGTGCGGAAGGTCTTCGCGGCCACCGACGCGGCGCGCGAGCGGGGGTACGGCGTCGGCCGGTTCTCCTTCAACGTGGCGGGCGGGCGCTGCGAGACCTGTCAGGGCGAGGGGTTCGTCAGCGTCGAGCTGCTGTTCCTGCCGAGCACCTACGCGCCGTGCCCGGACTGCGGCGGAGCGCGCTACAACCCCGAGACGCTCGAAGTGGGGTACCGGGGGCGGAACATCGCCGAGGTGCTGGACCTGACGGTGGAGGCGGCGGCGGAGTTCTTCGCGGACACGCCGGCCGTGGCGCGCAGCCTGGCCGCGCTGCTCGACGTCGGCCTCGGCTACCTGCGGCTCGGCCAGCCCGCGACGGAACTGTCCGGCGGGGAGGCGCAGCGCATCAAGCTGGCGAGCGAGCTGCAGCGGGGGCGCCGCGGCCACACCCTGTACCTCCTGGACGAGCCGACGACCGGCCTGCACCCCGCCGACGTGGAGGTGCTGATGCGGCAGCTGCACGGTCTGGTCGACGCCGGACACACGGTGATCGTGGTGGAACACGACATGACCGTGGTGGCGGGCGCCGACTGGGTGATCGACATGGGGCCGGGCGGCGGCGACGCGGGCGGCCGGGTCGTCGCCGCGGGCCCGCCGGCCGAGGTGGCGCGGGCGGCGGGCAGCGCCACCGCGCCCTACCTGGCGGACGTCGTGGGCAGCGGGACACGCCGGTGAAGCGGGTTCACCGGCGTGCGGCCCCGCGGACGGCGGCCGACGGTCACTCGCGGCGGCCCCGCCGGATGTCGTCCTCGGTCGTGCCCTCCGTCTCGGCCTCGATCCGCTCCTTGCGGACCTGACCGCGCACGGTCTCGTCCTCGACGTGCTCCTCGGTGGTCATCCGGACGCGCTCGACCGGCACCGTCTCGGTCTCCACGACGGGGCGTTCCTCGTGCAGCGTGACCTCGTGCTCGGCCTCGCTGATCTCCGGGCCGGAGAGCGCCTCGTCACGGTTGGCGTCCGTGATCGGCTCGCGCTCCACGCGCACTTCCTCGTGGCGCACCGGAACGGTCTGCTGGACCTCCTCGGTGACCACGTACTTGCGCAGCCTGGCCCGGCCGGCCTCGTGCTGCTCGACACCGACGTGCATCCGCTCCTCCGAGCGGGTCATGGCGTCGTCGCCTCGCGTGCCCCGCCGGCCCGACATGTCCTCGCGCCCGGTGGTGCCCGCCGTACCCGCCATACCGGCCGTACCCGCCATACCGGCCGTACCGGCCGTGCCCGCTGTGCCGTGGCCCGCGGCCCCGCGGTCGTCGTCGGTGCGCTCGGCCTCGGACAGCACGCTGTCCCAGTTGATGCCGTAGTAGTCGTAGAGCCGGTGCTCCTCGGACTCCGACAGGTGACCGCCCGCGTCGACGTCGACATTGGGCGCATCCTTGACCTGGTCCTTGCGGTACGGGACCTCGAGGTGGTCCTCCACCAGCGAGGCGTCGCGGATGGGCACGAACGACTCGTTGGAGCCGAACATGCCGGTCTTGACGCTCACCCACTCGGGGCGCCCCGTCATGTCGTCCAAGAAGACGTGCTTGGCGTCGCCGATCTTGTTGCCGTCCCCGTCGTAGACCGGATGGTCCAGGACGTTGGCGATCTCTTCACGGGTGATCATCTGGCATCACCCTCCTTCCGGAGTGCCTGCACTCCGACTGTCCGCATCAGCAGCCCGGAAACTGCTCATACGCCACAAAAGGCACACACTTTTCGAAGGTGCTTTCCCCTGGTGTCCGTGCCGGCCCCGCCCCGCCCGCGCTCACGTGACCGCCTGCCGGGCCGCACCGGCGAGTGCGCGGCGGTCGGGGTGGCAGCCCGGTGCGATCGCGGCACGTTCCGGCGGCAGCAGCCGACAGGGGCCGACGACCTGTCCGGCCGTCTCCTCGCGCACCGGCAGGGGGTCGCCGTACGCGTCGATGCGGGATTGCTGAATGCCTGGGGTCCGGAAGCGAGACGGGGCCGGGAGGAGCACCTCTCCCGGCCCCGTCCGTCCGCACCGTCGGCGAACGTCCGGGGGCGGCTAGGGCCTGGTGCGAAAGTGGCCTCGTCGCCCGAAGGGCGGCCGCGCGGCGTCCGGTGCGTGCTCTCGGCGTGCCGTCCGGAAGCCCTCGTACTGGGCGTACTCGGGCTTCCGGGCGGTGCGGCGAGAGTGCGTGCCGGGCGTCGCGCGGCAGAGGCCACTTTCGCAACAGGCCCTAGCGCTTCGCCGCCTTGCGGGTGGCGCGCAGCCACTCCTTGTTCATGCTGGTGATGGAGAACAGCGGAATGCCCTTCGGGCAGGCCGTCGCGCACTCGCCCGCGAGCGTGCAGCCGCCGAAGCCCTCCTCGTCCATCTGCGCCACCATGTCCAGCACCCGCGTCTCCCGCTCGGGCGCGCCCTGCGGCAGGACGTTCAGGTGGTTGATCTTCGCCGACGTGAACAGCATCGCCGCACCGTTCGGGCACGCGGCGACACACGCGCCGCAGCCGATGCACTCGGCGTGCTCGAAGGCGAAGTCGGCGTCCGGCTTCGGCACCGGCGTGGCGTGCGCCTCCGGCGCGGCACCGGTCGGCGCGGTGATGTAGCCGCCGGCCTGGATGATGCGGTCGAAAGCCGAGCGGTCGACGACCAGGTCCTTCACGACCGGGAAGGCGGCGGCCCGCCACGGCTCGACGTCGATGGTGTCGCCGTCCTGGAAGGACCGCATGTGCAGCTGGCAGGTGGTGGTGCGCTCGGGGCCGTGGGCGTCGCCGTTGATGACCAGCGAGCAGGCGCCGCAGATGCCCTCGCGGCAGTCGTGGTCGAAGGCGACCGGCTCCTCGCCCTTGAGGATGAGCTCCTCGTTGAGGGTGTCGAGCATCTCCAGGAACGACATGTCCGGTGAGATCCCGTCCACCTCGTACGTGGACATGGCGCCTTCGGCGTCGGCGTTCTTCTGGCGCCAGACGCGCAGGGTGAGCTTCATGCGTAGCTCCGCTGGGTGGGGTGGACGTACTCGAAGACCAGGTCTTCCTTGTGCAGGGTCGGGGCCTCGCCCGTACCCGTGAACTCCCAGGCGGCGGCGTAGGAGAACTCCTCGTCCTTGCGGGCGGCCTCGCCGTCCGGGGTCTGGGACTCCTCTCGGAAGTGGCCGCCGCAGGACTCGGAGCGGTGCAGCGCGTCGAGGCACATCAGCTCGGCGAGCTCCAGGTAGTCGACGATGCGGTTGGCCTTCTCCAGCGACTGGTTGAACTCCTCGCCGGTGCCGGGCACCTTGATGCGCCGCCAGAACTCCTCGCGGATCTGCGGGATGCGCTCCAGGGCCTTGCGCAGGCCGGAGTCGGTGCGGGCCATGCCGCAGAACTCCCACATCAGCTCGCCGAGTTCGCGGTGGAAGGAGTCCGGGGTGCGGTCTCCGTCGACCGAGAGGAGCAGGCTCAGCCGGTCCTCGGTCTCGGCCAGCACCTCCTGCACCACCGGGTGGTCGTCGCCGACCTCGTCCTGGTGCGGGTTGCGGGCGAGGTAGTCGTTGATGGTGGCCGGCAGGACGAAGTAGCCGTCCGCCAGGCCCTGCATCAGCGCGGAGGCGCCGAGCCGGTTGGCGCCGTGGTCGGAGAAGTTGGCCTCGCCGATCGCGAACAGGCCGGGGATCGTGGTCTGGAGGTCGTAGTCGACCCACAGTCCGCCCATCGTGTAGTGCACGGCGGGGTAGATCCGCATCGGCACCTCGTACGGATCCTCGTCGGTGATCCGCTGGTACATGTCGAAGAGGTTGCCGTACTTGGCCTCGACGGCCTTGCGGCCCATCCGCTTGATCGCGTCGGCGAAGTCGAGGTAGACGCCCTGGCCGCCGGGGCCCACTCCCCTGCCCTCGTCGCAGACGTTCTTGGCGGCGCGGGAGGCGATGTCGCGGGGCACGAGGTTGCCGAAGGAGGGGTAGATGCGCTCCAGGTAGTAGTCGCGCTCGTCCTCGGGGATCTGCGCGGGCGGGCGGGTGTCGCCCTTGGCCTTCGGCACCCAGATCCGGCCGTCGTTGCGCAGCGACTCGCTCATCAGCGTCAGCTTGGACTGGTGGTCGCCGGTGCGCGGGATGCAGGTCGGGTGGATCTGCGTGAAGCAGGGGTTGGCGAAGTACGCGCCGCGCCGGTGCGCCCGCCACACGGCGGTCGCGTTGGAGTTCATCGCGTTGGTCGACAGGTAGAAGACGTTGCCGTAGCCGCCGGAGGCGAGGACGACCGCGTCCGCGAAGTACGTGTCGATCTTCCCGGTGATCAGGTCCCGGGCGACGATGCCGCGCGCCCGGCCGTCCACGACGATCAGGTCGAGCATCTCGGTGCGCGGGTGCATCTCGATGTTGCCGGCCGCGATCTGCCTGCTGAGCGCCTGGTAGGCGCCGAGCAGCAGCTGCTGGCCCGTCTGGCCGCGGGCGTAGAAGGTGCGGGAGACCTGGACGCCGCCGAAGGAGCGGGTGTCGAGCAGACCGCCGTACTCGCGGGCGAAGGGCACGCCCTGGGCCACGCACTGGTCGATGATCTCGACGGAGATCTGCGCGAGCCGGTGCACGTTGGACTCGCGGGAGCGGAAGTCGCCGCCCTTGACGGTGTCGTAGAACAGGCGGTGGATCGAGTCGCCGTCGTTGCGGTAGTTCTTCGCGGCGTTGATGCCGCCCTGCGCGGCGATGGAGTGGGCGCGGCGCGGGGAGTCCTGGTAGCAGAACTGGACGACGCGGTAACCCTGTTCGGCGAGGGTCGCGCCGGCGGAGCCGCCCGCGAGGCCGGTGCCGACGACGATGACGGTCTGCTTGCGCCGGTTGGCGGGGTTGACCAGCTTCGCCTCGAAACGGCGCCTGTCCCAGCGCTCGGCGATCGGCCCGGCGGGGGCCTTGGTGTCGACGACCGGCTCTCCGGTCGTGTAGTCGGCGTAGGTTGTCATGTCAGCTCACCACTCCGGTCATGACGCCCACGGGGACGGCGACGAAGCCGGCCGTGAGCAGCAGCGCGAGGACGTTCGCGACGGTCTTCAGGGCGCGGTCGCGGGTGCGGCTGCCGGCGCCGAGGGTCTGGGCGGCGGACCAGAAGCCGTGCCGGATGTGCAGGCCGAGGGCGAGCATCGCGACGATGTAGACGACGTTGCCGTACCAGGTGGAGAAGGTGTCCACGACGTTCTGGTAGGGCTTGCCGCTCTCGAAGCCGCCGGAGTGCACGGTGCCGGTGGTCAGGTCCAGGATGTGCCAGACGATGAACAGGCCGAGGATGATCCCGCCCCAGCGCATGGTGCGCGTCGCGTAGCTCGAGCCCGGCTTCTTGTGCACGTACCTGCTGGGCCGCGCCCTGATGTCGCGGCGGCTGAGCTGGTACGCGGACGTGGCGTGGGCGACCACGGCGACGACCAGCACGACGCGGATCAGCCACAGGGTCCACTCGTAGTGCATGAACGGCTCGCCGACCGTGCGCAGCCAGTGGGCGTAGTGGTTGAACTCGCTCGTCCCGAAGAAGATCTTCAGGTTACCGATCATGTGGGCGACCAGGTAGAGCAGCATGACGAGACCACTGATCGCCATCACCGTCTTCTTGCCGACGGACGAGTCCCACACGGTGCGCGCCATGGACGGCCGTCGGTCCGTCCGCGTTGCCAGAGCCATGGCACAAGACGCTACGGGGAGGAGGGGCCATCGGTCCAAGACATGGTCCGGCTCGTTTCCATAGGGTGTGCCTATCGCGGCGTAGGCTTGCGGCATGCAGTTCCAGCAGCTCCAGTACTTCGTGGCGGTCGCCGAGACCCGCCACTTCACCCGGGCCGCCGAGAGCGTGCACGTGGCGCAGCCGTCGCTGTCGCAGCAGATCAAGGCGCTGGAGCGGGAACTGGGCGCGGACCTGTTCCTGCGGGCGCGGGGCAACATCACGCTGACGGACGCCGGCGAGGCGCTGCTGCCGCTGGCCCGGCGCATCCTGGCCGACGCGGACACCGCGCGGCACGAGGTGCTGGAGCTGGTGCAGCTGCGCAGCGGACGGGTCAGGCTGGGCGCCACGCCGAGCCTGTGCACGGGACTGCTCCCCGACGTGCTGCGCGCGTTCCACGACCGCTACCCCGGTGTCCGGCTGCTGATCGAGGAGGGCGGCTCCCACGACCTGGTGCGGGAGCTGGCCCGCGGCGCGCTCGACCTGGCGCTGGTGGTCCTGCCGCTGCCCACCGCGTCGCCGGCGCTGACCACGGTGGAGCTGCTGCGGGAGGACCTCGTGGTGGTGTCGTCGCCGGAGGCGCCCCGCCCGGGCGGGGGGCGACGGGCCGTGCGGATCGCCGATCTGGAGGGCGAGCGGCTGGTGATGTTCCGGCACGGCTACGACCTGCGGGAACTGACGGTGGCCGCGTGCCGCTCCGCGGGGTTCGAGCCGGACTTCGCGGTGGAGGGCGGGGAGATGGACGCGGTGCTGGGGTTCGTGCGGGCGGGGCTGGGCATGGCGGTCGTCCCCCGGATGGTGGCGGCGCGGTCGGGGCGCGGACTGCGGGTGACGCCGCTGGCCCGCCCGGGCCTGCACCGCACCATCGCCCTGGCCCACCGCAGCGACGTGGCTCCGCCGAGGGCCGCGCGGGAACTCCAGCGGATGCTGCTGGAGCGGTGAGGGCGCCCGCGGGGCGATCGGGGTGCCGGCCCGGGGTGAGGGCGGCTTCCCGGACGGCCGGGCCCGCGTGCCGGGTGACGCCGGCCGGCGGGGGTGCGTCCGGGTCTCCGTCCCGGGGCCGCCTCCGGGCAGGACGCCCGATCGCGGAACGCGGTCGTGGCAGGACGTGGCGGACGGTGCCACCGTGCCCGTCGGCGTCAGGTGCGGCTCAGGGACGGGGCTCCAGCACCTCGAGAGCGCCGGTCTCGGTGTCGAAGCTGCGCAGGGTGACGAGCCGGACCGACACCGGCGGCGCCGGCAGCAGCCCGGGAACGTTCCGCCCGGCGAAGGCGCCGGCCCGCCGGGTACGGCCGAGGGTGACGTGCGGGCTCCAGCGCCCGGGTTCGTGGAACGGGCTGAGGGCCTGGGGCGGGCTGTCCGAGGCCACCGCCTCCCACACCCGGCGGTGCAGGCCGGCCAGCGCGGCGTCGAGGTCCAGCGCCCAGGCCAGCACCGAGGTGGGCCGTTCGAAGCGGACCAGGCCGGTGAACCGCACCGGCAGCGGCAGGGCGGCGGCCACCTCGGCGAGCTCCCAGCGGATCGGAGCGGTCAGCTCCGGGCAGGCGGCCAGGGTGAGGTGCGGCCTGTTGGTCGGTGAGCGGTGACGCGCCTGACTGGGCAGCCCCGCGTCCGCGAGCCGCCGCCAGGCCTCCCGGACCGCCAGCTCCGCCGCCTCGTCCAACAGAAGCTCGACCGTGCGCACCGACGCAGCCTACCGGCGGCCGACGGGTGAGGACGAGCTTGCCGGGGGCGGCGACGGCAGGACGGCCGCACCGATCACTATCAGGCCGATAACCACGGACCGGCCGCTCCCGGGTCCCCGGCCTGTCCGTCGCCTGCCGCCGGGCGACCGGCCGGCCGGGGGGCGGACCACGCACCACGTGGCCCCGACCCCGGCGGGGGACGTCCTGCTCACCGAGGCCCGCGTCGCACTGGACGCCCTGGAGGCCGCCGGGCGCAGGGCCCGGCGCGCGGCGGCGGGGCCGAAGCCGGTGCTGGCCGTGAAGGCCGACGGGGACGCGGGGCTGCTGGAGCCGATCCTGGCGCGCTACGCGTCGGAGCCCGGGTCCGTACCGGTCGCCGTGCGGCTGTGCGGCCGGCAGGAACAGCCGAAGCTGCTGCGCGGCGGCGAGGCGGACGTCGCCCTGGTGCACGCGCCGTTCGACGGCACCGGCCTCGACAGCGAGACGCTGGCCGTCGAGCCGCGCGTCGCCGTCCTCGCCTCGGACCACCCGCTCGCGGCACGCGACCGGGTGGAGCTGGCCGACCTGGGCTGGAGCACCGCCACCATGGAACGGCGCATCGACGAGGCCCGGCGCGGCCGGGGCGACCTGGCCCAGGTGCTCACGGCCGTCTCGCTCGGGGAGACCGTCACCCTGCCGCCCGCCTCGGTCGCCGTGCGCTATCCGCGCCCGGGCGTCGCCTACCGTCCGGTGTCCGACGCGCCGCGGGCCGTCCTCGCCCTCGCATGGCCCCAGGATTCCCGCTCGGCCGCCACCGCGGCGCTCGTGCGCGTGGCGACCGAGGTGGCCGAGGCCGCCCGCGACGCGGCGTAGGCGGCCCCCGGTCGCCCGGGCCCCGGCCCCTGGGGACCCGGTCGCCCAAGCTCAGCCCGTGGCGTCGACCAGCGCCAGTTCGTGCAGGTGTTCCGGCGGGCCCGGGCGGGCGTAGTACCAGCCCTGGGCCGTGTCGCAGCCCAGGATGCGCAGTTGCTCGGCCTGGGCGCCGGTCTCCACGCCCTCCACGGTGACCGTGAGGTCCAGGCTGTGGGCCAGGGCGACGATGCCCTCGACGATCTTGAGGTCGACCGGGTCCGCCGGGAACCGCTGCATGCTCTGGGTGAAGGAGCGGTCCAGCTTGAGGACGCTCACCGGCAGCCGGCGCAGGTTGGCGAGGTTGGAGTAACCGGTGCCGAAGTCGTCCAGGGCGATGTCGACGCCCATCTCGGCCAGTCGGCACAGCGGCTTCAGCAGGTCGTCGTCGGCGCCGATCAGCGCGGACTCCGTCACCTCCAGGCAGAGCGCGTCGGGCGCGACGCCGGTCCGTTCCAGGATCTCGACGGTGTCCTGGACCAGCCCGGGGTGGGTGAGCTGGCGGGGCGAGAGGTTGACGTTGATCCGCAGCGGCCCCGCGGCGGTCGTCTCGCCGTACCGCTCCCGCCACGACCGGGCCTGCCGTACGGACTGCTCGAGCACCCAGCGGCCCAGCGGCACGATCAGCCCCGTGTGCTCGGCGAGCGGGATGAAGCGGTCCGGGCCGAGCACGCCGTGCTGCGGGTGCAGCCAGCGCACGAGGGCCTCGGCACCGCGCACACTGCCGTCGCCGAGGTGCACCAGCGGCTGGTACTCGATGAAGAACTCGCCCCGTTCCAGGGCCGTCGGGAGCGCGGTCGTCAGCCCGTGCCGGGTGATGACGCGGGCGTCGGCCTCGGGATCGGCGAGCTCGAAGCGGTTGCCGCCCGCCGACTTGGCCCGGTACATGGTGATGTCGGCGCTGCGCAGCACCTCCGCCGGGCTGCGTTCGTCCGCCGGGCCCTCGACGACGCCGATGCTGCCGCGCACGGTCAGTTCGCGGCCGTCGATGCTGATGGGGGCGAGCAGCGCGTTCATGATGCGCCCGGCGAGCTCGTCCACCTCGTGCCGGGTGTCCGGACCGGTGGTCAGCGCCACGAACTCGTCGCCGCCGAGCCGGGCGACCATCTCGCCGGGCGCGGTGGCGCAGGCCTGGAGCCGGTCGGCGACCTCCACGAGCAGCCGGTCGCCGGCCGCGTGGCCGAGGCTGTCGTTGACGGCCTTGAAGCCGTCGAGGTCGAGGTAGCACAGGCCGAACCGCCGACCCGGGCCCGCGCCGAGGGCCTTCTCCAGACGCTCGAAGAAGAAGCTGCGGTTGGGCAGGCCGGTGAGCGCGTCGTGGGTGGCCTCGTAGCGCAGCCGCAGATTGAGCAGGCGGCGCTCGGTGGTGTCCTCCATGAGCGCGAGCTGGTACTGCGGGCTGCCGTCGGCGTCGCGCAGCAGGGAGACGGTCAGGTTGGTCCACAGGACCGTGCCGTCGGGGCGGTAGAAGGCCTTCTCGCAGTGGTAGGCCTCGCGTTCGCCGCGCACCAGCTCCTGGTAGAGCCGACAGGTCTGGGGCGCGTCGTCGGGGTGGCTCCACTCCTTGACGTTGCGGCCGCGCAGCGAGGGGTCGGGCAGGCCGAACATGCGGGTCAGGGCGCCGTTGACCTGGAGGATGGTGCCGTCGAGGTCGGCGATGCCGATGCCTATGGCGGCGCCCTCGAAGACGGCGCGGAAGCGGGCCTCGCTGGCGTGCAGGGCCTCGGCCACCACGCCCTGCGCCCTCAGGGCGGCCTGGGCGATGGCCTCCTGCTCGGCCAGCGTCCGGCGGCGCAGCGCCCCGGCGAACCCGGCCGCCATGGCGTGCTGGAGCCGCGCCGAACGCGCCCGCAGGGCCTCGGGGTCGCCGTCCTCGCCGCAGTACAGCACCAGGTAGGCGTCCACGCAGTCCAGCGTGCGGGCGAGGGCGTCGGGGTCGGTGCAGTGCACGTCGACGAGGGCGGCGCCGACCGCCTTCGCCTCGCCGGTGTCGAGGCTCCGGGCCCGCAGCAGCGCGCTCAGCCGGCGGGCCAGCGGCATCAGTTCTTCCTCGAACTCGGGGCGGGTCGACGACGTCGAGGTCACCGGGAACACCGCGCGGCTCCAGATCGTCGCGAACCTGCGGAGTCTGTCCTCCGGCCCGCCCGGCTCCGCGGTCACGCCGTACGCCCCACGCCCGCGAGGCCGGAGAAGGCGTACGGGTCCTCGTCCTCCGGCGCCGTCCCGGGCCGCCAGCGCGGCATGGGAACCAGTCCGGGTTCCACCATGTCGTACCCCTCGAAGAACCGTGCGATCTCGTCGCGCGAACGCACGACCAGCGGATTGCGGATGTCCTTGTACACGTCCACCGCGCCCCCGGCCCGCTCGGCGGACGACGGGATCCCCTCGTACGAGGCGTGCGTGAGGACGAGCAGGCTGCCGGGCGCGAGCGCGTCGCGCAGTTCGGCCACCGCCGCGTAGGGGTCGTCCGCGTCTTCCACGAAGTGCAGTATGGCAACGAGCAGGAGCGCCACCGGCCGATTCAGGTCGATCAGCCGCTCCACCTGGGGGCTGGTGAGGATGTCCTGCGGCCTGAGCAGGTCCGCGGCCACGACGTCCGCGTCCTCGGCGCCCGCCAGGACCGCCTGACTGTGCGCCACCGCGACCGGGTCGTGGTCGACGTACACCACGCGGGCGCCGGGCCGGGCCGCCCGGACCACCTCGTGGACGTTGCCGAAGGTGGGGATGCCGGAGCCGATGTCCAGGAACTGGTCGATGCCCTCCTGGACCGCGAAGCGCACGGCGCGGCGCATGAACGCCCGGTTCGCCTGCATGATCTTGGGCAGCCCCGGCATGAACTCCATGGCCCTGCGGGCCGCTTCGCGGTCGACCTCGAAGTTGTGCGAACCGCCCAGGTAGAAGTCGTAGATGCGGGACACGCTGGGCACCGAGATGTCGATGCTCCGTGGGGCCCAGGCGGGACGCTCCATCAATCTCTCCAAGGCTCGGGCGATCCGGTGTTCGAGCTGAGGCTACTGATCGCCCGCCGAACGGGCGAGCCCGAGCGGAGATCGACCGTCCGTTCCCGGTCACTGCCCCCGGCACGTGCCGGGCGCCAAGCACGCCGAGGCGCGCCGAGGCGCGCGAACGGACCGTCCCCTCCGTCCGGACACGGAGGGGACGGCCCTGGTGAGGTGCCGTCACTTCTCGGGCGCGCCCACCGGCTTCCCGTCGGGTGCGACGGCGTACCAGGTGCCGCCGACGCCCTGACCGTTGGTGTCGCCGGCCTTCTTGTCACCCGCGAAGGTGTAGATCGGCCAGCAGTTGACCGTCTGCTGCGCGGTGCCGTCGGGCCGGGTGAAGCTCATCAGGCCCTTCTTCACGACGCCCTTGGTGTCGTTGGCCTCCACGGGCGCCACGACCGGCCACTTCTCCAGGCAGGCGCCGGTGCACGCGGAGACCGGTTTCGGCCACGCCTCGTCCTTCATGAAGCGGTAGACGGTCATGCCGTTCTTGTCGACGACGATCTCGCCGAGCTCGGGATCCTTGCGGGTGGACAGTCCCGCCGAGGCGGCGGCCTTCGCCTTCTTGCCGTCGGGGGCGAGCGCGTACCACGTGCCGCCGACGCCCTGGCCCTTGGCCTCCCCGGCGGCGTCCTTGGCGTAGCGGTACGCCGGCCAGCCGCCGATGGTGAGCTGCTTGGTGCCGTCGGCACGGGTGACCTCGCCGAGCAGCGACTCGTCGATGCCCTCGCCGGCGATGGCGTCGTCCGCGGCCACCGGCGGCCAGGTGGTGGCGCAGTCGGCCTCGCACGTCGTCTTGGGCGGCTGGGCGGTGTCCTTGTCGAACCGGTAGAGGGTGCGGCCGCTGCCGTCGGTCACCAGCTCGCCGAGTTCGGCGTTCGCGGAGACGGACAGCTTGCCGGCGGAGACGGGCGGGGCCGCGGGGGCCTGGCCGCCCTTGGCCCCGAGGCCGTCGCCCAGGCCGGCTCCGGCGCCGATGGTGCCGACGTCACCGGGGGCGGCCGTCGCACCCACGTTCTGGCTGCCCGAGGCGCCGCCGCCGTCCTGACCGCACGCCGTCGTCAGCGCCAGCACCACCGCAGCGCTCGCCACGAGCGAGGCGCTCCGCCAGGAGGTCTTCATGGTCAATCCCCGATCATCGCAACGGTGTTGCGGCGCTCTGCTGAGTCGCCGCGCGACACTGGGTACGCGCGGCGGCGCGGGTTGTGTTCAACCGGGGCGCGGAATTCTTTCCGCCGCGGGCCCGCCCGCCGCGGGAGAGGGGCGGCCCGCCCCGTTTCTTCTCGTACGGGCGCGCGGATCCGCTCGCGGGCGGCCGGGCGACGGTCAAACCGCCGACCGGGCCGTATCCCCCCTTCGGGGTAATCGTCGGCTTTTCCCACGTGGCACCGCGCACCAAGCCGGATGATCTCGTCGTGCATGGACCCGAACCGACCCGATCCGCCGTCGCAGGACGGGTGTTGGCCCTGGTGACGCTGACGTTCACGTTCGTCGGCGCACCGGTCGGCACGGCACAGGCCGACGCCTGCGCGTGGGCCTCCACCGGCCCCGGCGGCACCGAAGCGGTGGCGGTCGCCGGGAGTGCCTCCTGGCCCGCCTTCCCACCGTGCCCGGAGCCCACTCCCCCGCCGCCACCGCCACCACCGCCACCGACTCCGACTCCGACGCCTCCGCTACCGCCACCGACGCCGAAGCCTCCGCCGCCGAAGCCCACGCCCCCGCCACCGCCCGCGCCGAAACCGCCACCGCCCCCCGCCCCGAGACCCGAGCCTCCTCCGCCGCCGCCGCGCCCGGCGCCGGTCCGTCCCACACCCACGCCGTCGCCCGCACCCACGCCGCCGCCGGTCCGGCCGGCCTCCCCCGCGCCCGCCCCGTCGGCCACGCCGGCGCCCCGTCCGTCGCTGACCCCGGTGCACTACCCGCGGTACCGCACCGCCCGGGTGCAGCAGCGATCCTCGCGCGGGGCCACCTCACCGCTCGTCTTCGTCCTGCTCATCACGGTGCCCGCGGTGGTCGCCGTCGCCGCGCTGCGCGCGCGCTGATCCCTGGAGGCTTCTCTTGCCGGAATGGCTTGTTCTCATCCTCGCGATGCTGGCCGCTTGCGTCGTCGTCGTCATCATCACCTTCCTGCGGCACCGCACGGCGTCCGACGACGAGGACATCACCGAGACGCCGGACGTCATCGAGTACATGACGATGTGGATCGGTGTGGTGTACGCCATCGTCCTGGGTCTGGCCATCGCCGGCGTCTGGGAGGCGCGCAGCGCGGCCGAGGACCACGTGCAGGCGGAGGCCGTCGCGCTGCACGAGATCTCCGAGCGCGTCCGGGTTTATCCACCCGACGTCCGTGACCGCATCCGGGAGGATGTCAACGCCTATGTCGGACACGTCGTCACGACCGAGTGGAAGTCCATGGCCGACGACGGCCGGGTCACCGAGCGCGGCACCGAGCTCCTCGACCGGGTCCGCGCGGACGTCACCGACTACGAGCCGCGCTCGGACTTCGAGGCCCAGGCCTATCAGCCGCTCCTCGACCAGGTGGCCGCCGCGGACCAGGCCCGCACCTCCCGGGCGGAGTCGACCGGAGCCACGATGCCGGGCGTGGTGTGGTTCGGGCTCATCACCGGTGCCGTCGTCACGATCGGCATGGTCTTCGCCCTGCAGATCCGGCGCACCGCACGGGAACTGGTCCTCGCCGGGCTGTTCTCCGCGCTGATCGCCTTCCTGCTCTTCCTGATCTGGGACTTCGACGCGCCCTACAGCCGCGGGGTCGCGGCGTCCACGGAGCCGTTCCTGAGTCTCTTCCCGGGCGTCAAGGGCTGACGGATCCGCACGGGCCGCCCGCGTGCGGGGCTCCCCGGCGTTTCGGGCACCGAGGTGCGTTCCCGGCGCGAGCGGAACGGGTCCGCGGCCGCCCCTCGGGACCCGGAGGCTCCACCGTGCGCGCGACACCCGTCGCCACGACCGCGTCGCCCGGCGCCGCCGCTCCGGCGAGGAGGGTGCCCGGCCTCCGCGCCCCGCGCGCCCGGGGCGTCGCGGGGCGGTGACGGGCGGCCCTCTCCCCGGCGGCGGGGCCCGCACGGTCCCGGCGGGGCGGGGTCAGATCCGGCGCTCGGAGCGGCGGCGCATCCAGAACAGGCCGCCTCCGGCGACGGCCGAGGCCACGAGTCCGCCGCCGATCGCGACGTCCGTCGGCGTCGCCCCGCTCGAGCTGCTGCCTCCGAGACCGCCGCGGACACCGCCGATGACGGTGAACGCGGCCGGGCGGGTCAGCCTCCGGCCCGAGCAGTTGACCGTGATGTCGTAGGACCCGGGCCGGGCGTCGTGCCTGATGGTGGCGGTGCCCCTGGAGGTCTCGTTGGCCCCCCGGACCGGGGTCAGGTGGGCCCTGCCGAACGCGTCCGAGGTCATCGTCCCGCCCTGCGGGCAGCCGTCGACCGTGACGGTCAGCTGGCCACCGCGCGCGATGACGCTGGGCAGGGCGACGATGTTGCTCGGCGTGTTGTGGTCGCCGCCGGCGGTGGCCGTGGGGGCGGCCAGCCCGAGAACGGCGACCGCCGCGCCCGCGGCCGCCAGGGCACGAAAGTTGCGCATGTCATCCTCCGCGGAAGACGCCCCGGGACCCGTCCCCGGTAGATCGGCGAGAAAGCGCCTCCCGGAACGACCCTCAGTTGCCGTGCCCGCTACCGCATTTCGGGAGTGGTCCGTCCTGGTGAGAGGGCGTACCGGGCCGTAACCGGGCGAGCGGACATCACCGCAGGTCACGGACCGTCAGAAAATTCCGGCCGGGCGTGTCCCGGATGGCTCATCGCCGAATGCGCGCGCCACCCGTTCGCATGCGCCCCGTCGCCGCGCGGATGCGCCGCGCTTAGCGTTCTCGTATGCGCGAACGACACGGCGACGGCCGTGTCGAGAGGGGAAGGCGAATGTACGGGTCCGAGGAACTGGCCGAAGAGGAGCGACGGAGGAGGCGCGCTCCCTGGGGTGTGATAGCGCTGGTTCTGCTGACCGGGCTCGCGCTCATCCGCAACGGTTCGGGCGAGTTCGACGTGGGCCCGCCGCAACCCGCTCCGGCGGCCGCCTCGGACACGCGCGTCGCCGGTGGGGACGGCACCGTCGCGGGACTCGCCCCGCTGGCGTACGCGGTCCCCGACCGGGTCAGGATCCCCGCCATCCAGGTCGACGCGCCGATCATGCCGGTGGGCCTGGACGCGGACGGCTGGGTCGGCGCGCCACCGCCGGAGGAGCCGAATCTGGCCGGCTGGTTCACCGGGGCGGTCTCCCCCGGGGAAAAGGGCACGGCGGTGGTGGTCGGCCACGTCGACAACACACAGGGTCCCGCCGTCTTCTACGGGCTCGGGGCCCTGAAGAAGGGGAACAAGGTCGAGGTGTCCCGTCAGGACGGAAAGACCGCGGTGTTCGAGATCTACGGCATCGAGGTGTTCGCGAAGGACGACTTCCCCGGCGACCGGGTCTACGCCTCCAAGGGCGGTCCCGAGTTGCGGGTCATCACCTGCGGCGGCGGTTTCACCAAGCAGAACGGGTACGACGGGAACGTCGTCGCCTTCGCCCGCCTGGTCGAGGTCCGCTGAACGGGCCCGGCCGGACGGGCGCGGCGCGCGTCACGCGTGCTGCCGCCGGGGGACGGTGAGGTGGTAGCCGGAGTCGAGCAGCTGCGGCAGGTAGGTCCGCAGGGCGCGCACGGTCTGTGAGCGGTCGCCCCCGGCGTCGTGGGACAGCACGACGACGCCGGGGGCGGCGCCGTCCTCGATCCGGTCGATGATGGTGGCGGTCCCGGGGGTGGTCCAGTCGAGGGAGTCGACGGTCCAGGCGAGGGGTTCCATGTCGAGTTCGGCACCGAGCTGGAAGACGGCGCGGTTCCACGCCCCGTACGGCGCGCGGAACCAGCGGGGCGGCTCGCCGTAGGCCTTCTCGACGATCTCGCAGGTGCTCTCCATCTCGGAGCGGATGCGGCGCCGGGTGAGCTTGGTCAGCAGGGGGTGGGACCAGGTGTGGTTGCCGACCACGTGTCCCTCGTCGGCCATCCGGGACAGCAGGTCCTTGTGGTAGTCGGCCATCTCCCCGCACACGAAGAACGTCGCGCGCACGTCGTACTCCGCCAGGGTGTCCAGGATCCGGGGGGTGTAGCGGGGGTCGGGTCCGTCGTCGAAGGTGAGCATCATGGTGCGGCCCCGTCCGGACATGCGCAGGATCGGCTCCCTGCGCACCGGAGGCCGGTGGGGTTCGGCCTCGGGCGTGCCGTACCCGGTCAAGGGCTGGAGGCGGTAGGCGGAGGACGCCGACGGGCGCCGCACCTGGGGACCCGGGGCGGGGGCGACCGGCCGGGCCGGTCCGTGGTCCCGGCCCACCGCGAGCACGCCGGCGGTGCCGGCCGCTCCGACCGCCGCGGCGCCGGCGAGCAGCGCGCGCCGCCGCGTGAGCAACTGATCCTTCTTCATGACTCATGACTCGCCCGGACAGGAGCCGACGCCCTTGAGCGACACCGGTACGGCGGCGCGGAACCACCCGACCGGCCCAGTGGACGTGCCCGGCCGCGGCTCGCCCCGGGGCGACGTGGGGCGGGCGCGGGCCGCGGCGGGTGAGGGCGGCGCCGGACACGGGGTCCGATAACCTCGCCGCGTGACGCAACAGCACTCCCATCAGTTCGAACGGGGCACGGACGGGCCGAAGGTCATCGTGGTCGGGGTGGACGGCTCCGACTCCTCGCTCCGCGCGGCGGCCTACGCCGGCGGTCTGGCCCGGCGGCAGCGCGCGCTGCTCGCCGTGGTGTACGTGCAGCCCGTGCTGGCGGCGGGGGCGGCGCTCGGGGCGCCGGTGGCGGACACGACCGACGAGATCGCCGAGGACCTGGTGGCCCAGATCCGCTCGGCGGCGGAACGGTCCAAGGGGATATTCGACGTGCGCTGGGAGTTCCACACCTTCCGCGGCGATCCCTACAACGGACTGGTGAAGGCGGCCGACGAGCTGCGGGCGGACGCCGTGGTCGTCGGCGCGTCCGAGCAGGCCGGGCACCGTATCGTGGGTTCGGTGGCGGTGCGGCTGGTGAAGGCGGGGCGCTGGCCGGTGACCGTGGTGCCGTAGCACCCGTCGGTCGGGTGCGTGCGTCGTGCCTTCCTTCGGGAACGCGAGTGCGTCATCATGATCCACCGTCAGCCGTTTGCCGATCACGAAGAGGTGAGGCGCATGGCCGGATTCCGCATGGGTGAGGGCGTTCTCCGACGCAAACCCATCGAGCACATCGAGGACACCGAGGCCGGGCAGGGTGCCGGCCTGGTGCGGTCGCTGGGGCTGTGGCAGCTGACGGCCATCGGCGTGGGCGGCATCATCGGCGCCGGCATCTTCACCCTGGCCGGCACCGTGGCCAACGGCACCGCGGGCCCGGCGGTCCTGATCTCCTTCCTCGTCGCGGGCGTCGCGAGCGCGGCGGCGGCGCTGTCCTACGCCGAGTTCGCCGGGCTGATCCCCAAGGCGGGTTCGGCCTACACGTACGGCTACGCGGTCCTCGGCGAGCTGGTCGGCTGGTTCATCGGCTGGGACCTGCTGCTGGAGTACACGGCGATCGTGGCGGTGGTCGCCATCGGCATCTCCGGCTACTTCAGCTTCCTGCTCGGTGAGATGGGACTCGACCTCCCGGACTGGATGCTGGGCGCGCCGGGCACCGGGGACGGGCACAAGGTCGACCTGTTCGCGGCGGTGCTGTGCCTGCTGATCGCCTACCTGCTGACGCTCGGCATCAAGAACGCGGCCCGCTTCGAGATGGTCGTGGTCGTGCTGAAGGTGCTGGTGGTGCTGGTGGTGATCGGCGTCGGCGTCTTCCACATCACCACCTCGAACTACCACCCGTTCTTCCCGTTCGGGGTCAGCGGGGCGTTCACGGGTGCGGCGACGGTGTTCTTCGCGGTCTTCGGCTACGACGCCATGTCGACGGCGGCCGAGGAGTCGAAGGACGCCCAGCGCCACATGCCGAAGGCGATCATCTACTCACTGATCATCTCGATGGTGCTGTACGTGGCGGCCTGTCTGGTGCTGACCGGCATGCAGAACTACAAGGAGATCGACCCGGAGAGCGGCTTCTCGACGGCGTTCAAGTCGGTGGGGCTCAGCTCGCTGGCCGACGTCATCGCGGTGGGCGCCATCATCGGCATCCTCACCGTGATGTTCACGTTCATGCTGGGTGTCACGCGCGTGTGGTTCAGCATGAGCCGGGACGGGCTGCTGCCCAAGTGGTTCGCCAAGACGCACCCGACGCGGCACGTGCCGACCCGGGTCACCTGGATCGTCGGGTTCGCGTCGGCCGCCATCGCCGGGTTCCTGCCGATCGGCGAGGCGGCCGAGCTGACCAACATCGGCATCCTGCTGGCGTTCGTGGTGGTGTGCGCGGCGGTGATCGTCCTGCGCTACCGGCAGCCGGACCTGCCGCGCACCTTCCGTACGCCGTTCATGCCGTTCGTGCCGGCGCTGGGGATCGTCTTCTCGATCTGGCTGATCACGTTCCTGCAGTGGCAGACCTGGGTGCGGTTCGCCGTGTGGTTCCTGGTCGGCCTGGTGGTCTACTTCGGGTACTCGTACCGGAAGTCGGAGCTGGCGGGCCGTTAGAGGTCGCGCAGGAAGTCGAGCACGATCCTGTTGAACTCCTCGGGCCGCTCCATGTTCGGGTAGTGGGCGACGCCCTCGATGATCACGGAGCGGCCGTCCGGGACCGTACGCGCGAGCCTCTCGGCCTCCGCGATCAGGTCCGGGCCGTCGAGGGCGCCGTTGACGGTGAGGACCGGGACGTCGATCTTCGGGACGCGGGCCCAGGTGTCGGTCATGGGCACGTGGTGGTTCTCCTCGTCCGGCGCGTGCTTGGAGAGGGTGCCGAAGGCCATCTCGCGCAGCCTGCGCAGGACGTCCGGGTCCACGTCCCCGGCGGTCCGGTGCTCGCCGGGCACGAACCGCAGGAAGGCCGTGACCCAGCCCTCGACGTCACCGGCGGCCAGGGCCCTGCCCTGCTCGGCCTGCACCTCGCGGGTCCAGGGGTCGGTGTACTCGAACTCGCTGGTGGCGGCGCCGCACGCGACGACGCCCCGGACCAGCTCCGGGTACTCCAGCACGGTGTCGGTGGCGATGGCCCCGCCCATCGAGACGCCGACGAGCACCGCGGGGCCCGCGTCGAGATGGCGCAGCAGGGCGGCCAGGTCGTCGGCCCAGCGGAACGGCCGGGTCGCGTTGGCCGAGGCTCCGTGGCCGCGGACGTCGGGCGCGATGACGCGGTGGGCGGCGGCCAGGGCCGGTATCTGGGCGTCGAAGACCCGGTGGTCGGCGAATCCGGAGTGCAGCAGCACGACCGGGGCGCCCGTGCCGGTGTCGCGGTAGGCGAGGTCGCCGTCAGCGGAGGCGAAGAAGCGCAGATCCGAAGCAGCAGTCATGACAACCAGGGTGTCATCTTGGTGAAGGTTTGGCAACCGGGTTGTCATGAGGCCGGGATGGGCGACACTGACGGGATGGACGACAACGCCACTCCCCTGTCCCCGGACGAACTCGCCCGCCGCCTGACCGAGGTCTACGACCTGGTCGGCCCCCTCTACCGGCGCGCCCAGCGCGGCGTCGAGCAGGGCCTGGCCGGCGACGGCGTGTCCGTCGGCGTGCGTGCCGTGCTGACCCTGCTGCACCGGGGCGGGCCGATGACCGTGCCGCAGATGGGCCGGGCGCAGGCGATCAGCCGTCAGTTCGTGCAGCGCATGGTGAACGACGCGGCGGGCCGCGGCCTGGTGGAGAGCATCCCGAACCCCGCCCACCGGCGGTCGTCGCTGATCCGGCTCACCGACGCGGGCCGGAGGACGATCACCGAGGTCCTCGACCGCGAGCACGCCGTGCTCCGCGCGGTCGGCGGCTCGCTCACGGGGGCCGACGTGACGGCCTGTCTGCGCGTACTGGGCGAGATGCTGCACGCCCTCGACCACGTCGACGTCGACTGACCCGCGGGGCGGCCGGCCGGCGCTACTCCCCCATCACCAGCCCGTCCTCGGCGGCGCCCCGGCTGAGCACCACGTCCCGGATGCGGTCGCGCACGGCGCGCACCTCGGCGCCCTGCGCCAGTGCCCGGTTGAGGTTCACCACCCGGCCCGCGTCGACGTCGAAGAGCTGCGGGACGAACTCGGCCTTCGTCACCCGCCAGCGTTCGCCGGGACGGGCGGGCGGGGCGAAGGTGAAGCGGCCGATGCTCGACTGGTTGCCGCGCGGGTCGCGCTCGCCGTCGTCGTTGGTCATCTCGCCGGCGACCTGGTCGCCCGTCCCGTAGACCACCCAGGTGCCGTTGACCTTCTCGTACGCCTGCGGGACATGGGCGTGCGTGCCGACGATCAGGTCGACGGCGGGGCGGTCGCCGCTGCGGGCGGCGGTCAGGCTCTCCGCCAGGGCCGTCTGGTCGTCGTCGGGTTCGTCCTGCCACTCGGTGCCCCAGTGCAGGGACACGACGACGACGTCGGCGCCGGCCTGCCGGGCGGCCCGCGCGTCCGTGACGATCCGGTCCTCGTCGATCAGCTGGACCGCCCAGGGCTGCCCCTGCGGCGCCGGACGGCCGTTGGTGTCGAAGGTGTAGGCGAGGTGCGCGACCCGGGCCGCGCCCGCCCGCAGGATCGTCGTGGTGCGCGCCTCCTCCTCGGTACGGGCGGATCCGGCGTGCCGCACGCCGGCGCGGTCGAGGGCGTCCAGGGTGTGGCGGATGCCGTCCGCGCCGTCGTCGAAGGTGTGGTTGGAGGCGGTGGAGCAGCCGTCGTAGCCGGTGGCGGCCAGGGCCGCCGCCACCTCGGGCGGGGACTTGAAGAGGGGGTAGCCGCTGTAGTCGCCGTTGGCGCCGTACACCGTCTCCATGTGGCACAGGGCGAGGTCGGCGCGTGCGACGACGGACTTCGCGCCGGCGAGCATGGGACGGAAGTCGTAGCCGGTGCCGCCCGCGTCGAAGCGCGCCCGCTCGATGATCGAGTCGTGGGGCAGGACGTCGCCGGAGGCGACGAGTGTGAAGGAACCGGCGGGGGTGGCGGACGGAGCGGGGGCCGGCCGCGCCGGCCGCTCGTGGTCGCGGGCCTGGCAGGCCGCGCCCGCGGTGAGGAGGGCGGTCAGGACCAGGGCCACCTGCCGGCTGCGTGTGATCATCCGTTCCCTCCGCCGTGGTCGTATGCACAAGAAAAATCACATTTACGCATAAGTAGGTAAAGAGATGGACGCCGCCACAGGGGGTTCCGACACGCCCCTTAGCCCGTCCGGTGTGCGCGGAAGGGGCGCGCCGACCGTTCGTCGGACCGTTCACCGACGCGATCGACCGTCCGTCGCACAGCTGTGCGTGCGCCCTGTCCCCGTGCGGGGCCCTGCGGTGCCATACGGCCATGACGGCCGGAACCACCCTCCCCGACACGACGACCGCCGAGCACGAACTCGCCGCGCTGCAGCGCGAGCACGGCCGGCCGCTCTTCGCCCTGCTGCTGCGGCTCAGCGACGGCGACCGCCAGCGCGCCGAGGACCTCGTCCAGGAGACCCTGGTGCGCGCCTGGCAGCACCCCGAGGCGCTGCGCGCCGACGCCTTCGACTCCGTGCGGCCCTGGCTGCTCACCGTGGCCCGACGGCTGGCGATCGACGCGCGCCGGGCCCGGCAGGCGAGGCCGGCCGAGGTCGGCGACGCGGTGCTGGAGAACGCGCCGGTCTGCGCCGACCACGCCGAACGGGCCGCCGCCGCCCTCGATGTGCGGGAGGCTGTGAAGACACTCACTCCCGAGCACCGTGAAGTCCTGGTGCTGGTGTACTTCCAGGGGGCGAGTGTGGCGGAAGCCGCGACGGCCCTGGGCATTCCGCCCGGTACCGTGAAGTCCCGCGCGTACTACGCGCTGCGCGCCCTGCGCAGGGTGCTACCGGGATACGCCGCCGACCTGCGGTGAAACCGACCTCTTGGTCAAGCCTCCGTAAAGCGCCTTGCCGTGGACCCCGGTTGAGTAATCGGCTGTCCTCATCCGTGTTCCGGACGGGGGCCCATGACCCGGGTCGGGCGACGCGCACGCACCGGAGGAAGGCAGGAAGGGATGCTGCACAGAGGTCACGAGAGCACGGACGGCACCGGCGGAGACGAACTGACCGTCCCGATGGCGTGGTTGTACGCCGAGTACATCGCCGACGAGCTGCTGCGGACCGGCGACCTGATGCCGCCGACGTCCTTCGAGTTCCGCGCCGGCCGGGATGCGCTGGCGCTGACCGTCTTCCTGTCCGACACCGAGGACGAGCTGAGCGGCATCCGGGTCGTCACCCACCTGGAGACCTGGCTGTCCCTCACGGCCTACGACCAGCCGTGGCACGAGTGGGTGCGCGAACGGCTGGCCGAGGTCACGGCCGACGCCGACGCCGCCGGCCGGCACGCGCCGGACCTGGATCTGGCCCGGGCGGCCTGGCGCTGGCTCCAGGAGACCGAACTGCTCGCCCCGGACCTGAACGCGGTGCCCGGCGGCGCCCCGGGAGCCGGGGAGGACGAGGGACCGAAGGTGTGGACCCCGGCCTGGCAACTGGGGCTGCCGCTCGGCCACCTCGCCATCCACCTCTTCTAGGCGCCGCCCCGGCCGGAGGAACTTCGCGCACGGAACACTCCGGGCCGCTCCGGGCGGTTCGGCGGTGATTGTGCGTGTGGCTTGAGTGATTCGGCCGTCCGGTGCGTACCGGTGGGAGCAAGGAGTAACCCCACCCGCACCCAACGGTACGAGGATTCGGCATGAGGTCCCTGGAGAGGCATCGCGACGTCGGCGCCTACGCGCTCGGCGTGCTGGACGAGGCGGACGCGTTCCGCTTCGAGGACCACCTCATGGAATGCCCCCGGTGCGCGGCGCAGGTGACGGAATTCGGCCCCGCCACCCGCCAGTTGATGTTGTACCGACGGGCGACGCCGCGCCTCGTCCCCCCTCTGGCCCGGCCCGGCCCGAAGCTGCTGGACCGCCTGCTGTCGGAGCTGGCGGCACGACACCGGGCCGGCCGCCGGCGGTTCGTGTACGCCGTGGCCGCCGCCGTGGTGTGCGCCGTGGCCGGGCCCGGCCTCGTGATCCACGCCCAGCAGGCCGCGCCCGGTGTGCGGCTCACCGCGGCCGACGAACGGACGGGGGTGTGGGCGCGGGTCACGGCCGCGGAGGAGGCCTGGGGCAGTGACGTGGAGGTCGAGGTCAAGGACGGGGCGGGTCCGCGCGCCTGCCGGCTCGTCGCCGTCGGCCGCGACGGCACCGAGGAGACGGTCACCACCTGGAGCGCCCCCGGGCACGACGCCCGGCCGAACACCCTGCGCGGCGGCGCGGCGCTGCGTCCGGGCCAGACCGCCCGCTACGAGGTGCGGACCATGGACGGGGAGCGCCTGGTGACGCTCCCCGTCGGACGGGCCGGCTGAGCGGTCGCCCCGCGGCGGGGGCTCGTGCCGGATGCGGGCGCGGGTCCGGGCCGGCGGCCGGGAGACGTGCGTCCGTGCCCGTCCGCCGGGGACGCGCGCCCGGGAGGTGCCCGTCCACCGAGGATGCGCGCCCGAAAGATGCTCGTCCGCCGGGAGACGCGGCTCTGTGACCGGTCCTCGAAGGAGCGCGGGGAGGGGACGGCCCGCTCGCGCGACGGCGGCCGGCGCACCGCCTCCTCGACGTTCCCGCGGTCGACCACGGGCGGGAGGCCCGGTCGGGTCCCCGGGACGTCCACGGGGCCCGGGGCGCCGTTCCCGGCGCCCGAGGACCCGGGGAGAGGGCCCGGCGGCGCTCCAGGGCCTCCGGGCCCTCGCCGGCCCCTTCCCCGGTGAGACGGCGAGGCGGTGCGGCGTCAGTCGTGCGGCATGACGAACTCCGACCACACGCACTTGCCGCTGCCCCGCGCCTCCACGCCCCACACGTCCGCGAGCGTGTCGACCAGGCGCAGCCCCCGTCCGGAGACCCCGGAGTCCCCGGCGTCCCGGCGGCGCGGCAGGGCGCTGGAGCTGTCCTCGACCTCGACGCGCAGCCGCCGGTCGGTGCCGGACAGGAACCGCAGGGTGACGATCGCGGAGCCCTCGGTGTGCATGAGGGCGTTGGTCATCAGCTCGTCGGCGACCAGCTCGATCGCGTCGGCGTGCTCCTCGTCGCCCCAGGAGCGGACCGCGGCACGGATCATGTGCCGGGCCTCGGTGAGGGCCTCGGGGTCGCCCGGGGCGACGTGCTGGCGGACCCGGCCGCCGATCCGGGGCGTGTCCGGGGGGCGGCGGCGCAGCACGAGCAGGGCCACGTCGTCGTCGCCGCGGCGCTCGTCGGCCGCCTCGATCAGCCGGTCGGCGAGGCTTTGTACGTCCTGCGGTCCGGAGGCGACGAGTTCCGCGAGGACGCGCATCCCGTCGTCGAGATCGGTGCCGGGCTCCTCGACCAGGCCGTCGGTGCACAGCAGCAGGGTGTTCCCCGGGTCCAGCTCGATGGTGCCGACGGGGTAGGCGAGGCGCCCGAACTCGGCGGACAGTCCCAGGGGCAGTCCGCCCTCCACGGGGACGCGGCGGCAGCTGCCGTCACCGTGCCGCAGCAGCGGATCGAGGTGTCCGGCGCGGACCACCTGGACGACTCCGGTGGTCAGGTCGGCCTCCGCGTACAGGCAGGTCGCGAAGCGGTCGGTGTCGAGCTCGTGGAGGAAGACCGAGGCCCGTGCCATCACGGTGGCCGGGGGGTGGCCCTCGGCGGCGTAGGCGCGCAGCACGATGCGCAGCTGGCCCATGACGGCGGCGGCGTGCGTGTCGTGGCCCTGGACGTCGCCGATGACGGCGCCGACGCGTCCGCGGGGCAGGGGGATCAGGTCGTACCAGTCGCCGCCGATGTCGCGGCCGAGGGCGCCGCCGATGGTGGCGGCGCGGTAGCGGACGGCGACGTCGCAGCCGGGGATGCTGGGGATGGTGCGCGGCAGCAGGGCCTGCTGCAGGCTCTCCGCGAGGTCCATCTCCTGCTCGTAGAGCATGGCCCGCTGGAGGCTCTGCGCGATGCTGCTGCCGAGGGCGACGAGCACGTTGCGCTCCTCGGGCGAGAACCCCTGCCGGTCGCTGTAGAGCAGCCCGAGGGCGCCGATGGGCTGGGCCTGGGCGATCAGCGGCAGATAGGCCGCCGAGGTGACGTGCAGACCGGCCAGGTGCGGCCACAGGATCGGATAGCGCTCCGCGAACTCCTGCGGTGACTCGATGAAGCGCGGGCTGAGCGTACGGACGGCCTCGCTCATCGGGTAGGCCTCGTCGACGCCGGTGACACGGGTGCCGTGGACGTAGCTGCCGTCCGCGCCCTCGGCGACGAGCAGGATGCGGTCGCCCTCCACCAGGCCCATGACGACGCTGGTGGCGCCCAGGTGGGTGAGGCCCTGGGTGTTCTTGAGGGCGTCGAGGACGTCGTCCACGGTGCGCGCGTGCGCGAGCGCCGCCGTGGCGAGCTGCACGACGTTGGTCTGCTGTCGGCGGGCCTCGTCCAGGGCGGCCTGCTCGCGGCGGGCCTCGATGTCGCCGAGCTCCTGGGTGGCGTCGCGGACGATGCCGATGATGCGGCGGGGCCGGCCGGTCTCGTCGCGGCGGATGTAGCCCTGGGTGCGGACCCACCGCAGGGTGCCGTCGCGGCAGCGTACGCGCAGGTAGGTCCCGTAGTTCTCGCTGCCGTCCTTCATGGCCTGGGAGACCAGGGTGTCGAGGCGGTGACCCTCCGCCACCGGGACGCGGGCCGACAGTGACTCGAGGCGGCCGTCGTACTCGTCCGGGCGCAGGTCGAACACCTCGTGCGCCTGGGCGTCCATGTGGAACAGCCCGGAGTCCAGGTCCCAGTCGAAGCTCCCCATGCGGTTGAGCGCCAGGATCGGGTCCGGGTGGGCGGGCCAGTCGTCCGGGGGTGACAGGGCGCTCGCTCCCCGATCAACCATGCGCCCCACCTTGCCAGTATTTGCCCGATTATTCGACTCCGGATCCGCCGCACGGAGATCGGGAGGGGCGCCGGGCGGCCGGGGTACCCGGGGCGTGGCACGAGAGGAGCGCGAGCCGTGGAGTGGTTCACCGCACCCGACTACTGGCTGACCCGGTCGGTCTTCCAGCGGGCCCTGGCCGTCATGTACCTGGTCGCGTTCGCGACCGCGGCCCTGCAGTTCCGCGCGCTGATCGGCGAGCGCGGCATGCTGCCGGTGCCCCGGTTCGTCGAGCGGGTGCCGTTCAAACGGGCGCCGAGCCTGTTCCAGCTGCGCTACTCGGACCGCTTCTTCGCGGGCTGCGTCTGGGCGGGCTGCGCGGTGTCGGCGGCGCTGGCGGCGGGGCTGGACTCGCTGCTGCCGCTGTGGGGGGCCATGCTGCTGTGGCTGGTGCCGTGGGTGCTGTACCTGTCGGTCGTCAACGTCGGACAGACCTGGTACTCGTTCGGCTGGGAGTCGCTGCTGCTGGAGACCGGGTTCCTCGCCGTCTTCCTGGGCAACGACGAGGTGGCGCCGCCGGTCGTGGTGCTGTTCCTGCTGCGCTGGCTGCTGTTCCGCGTCGAGTTCGGGGCGGGGCTGATCAAGATGCGCGGCGACGAGTGCTGGCGGAAGCTGACGTGCCTGGACCACCATCACGAGACCCAGCCGATGCCGGGACCGCTGAGCTGGTTCTTCCACCATCTGCCCCGGCCGCTGCACCGCGTGGAGGTGGCGGCGAACCACGTCACGCAGCTGGTGGTCCCCTTCCTGCTGTTCACACCGCAGCCCGTGGCGACGGCCGCCGCGGCACTCATGATCGTCACCCAGTTGTGGCTGGTGCTGTCGGGCAATTTCGCCTGGCTGAACTGGATCACCATCGTGCTGGCCCTGTCGGCGCTCCGGTTCCCGGCGCATCCGCCGCCCACGGCGGACGCGCCGCTGTGGTACGTGGTCGTCGTCCTCGCGGTGGCGGCGCTGCTGGTCTTCCTCAGTCACCGGCCCGTCCTCAACATGCTCTCCCGCCGGCAGGTGATGAACCGGTCCTTCGACCCGCTGCACCTGGTCAACACCTACGGCGCCTTCGGCAGCGTCAGCCGGATCCGCTACGAGGTGGTGGTCGAGGGCACCGCCGACGAGGTGGCGCGCGAGGACTCGGACTGGCGGGAGTACGAATTCAAGGGCAAGCCCGGTGATCCGAGGCACTGGCCGCGCCAGTTCGCGCCGTACCACCTGCGGCTGGACTGGCTGATGTGGTTCGCCGCGCTGTCGCCGTCGTACGCGGGGTCGTGGTTCGGCACCTTCGTGGAACGGCTGCTGGAGAACGACCGGGCCACGCTGAGGCTGCTGCGCCGCTCGCCGTTCCCGCCGGACGCACCGCCGCGTTTCGTCCGGGCCCGCCTCTTCCGCTACCGGTACACGACCTGGCGCGAGCTGCGGGAGACGGGGGCGTGCTGGGAGCGGACGTACGTACGGGAGTACCTGCCGCCCACCCGGCTGGCGGGAACCTCCCGCAGGACGTAGCTCCGGGGGGCGGGGCCCGCGGGTCACGCACGGGAGCACGTGGTTCCCCGGGCCCGCCGGCCGCTTCAGGCGCGCTTCAGGCGCGCTTCAGGCGCAGGGTCGTCAGCTGGAACGGCCGTAGCCGTACGTCGATCCGCCCGCCGGCCGGGGTGCCTCCGCGTCCGCGAGCGGGCGTTCCAGCAGGTCGGTCACCTGGACGTCCGTGGCCGCGAACCCGGTGGTCAGCGTGGCGCGGGCCCGGCCGCCGTGGGCCTCGTGGAAGCGGACGACCACGTCGCCGCTGCCGTCGTCGGCCGGCTTGACGGCGGTGATCACGACCGCGTCCGTGTCGACCGACACCAGCGGCGCGACCTCCCCGGCGCCGGTGGCGCGCCGCTCCGGCAGGTTGATCCGCCAGCCCTCGCGCACCGCGTCGCCGATGCCCGCGCCGGGTACCAGCGCGTGCCGGAAGCGGTGCACGCCCTGGTCGGTCTCGGGGTCGGGGAAGCGCGGGGCGCGCAGCAGGGAGACCCGGACCGTGGTGGTCGTACCGGCGTCGCCGTCGGTGCGGACGGTGCGGGTGACGTCGTGGCCGTGCGTCGAGTCGTTGACGACGGCGACGCCCCGGCCCGGCTCCTCCAGGTGGACGAAGCGGTGGTTGCAGGCCTCGAACTTGGCTGCCTCCCAGCTGGTGTTGGTGTGGGTGGGCCGGTGGAAGTGCCCGAACTGGGTCTCCGAGGCGTACCGTTCGGCGTGCACGTCGAGGGGGAAGGCGAGCTTGAGGAACTTCTCCGTCTCGTGCCGGTCGACCTCGGTGTCCACGTCCAGCCGCCGCTCCCCCGGTTCGAGGGTGAGCACCTGGACGACGCGGGAGGAGCCGAAGGAGCGCACGACCCGCACCGAGGCGCCGTCGTCGCCGGGGACGACCTCGTCGGCGTCGGTGAGGTCGGTGACCGTGTTGCGGTAGAACGCGTCGACGTCCCAGGCGCCCCACATGTTCGGGAAGTCGGGGTGGAGCTGGAGCAGGTTGCCCGCCCCGCCCGGCGCGATCGTCTCGCGGTCGGCGGTGAGGTCGTACGCCGAGACGACCAGGCCGCGGGCGTCGATCTCGACGCGCAACAGGCCGTTGTCCAGGACGTGGCCGCCCCCGGGGCGGGGGGTGAGGCCGGTGCGGCCCCCGGTGACGGGCGCGGCGGCGGCGCCGGCCGGGACACCGGCCCGCGTGTGCGGGGCGGAGTTGAAGACGAGCGGGGTGTCGCCCTCGCCGGCCAGGGCGCGCTGGGCGGCGGGCCGTGGCACGAGCGGGGGCGGCCGCGCGACGCGGTGGCCGGCTCGGTGTACCCGCCCTTCGCCCTGCCGGGGAACCCGGCCTTCCGGCCCGCGATGCCGGTGCCCTTCGGCACGCTGCCGCGTCGGGCGCCCCCTGTGCCGTACGGCCGGTGGGGCGCCCGGAGACGGCGTCGCCGGAGCGGTCGGGGCGGATCGAGGCGCTGCGCCCGTGACGGCGGACGGCGCCCCTGGGCCGACGGGCCCTACAGGGCGCGGTACATGATGTGCAGGCCGACCGGCCCGTGCCGCGGGTGGTCGAAGGCCTCCGGCACCGTGCCGAGGATCGTGAAGCCGAGGGACGTCCAGAGCCCGACGGCCGGGTTGGTCTCGACGACGGCGTTGAAGACCATGCCCCGGTATCCGTCGGCCCTGGCGGCTTCCAGGACGTACTCGGCGAGGGCCCGGCCGGTGCCCCGGCCGGCCCGGTCCGGGTCGACCATGAAGCCCGCGTTGGCGATGCGGGCGGCCGGGCCGCCGTAGTTGGGGGTGACGTAGGCGGAGGCGACGACGGTGCCGGCGTCGTCCTCGACGACGTGGACGCGCTTGGCGGGGTTCATCCACAGGGCCCGGGCCACGTCCTCGGGGGTGTCCGGGTCCCAGGTGTAGGTCTCTCCGGCCGCGACGATGCGGTGCCAGAAGGGCCAGATGTGCGGCCAGTCGGCGGCCGTGGCTTCCCTGATCAGCATGGGCGTGAGTTTCGCACGCCCATGCGTCCGGCGGGTCCTGCGGCGGGTCAGTCCACGCTGGGCAGGATGTGCGGCTCGGCGAGGTCTTCCTCGTAGCCCGCGAGGCGGATGGGGGCGGAACGCGCCCACACGTCGAGGCTGCCGATCTCTCCGGGCCGGCGGCCCGCGCGCTCGGTGCGTTCCTCGGGTCGTTGGTCGGGGTTCGTCGTCGTCTCCGGTGTCACCGCGCACTCCTTATGTGTCGGGTCACCCTCGGGACCTGCCGGCCGGTCCGTCGTCCGGCACCTGGCGTCCACTCGGGTCTGGTCTCATGCAGTTCGGACGCGGTGGCGCCGGTAACTCGTGCGGGAGCAGGCCGTTGTCGACCGGCTCGTCCCATGACGGACCGTGGGTGTGGGTAGGCACCCGGTCCTGCTCGTCCGTCCGCATCAGGTTAACCAAATGAGCGGGGGCGCGCTCTATGGGGCTCGAAACATGGGACAACCATTGCCCGCCGCCTCGCGCACAGTTGGAGGAGTTCCGCCCCGTTACGCCGCCTTTCACCCGGTGTGCGGCTCACCCGTTCGGCCCTTGTCGCCGCTCACGCTTTCGCCACGGACGGCGCGTCGCCGTGCCGTTCAGTCGCCGTTGGCTGCGCCGCAAGCTCGCCATGGTGCGCTGGCACTCCGCAACGGCTGTCTCGTGGGAGGACCGGGGCATGGAACTGCGCAGCGTCGAGGAGCTGATGGACCTGTTGTCCGCCTGCCGGGGCGCGTGGCCGTCCGCCGGTCACGACGGCGGCCCCGCCGACCCGTACGGGCACGCCCTGCGGACCGCCGCGCTGCTGCGCCGGCGGCGTCCGGCCGACAAGGAGCTCCAGGTGGCCGGGCTGGTGACCGTGGTGGGGAGGCTGCTGTGGCCCGGCGGTCCGGCCGACCGCACGGCCGAGGCGGTACGGCCCCTGCTCGGCCCCCGCGTCGCCCACCTGCTGCACGGGCACGCCCTCCCGGGCGTCCGGTCCCACGACGACGACCTGCTCAGCCTGCGCCAGGCCGACGAGGAGGCCCGTACCGCCGTCTTCGACGCCGGGGTCCTGGAGGACTGGCGCACGGTGCTGGAACTGCTGGCGGCGCGCAACTCGCGGCTGGGAGCGGTCGACTGACCGGATCCGCCACGGGTGCGCGCGAGGAGCGCCCGGGACCGGGGCGGCCGCGCGGCCGCCCCGATGAGGCGAGGGGCCCGAGGGGGCCGAACCGTGAAGTACGCGTGCCCCGGCGTACCGGGCACAGTGGAGCGGCCCCCGGTGGACGGGCCGGCGGATCAGGTCCGTCGGCCCGCCGGGGCGGTCACCACTTGCCGGGCGCGTAGTCCTTGAGGAAGACGCCGTACAGGTCCTCGCCGGCCTCGCCGCGCACGACCGGGTCGTAGACGCGGGCGGCGCCGTCGATCAGGTCGAGCGGGGCGTGGAAGCCGGCCTCGGCCAGGCGCAGCTTGTCGTAGTGGGGGCGTTCGTCGGTGATCCAGCCGGTGTCGACCGAGGTCATCAGGATGCGGTCGGTGTCGAACATCTCCTGGGCGCTGGTCCGTGTCACCATGTTCATGGCGGCCTTGGCCGCGTTGGTGTTCGGGTGACCCGCGCCCTTGTAGCCGCGGGCGAACACGCCCTCCATCGCCGAGACGTTGACGACGTAGGCGCGCCCGGAGGACGCCCTGCGCGCGGCCTCGGCCATCGCCGGCCGCAGCTTGCTGATGAGGATGAACGGCGACGTGTAGTTGCACAGCTGGGTCTCGAGCAGCTCCACCGGGGAGATCTGCTCGATGGTCTGGACCCAGGTGTTGGTGTCGACGACGTCGGGGAGCAGGCCGCCGGCGTCGATGGCGGTGCCCTCGCGGTGCCGGACCACGCTGGCGTTGCCGGCGACCAGGGCGAGGTCGGCCACCTTCTGCGCGTCGAGCCCGGAGGCGCCGACGGGCAGCGCGGCCAGTCCGTCCACCGCACCGGAGCCGAAGGCGCCGATGACGTGGTGGGCGGGCAGCTCGCCGGCCGGCAGCGGGGCGCTCTCGCCCTCGACGAGGGCGGCGTAGGCGGAGGGCAGGCGGCGCACCGTCTGGGTGGCGTTGTTGATCAGGATGTCGAGCGGGCCCTGCTCGCCGACCTGCTCGGCCAGGGCCACGGCCTGGGCGGGGTCGCGCAGGTCGATGCCGACGACCTCCAGGCGGTGGATCCAGTCGGCGGAGTCGTCCATGGCCTTGAAGCGGCGGATGGCGTCCTTGGGGAAGCGGGTCGTGATCGTGGTGTGCGCGCCGTCGCGCAGCAGCCTGAGCGCGATGTACATGCCGATCTTGGCCCGGCCGCCGGTGAGCAGGGCGCGCTTGCCCGTGAGGTCGGCGCGGGCGTCGCGCCGGGCGCGGTTCTCGGCGGCGCAGGCCTGGCAGAGCTGGTGGTAGAAGTAGTCGACCTCGACGTAGCGCTGCTTGCAGATGTAGCAGGAGCGCGGGCGCTGGAGTATCCCCGCGATCGTGCCCTCCTCGGTGCGGGAGGAGGGCAGGAGGCCCTCGGTCTCGTCGTCGATGCGCTCGGCGGACCCGGTGGCGGTGGCCTCGGTGACCGCCTTGTCGTGGGCGGTCTTGGCGGCCCGGCGCTCCTGGCGGCGGCGCTGCTTGACCATGCGGTAGATGTGCGAGGTGGCCCGGCGGACCGCGATCGCGTCGGGGTGGTCGACGTCGAGCCTGTCGAGTTCCTCGAGCACCTCGAGGCAGACGGCGAGCCGCTCCGGGTCGATGCCGGGGCCGTACTGCGCCTCGTCACCGGACCCGTGCACCACCTCGTCCGTGGTCGCCGAGCCGTCCTGTGTCACCGTCATCGCCGCTGCCGTTCCTGGTCACCGTCGCGGCGCTCCGGTCGCGCCCGCTTTCGAACGGGGAATTTTACGGAGCGCCGGGCCGGGGACCAAACCCGGTGGGGTCAGGGACCGCAGGCAGTGATGAGCGTCTCCACCTCCTCGGACACGGCCAGGGCGAGCCGGTCGAGGTCCGGCACGGCCTTCGCGTCGGCGACCAGCCCGTAGTGGACCCGTCCCCGGTAGGTCGACACGGCGACCGCCAGGGAGTGGCCGCGGGCCAGGGGCGCCAGGGGGTAGACCTCGGTGAGCGGGTGGCCGCCGAGCCGCAGTCCGAGGCTGGGCAGGGGGACGCTGGTGACCAGGATGTCGAACCAGAGCCGGGCGGCCTGGCCGACCAGGGGGCCGCCGAACCGGTGGCCCAGCGCCGGGACGTGGTCGGCGAGCAGGGCGACCGCGCCGGCGCCCCGCCCCGGTCCGGCGTCCTTGTTGCGGTCCATGGCGGCGCGCACCGCGGCGAGGCGGGACAGCGGGTCGGGGTCGCCGACGGGGAGCCGTGTCAGATAGCCGGAGAGCCGGTTGCCCTGCGGGTGAGCGGTGCGCGGGCGGCGCTGGGAGACGGGGATGAGGGCGCGCGGGGCGACGCCCTCGCTGCCGTCGCCGCGCTCGTCCAGCCAGCGGCGCAGGGCGCCGGCGACGACCGCGATCAGGACGTCGTTGACCGTGCCGCCGACGGTTTTGCGGACGATGTGGACGTCGTCGAGGTCGACGGCCACGCCCGCGGTGCGGCGGGTGCCGGAGGGCTCGGCGGTGAGGGCGGGCGAGGAGCGCACGTCGAGGGTGGACAGGGCCGCCGAGGCGCCGATGTCCAGGGCGCGTCCCGCGTCGGACAGGGCGCCGCGCACCAGGCCCGGCAGGGCGCGCACGTCCGGCAGCGGGCCGCGCCGGGGCGCCTCGGGCCTCGGGCGGGGCGGGGGCATGTCCATCGGGTCGAGGACGCCCGCCGCGAGGGCCAGGGCCCGCAGTCCGTCGGCCAGGGCGTGGTGGAACTTGAACAGCACGGCGAAGGACCCGCCGTCCGCGCCCGGCAGCACGTGGGCCTCCCAGGGCGGCCGGCATCGCTCCAGCGGGCGTTCCATCAGGTGGCCCGCCCGGGCGTGGAAGTCCGTCGTCGGGGCGTGCAGCCGGACGTGGTCGAGCGGGTCGAAGCCCGGGGCGGGCTCGCGGACGGCGCCTCCGAAGGAGAAGGGGCGGCGCAGGGCGAGCGGTGGCTGCCAGGTGTCCCGGATCCGCATCCGCAGCCCGGGGACCCCCGGCGCGCGGGCCGCGAGCAGGTCCGCCGCGTGGGCGCCCGCGGTGGGCGAGTGGGCCGGGAAGACGCCGAGCGCCGCGAGGTGCATGGGGTGCTCGGCGGACTCGATGTTCCAGAACGCCAGGTCGAGAGGGGCGAGCAGATCGGAAGTCAAGGTCTTGCCTCGCAATGACGACGGGTGGACAAGCAGTCAATCGCCCCCCGACGATTACGGTCAAGTACGATCACGCTACGCACAGTTAACAACAGATTAAAGTCCGGCCCCTGGGAAAGGGGCCGGACTCCTGGGACTCATGGGGCGCTTGCGGTGAGGGCGGTGCCGACGGCGGCGCCCTCACCGCACTTCCCCACCCGGACGGCTGCGGGCCGACCGGGGCGCGTGGGGCGCTCAGGCGGCCGGGCACCCCGCGGGAACGGGCCAGGACGCGTCGCGGATCAGGGCCTCGTGGGCGGCCTTCATCCGCTCGACGTCCGGTTTGAGGACCTTGCGGTCGTAGGTGGTCAGCCCGTTCAGCTCTCCCTCGACGTCCGTGATCTGGGTGTAGACGGCGCCGTTGCTCCCCTTGCACACCAGGGCCCGGACCTCGCCGAGCTTGGCCAGGTAGTCGTCGGTGTACGTCGCCGGGTCCACGTCGACGTACGACTGCTGCACCGACCAGGCGTGCCCGGGCACCGCGAGGCCGAGGCCGCCGTACTCGCCGCTGACCAGGGCGCGCTCGCCGTCCGGGCGGGGCGGCAGGGCGGGGCTCGGGTAACCGTGCTCGTCCATGATGTCGCCGGCGCCGCCGTCGGCCCCCAGGTTCAGGCCCGACTGGTTGTTGACGAGCCTGGTCGGGTCCCAGGCCTTGGCCTGGGCCGCGACGCGGCCGATGTCGTACTGGCCCCAGCCCTCGTTGAAGGTGACCCACATGACGATCGACGGGTGGCTGACGTGTTCGTCGATCATCTCCTTCATCTCCCGCTCGTACTCGGCGCGGGCGGCGGCGGACGGGTTCACCCCGGCGGTCATCGCGGGCATGTCCTGCCACACCATCAGGCCCAGCTTGTCGGCCCAGTAGAACCAGCGGTCGGGCTCGACCTTGATGTGCTTGCGCACCGAGTTGAAGCCGAGCTGCTTGTGCAGCCTGAGGTCGTAGGCGAGGGCCTCGTCGGTGGGCGCGGTGTGCAGTCCGTCGGGCCAGAAGCCCTGGTCGAGGGTGGCCATCATGAACGTGGGTTCGCCGTTGAGCAGGGTGCGCGGGACGCCGTTCACCTTCTCGACGGCGATGGAGCGCATCCCGAAGTAGCTCTCGACCCGGTCGCGTCCGACGGTGACCTTCAGGTCGTACAGGAAGGGGTCGTCGGGCGACCACAGGTGCGGGTCGCGGATCCTCAGGGTCAGCGGCTCGCCGGTGCGGCCGCTGACCGTGGCGACCTTGCGGTGCCCGGCGTACGCCGTGGCCTTGACGCGTACGCCGTCGCGCACGCCCTTCGGCTCCACGGTCAGGGTGCCGGCGTCGACGTCCGGGGTGAGCTTGAGGGTGTCGACGTGGTCCGTGGCGACCGGCTCCATCCAGACCGTCTGCCAGATGCCGGAGCTGGGCGTGTACCAGATGCCGCTCGGGTCCAGGCGCTGCTTGCCGAGCGGCGGGTTCTCGCCGTTCGCCGCGTCGGTCGGGTCGTAGACGCCGACGATCAGCTCCTGGGTGCGGCCGGGCTCGAGGGCGTCGGTGACGTCGGCGCTGAACTTGTCGTAACCGCCCTTGTGGTCGGCGACCTTGGTGCCGTTGACGTACACCTCGGACTGCCAGTCGACGGCGCCGAAGTTCAGCTTCAGCCGCTGCCCCGAGCCGATGTGCCAGTCGCGGGGCACGGTGAAGGTGCGGCGGTACCACATGCGGTCCTCGTGCCGCTGGATGCCGGAGAGCTGCGACTCCACCGGGTACGGGACGAGGATGCGCTCCTCGAGGTTCTTGCCGACCGGCGGCTGCTCGCCCGCCTCGGCGGCGGCGAACTGCCAGCGGCCGTTGAGGTTCCGCCAGTCGTCGCGCTTCAGCTGCGGGCGCGGGTACTCCGGGAGGGCGTTGTCCGGCCCGACCTCGTCGGCCCAGTCGGTGCGCAGCTCGTAGGTGGACTGGTTGCCGCCGCTGCTCCAGAAGGCGTTGACAACGTTGCCTTCGGCGTCGGTGAGACCGCCTTCGCCGTCGTAGCGGACGTCGGCGGTGCCGGGGGCGTCGCCGTTCTTGTTGCCGACGACGGGCTGGTCGAGGGCGACGAGCAGGGCGCTCGGGTCGGCGGGGTCGAGCCTGGTCCCGCCCAGCGGCCACGTGGCGCCGCCGATCACCGCTTCGAGGTGGTCGGTGAGACCGGCCGGGGGCGCGGCGAGGGGGCTCGCGAAGTCGAGCCTGAGGGTGCGGCCGGTGGACTGGACGGTGGTGGCCGTCGCACCGTTGTAGTCGAAGCCGTCGGGGAGGCGGAACACCGACTGCGGGATCGCCTCCTTGCTGCCGCCGGGCTCGGTCCAGCGCAGGTGGAGGTTGGAGCCCCCGTAGTGCTCGAAGTACTCCAGCTTGATGTCGTAGGACCGGCCGGCCGTCAGCTCGACGGGCTGGGTGGTCTGCTCGCGGTCCCAGTCGTCGACCCAGTGGTCGATGGCGAGCTGTCCGCCGACCCAGAGGCGGAAGCCGTTGTCACCGGTGATCGAGAAGGTGTGGGCGCCGGTCTTCTCCGGGACGAGCTTGCCGGTCCAGCGGACGCTCACGTCGTCCGCCCGCCCGGTGGCGAAGGCGAGTCGCGGCTCCAGGGTGTCGAAGTCGATCTGCGGGTCGAAGCCGGTGGCCTTGAGCTCGTGGAAGTCGAAGGCGCCGGGGGCGGACTGGGTGTAGTACTCGCCCTTCAGACCGTGGACCTCGGTGGCGGCGTCGGCCGCGCTCGCGTCCGGTACGGCGGCGAGCCCCGCGACGCCCAGGGCGGCGGCGAGCAGCAAGGCCAGTCTGTCTCTGAGTCGTTTGGTGCGCACGGACCCTCTCCTCGGAACGGGTGGTGGCTGGTGGCTCAGGACATCGATGTCATCCATCGATGGAACAGCGCTTAGCAGTGGCATGACAACACGGATTCCGCTTGCAGTCCAGGGACACGACAACGGCCCCGGGAGCATCCCCGGCCCCCGAAGCCGCAGCCGTCCCGTCCGTCACGGCACCCGCTGCCCCTTGCCCAGCGCGATCACGCCGCCCTTGGACACGGTGTACAGGTCGGCGTCCCGTTCCGGGTTGACGCCGATCGTCGCGCCCGGCGGCACCTCGACGTTCTTGTCCAGCACCGCCCCGCGCACCACCGCGCCCCGGCCGATGTGCACGTTGTCGTGCAGCACCGAGCCCTGCACCACCGCTCCCGGGTCGACCACCACGCCGGGTGACAGCACGGACCGGGTGACCTGGCCGCGGATCAGGCAACCCGCGCTGATGATCGACTCGCTGGCCATGCCGCCGGCGTTGAACCGGGCCGGGGACAGCTGGGTGGAATGGGTGTAGATGGGCCAGTCGCGGTTGTAGAGGTTGAAGGCGGGCCGCTCGGCGATCAGGTCCATGTGGGCGTCGTAGTACGCGTCGAGGGTGCCCACGTCCCGCCAGTAGCCCTGGTCGCGGGAGGTCTCCCCCGGCACGTGGTTGGTGCTGAAGTCGTAGAGCGCGGCCTCGCCCCGGTCGGTGAGCTGGGGCAGGATCGAGCCGCCCATGTCGTGCACGGAACGCGGGTCCTCGGCGTCCCGCTGCAGGGCCTCGACGAGGGCCTTGGTGGTGAAGAGGTAGTTGCCCATCGAGGCGAAGACGCGCTCGGGGTCGTCGGCGAGTCCCGGCGGGTCGGCGGGCTTCTCCAGGAACCCGGTCACGGTCCGGCCGTCGGAGCCCGGGGTGATCACGCCGAAGGACGACGACTCGGTGCGCGGCACCCGGATGCCGGCCACGGTCACGCCCGCGCCGGACTCGATGTGCTGGGTGAGCATCTGGCGCGGGTTCATCCGGTACACGTGGTCGGCGCCGAACACCGCGACGTACTCGGGCTGCTCGTCGTGCACCAGGTTCAGCGACTGCAGGATCGCGTCGGCGCTGCCCAGGTACCAGCGCGGACCGAGGCGCTGCTGGGCGGGGACCGGGGTGACGTAGTTGCCGAGCAGGCTCGACATCCGCCAGGTGGTGGTGATGTGCCGGTCCAGCGAGTGCGACTTGTACTGCGTCAGGACGCAGATCCGCAGGATGTCGCCGTTGACCAGGTTGGACAGCACGAAGTCGACCAGGCGGTACGTGCCGCCGAAGGTGACCGCCGGTTTGGCGCGGTCCGCGGTCAGGGGCATCAGACGTTTGCCCTCCCCGCCCGCCAGCACGATCCCGAGCACCGAAGGACCACCACGACGCATGGCCGCTCCCCTCACCCTCGTCGGTGGCCCATGCCTGCCCGTGGGCCGGGCCGCCTATGCCTGTTCGAGCGTCTCCTCGTAGAGACGGACCGTGCGGCGGGCGACCGCGTCCCAGCCGAACTCGTCCACCACGCGCTCCCGTCCCGCCTCTCCCATCCGCCGGGCGGCCTCGGGATCACCGAGGACGGAGTCCAGGGCCCGGGCGAGGCCCGCCTCGAAGTCGTCGTCCCCGTGGTCGCTCCCGCTGTCGTCCCGGGACACGAGTACCCCCGTTTCGCCGTCCGCCACGACCTCGGGGATGCCGCCGACGCGGGAGGCCACGACGGGCGTGCCGCAGGCCATCGCCTCCAGGTTGACGATGCCCAGGGGCTCGTAGACCGAGGGGCACACGAAGACGGCGGCGTGGGTCAGCAGCTGGATCACCTCCGGGCGCGGCAGCATCCGCGGGATCCAGTGCACGCCCCGGCGGGCCCGGCTCAGTCCGGCGAAGAGGTCGCGGAACTCCTGGTCGATCTCCGGGGTGTCCGGGGCGCCCGCGCACAGCACGACCTGCGCGGCCGGGTCGATGCCGCGCACCGCCCGCAGCAGGTGGGGCACGCCCTTCTGGCGGGTGATGCGACCGACGAACAGGACGTACGGCCGGGAGCGGTCCAGGCCGATCCGGTCCAGGACGTCGGTGCCCGGGTCGGGCCGGTACAGGGCGGTGTCGATGCCGTTGTGGATGACGTGGACCCGGGACGCGTCCAGCGCCGGGTAGCAGGCGAGGATGTCCTCGCGCATGGCGCCGGAGACCGCGACGACGGCGTCGGCGGACTCGACGGCACTGCGTTCGGCCCAGCCGGACAGGGCGTAGCCGCCGCCGAGCTGCTCGGCCTTCCAGGGACGCAGCGGCTCCAGGGAGTGGGCGGTCACGACGTGCGGGATGCCGTACAGCTGCTGGGCCAGCCGGCCGCCGAGGTTCGCGTACCAGGTGTGGGAGTGGACCAGCTCGCGGCCCTCCAGGGCGGCGGCCATGGCGAGGTCCACGGAGAAGGTGCGCAGCGCGTCGTTGGCGCCGTCGAGCGCGGACCAGGGGCGGTGGCGCAGGACGCCGTCGGTGCGGCCCTCGCCCCAGCAGTGCACGTCCAGGTCGACGAGGCGGGCGAGTTCCCGGGCGAGGAACTCGACGTGGACGCCCGCGCCGCCGTACACGTCGGGCGGATACTCCCGGGTCAGCAGTCCCACACGCACCCGGAACCTCCCGTGCTCGGCGGCTGGTCCCCCCATGGTCACCCGGACGGGGCGCCCGGGGAAGAGCGCGGGGCCCCGGAGGTCACGGAGGCGGGGAGGGCCGGGGCGGCCGTGGGGAGCGCGGGGGCCGGGAGAGGCAGCAGTCGCCGCAGACGCCTCCCCCGGGCACGCGGTAGTACAGGCAGCAGCTGCGTCGCCGGAAGACGGTGCCGGTCAGGGTGCCGGTCCCGGTGAGGAGGGGGTGCGCGAGCAGGCCGGTGGTGAGCGAGCGGGCGCGGGCGGCGGCGTCGCCGCGGCCGTGGCGGCGGGCCCAGCGGTCCAGCTCGCGCGCGGAGGCGGCCAGGGCGGAGGCGGCGTTGCCCCACAGCAGCCCGGGCGGGAGGCGGTACCGGGCGCGCAGGGCCGCCGTCAGCGGGGCCAAGTGGGTGTCGAGCACGACCTCCGCGAGGGTGGCGGCGTCCGCCGGCCGCGGGCGCACCTCGGCGAGCCACAGGTCGTCGGGGGCGGAGGCGTCGGGGTCCCAGTGCAGCAGGTCCGGGTCCAGGCCGGGGACCCTGCCGTACAGGGCGGCGCAGCCGAGCGTCACCGACCAGAGGCGGGCGGCGAGTCCCTGGTGCACCACGGACGCGGCGACCCGGGCCTCGGGGGTGCCGAGGGCGGCGGCGGTCTTCCGAACCCGGAAGGCGAGGGGGTCGTGCGGGAGGCCGTCCGCGGAACCGTCCGCGGTGCCCTCCCGGCAGGCGTGCGCGAGGGTGGGGAGCGGCCGGGGCGGAGGCGGTCCGAAGGCGTGCAGCACGAAGAAGCCGCCGAGCGGGCGGAGGGCGGCGAGCCCGGGGTCGAGGTCCACGGGGAGCAGTAGTATCAGGGCCCCTGCGGGGCGCGGTCGGGGGTCCCCGGCGCGGGACGCCCACCCTGGGGAGGACGGCGCCGCCCTGATACTCCATCGGCAGTAGGACCCAAGGGGTGCTCAGGGACGACGACGGGAAGATCCCGGGACGGCATCGTGTTGTCCATGGAAGACGACCGTTCGCCGCGCCGGGCCGAGAGCCCCCGCCTGCCGCAGAGGAGCAGCCGATGAGCGCCCTCGCGTTGTCCGTGCTGCTGTCGCTCGTCTCCGCCGTGGCGTACGCGGGCGGAGCGATCGTGCAGGAGCGGGTCGCGGCGTCCTCCACCGACGTCCGGTACGCCCCGCTGCGCCGGCCCGGCTGGTGGGCGGCGGTCGGCCTCAACGGCCTCGGCGGTCTGCTGCACGTCGTGGCACTCGCCTTCGGTCCGCTGAGCCTGGTGCAGCCGCTGGGGGCCCTCACCATCGTGTTCGCGCTGCCCATGGCGGCGCTGTTCGTGGGCCGCCGGGCCGGTGCGACGGCATGGCGGGGCGCGATCATGGCGACGGCCGGTCTGGCCGGTCTGCTGTCCCTGGTCGGCGCGTCCGGTGCCCAGTCGCTGGACACGGCGCAGCGCGTGGCGGTGGCCGTGGTGACCGCGGGCGCGATCGTGGCGCTGATGGCCGCCGGCCGGGCCGCGCACCGGCATCCCGCGGTGCGCAGCGTGCTGCTGGCGACCGCGTCCGGCATCGCGTTCGGCATGTCCTCGGTGTTCACCAAGACGGTGGCGGTCGACTGGGCCGGCGGTGTCTCCGCCGCCGACCTGCCGTCCCTGGCCGTGATCGGCGTACTCGCCACGGCGGGCATGCTGCTGTCGCAGGCCTCCTACCGGGGCGCCGGCCTCGCGGCCCCGCTGGCCGTGCTGACGGTCGCGAACCCGGTGGTGGCGGCCGTGGTCGGCATCATGATGTTCGGCGAGACCTTCCGCCACGGCACGACCGGCACCGCGCTCGCCCTGAGCTGCGGTGTGGTGGCCGCGGGCGGACTGATCCTGCTGACGACGGAACGGCTCTCGCGGGAGGCTGCGGAGGCCGACGCGGAGGATGCGGCGGAGGGGGCGGTGCCCGGGGGCGGGACCGAGGTGCTCCTCGGGGCCGACGGGGTTCCCGAGGTGCAGGAGGTCTCCGGCGAACTCGGCGAACCGCTGGTCTCCGCCTCGGCCGCAGCACGGGCGGCGGCCGGCACCTCGGTGACGGCTGTCGGCGCGGCCGCCGCGGTCGCGGCCCCCGTCGACGGCCTGCCGGTCGACGGCGGGAGCGGGCGGCCGCTCGCCCCGCGGTCCGCCAAGGTGCCCCTCCCCGGCCCGGCCCCGGTGCCGCCGCCGGTCCCGGTCCCGGTCACCGCGCCCGCCGCGGAGGCGTACGCGGCCCGGGAACCGGCGGAGCCCGCGGCCGAGGACCGGCTCATCTCCTACGGGCCCTTCTACGGCGGCCCGTACGTCCCGCTGCCCGTCCTCGACCGGCGCCGGGTGCGGATCAGATCCTGACGCCGCCGGCCCGCAGGTACGCCAGCGGGTCGACGTCCGAACCGAAACCGGGCCCCGTCCGCACCTCGAAGTGCAGGTGCGGGCCCGTGACGTTCCCGGTGGCGCCCGACCGTCCGATGCGCTGTCCGGCACCCACGGACTGGCCGTCCTTCACGGAGATCGCCGACAGGTGCGCGTACTGGGAGTAGCGGCCGTCGGCGTGCCGGACCACGACCTGGTACCCGTAGGAACCGCCCCACCCCGCGCTGACGACCCGGCCCGCGGCGACCGACTTGACGGACGTGCCGGTGGGCACGGGGAAGTCGACGCCGGTGTGGTACCCCTTCGACCAGGACGAGCCCGCCTGGTGGTACGGCGTGCCGGTGGAGGCGTCGACGGGGGCCACCAGGGCGTGACCGGTCGCGGCCTTGCCCCCGGCGGTGTCCGTGGACGACTTCTCGGACTGCTTCGGCCCGGCCGGTTTCCTGGGCTGTTCCGATGACTTCGACTGCTTCGACTGTCTCGATTGCTTCGACGGCTTCGACTGCCTCGGTTGTTTCGACTGCTTCGGCTCGTCCGCCCGGGACGTCCGGCCCTCGGCGCGGGGCGCCGTGGCGGTGCCCTCGCCGCGCAGCGCCAGCCGCTGGCCGGGCATGATCAGGTCGGGGTCCGCTCCGATCGAGCGGCGGTTGGCCTCGTACAGCCCCTGCCAGCCACCCGGGACCTGGTGGCTGTCGGCGATGCCGGACAGGGTGTCGCCAGTGACCACCGTGTACATCCGGGCCTTCCCCGCCCGGGACTGCGGTGTGGTCTGGGGACGCACGTCGGGTGCCTCACCGGCCGTCCGGGCGGGTTTCGGGGCCTTCCGGTCCGCCTCCTCGGCGGACTTGCCGGGTGACGTCCCGGTGGCCTTCCCGTCCCGTTCCGGGGCGGGCTTCTTCGCGCCCCCGGCCGGTTCGATGTCGGGGGACCCGCCGCCACGGCTCAGTCCGGCCCTCGCCGAACACACCGGCCAGGCGCCGGGCCCCTGCCCGTCCAGCACCTTCTCGGCGACGGCCATCTGCTGGTCCCTGGTGGCCAGATCCGCGCGCGGCGCGTACGCGGTCCCGCCGAACGCCTCCCAGGTGGACTGGGTGAACTGCAGGCCGCCGTAGTAGCCGTTGCCGGTGTTGATGCCCCAGTCACCGCTGGACTCGCAGGCGGCGACCTTGTCCCAGGTGTCCGCGTCGGCCGCGTGGGCGGTGCCGGCGCCCATGAGCGGGAGCGCGATCCCGGCGCCTCCGGCGGTGACGGTCAGTGAGGCCCGGTTGATCCTGTTCGGCTGGTACCGGCGGTGCCGGCCGCGTACGGCCATGGGTGTCCCCCTCGACATTGCGTCAGGAGGGGCAAAAGTAAGCGCCGGTAACAGGCCATGACAAGACGGCAATCGGCCGGTTGACCACGCCAAGTGGCGGAGAAACCACGCTTGTTGGCCGGCCGGGACGTCCGGCCGCTGAGACCGCGGGCCCTTCCCGTGCGTACTGGGGTCCGCCGGATCAGAACGTGCGGCCGGTGCACCGGCACGTCAGGATGGTCCGGCGGCATGTTGACGCGCACGACCGGCACCACCGACACCCAGGTCATGAGGAGCCAAGCCAATGAGCACTGCAGCGCAGATCGGCGTGACGGGACTCGCGGTCATGGGCCGCAATCTCGCCCGCAACTTCGCCCGCAACGGCTATACGGTCGCGGTGCACAACCGGACCGCGTCGCGCACGCGCGCGCTGGTGGAGGAGTTCGGGAGCGAGGGCGACTTCGTGGCCGCGGAGACCGCGGAGGAGTTCGTGGCGGCGCTGGAACGCCCGCGGCGCCTGGTGGTGATGGTGAAGGCCGGCGACCCGACCGACGCGGTGATCCAGGAGTTCGCACCGCTGCTGGAACCCGGCGACATGATCATCGACGGGGGCAACGCCCACTTCGCCGACACCCGCCGCCGGGAGCGTGCGCTGCGCGAGCAGGGCATCCACTTCGTCGGCACCGGCGTCTCCGGCGGCGAGGAGGGCGCCCTCAACGGCCCGAGCATCATGCCGGGCGGCTCGAAGGAGTCGTACGCGTCGCTGGGCCCGATGCTGGAGAAGATCTCCGCGAAGGCGGCGGACGGGGCGCCCTGCGTGACGCACGTGGGACCGGACGGCGCCGGGCACTTCGTGAAGATGGTGCACAACGGCATCGAGTACGCCGACATGCAGCTGATCGGCGAGGCGTACCAGTTGCTGCGGGACGTCGCCGGGTACTCCCCCGCCGAGATCGCGGACATCTTCCGCACCTGGAACACCGGCCGCCTGGACTCGTACCTGATCGAGATCACGGCGGAGGTGCTGTCGCACGTGGACGCGGCGACGGGCAGGCCGTTCGTGGACGTGGTGCTCGACCGGGCGGAGCAGAAGGGCACGGGGCGCTGGACCGTGCAGATCGCGCTGGACCTGGGGGTGCCGGTGTCCGGCATCGCCGAGGCCGTCTTCGCCCGGTCGCTGTCCGGGCACTCCGCGCTGCGGGAGGCCTCGCGGGGGCTGGCGGGCCCGAAGGCCACGGCCCTGGGAGGGTCGGAGGCCGCCGCCTTCGCCGACCGGGTGGAGCAGGCGCTGTACGCGTCCAAGATCGTGTCGTACACCCAGGGGTTCCACGAGATCGCGGCGGGCAGCGAGGAGTACGGCTGGGACATCGACCTGGGCGCGGTCTCCTCGATCTGGCGCGGCGGCTGCATCATCCGCGCGGCCTTCCTGGACCGCATCCGCGCCGCGTACGACACGCGGCCCGACCTGCCGAGCCTGCTGTCGGACGAGACGTTCGCCCGCGAGATCGCCGACACCCAGGACGACTGGCGCGAGGTCGTGGCCGCCGCCGTCCGACAGGGCGTACCCACGCCCGGTTTCGCGGCGGCCCTCGCCTACTACGACGCCCTGCGCGCCGATCGGTTGCCGGCGGCGCTGACGCAGGGGCAGCGGGACTTCTTCGGGGCGCACACGTACCGGCGGACGGACCGGGACGGCTCGTTCCACACGCTCTGGGGCGGGGACCGGTCGGAGGTCACGGCGTAGGCGTCGCGGTCGGGCCGTGAGGGACGGTCCGCGGAGAGCCCACGGCGGTGGGCGGCCGGTGTGGTCGCCCACCGCCGTCGCACGATGCGGCTCGCGCCTCTCGCCTCGCGCCTTCCGTCTTTCGCCTCGCGCCTCAGCTGAGGGGTGGCCCCGGTTCCGGGTTCGGCACCGGTTCCGGTCCCGGCGGGATCGGCGACGGGGAGGGCTCCGGCGGGCCCGGATGCGGGGGCGGCGCCGGCTGCGGCCCCGGGCCCGGGCCGGGTCCCGGGGGCTGGGGCGTCGGCTCGGGTCCCGGGCCCGGGGGTGGCGGGGTCGGTACCGGGCCGGGGCCCGGTGGTGGGGGCGTCGGGTCCGGGCCCGGCCCGGGCGTCGGAGGCGCGGGGGTCGGGTCCGGGCCCGGAGTGGGCCCCGGGGTGGGCCCGGGCGGGACGGGGTCCGGATACGGGTTCGTCATGGCGGGTCCTCCGGCCAGTCGGTCGACAGCGGCTCTGGACTTGTCCCCCGCCTACCCGACTGCGGTGTCCCCACTCACTCCCGCGTATGAAGGGCGGGGCCCGAGTGGCCGAGGGGGCCCACGGTCCCTCGGGCCGCGGACGGGCCGTTCCGGGCGGCCTCCGCACCGGCGGCCAGTCCCGGCCCGGGACTGGCCAGCACCGGGACCCGGGTGCTCGTCCACCGCCGGGCGGGCGCCATGGACGCCTGGGCCAGGACGATCGCGTCGGCGTCGCCGGCCCCGTCCGCGGCGGTCGCCACCAGACGTGCGTAGCCGTCGGTGTCCCCTGCCTCGAAGCACGGCCAGGCACCGTCGACCAGAAGCGTGCGCACCTCGACGGGGCGCCCGGCACGCCGGGCCTCCTCCTCGACGAGCGTCCGGGTCGGCGCGAGCGTGCTCTCCAGCGCGGCGAGGACGACGACGCGCGGACCGGCGGCCACCGCGGCGGCGGCCATCGGCCGGTCGACCCGCAGCACGGGCACCCCGGCCCCGTCGGCGGCCTCCTCGGCGACGCCGCCGATGGTGGAGCAGGTGCACAGCACGGCTCGCGCTCCCCCGGCGACGGCCTGCCGCAGCGCGGCCAGCACGTCGGCCCGCACCGCCTGCGGCCCCTCGCGCCGGGCCCGCTCCAGCAGCCCGGGGTCGACGTGGTGCCGCAGTTCCAGACCGGGGTGCTCCTCGTCGCGCAGGGCGTCGAAGACCGGCACGTGGACGGGCGAGGTGTGCAGCAGGGCCAGCACGCGTACGGGCTCCTGGTCCTTGTCGTTCGGTCTAGCGGTCCTCGTCGTTCGGTCCTGCCGTCAGAACCGGTCGGGATGGGCCACGAGCCATTCCCTCGCCGCGCGCAAAAGCTCGGGATCGGCGGCGGGGGCCTCGTCCGGGTGGCGCTCGGCCCACTTGACCACGTAGGGGCACAGCGGGGCGACGGGGACGCCCTCGCCCCTCGCCCTGGTGTACAGCTCGCGCGCCAGCGAACCCGCGATGCCCTTGCCCTCGTGCGCCGGCTCCACGACGGTGTGCACGGGGACGAGGGCGCGCTCGGGGGCGTCCAGGACGAAGTACTCGATGCGGCCGACCACCTCGCCGTCGCCCCACGCCTCGAGGCGGCCCGCCGCACGGTCGTCACGGATCTCGATGTCGCTCACGGGCACGCTCCTCGTACGGAGTGGGGTCAGGCCGAGACGGCCTGAGGACTGCGCTCCTGGTCTGATCCCGGCACCGGCTCGGACGGGTCCGCACCGAGCTTCACGATGCGGTTGTCGTGGTCCACGTGCACGACCCGCGGCTTCAGCGACCGCGCCTCGGCGTCGGTGACCTGAGCGTAGCTGATGATGATCACCAGGTCACCGGGGTGGACGAGGTGGGCCGCGGCCCCGTTGATCCCGATCACACCGGAACCCCGCTCGCCCTCGATGACGTAGGTCTCCAGTCGGGCGCCGTTGGTGATGTCGACGATGTGCACGAGCTCACCGGGCAGCAGATCGGCGGCGTCCAGCAGATCGGCGTCGATCGTCACGGAGCCGACGTAGTGCAGGTCGGCCTGGGTGACGGTGGCGCGGTGGATCTTGGACTTGAACATAGTGCGCAGCACGTTGGACTCCTAGAAGTCGGCTCCCTGCCTGCTTTGTGCAGGTCAAGGGCGGTGTCGACTGTACACCGGAACACGCCGGTCGAGAATTGTGAGGAACATCGCTCCGCTCGGGCGAGACGGCTTCACACCTGGGCTTTCGCGCCGCACCGGCGTCTGTTCAAGCAATCCTCCAGGAAAGGCCGACGGCTCATGCTGACCGGATGCTGACTTGCCTGACGACACTTCAGGTGGACAGGCGCTGCCTCGAGCACTGGGCCATCCTCGGCACCGGGCCCCGAAAATGTTCAAGCCACCCCGCCGCCTTGCGCCACCAGGTACCGGTGTCTGACTGCCCGTGTAGAACTGGCGCTCTCGGAGAGCACACCGGAAGACCTTGCTCAGTAGCAGGCAGATGAGGCACGGGTACGGCGGCTGCGGTTCTTGCGCACGAACCTGTATGAGCAGCCTGACCTTTTCATGCCCGACCGGATCGAGCGGCAGGGCGATTGGCCGGGCGCTGCGCAGATTGCCAAAACTCGTTGAGTCAGGCCGGGAGGAGTGGTGATCAGCGTGGAGGACTGGGCGGAGCTCCGCCGGCTTCACCGGGCCGAGCGGATGCCGGTGCGGGCGACCGCGAGGAAGCCGGGGATCTCGAGGAACACCGTCTGCAGGGCGATCGCGGACGACGCGCCGCCGAAGTACCAGCGGGCGCCGAAGGGCTCGATCGTGGACGCGGTCGAGCCGCAGATCCGTGAACCGCTCGATCAGTGGCCCGATATGCCGGCGACGGTGATCGTTGAGCGGATCGGCTGGGACCGCAGCCTGACCGTGCTCAAGGACCGGGTCCGAAATCTGCGGCCGGCCTATCGGCCCGCGGATCCGGCTTCGCGGACAGGCTTTGGGAGCGGGAGCGGGATGCAATGTTTGACCGTTGCCGCAGCCCAGCTTCGCCGTGAGTCCACTGCGGGGCATCGCTCAGCTGCCCCTCGCGATGCCCCCTTCTCAGGCGTTCTCGTCATGGATCCGCGCACCCAGATCCTCCGCCCACTCCAGTGCCCACGCCTTGAGTTCGTCGATCTGGCGGGAGGTGAGCCCATACGCGGTGTAGTCCTCATCCTCGTACCACTCCGCGCCAATGAGCCTGTCCCGGAGGTCTTCAAGGCTGAACTCGTCGTAGGCACGACGGCGGCCCAGGGATTCGAGGTCGGCGGTGGAGCGGTGGCGGGAGGCAGCTTGGACGTCGATGAGGTCACGGACGGTGCCGCGGTCGGCGAGGGCACGGACCTTGGTGCCGATCACGTCATCGAGGGAAAGAACAGGGCCGTAGGGGGTCTGAGCGGGAGGGGCCCAGAACGCCTCCTTGAGGACGTCGACCTCGCACTCCTCACCGGTGTCCGGCTCAGTGACGAGGAAACGGCCGCTGAGCGGATCGGTCTGGACGTGCGTGGTCCGCCATCCGCGCTCGCTGAGACCCGCTGTGAGTGAGGCGACGATCTCCTGCATCGGAGCGGGGTTCTCGGTGGCGACGTCGAGGTCGCGGCTGAAGCGTTCGACCAGGCCGTGGGCCTGCACGGCGTATCCGCCGGTGAGGACCAGAGGGTAGGGGGAGCCGATGTCGAGGATGTCGGCGAGGAGACGCTCGTGGAGCGGAGTGAGCTTCACGCGGCGGCCGTGTCGGCCGGAGCGGTGCGGAGCAGCTCGGGGAAAGCGTCCTCCCAGACCTCGCGGATGTAGGGGCTGATCAAGCGCCGCAGCACGGGCCACTGCTCGGTGAGCAGCCGGTGGTGCAGGAGTGCCACCAGGTCCTCACGGAGTCCTTCGGCGAGGACGGTCCGGTAGAGCGTCATGCGGGACTTCGGACGGTCCAGGCTGTAGCTGGTCCGCCCGGACCAGACGATGTGGAGCGGCAGGTCCACGTTGCCCTCGACGGGGCCGACCAGCTCCTGCAAGCGCTCGGGCAGCCGGCTGCGGTAGCGGTCCCGCAGTACCTCGGCGCGGGGGGCGGTGATCGTCGAGTCCATGCATCCAGTATCGCTGCTGGGAGGCGGCGGCATGGCGGAAACGGAGCTCCCCTGCCGTATGTACGGGTCGGGCGCCGCCCGCCCCTTTCTCGGACGCTCATCATGGCCTACCCGTACAACCCCAGGTGGCGTAGCAACCAGCTGCCCTGCCGACCTGGGACCAGCCCCGCTCGCGGGCGCGGGTGATCGTGGCACAGCAGGTCAGGAGGAGGACCGCCGCGATGGAGTCGGCTGCGGCTTCCGTCTCGGCGTCGGGAATGACGACGGTCCCGAGGAGGCCCATGGCGTCGGCGCAGTGGACGAGAGTGCACCCGGCGGGCGACGGTCAGGACATCCCGCGGGTAGCGGGACCGGTCGGCCGCCCGCGCCGACGGCCTGATGCCCTGCTCGCGGACCGCGGCTGCGGCCATGACACGTACCGCCGTCTTGTGCGGGCTCTCGGCATCACACCGGTGATCGCCGAGCGTGGCGAGGACCACGGCAGTGGCCTGGACGTCATCCGGTGGGTGGTCGAGCGCACGACCGTCTCCCTTTTCGGCACGCCTTCCAGATAGTCCGTTTCTCCGGTCCTCCCTGCCGCGCATGTCGCGTTCCCATGTCGGAGAAGGAAACGGGAAACAGCATCGATCGTCTTGTCCGCCCCGGCCAGACTGCCGCACGCTACGTGCAGCGCCGACTCGGCCGATGGCGGGAGGGGTTGGAGGTTTCCGTGCCACAGCCGTCCACCGGGTTCGGCGAGGAGTTGAGGAAGCGGCGTCTGGAGGCAGGGCTCAGCCTCACCGCCCTGTCCGGCTCCGTGCACTACAGCAAGGCGCAGTTGAGCAAGGTGGAGCGGGGCCTGAAGGCCCCCAGCCGTGATCTCGCCCGCCTGTGTGACGCCGCCCTCAGGGCCGGCGGGGCCCTGCTGTCCCTGCTCGCATCAGAGACCACCAACCCGCCCGTCGATCCGGCGCCGGGCTTTGTCCACGAGGAGGACTGGATCATGCAGTTGTCGCCGGACGGCCCGAACACCTTCCAGCCCTTAAGTCGACGGGATGCCATAGGCGCCGGTGCCGCTTCGCTGATGGCGTGGCGGTCCGACGGCGCAGGCCCGGCCTCGCCAGCCGCGGGCGCGGACATGGTGGAAGCCTCCCGCTCGCTGTTCACCCACTACCGCAGACTCGGCCAGACGGTGGCGCCCGGTCTACTCCTGCCCGTTCTGATCGCACAGACCCACACCCTGCGGGAACTGTCCGCCCACTGTGACAGCGGCACCCGTCCCCACCTGCTGGCCCTTGGGTCCCGGTACGCCGAATACGTCGGCTGGCTGGTGCAGGAGACCGGGGACGAGCGGGCGGCTCTGTGGTGGACGCAGCGCGCGGTCGATCTGGCGGCCGCCGGCGGCGACCGGGCACTGGCGGGTTACGCGCTGGTCCGCCGGGCCCTGGTCACGCTGTACCGGGACGACGCCGAGCAGACAGTCGCTCTGGCCCGTCGCGCGCAGAGCAGGGCCCTGCCCCCGCGGATACGCGGGCTCGCTGCACAGCGCGAAGCCCAGGGCCACGCCCTGGCGGGTGATCGCCGGGCTTGTCTGGACGCGCTGGACCGCGCGCGTGCGCTTCTTTCTCTCCAGGACGAAGGGACCGACGAGCCGGTGATCGGCACCATGCACCTTCCCGATCCGGTCGGCATGGTCACCGGCTGGTGCCTGGTCGATCTCGGACAGCCGCGGGAGGCGATCGAGGAACTGGACCGACAACTCGCCCTGGTCGACGAGGACGCGGTTCGCACCCAGGTCAGGTACGGCGTCCGCCGCGCACTCGCCTACGCGTCGGCCGGCGAGATCGACCACGCCTGCGACCTGGCGGCGCCCCTGCTCGACGGAGTGGAGGCCGTGGGTTCCGCCACGGTCACGGCCGACCTGAGACGGCTCGCCCGCGCCCTGGCGCGCCACGCGAACCATTCCTCCGTACGCCGGCTGGGACCGCGACTCGGCACGTTGTCGCGCCCCTCCACCATCTGAAGGAGTCACTGGCATGCCCCACGTGTTCATCAACTACCGCACCGGCGACGGCGAGCGGACCGCGGCCCTCCTCGACCAGGAGCTGTCACGTCGCTTCGGCCAGGACCGCGTCTTCCGCGCGTCCAGGTCCATCACCCCAGGGGACGCCTACCCCGAGGTTCTCCTGACCGCGTTACGCCACAGCTCCGTGCTGCTGGCCGTCGTAGGACCGGACTGGACGAACTTCCGCAGTCGGCTGCAGGATCCCGACGACTGGGTGCGCAAGGAGATCGAGGCCGCGTTCGAGTGCGGGCTCATTGTCGTTCCCGTGCTGGACGGCCGCAAGACCGACCGGCTGAGCAAAGCGGCCCTGCCCCCGGAGCTGGCGCGGCTCGCCGATCTGCAGTCCGTACCGTTCGACAGCACCCACGACACCGAGGGCGGCGTCCGGCGTATCGGTGATCTGGTCAGCGAGCTGCTTCCCGAGCTGCGGGACCTGAGCGAGCCCGGCGAGCCGTCCCCAGCGTCGGCCACCGTGCACAACTCGATCGGAGACGTGAGCGGAACGTCCGTCCAGGCGGGCGACTTCAGCGGTGACGTCGGCGGCACGATCGTGAAGAACTCCCACGGCACGGTCCACACGGGCAGCGGCAGCGTCTACAACAACTCGCGCCATGTGTCGGGCGACCGCTACATTTCGGGCACCGGGACGACGTACACCGAGGGCGACCACCACGGGGACGTCCACCAGCGGTTCGGGGAGCCGGAGCGGCCCCAGGACGACCGACGGTGAGCACGGAGCACACCACCCGGGTCGAGAGCACGCAGGGTGTCACGCACACGGGCGACGGCCACATCTACGTCAACCTCGGCTCCGCTGCCCATGAACCCCGAAAGCCGGTCTTCCGGCAGCTTCCCGATGACCAACTGCGCTGGACCCGGAGGGTATTAGTCGCTCCGGTCAACATGGGAAGGGCACGCGACACGCTCGAGGAGACGGGCACCGTCATCCTCGACGGTGCTCCCGGCAGCGGTCGCTCGGCCACGGCTCGCGTGCTGTTGCGCGAACACCACCGTCCCGAGGGTGCCTTCCGCGAACTCCTGCCCGCCGAGCGGGACGAGCTGCCGCTGTACGACGACCCGGCTTTTGTCGACCCGGGCGACCGGCTGCTGCTCGACCTGTCCACCGCGGAGGCCGGTCCGTGGCATGCGGCCCGAGGCGGCCTCCCCGCCCTGCGCCAGACGGTGCGCGAACGGCGGGCCCATCTCGTCGTCGTCATGCCGCACGAAGGGGCCCTCGATCCCGACCTGCAGCACTTCCGTGTCGAGATCGGACCGCCGGCTTTCCCCATGGAAGTTCTCAGACGACACCTGCGCGCCCACGGCGTGCCGTACGAGCAGTTCCTCCGGAACGACGTCACTGTCGACGAGTTCCTGAGCGAACACAAACCCATGCGGGAGATCGCCGAATTCGCCGACCGCATACGCCGTGCCCGCGAAACGGCCGGGCCCGGCGAGGGATTCCCCGAGTGGTGCGCGGCCGCGAAACGTGCGCGCGTCGGGCGCCGGGCCGAAGTCGCCGACCGTGTCGCCGCTTTGCCCGCCGCTTCCCAACGCGCCCTGCTGATAGCCGTGTCCATGCTCCACGGCGCGCACGCCGACGTCGTCCACCGGGCGGCCGCGCTTCTGCTGAGCACGGTCGGGCACTCCGAGGAGGAGATTCCGCTCCTCCAGCGCAAGGACCTCGCCCAGCGGCTGTCGGAGATCTCGGCCCGCTCCGGGCCGGACGGTCGCGTGCGGTTCACCGAGCTGGACTACGACTCCGCCGTCCGCGCCCACTTCTGGGACCACATGCCCGACCTGCGGCCGCACCTCGGCGCGTGGGCCGCGCGGGTCGTCGAGTCGAGCGACCCGCATCTCGTGCCGGGCGTCCGCGACGGCCTGGTGGCCCGGCTGGCGGGCGAGTACCTGCGGACCGGGCGGGCGGACACGCTCGCCGCGCTCGCCGAACGGTGGAGCGCGCAGGGAGCGGGCAGAGCCCGGTCGGAGGCCGCGGTCCAGGCGCTCACCTGCGGTCTCGCGGATCCCACCCATGGCAGGGACTTCCGCGAGCGGATCTACCAGTGGTGCGCGTACCGCCGACTGACCGGTGAGTTCGCCCAGGTGCTGGTCCAGGTCTGTGCCGACGTCCTCGCGCTGGACCATCCGGACCACGCCCTGATCCGGCTGCACCATCTCGCCCGGCGTGAGCGCGGCACGGCCCATGCGCTACAGGCCCTGTGCGATCTGGTGGCCGGGAGCCGACGGCTGCGCCGAAGGCTGCTCGACCGGCTGGCACGCGGCGACCTCGCACCGTTCGACCTGGTCATCTTTCTGCGCGTCAGCGATCCGGCACCGCTCACGGACCACTCCGTCACCACCCGCGCTCTGGTCGACGAGGAGGGGGTGAGACGCTCGCTGATCACGTGCTGGCACGCCGTGCTGACCGACGTGATCCCGCGGCCGGAAGGACGACGCGTGGCACCACGGGCAGAGATGCAGAGCTGGCTGCACTGGGCGGCCGAGGGCGCCGGTGACCGGGGGGAGATCCTCCTCGACCTGCTGGTCGCTGCCGCCGACCGATGTGGGGAGCACCGGGGCGCGGCGTTCGCCGCGTTGTACGCGTCCGCACGCCAGGCGGAGTGCGCCTCCCCGGGCGCCGGCGCCCACTCCACCGAGACGACCGACCTATTGCTCTACAAGATCGGCGTGGCACAGAACCTCGGTCCTGCCGCCCCGTCGGCATCGGCCAGAGGGAGTCGATCATGACGACCACACGTAAGACGATGACCGTGTTCCTCACTGTTCTGTGCGGCCTGCTGCTGACCATCGCCGGCCTGGTGCAGCGATGGCCCGGCTGGACCTGGCCGGTGCTGGCCGCGCTTCTTCTCGTGCTGCCCGCGGTGATCTTCCGGGTGGCCTCGCAGCGCCGCGGCCCGGTGCCGGTCAGCTTCGAGGAGCAGCTCACGGCCGCCCCGGTGGAGCGGACCGAGTACCGCGTCAACCGAGTCGCGCTCCCGAGCCTCTGGGACGACTACCACTTCGTCTTCTCGGCGACCGTGCGGTGGTGCTCCGCCGACGGTCCGGGACGTGGGACGGTCGTCAACCCGGCCGGCCTCGCCGTCGATGCGGTCCTCAGCCGGGCCCGTGCGATCGCTGAGAAGCGGGAGCCCGGCCACGCCTCGCTCCTTCAGCACGAACTCGGCGGCGCCCTCAGCAGCATGTGCCCGGATTGCACGGGCCACCTCCGGGCGATGGCGGAGGACATCAGCCTCACGTTGCCCGACGAGGACCAGGAGCGTCTCGACCGGCTCGCCGACGTACGCAAGGACGAGGCGGTCTGGGAGCACCAGCGCAAGTACGAGCAGAGCAAGCGCCGGTATCTGGGCGAGGACGTCCTCAAGGACACCGGCAGCGCCGTCGTGTGGTGGCTCACCAGGAACGACGAGCACGTGGCGAAGACCGTGGCCGACCTCCCCTTGCTGGCACAGCTGACCTCCGCTGCCAACGACACCGACATCCCCGAGCGCCTGCTCGAGATGCTGCCGAACCGGCCAGGAGGACCCTGGACGCCGGGCATCGGCACGGAGTCCGCCGATCTCCCAGCCCGTGAGCCCTCGGCTGCAGACCACCTGTCGGGGTTCTTCGAAGCTATGGGCTTCACGGAGGACGACGACCGGCGGGCGATGCTGGCCCGACAGTTCTCGCAGCTCGTCGAGCAGCACAACCGCCACGAGACAGCGGAGGACCTCCTACGCCGATTCGATCCGCCGAGACCTCCCGCTCCCGAGACCGGAGCGGAACCGGCGTCCGACCCAGGGCCGCCGACCGACACGGTCTGACCGTCGACCGGAAGATTTCATCCCTGCGCATCCAGGAGGACGCGATGGACGCCGAACTGGCCGCGATGGCGGCATCAGGAGCCACCACCCTGGTCTCCCTCATGGTCACTGATTCCTGGACTCACGCCCGCGCACTGATGGGCCGGTTCCTGGCACGTGCGGGCGCGGACACCACCACGATCACCGGCCTGGACGACGCGCGTGCGCGGCTGCTCCTCACGGGCACCGCGGCGGACGGGCGCGCCGCGTCCGGCATCGCGGCCGAATGGCAGACTCGTCTCTGCGGGCTGGTGGAAGCCGGAGCGCTCACCGGCGAGGAACTGAGTGCTCTCGGGGCGTCGCTGCGCCGACTGGCGGCCGCAGCGGGCCGCCCAGCAACGGTGCACAACACCGTCTCCGGCGGCACCCAGCACGGCCCGATCGTCCAGGCCTGCAACGTCACCGGCCTGGCCTTCCCGCCGGATCCGTCCCCGCGCCGGGAATAGTCGCAGAGCAGGGCAACAGGCCCCCTGCCGCGGTGCAGGTCAGCAAACCGGACACCGACCGACCCGATGCTGACCTGGAGGCAGCAATCATGGCTCTGACCTGCGGAAACACCCAAACGCTAGATCTTGGACTTGAACAGAGTACGCAGCACTTTGGACTCCTGAAAGACGGCTCCCTGCCTGCTTTGTGCAGGTCAAGGGCGGTCTTCACTGTACATCGGCATGCCTTCGCCCCGAAGACCTTCAGGAAAATCGTGCGCTGCTGTGACCACGCTTCCCGCCTGCGCATTGCTACGTCATGGAATGCTGCCAACCGATGTCCATGCGCACGGTCGGTGTTCGCGCCGGCACTCCAGCGCCGACCTTCCGCGGCCGGCGCATGGATCCAGGAACAGCGACAACCCCGCCTACCCGGCCGGCGCCTCGATGTCGACGGCGGCGTCCGCCATCCCGTGCTCAGCCGGTCGCGCGGCGGACGAGCAGAACATGGTCGGTGACGGTGGCGGACTGCCCGCCCGGACCCATCGCCCGGGGGTCTTGCGCGCAGGCCGGTTCGACGGCCCACGCAGCGGTGGGCAGTGCAATGTCGGCGTGGACCTCGTCCGGGGTGGGGAGGTGTGTGTCCTTGTCCTGGTTCCAGGACAAGGGAGCGAGAGAGCCGTGGTCGACGACGAGGAGCCGCCCGCCTGGTCGCAGTGATTCGGCCGCGGCGCGCAGGAGGGCGCTCCGGGTCAGGTCGTGGCAGTGGGCCGAGACGATCTCGTCGAGTTCTCGGGCACGAGCGACATCGGTGAGCCGGTCCACAGTGGTCGGTGAGATGTCGACCGCCGTGACCCGTCATCCGCGGGTGGCGGGCCACAAGGTGTCTCCGCCGGTTCCGCACGCGAGATCAAGCCCGGTTCCTGGCGGGAGCCCGCCCGCGACCTCTTCCAGTACCGGGTTCACCCGGGTTCCCCAGGGGGCGCCGTCGTCCGCTCGCTCGCGGTAAAGCCTGTCAGAACCGCCGGGTGTGGACGCGGCGAGTTCGTTCGCCGTGGGTCCTTGGGGGCGCTGTGCCCTGACGACTCCTGTTCGATCGTTTCCGCCCGTCACAGGGCGGGGCGGCGTCCCGCTGTCTCCGGAAGTCGGCCTCGCCGCCGTGCTCCTTGACGTTTCGGCAAGACGGGCCCGGTTCCCGCCGCCGAGGGGCGCCTGGGCCACGCGGACCGCGGTCAGCCCGTGACGTACCTCAGGTGCGGGGCGACGCTGCGGAGCTTCTCGCAGGTCTCCTCGATCTCGCGTTCGGGGCTGGACTGAGCGGTGACTCCCGCGCCCGCGCGCAGCCACGTCTCGTTGCCCTCACCGATGAGTGTGCGCAGGACGAGGGCCCGAGGCCGCCTCGGCTCGGCGGCGGCCTGGCCCCCGTTGCTGGACGCCACGGACGTCCCGCGGCCCGGCTCGGTCCTACCCGAGAACGGCTTCGTCCGGCGCGGACGACCCGTTCCAGTTCATGCGTGACCACGGGAGCGCGAGTTCGTCGGTGCCGCGGACCTGCCGCGGGACCAGGTCCTCGATCCGGGACGCCTCCCGGTGCCGGGCGAAGACGGTGTCGACGTAGCGGTGTCCGGTGTCGGCGGCGATGAACAGGACGGTGCGGGCGGGCTCTTCACGGTGTTCCCAGCACGCGGCGAGATAGGCGGCACCCGTGGACAGGCCCGCGAAGACGGCGTGCCGGCGCAGCAGATCGACGCTGCCGGCGAGGGCGGCGTCGAAGGCGAGCCAGTGCAGGGTGTCGTAGAGGTCGTGGCGGACGTTGCCGAAGGGGATGGAGCTGCCGATGCCGGCAATGATGATCTCCGGGTCTGCGACGTGAGCGCTGCCGAACGTGACGCTCCCGTACGGCTGGACGCCGACGAGCCGCACATCGACGGACCGTTTCCTCAGGTAGTGGGCGAGGGCGCCGGTCGAGGCGCCCGACCCCACGCCCCCGACGAGGACGAGAGGGCCGCCTCCGGTCTGGACGTAGATCGACTCGGCGACGGCCTCGTAGCCGAGGTAGTGGATGTCGTCGTGGTACTGGCGCATCCAGTGGTAGTCCGGATGGTCGCGGAGGATCTCCCGGACGCGGGCGACGCGGCGGCTCTGGTCCAGCTTGAGGTCGTTGCTGGGCGGCATCTGTTCCAGGTGGGCGCCGAGTATGTCGAGTTGGGTGCGCAGGGTGTGGTCGACGGTGGTGGAGCCGACGATGTGGCAGCGCATGCCGTGGCGATGGCAGGCCAGGGCTAGGGCGTAGGCGTAGATGCCGCTGGAGCTGTCGATGAGGGTGTCGCCGCGGCGTACGGCTCCGGTGTCGAGCAGGTGGCGTACGGCGGCCAGGGCGGAGACGACCTTCATCGTCTCGAACCGCAGGCAGACGAGACCGTCGTCGAGACGTATCAGGTCCGGGCGGCCGACGGCTTCCGAGATGTGGTCGTCCACGGGAACTCCTCGCTGATGGGGGACGCGGAGAGGGCGAAGGTCCGGGTCGGCGCGATGCCTTCCCGCTGGAGGGCGCGAGTGCAGTGGCGCAGTCCGCGGCGCAGCGCGGGAGAGCGGGGGTCGTAGAGGATGCCGGCGACGTTGCCGCTGTGGGCGATCTGCACGCCGACCGCGCCCGTGCGGTCGGCGATGCCGGTGAGAACGGGGAACTCCTCGTGGCGCAGGACGCGTTGACGCATGCGTGCGCTGGCGGTGCTGACCCGGCCGAGCAAGGCGGTGTCGGTGTCGCGGACCGCGCGGCGGAGCATGCGGAGCAGGTGTCCGTACGCCGCGGGGTCGTCGTGGTGGACGCAGGTGGGCAAGGAGAGGGTGTCGACGGGCGCGCCCTGACCGAGTAGGCACCCCACCACGACGACGGGTGGCAGCGCGTCGCCCAGGACTTCGAGGACCCGGCCTTCCCGCTGCGCGAACAGCAGTGGTCGCGAGCCGTACATCAGGGGGTCGCTGGCGCCCTCCGCGCGCACCGCGATGCGGGCGACGGTGTCCGGCGGCAGGAGCAGGCCCCACGCGTCGGCGACCGCCCGGATCGTGGCGATGACGTCGCTCGTGGAGGAGCCCATGCCGAGACCGACGGGGAGGTCGCCGGTGAGGGTCAGTTCACCGCCGCAGGGTTGCGCGCCGAGTCGCGCGGCGCACTCACGGATGGTGAGGACGGCGGCCGTGCGGGCCTTGGTCCGGCCGTCGCGCTCCACCGTCACCTCGTCCGGCGGGCTGCCGGGCCGGCGCGCGAACCGGGCGGCGCTGCCCGGTCCGTTCATCGGCAGGGTGACCAGAGCGTGAACCGGTCGGCGACACCCGTCGAGGAAGACGCCCTGGATGATCTCGCCGTGGTGACATGCGGCGTGGCCGGTGCCCGCCCTGCCGGGGGCGGCGGTCTCCGGCGGGCGGGTGACGGACGTCATGCGGCGGCCACCGCCCGGTAGCGGTACAGGGTCGTGGCGTCGGCGCTGAACTGGGAGAAGGGGAAGGGCTCCGCGGACAGGGCGGTCACACCGGCGCCGAGGAAGGCGCGGGCGACGGCACTGCCGGTCTGGGCGTACACCACCAGGGGCACCTCACGCTCGCGGCAGCGGGCCAGGACGGTGTCGAAACTGCCGTTGCTCAGGGTCATGCCGGTCGCCACCACGGCGTCGGCGGTGTCGAGGACCTCGTGCATGTCGTCGGTGACCGGGTCGCCCCACTGGGTGGTGCGCAGGTTGAAGTCGCAGAGGAGAGGATCACCGCCACGCTCGCGGATGGCCGCGACGAGCGGATTGACGACACCGATCAGACCGACCTTCGCCCCGGCCTCGATGTCCAGCAGTCCGGCGATCGCCGCGTCGCGGGCCAGCGCACGGGTCTCGGGCGTCCCGGCGGGCAGGGTGACCGGTTCCGCCCCGGCCGCCTCCCGGTGCGGGCGCACGGCGCTGAGGTAGGCGTCGAGCGCGGCGATCCGCAGCGGCCTCGGTGCCTCGCGCAGCAGAGTATCGAGAGGGGCCCCGGAGGCGTCGCGGCATATGGCCGCGTCCACCTCGCCGGCCTCGAAGGCGCAGGCGCCGAAGGAGCCGCCCTGGCGGACGAGGACGTACTGGTTGAGGTAGGTGGTGTTCCCGCCGGCCAGCCGCGTGCCGTGGTGCAGCCAGAAGACGCTCGTGGCCATCAGGTCGGCGGGGCGGGGGCCGAGGTCGCCCGCCAGTACACCGGCCAGGAGTTCGTCGGTGTCGTTCATCGCTGTCCTCCGGTGCGGGACGTGTCGTGGCTGATGCGGAAGAGGAAGGTCAGGACGCCGTCCTGCCAGTCGTGGAGGTGATCGATCCGAGGACTGAGTCCGTGGTCCACGGCGTGCTGGACGAGGGCACGCAGGTCGGCGGTGTTGGAGGCGATGACGTAGATCTCACCGCCGGGGGCGAGCAGGTTCCTCTCCGCGATCTGCGCGAAGAACCTGGCCAGGAGGGACGCGCCCACGCAGACGTTGCGCACGACGTCCGGATCGTCGCTGACGGTCCGGCTCACGGCCGGCGGGTTGAAGGTGACGACGTCCAACTGGACGTCGTCGGCCAGGGCGTCGAAGAGGTCACTCACCGCGGGGAGGAACGTGGTGTCCGGACGCTCGCCGACCAGGCGCCGGTAGTGTCCGGTGGCGGCGGCCACGCTCTCCGGGTGGACGTCGAGCGCGTGGATCTCCCGGGCGCCCCGGACGCCCGCCGCGACGGCCTCGACGCCCAGACCGACGCCCATGGCGGCGTACCGCAGGCCGCGGGTTTCAATACGGCCGTCGAGCACCCGCTCGTGGATCAGGCGGCTGGTCCAGCCGGGTATGAAGACGCCGGGCGGAACGTCGAACGTCCAGCCGTTCCACTCGTAGGAACGGGTGGTGTGCAGGTCGGCCTTGGGCTGATTGAGCGAGATGATCAGGTCTGCGGGCAGGGGCGGGGGCAACTGCTCGAGAAGAGCCGGGCCGATCGAGTCACGGTCGATGTCCATGAAGTCCTTTCCTTGTCACACAACGGGACGGCGCGCGGCCACGCCGGTGAACGGCCTGTCCGGGCGGGCGTTCCGCCTGCCCGGACAGGCCGTGGCATGTGGGATGTCAGCCCTTGAGTTCGCGCAGGTAGGCGGCGAACTTCTCCAGGCCGTTGATGTTGCGGGGACCGCTGATGCCCTCGTTGTAGTCGAGGACGAAGAAGTTGTTCTTCTTCACGGCCGGGAGTTCCCTGGTGTGCGGGGACTTCTTCAGGAAGTCGATCTTCCGCTCGGCCGGCAGGTCGCCGTAGTCGAGGATGATGACGACTTCGGGTTCACCCTCGGCCACGGATTCCCAGTTGACCTGGGTCCAGCGCTCGTCGAGGCCGTCGAAGACGTTCCTGCCGCCCGCCGCCCTGATGATGTCGTTGGGCGGCACTTGGTTGCCCGCGGTGAACGGCTGGTCGGTGCCGGAGTCGTAGAGGAAGACGGGTACCGGATCGCCGTCCGGGGCCTTCGCCTCGACGTCCGCCACGCGCTTCTTCAGCCCGTCGACGACTTCGGCGGCCTTCTTCTCGACCCGGAAGATCCTGCCCAGCCGTTCGAAGTCGGTGTAGAGAGCCTCGAAGGGGCTCATCTCCTCAGGGAAGCCCGGGTAGTTGAAACAGCTCTCGGTGTGCATGAAGCTCTGGATGCCGAGCTTGTCCAGGATCTCGGGCGTGATGCCCCGCTCGTCCTTGAAGCCGGAGTTCCAGCCGGCCACCACGAAGTCGGACTTGGCCTCGACCACGACCTCCTTGTTCAGGAGGTCGTCGCTGAGCATCTTCACCTTGGCGTACTCGGAAGCCCACGGGGACTCACTCACCGGCGGGTTCGCGGGCGGCATCACATAGCCGTGCACGTGCTCGGTCAGACCGAGGGCGAACAGCTTGTCCGCGCTGCCGCCTTCGTAGGCGACGGCCCGCTCGGGCACCGTGTACTCCACGGGTTCACCGCACCGCTTGACGGTGACGGTGCCGGAGTCCTTGGCGTCCGCTTCGACCTCGGCGCCGCATCCGCCGAGCGCCAGGGCCGCCGCCAGGGCGGAGCAGAGAGCGACAGGCCGGCGGACCGTCGTGAGGTATCGGGTTGTACGCATGCGTGAGCAGCCTTTCAGCGGGTCGGGTCGAGCGAGTACAGGAGCTGGGGATCACCGGTCAGTGGGTGCTGGACGACGCTGGCCTTGACGCCGAAGACGTCGGCGACGAGCTCGGGCGTCAGCACGTCCGCAGGCGCACCGGAGGCGACCAGGCGGCCTTGGGAGAGCACGCCGAGCCGGTCGCAGGCCGCAGCGGCCAGGTTGAGGTCGTGCAGGACGACCAGGACGGTGAGTCCGGATGTGCGCAGCAGTGCGAGCAGGTCGACCTGGTGGCGGACGTCCAGGTGGTTGGTCGGCTCGTCCAGGACGAGGATCTCCGGTTCCTGCACGAGCGCGCGGGCCAGCAGGACGCGCTGGCGCTCGCCGCCCGACAGCGTCAGGACGCCCCGGTGCGCGAGGTGCCCGATGTCGAGCCGGTCCATCGCCCACTCGCACAGCTCGCGTTCCCGGCCGCTGAGCGCCGTGTTGCCGCGCAGATGGGGGGCGCGTCCGAGCGCGACGACCTCCTCGACCGTGAAGTCGAAGTCGATGCCGCCGTCCTGGGTCATGGCCGCGATGGTCCGTGCGCTGTGGCGCATGGAGAGCCGGGTCAGGTCCTGCTCCCCCACCCAGACGGTTCCGGAGCTGGGACGCAGCGCCCGGTACACGCACCGCAGCGCGGTGGACTTGCCGCTTCCGTTGGGCCCCACGAGCCCCACGACCTGGCCGTCCGGCACCGTGAGGGACAGCCCGCTCACGAGACTCTTCCCGTCCGTCACCACGGAGAGTTCATCCAGTTTCAGGTCCACGTCAGCGCCCTCCGAAGGCGTAGCCCCTGCGTCGCATCAGGACGATGAAGACGGGCACCCCGACGAGCGCGGTGATGACCCCGAGCGGTAGCTCGCGCGGGGCCACCAGGGTCCGCGCCGCCAGATCGACCCACACCATGAAGATCGCTCCGACCAGGGGGGCCACGGCGAGCACGCGGGCGTGCGTGGCCCCGACGACCATGCGCACCACGTGCGGCATGACGAGTCCGACGAAGGCGATGGCGCCGCTGACGGCGACCATGACGCCCGTGACGAGTGAGACGAGCACCAGCAGCACCCTGCGATGCCGGTCGGGGTCGAAGCCGAGGCTCGCGGCGGTCTCGTCGCCGAGGGAGAGGACGTCCAGGGTCCGCCCGTACCGGTACAGGACCGCTAGTCCGGCCAGCACCATGGCGGAGACGACGGGCAGCGCGCCCCAGGTCGCGGCCCCGAAGCTGCCCATGGTCCAGTACAGGACCATGCTGGTCGCCTCGGCGTCCGGTGCGAAGTAGATGATCAGGCTCATGACAGCCTGGAAGCCCAGGGACATGGCCACCCCCGTCAGCACGAGGCGCAGCGGGGACAGCGCGCCCCGGCTGGAGGAGGCGGCATACACCATGAGCGAGGCGACCAGCGCGCCGACGAAGGCGCCGGCGGAGACGGCGTGGATGCCGAGCACCGCGAGCCCTCCGGTGACCGTGACCGCCACGGCACCTACGGACGCGCCCGAGGAGACCCCGAGGACGAAGGGGTCGGCCAAGGCGTTGCGCACCATGGCCTGGATCGCCACACCGACCGCGCTCAGCCCGGCCCCCACCAGTGCCGCGAGCAGCACGCGCGGTGTCCGGATCTGCCAGATGATCTGATACGTCGTCGCCTCGTCGGGGCCGATGCGTCCCCCGCTGATGGCCGCCCACAGGTGGCGCGCGGTCTCGCCCGGGGTGACGACCGCGGGCCCCAGGCCGATGGCGACGGTGACGGACACGAGCAGGACGGCGGTCAGCACCGCGCAGCTGAGCAGCAGTGCTCCGCGGGAGGCGAGTCGGACTCGCGCGGAGCCCGCGGGGCGGGAGGCCGACGCCTCGGCCGGGTCGAGGGCGTCCGCGCCCGTGCCCAGCGGGGTCACACGACCCGCAGCCGGAGATGTGTGCGGTGGCTTCACTTCTTCCTCTCGCCCATGCAGACAGGACCGCGGCACCCTGATCGGGGACGGCCGACAGCACTCTAATGGAAATGATTATCAATGCGATAGCCTGTCGTCCGCGCCACGCTGCCCACCGTGTGCCACGGCCTGTTCCGTCGCCCAACCGCACGACGGAACAGGGGTGTTGCAGCCGGATCGCGTCCATTCCGTAGCCGACAACGGGACAGGAAGACTCCCTCGTGCCCACTCCTTCCGACACTTCCACCGCAGCCCGGTCCCCTGCCGACAAGCAGCGCACCGTCCTGCTCGACCTCGCCTTCCTCCGCCTCTGGACGGGCGCCACGGCCTCCGGCCTGGCCACCTGGGCCCTGCCCTTCGTGCTCGGCCTCGCCGTCTTCGACCGAACCCTGGCCGCCACCGACCTGGGGCTGCTGCTCGCCGCGCGCACCGTCGGGTTCCTCGCCGCCGTGCCCGTGGCCGGAGTGCTGGCCGACCGGTACTCACGTCGGGGCGTGGTGCTGTGGGCGGGACTCGCCGCCGGTATATCGGCTCCTGTGATAGCCGCCGGCCTGGACCGCTCGGTGCTGCTGATGGCGGCGGCCGCCACGGTCGCGGGAGCGGGCCAGGGCGCCTGCCGCCCCGCGTACCAGGCACTGACCGCCGAGGTGGTCGACGAGGACCGCAGGCAACAGGCCAACGCCGCCATGACCCTGGCCGTACGGGTCACCACGCTCGTGGGCCCGTCCCTGGCCGCCCTGCTCGCCGTCTTCCTGGACACCCGGGCGCTGCTGATCGGCATCGGACTGCTCTGGCTCGCCGCCGCCTTCGTCCCCGGTCCCGGCAAGCGGCCGCCGACCGCGCAGGACGCGCCGGGCTCCCCGGCCGGACCGGACAGGACGTCGCTCCTCACCGAGTTCGCCGAAGGCGTCCGCGAGGCGCGCCGGCACCCGTGGTTCGTCGCCGGCCTGGGCGCGTTGACCGCCGTCATCGCCACCGGCTACTCCGCGACGGGTGTGGCGCTGCCCTTGGTCAGCCGGGACGAGTACGGCACCGAGGTCGTCCTCGCGGGTGCGATGACGGCGTACACCGCCGGAGCCCTGGGCGGTGCCCTGGTCATCGCCCGCTGGCGCCCCCGCTCCCCCGGCCGGGCCGCACTCGCCGGGCTCGCCGCCTACGGATTCGCCCCGCTCAGCCTCGTCTTCCCTGTCCACCCGGTCGTCGTCATGGCTGCCTACGCCGTCGCAGGCGTCGGCATCGAGCTGTTCAACGTGCCCTGGTTCACCGCCGCCCAGCGGGAGGTCGCCCCCGACAAGCTGGCCCGGGTCTCGTCCCTGGACTTCCTGCTCTCCTACGGCCTCGCGCCGGTCGGTCTCGCCGTCATCGCCCCCGCCATCGACGCCTTCGGCGCCACACCGGTCCTCGCGGGCTGCGCGATCGTGTGCTTCGCCGCCCCGGCCGCCGCCGCCCTCGTCCCCAGCACCCGGACCTTCTCCCACCCGCCCACGCGCGACGACACCTTCTGACCACCATGAGGACACGCCCCCGTCGGGGCAGCCTGGAGCCATGCACACATCCGCTCAGACCCACCGCCCGCGCTCCACCTCCGGTCCGGGCATCACCCCCAGTCGCGTCCCGCACGCGAACGTCGGCACGGCCCGCGAAGTGCTCGCCCGCGACGGGGCCGTGATCCTCACCGGCCACGAGAACACGCCCGACGCCCTGGTGGTCGCCGCTGCCCAGGTCATCGGCGACCGGCTCCGCGAGCTGTACCCGCAGCGGGTCCGCACCTCGCATCCGGGCAACCCCGTCCACCTGCACGCCGACAGCCTCGACATCGTCGTCGACATCGGCGGAGTCCCCCACCGCAGGCGCCACCCGGACGAGGACCACGTCCTCGTCCAGTGCGCGCGGCCGGCATCCGAGGGAGGCGACTCCTTCGCGCTGGACGCCTACGCGTTCGTCGACATCCTCGCCGTCACCGACCCCGCCCTGCACACCTTCCTCACCGGCATCGACGTCGACCTGTACGGCGCCTGGGCGGACCTGCGCGGACTGCCGGCCACCCCCAGGATCGGACGACACGTCGAGTTCACCCGTACCGGACGCCGCGTCGTACGCCGCACGGACGGAGCGGTGCCGATCCACCGCGACCCCGACAGCGAACACATCCGCGCCCAGCTCTCCCGCCTGACCGAAGCCGTGCACGACATCGAACCGTCCCTCCCTCGCTTTCGGCTCGACGAGGGCGACATCCTGGTCCTCGACAACTACCGCTGCTGGCACGGCCGCGACGGACACACCGGCGAACGCACCGTCCGCATCCTCACCGCGCGCAGCTCCGACGCGAGCTGAGCGGCCACGACCAGCCCGACGGCGAGCCCGAGCTGACCCCAGGTTCGTCAACTGCGCAAGAAGGCCATCCCTTTCAGCCGCCCGGCCTCCGGGATCCGAACGTCAAATGACGGGAAACCAGGTCACCAGACGGCGCGCCCACATGGGCACCCTGTTCGGCCTCGCGAACCAGATCGTCCTCGCGGTGATCGCGCTCGGCCTGACCTCCGGGCCATCCCGCCCGCGACCTCGTCCCGCAGCCCTTGTGAGTGCGGCAGACCTTGTGAGTGCGGCGGTCGCCGCCCTTCAGGAAGCGGTCCGGCGGCGGGGCGGGGTGAAGGTGTACAGGTCGAGGATCTCCGGGCAGGGCGCGACACCGGGGCCGCCCGCCCGTACCCAGGCGGCGATGTCCTCCGCCGCGTCCGGGTCGTTGACCAGCCCGAGCCATACCGGCCGGGCTCCCGCCGCCCGCCCGGCGGAGGAAGGCTGCACGACGATCACGTTGGCCTGTTCGCACACGTCCAGGCACGCTGAGACGCGTACGGGAGCCTCCGCGCGCAGGCGTGCGGTCTGTGCGGCGTGGTCGACGCCGGTCACCTTCGCGGTGCCGCAGCAGCAGTCCCGGCACACGACGACCCGGCAGGGCACACCGCCGGCCCGTCGCGCCGGTGCGTCGGCGCCGTGCGCCTCGTCGCTCATGGTCTCGGACACGCCGAAACACCCCTCTCCTCCGGGGAGATCCGCCCCGGTTCCTTCGAGGAGGCGACGACGTGAGTCTCCTGGCTCTCGGGTCACAGCTCGCCCCGGCCTTCCCGCCCTCACGGGGCAGTGGCGTCGTGCGGGGTTCGCTCACCGATCACAGTGGCGGGACCACGCCGGATTCGCACCGGCTTCCTCGGACCGTCGTCGCCCTGTCGCCGGACATCATCGCATCAGCCAGCGGCCCGGATCATTCGGGCTGGACGTGCGTGGTCCGCCATCCGCGCGCGCTGAGGCCTGCTGTGAGTGAGGCGACGATCTCCTGCATCGGAGCGGGGTTCTCTGTGGCGACGTCGAGGTCGCGGCTGGAGCGTTCGACCAGGCCGTGGGCCTGCACGGCGTATCCGCCGGTGAGGACCAGAGGGTAGGGGGAGCCGATGTCGAGGATGTCGGCGAGGAGACGCTCGTGGAGCGGAGTGAGCTTCACGCGGCGGTCGTGTCGGCCGGAGCCGTGCGGAGCAGCTCGGGGAAAGCGTCCTCCCAGACCTCGCGGATGTAGGGACTGATCAAGCGTCGCAGCACGGGCCACTGCTCGGTGAGCAGCCGGTGGTGCAGGAGGGTCACCAGGTCCTCGCGCATCCTTCGGCGAGGACGGTCCGGTAGAGCGTCATGCGGGACTTCGGACGGTCCAGGCTGTAGCTCGTCCGCCCGGACCAGACGATGTGGAGCGGCAGATCCACGTTGCCCTCGACGGGGCCGGCCGGCTCCTGCAAGCGCTCGGGCAGTCGGCTGCGGTAGCGGTCCCGCAGAACCTCGGCGCGGGGCGCGGTGATCGTCGAGTCCATGCATCCAGTATCGCTGCCGGGAGGCGACGGCATGGCGGATACGGGGCTCCCCTGTCGTACGTACGCGTCGGGCGGCCGACCGCCCCTCCCTCGGGCATCTCACCCAGTGGGCGCTTGGCACATCATGGCCTACCCGCGCAGGCCCCGGGTGGCGCGGCAACCGGCTGCCCTGCAGACCCGGGACCAGCCCCGCTCGCGGGCGCGGGTGATCATGACGCAGTAGGTCACGCGGAGGGCCGCCTCAGTGGAGTCGGCTGCGGCTTCGGTCTCGGTACCGGAGATGACGACGGTGCCGAAGCCGAGGCCCATGGCGCCAGCGCATGCCGCGGACGAGCTGTCGAGTAACGCAGCGAACGTCCCAAGCGGGAGCCAGGCACCTGTGTCCAGGTCCCCGTCATGGCGGCCACCTGGGCAGCAAGCTGGGACGCTCCCGCGCCCGATGCTGACCGTTTGCTGACCTGAGTGGGGCCATCAAGCCGTTGACCTGCAAAAACACCCAAATGCTAGATCTTGGACTTGAACGGAGTACGCAGCACTTTGGGCTCCTGGAAGACGGCTCCCTGCCTGCTTTGTGCAGGTCAAGGGCGGTCTTCACCGTACACGGGCACGCCTCCCGGTCGAAGACCTTGCAGAACATCGTGCACCGTACCGAGCAGGCTTCCCGCCTGGGCTTCTGTGCGAGGCAGGCTGTGGTGACGCCGCGGACCAGGCGCTTGTCCGGGTAGCCGTCTCGGACAGTTCGGGGACTGATGCTGATCAGATGCCGACTTGCCTGACGGAACGTCAGGAACAGGAAGGGTGGAGAACGAGCGACTCGGCCACGCCCACATCGGCGTCGCAACCGGCGCCTGTGCCCACGTCCGACTCCACCTGCAACGCCAAGCCATCGACACCCTCGGCATCGCCCTCAACCCAACCAACGACGGCCCTGACGACTCGCCCGCCACAGCAGTTGTCCGCTGACGTTGCCGTCACCGTTGCCGTCGAACACCTGGGAACCTCCGCCGATCACCGATTCGACGGAGGCTCCCGGCTTACGCCCGAGTGAACTCAGAAATCCTCGATGATTCACTCTTCGACGCACCGAGGGCGTTGGCGTCTACGACAAGTCGCGCCAGGCGTGAGGACGAGCTCCTCGGCACTCCATTCATCTGCGTCGCGCATCAGCCACCGCGAACGTGGACATGAGGACACGGAACGCCTTGAGCAGTCCACGGGCGCGGTCGGCACCAGCGCGGACAACGCTCTCGCCGAGTCGTTCAACGCGACCCTCAAACACGAAACGCTCCGTGGCGCCCGCCGCTTCGACGGAGCCCTCGCCTGCCGCCTGACGGTTTTCCGCTGGACCACCCGCTACAACACCCGCCGACGACACTCGACGAACGGACACCAGGCACCGATCGCCTACGAACAGGTGTCCACTCCCCGGGGACAAGGCCCGATCACTTCTCAAAGACCCTGGCTCGGCGGGCAGCCGGAGATGCCCCTGCGGCACGGCGTGACCGAGGTCATCTCGTCGTTCAGGGACCTGCGGACGGCGGCGCGACTCGACGCAGTCGACTGAACGGCGCGCGTCGGCCCTGACCCTCTGCGCCGCTTCCCGCCCGGGCGGCTGCCGTGCAACCCGAGCCACCGCGTCCCGCCCGAGTGTGCGAGGGTTCGTGCGCCGGCCGTGCGACGGACCGCCATGCGCGGCCGCTGATCCGGTGCGCTCCGGAAACCGGCATGCGCGTTAGCGTGATCCTCTGCCGCATGGAGTGTCCATGGGCCGGGCCGGCCCGCACGAGGGTCTGCGACGGAGAGTGACGGAACTGCGATGAGTGAACTGACGAAGCCCGAGGTCGACCTCCCGAAGGGCGCTGCGCCTGCCGAACTGACCGTCCGGGACCTGATCGTCGGGGACGGGGCCGAGGTGAAGCCGGGCACGGTGGTCAGGGTCCACTACGTCGGGGTGACCTTCGAGACCGGGAAGGAGTTCGACTCCTCCTGGGACCGTGACCAGCCCTTCAAGTTCGCCCTGGGCAGCGGCAGGGTCATCAAGGGCTGGGACCGGGGGTTGAGGGGGATGAGGGTCGGCGGTCGGCGCGAGATCGTCGTTCCCCCGCGTCTCGGCTACGGCAACCAGTCGCCCTCGCCGTTGATCCCGGCGGGCTCGACCCTGGTCTTCGTGGTGGACCTGCTCGACTCGTACTCCGCCGGCACAGGCGGCTGGAGCAACGCCCGCTGACCCAGACCGTTCCTGTTTCCGCGCCCTCGCCCCAGGCGTTCTCGTCATGGATCCGCGCACCCAGATCCTCCGCCCGCTCCAGCGCCCACACCTTGAGTTCTTCGATCTGCCGGGAGGGGAGCCCGTACTCGCCGACCGTACCGACCGCTCTCCGGCCGTCGTTCCCGAACGGTCCTCGGCCGACGGTCCCTCACTCGCACCTGAAACAATGGCGATCAGTCACAGCGGGGCGGCGCGATCGGTTGCGCACCGTTCTTGCCGCGGCTGGGGAGGGCGGTGCTCGGTGACGGTGTGGCTGAGGGCGGCGATGCCGTCGGAAGACGGGCCGAGGATACGGAGTGCTGCTGTTCATGCGGTTTCGAAAGAGCGCTGCCATCGCGGTTGTGTGTGCCTTGGTCGCTGGTGTCCCGGGGGACCGTGCCGGCACCTCCGCGCCCGCGGGGGGACCTGTGGAGGACCTCCTGAACGGCAGGGACTGGGCTCACTTCGCCGGCGGGAAGCCCACGCACACAGGGGTACGGGTCACACCCCTCGACCGGCGCATCACACGCCAGGACGGTACCGGCGGACAGCCGAACCCACCGGTGAACCTGCGCGGTCCCCACATGGTGTTCCGAGGGGATGTCCGGATCGAAGCCGGCCTGCGGCGCACGGATGACACGGGTGCCTACCTGCATCTGTACGGTGAGACGCCGGTCATCTACGACGAATGGCGCTACGAACGGCGCGGCGTGCGCATCGGCGTGGTCGGCGGGAGACTCCGGATCGACCGCTGGGACGGGGGCTCCGACAGACCTGCGCTGACCCGGACCTTCGGGAGCGGCCTGGGGCTCGAAGTCCGCCTCGCCGTCGAAGTCCGCGCGAACAGGCTTGTGCTGGAGGCCGACGGCAGGGTCGTGGGAACCGTTCCCGCGCGGGACGTCTTCGGCAGTGGCCGCATCTGGTTCGGCGCGGATGCGGGAGCCCGCGGGAAGGGCTGGACCCTCAGCGATCTCCACGCGCGGTCACTGGGACGGGGCCGGATGTCCGTCGTGGACGCGCCCGGCCTGCGAGCGCCCCGGTCCAGCGATGCGATGCGTGATCTGGCGGCGGTTCTCCCACGCCCGATCCGTATGGGAACCGCCCTGGCCGCGGGCCCCTTGCTGACGGACAGCGCCTACCGGCGGACGGCGGGTGAGGAGTTCTCCATGCTTACGCCGGAGAACGACTTCAAGCCGCAGTTCGTCCAGCCTCGACGCGGCGTGTTCGCGTTCGCGGAAGGGGATACCTTGGTGGACTTCGCCGAGGCCAACAGGATGAAGGTGCACGGCCACACCCTCGTCTGGTTCGAAGCCCTGCCCGCATGGATGCGTGCCGAGATGACGCGCGAACAACGCAGGCGCGTCATGGTGGAGCACATACGCGCGGTAGCGGGCCACTTCCGGGGGAAGGTGGCGGAATGGGACGTGGTGAACGAGCCCGTGTCCGACGAGGATGAGGACTACTCCAACGGCAACCGGGGCGTGCGGCCACAGTTGTGGTTCGAAGCGATGGGTGAGCAGTACATCGACATCGCCTTCCGTGCTGCCCGCGAGGCCGACCCGCACGCGGTGCTGTACCTCAACGAGTACGGGGTGGAGGAGGACGGTCCACGCTGGGACGCCCTCTACGCGCTGCTGATCCGGTTGAAGGAGCGGGGCGTTCCGATCGATGGCGTCGGTTTCCAGGACCACGAATACGCCGTCGGCGACCGTACCGACCCCGAGGTCCTCCGACGCAAGGTCCGGGCTTTGGCCGGGCTCGGCCTGAAGGCCCGGGTCTCGGAGGCGGACGTCCTCGTCGACGAGGACGAAGAGGACATCCAGGCCCGCCAGTTGGCGGGGAAACTCGCAGTCTGCGGCGAAGAACCCAACTGCACCTCGTTCTCGACCTGGGGTTTCACCGACAAGTACGGCTCCACGGCCGACCTGCGGCACTATCCCCCGAGTCCGGGAAACGCTCTTCCCTGGGACGCGGCGTACGAGGCGAAACCCGCCTACTGGGCACTGCGTGACGTCCTGGACGACGCTCTCCGCTCAGGTGCTGGATAGGTACGGCGAACACCGCGAACGACGTGCCGCCGGCGGATCAGATGATCCACGATCACGTCGGGCGCGGTGCTTGACGGGGCCTTCATCAACAGTCCCTACCTCAGCGCCTCCGCCGAGGAGTTCGAGGGCCGGCTGCCCGACGGCTTCCAGGGGAAGCGCGGACAGCGGGACTTCGCCACCCTCCGGCAGGACTTCCGCAACCCCTTTGACGGTGAGCTGGAAGGCTTCCGCTACCTCGACCCGATCGTCGGGTTCGTCGCGGGGTACTGCGGTAACGCTTACAACGACTTCTGCCGCCAAGAACTCCAGCTCAGTGGCCTGGGCCGGCAACACCTGGCTGGTGTGCCCTCACAGGGGCCGGGCCGGCCCGGAGGGCGAGCGAGGTTCGCTCCGGTGGAAGTGGCAGGTCCCCTCCCTGTCGCGAGCTCACTGCCGTCCGCACACGGCGGAGTGCGCCCAGTGATCGGGGCCGCTGCAGCAAGTGCAAAAAGCGTGCGCTCCCGACAGGCCGGGAGCGCACGCCCGCTCCGCCGTGCGACCGCGCGGTCAGGCACCGTCGGCGTGGTCGCACAGGACGATGCCCTCGATCGTGTTCCCCTCGGTTCCGTAGCCCGGGAAGGTGAACCAGTTCCGCGGGGCCACCTCCTGGCAGGGGACGTCCATTCCGTCGCCGTACAGGACCTTCACCCTGTGGGCGGTCGAGCAGTCGTTGATCACGAACGTGTAGCGCCATCCCGGGCTGTACGTCAGGCACGCGGGTGCGGGGGTCTGGTTCCCCGCACTCTCCTGGGACTCGGCGTGGGCCACCGTGGCGGGCGTTGCCAGGGCCAGAGCCATCGCGCACGTCACGAAAGTTGAACGCACAAACCGCTTCATCAGAGTGCTCCCCTTCACTTACTGAACGGACGTCCTCAGAGTACGGGGGCCCGGCAGGGGCATGAAAAACATTGCGGCAAGTTCCAGCAACTTGCGGTGCCGGTTTCAATGAACCCAGGAGACACGGCTCCTCATGAACACGCAGCTCAGCGGCCAGAGCCGACATCACACCGCAGGATGACAGGACACAGCCGGACGGATGAACCCGCGAAGCCGGCAAGGTTACTGCCGGATAAAGCGGCATGTCTTACTCCTGCCACCAGGCCGCGTTGCCGTCGATAAACGAACACATGGCCGCGCTCAGTGAGGCAGCCGCGACAAGACCGAAAACTGTCGTCCCTCCCCCGTTCCGGGTCCCGGCCCCACATACGGAAGTGCCCGTACCGGCAGCCCGGTACGGGCACTTCGTGGGTCATTTCCTGTCAGCGCGTGAAGACCGCCACGGTGCGGCCCGGCACCTCGAAGGTGCTGGTGCTCTTCGTGTAGGTGGCCGTCCTGACCACGCGGTCAGCACCGGCGGCCTGCACCGGATGCAGCCGGTAGGTGCCTCCGCCCGGTTCCGTCAGCCGCTGGGACTGCCGGTCGGGCGTGGCGTTGAAGACCACGACCAGGTCACCCAGTCTCATGGTGATCACGCCGGGTGTCTCGTCCTTCCCGGAGAGCGGGAAGGAGAGTGCCGACTGCACCTGCGCGGCCGTGTCGAGGGAGAAGGTCTTCTCCGTCGTACGGATCCTCAGCAGGTCCCGGTACGCGGCCGAGGCGCCGGTGATCTGCGGGCAGCCGACCTTCACCGAGGTCAGCAGGGGTGCCGCGTAGGTCCACTTGTCCTGGTTGTCGGCAGCCGACGGCAGCCCGCGGCCGAAGCCGTTGCCGTCCGCGCAGTTCCAGTGGATCGCGTTGAACCAGTCACCACTCTCGAAGGAGTTGCGGTCCAGGGATTTCGAACGCAGCAGGTCGGTGCCCGCCTGGGAGAGCGCCGGGCCCTGCGAGAGGGTGGCCGTCGCCATGGCGAGGACCTGCATGCGGGCCCGGTCGTCGGCGGACGTGCCCGCCGGCAGCTTGTAGGCGAGGGCGTCGAACAGGGACTCGTTGTCGTGGGCGTCGGCGTAGGCGAGGGCGTCGCCCGGGGCCGCGGCGTATCCGGCGGGGGCGCCGTTGTAGTCGACCTGGGAGCCGGTGACCTCCTTGCCGCTGGTGTCGATGAAACGGTACTGCCGGAGATTGCCCGTCAGCCCCACCTTGATCAGGTCCTGGTAGTGCAGCAGGCGGGCCTTCTGCTCGGCCTCGGTGCCGTTGTCCTTCGAGGAGTTGGGGTCGGTGTACAGGCCGGAGGCGAAGCCCTGCACGTCGGGGTCGGCGTCGAAGGGGGAGCCGCCGCGCACGGCGTCGCGGGCCCGGTCGGAGAAGGTGGCGACGCCGGTGCCGGCCATGTTCTCCTGCGTGGCCTGCTCGAAGCGGGCGTCGTCGGCGACCTCGCCGAAGTTCCAGCCCTCCCCGTACAGGATGATCTTCTTGCCGTCGACGCCGTCCTTGGCGAGGGTCAGCTCGTCGAGGGCCTTCCTGACCGCGAGGATGTTGGCCTTCGGGTGGTGGCCCATGAGGTCGAAGCGGAACCCGTCGACCTTGTACTCCTTGGCCCAGGTGACGACCGAGTCCACGACGAGCTTGCCCATCATGGCGTTCTCGGGAGCCGTGTTGGCGCAGCAGGTCGAAGTGGCGACCGAGCCGTCGGCGAGCAGCCGGTGGTAGTAGCCGGGCACCACCTTGTCGAGGACCGAGGCGTCGGCCTGGCCGCTCGCGACGGTGTGGTTGTAGACCACGTCCATCACGACCCGCAGGCCGTCCTCGTTGAGCGCCTTGACCATCCTGCGGAACTCGACCGTGCGCCGTGTCCCGTCCGGGTCACTGGAGTAGGAGCCCTCGGGGACGGTGAAGTGGTAGGGGTCGTAGCCCCAGTTGTAGGCGTCCTCGGCGGCCGTCTTCGCCACGCACTCCTGCTGCTTGTCGGAGTCGGCCGGGTAGGAGGCCAGGTCGCATCCGGGGACGGCCCGGTCGGCGGCCTTCTCCGGAACGGTCGAGAAGTCGAAGACCGGGAGCAGGTGCACGTACGAGGTGCCGGCCTCGGCCAGAGCACGGAGGTGCCTGCTGCCCGCCGAGTTCTTCTCGGTGAAGGCGGTGTACGTGCCCCGCTCAGCCGCCGGGACGGTCGAGTCCTCCACGGAGTGGTCACGTACGTGCAGTTCCTGGATCTGCGCGTCCTTGAGCGGAACGGCCGGGGGTTTGTCCAGCCCGGACCATCCCGCGGGCGCCAGGGACCTGTCCTTCAGATCGACGACGAGACTGTGTGCGGAGTCGGCCGTCAGTGCCACGGAGTACGGGTCGGTGACCTTGTTGGTGACGGTCCTGCGGACCGTCGGGGCCCACACCGTGACGGCGTACCGGTACGGCTTGCCCTTCCAGGCGCGGGATCCGGTCACCGACCAGACACCCGTGCCGCCGTCCCGGCGCATGGGTACGCGCCGGCCGTCCAGCTCGAGGGACACGCTCTTGGCGGTCGGGGCCCAGACGGACAGGGTGGGCCTGCCCCGGTGGTCGAAGACGGGCCCGAGGCGGGCCTTGCGCGCCGCGCCGTAGAGGTCGTCCAGCACGCCGGGGATCTGGACACCCGTCGCCGCGAGCAGCGCGCCGTTGGCGGCCCGCTGCGTGGCGACGAGCTGGCCGCGCAGCGCCTCCCGCACCCGGTCCCGGTCACGCGGGTCGACGGACCAGGCGGTGCCGTCCTTCAGGTGGGGGAACTTCGCCTTCTGGGCGTCGCTGAGGGCTGTCGGCACCAGACGCAGCCAGTGCCCCTCGTGGGAGAGAGCGCCGTCCTTGACGGTGATGTCGCCCTTGGGGGCGTACACGAGCTGCTGGCTGGTGGCGTCGGTGGCCTTGACGTTCCACACCACCGTGTCCGCGTCGATCCACTGGGCCTTCGAGGCGCCCAGGTCGAGGTCGGGGGCCGAGCCCACGGTCGGCAGCAGGTAGTCGGCGGTTCCGCCGATCAGCCAGACGTCCTTGCCGTAGGTGGCGAAGTCCAGAGACCGATCGCTGGCGATGTCCTTCTCGTCACCCTTGTGGATGATGTAGCTGAGGGACGTGGCGCCGTCGGCAAGGGGTATCTCGAAGGTTACACCGAAGCTGTCCCTGCCGACCGGCTGCAGCGGCTTCGACCAGTCCGTCGGGTTCGCCGCACCGGTCCAGGTGTGCAGGCCCCAGCCGTCGTAGTCGCCGTCGGCGCGGTGGTAGTGCAGGACGGCCTTCTTCTCGTCCTGCGGCGGGTAGACGCCCTCGGGCGCGGTCACCGCCTGTCCGTCCTCGCCCTGCTCGATCCAGACCTCACCCGTCTTCGCCGCCTCGAGCGTGCGCCGCGGACCGTCCGCGTCGCCGTCCTTCTCGACGGTGTAGCTCACGTCGCCGGCACCGTCGTCCAGCTTCACCCAGGCGAAGGCTCCGTAGGCGTCGCGGCCGGTGAAGTCCGCGGTTCCCGCGGACGACTTGAGCTGCCAGCCGTCGTAGTCGCCGTCCGTCCGCCGGTAGTGCACCACGGCGTAGGGACGGTCCACCGCGCTCGGTTTCTCGGGGGTGGGGGGTTGTCCGGCGGTGGTGGCGGCGGTGTCGCTCGCGGTGCGTCCCGCGTGGTCGACGACGACGGCCTTGTAGCGCAGCGGCGTCCCGGCACGCACCGTGTCCGGCAGGTGCTGGGTCACCCTGTACGGGGCGTGGTCGGCCGAACCCAGAGTGCGCCAGGGCCCGTTGCCGACCTGGGCGGCGAACACCACCCGGTTCAGCCCGCCGCCGTCCACCTCGGCGGAGACCTCCACGTCACCGGTCGCACCGGCCGCCGGAGCCCGCACCGACACCGACGGCCCGGTGGCCGGAGTGGCCAGCGGCCTGGCCGCCTTCAGCACCACCGCGGACAGCGGCGGCACCTCCACCCGCACCTTCCGGTCCGCGCCGCTGCGCACCCGCGCCGACGACCCGTACACACCGCGGAAGTCCATCCCCGCCGTGTACGTCGGCACCCCGACCGTCCGGGCCTTCGCCGCGTTGTTCACCGCGACGACGTACTCGACCCGCTGTTTCGCATCCGTGCGCGAGAACGCGTACACACCCGGGCCGTCGTCCGCGTACCGCTCCTCCTGCACACCGTCACGCAACGCCGGATGCCGTTTCGTCAGCTCCGACAGCCTCGCGATCGACCGGTACAACGGATGCGCCGGGTCGTACGCGTCCGAGGCGTGCGTACGCTCCGTGCCGATCTGGTCGTCGTCCAGATACTCCGGGACCTTCGACGCGAACAGCGTCTGCCGGGCGCCCTTGTCCCCGCCCGGTCCGGTGAAGCCCTGCTCGTCACCCGCGTAGATCACCGGATTGCCCCGCGACAGGAACATCAGCTCGTGCGCGAACCGGTCCCGGCGCAGCAGCTCGGCATCGCCCGCGCCCGGGTTGTCCTGGCTGACGAAACTGCCGATGCGGCCCATGTCGTGGTTGCCGAGGAAGGTGACCTGCTCGTAGGCGTTGGCCTTGTCGGTGGTGTAGCGGTAGTCCTGGGCCAGGACGCCGGAGAGGGTGCTCGCAGACTTGTCCTGGGAGGCGTAGCCGCGGATGGCGTTCTGCAGCGGGAAGTCGAGCGTGGCGTCGAGCCGGCCCTCGGTCACGTAGGGCGCCGTGACGGCCGGGTCGGAGGAGAGGGTCTCGCCGAAGACGAAGAAGTCCTCGCGTCCCCTCTTCGCGGCGTAGGCGTCGATCGCGGTCGCCCACTGCGTCCAGAACGGCATGTCGACGTTGCGAACCGTGTCGACGCGGAAGCCGTCCACGTCGAAGTCCCTGACCCACCTCTGGTAGATCTTCTCCAGGCCCTCGACCACCTCGGGCCGTTCGGTCCACAGGTCGTCGAGACCGGTGTGGTCGCCGTAGAGGCCGCTCTCGCCGACGAACGTCGAGTCACCCCGGTTGTGGTACATCGTGGGGTCGTTCAGCCACGCCGGGACTTTCGCGTCGGCCTCGTCCTCGTTCACCACGGGCGTGTACGGGAAGCTGTCCCGGTCGACCTTGCCCATCCGCGAGCTGTCGTCGAAGGGACGGCCCTCGGTGTCCAGGTAGGGGAACGCGCCCTTGGAGCGGTAGCCGTACGTCTTCTCGACGTTCGTGACGGTGTCGGCGGTGTGGTTGGTGATGACGTCGAAGAAGACCTTCATGCCCTTGGCGTGGGCCTTGTCGATGAGTTCAGCGAGTTCGGCGTTGGTGCCGAAGTGCGGGTCGACCCGGGTGAAGTCGGTGATCCAGTAGCCGTGGTAGCCGGCGGACTCGCCACCGCCCTGCACCGGCTTGTTCTTGAAGATCGGCGCCATCCAGATCGCGGTGGTGCCCAGGCCCTTGATGTAGTCGAGCTTCTTGATCAGGCCCCTCAGGTCACCCCCCTGGTAGAAGCCCTTGTCCGTCGGATCGAATCCCGTCGCGGTCCGGTCGCCGCCGAGCCCTCCGCGGTCGTTGGCACGGGATCCGTTGGCGAACCGGTCGGGCAGCAGGAAGTACGCCTGTTCCCGGGTCAGGTCGTGGCGGGCCGGCTCGGCGACGAGCCGGGCGTCGGACGGCGGACCGGGAGGCCGCGGTGCCGCGGCTGCCTGCTGGGGTGTGCCCAGCGCCGTGGCGAGCAGTGCGGCCACGACGACCGCGGCGGCCATGGTCGTAGGGCCGGCCGTGGGTCCCGGCACGGTTCCGTGGTTCGTGCCGCCGGGGCGGCCTCTTCGTCTTCTTCGGCCTCTTCGGTCTGGGAGCGAGCCGATCACTTGCCGGTTCCTTCCGGTCGGGTGTCTTCGATGCGCACGCCGGTGGCGCCCAGCAGGGCCCCGTCGTCGGCGCGTTGGGTGGCGATCAGCCGGGCGCGGAGTGCCTGGCCGACGCGGTCGCGGTCCCGCGGGTCCACGCGGAACGCCGAGGCCTGTGCGTACTGGGGGTAGCGGGACCTCTGGGTCTCGGTCAGCTCGGTCGGTACGAGCCGCAGCCACTGTCCCTCGTCGGTCAGTGCGCCGTTCTCGATCGTGAGGTCGCCCTCGGTGGCGTACACCAGTTGCTGACTGGCCACGCCGCTGCCCTCACCCGCCCACACGACGGTGTCGTCACCGATCCAGGTGGCCTCCGCCGCGCGCAGGTCGAGGCCGAAGGCGCCACCGGGAGAGGGCGTCAGATAGGTGGGGTCGCCCGCCACGCGCCAGACCTCGTGCCCGTAGAGGGAGAAGTCGAGGGCCTCGTCGTCGGGGATGTCCTTCTCCTGCCCCTTGTGCAGGATGTAGCTGAGGGAGGCGGCCCCGTCGTTCAGCGGCACCTCGAAGACGAGCCCGAAGGGGTCCTCGCGCACCGGCAGGATGGGGTCGTTCCACTCGGGCGGGTCGGCGGACCCCGTCCAGGTGTGCAGTCCCCACCCCTCGTAGTCGCCGTCGGGCCGGTGGTAGTGCAGCACGGCCTTGGTGCCGTCCTGGGGCGGGTAGGCGGACTTGGGCCTGGCCTTCAGGACCGTCGCGTTGTTCTGCTCGGTCCACACCTCGCCGGACACGGCGACGTCGAGGACGCGCTCGGGTCCGTCGGGGACTCCGTCCTTCTCGACGGTGAACCGGATGGCGCCGGTACCGGAGCCGGGGGTGATCCACGCGAAGGCCCCGTAGGCGTCGCGGCCGGTGAACCGGGCCGTCGTACCGTCGGCGGTCCGCAGCAGCAGGCCGTCGTAGTCGCCGTCCGCGCGCCGGTGGTGGACGACCGCATGGTGTCGCTTCGCGGTCGGTTTCTCGGGGGCGGGGGGTTGTCCGGCGGTGGTGGCGGCGGTGTCGCTCGCGGTGCGTCCCGCGTGGTCGACGACGACGGCCTTGTAGCGCAGCGGCGTCCCGGCACGCACCGTGTCCGGCAGGTGCTGGGTCACCCTGTACGGGGCGTGGTCGGCCGAACCCAGAGTGCGCCAGGGCCCGTTACCGGCCTGGGCGGCGAACACCACCCGGTTCAGCCCGCCGCCGTCCACCTCGGCGGAGACCTCCACGTCACCGGTCGCACCGGCCGCCGGAGCCCGCACCGACACCGACGGCCCGGTGGCCGGAGTGGCCAGCGGCCTGGCCGCCTTCAGCACCACCGCGGACAGCGGCGGCACCTCCACCCGCACCTTCCGGTCCGCGCCGCTGCGCACCCGCACCGACGACCCGTACACACCGCGGAAGTCCATCCCCGCCGTGTACGTCGGCACCCCGACCGTCCGGGTACGGTCCGCGTTGTTCACCGCGACGACGTACTCGACCCGCTGTTTCGCATCCGTGCGCGAGAACGCGTACACACCCGGACCGTCGTCCGCGTACCGCTCCTCCTGCACACCGTCACGCAACGCCGGATGCCGTTTCGTCAGCTGTGAAAGGGAAGCGATCGACCGGTACAACGGATGCGCCGGGTCGTACGCGTCCGAGGCGTGCGTACGCTCCGTGCCGATCTGGTCGTCGTCCAGATACTCCGGGACCTTCGACGCGAACAGCGTCTGCCGGGCGTACACATCGTCCGCCGATCCGGTGAAGCCCTGCTCGTCACCCGCGTAGATCACCGGATTGCCCCGCGACAGGAACATCAGCTCATGGGCGAACCGGTCACGGCGCAGCAGCTCGGCATCGCCCGCGCCCGGGTTGTCCTGGCTGACGAAGCTCCCGATGCGCCCCATGTCGTGACTGCCGAGGAAGGTCACCTCGCCGTAGGCGTTGGCCTTGTCGGTGGTGTAGCGGTGGTCCTGGGCCAGGACGTGCGCGAGGTCGCGCGTGGGACCGCCGCGCGACGCGTAGTTGCGGAGCGCGGCCTGCAGCGGGAAGTCGAGCGTGGCGTCGAGCCGGCCCTCGGTCAGGTAGGGCGCCATGACGACGGGGTCGGCCGAGAAGGCCTCCGCGAAGATGAAGAAGTCCCGCTTCCCCTGCCGGGCCGCGTAGGCGTCCAGCGCCGTGGCCCACTGGGTCCAGAAGGCCATGTTGACGTTCTTCGCCGTGTCGACGCGGAAGCCGTCGATGCCGAAGTCCCTGACCCACGTCTCGTAGATCCGCCGCATGCCCTCGACGACCTCGGGCCGTTCGGTCCACAGGTCGTCGTTGCCCTTGAAGTCGCCGTACAGGGCGCTCTCACCGGCGAAGGTGGAGTCACCCCGGTTGTGGTACATCGTGGGGTCGTTCAGCCACGCCGGCACCTTGGCGTCGTGCTCGCCGGGGCGGGGGCGCGGCGTGTACGGGAGGCCGTCCTCGTCGACCTCGCGCATGCCGGAGCTGTCGTCGAAGGGTCGGCCCTCGGCGTCCAGGTAGGGGAACGCTCCCTTGGAGCGGTAGCCGTACGTCTTCTCCGCGTAGTCGACGGTGTCGGCGGTGTGGTTGGTGATGACGTCGAAGAAGACCTTCATGCCCTTGGCGTGGGCCTTGTCGACGAGTTCCGCCAGTTCGGCGTTGGTGCCGAAGTGCGGGTCGACCCGGGTGAAGTCGGTGATGGAGTAGCCGTGGTAGCTGGCCATCTCGGTGCCGCTCATGGTCTGCACCGGCCGGTTCTTGAAGACCGGGGCCATCCAGAGTGCGGTGGTGCCCAGGCCCTTGATGTAGTCGAGCTTCTCGATCAGGCCCCTCAGGTCACCGCCCTGGTAGAAGTGCTTGTCGGTCGGGTCGTGGCCGGTCTGCGAGCGGCCGCCGGTCAGGCCTCCCTCGTCGTTGGAGGTGGTCCCGTTGGCGAAGCGGTCGGGCAGCACCAGGTAGAACTGCTCGCGCGACGGGGCGGGGCGCGCCGGTGTGCGGGCGAGCGCGTGATCGGACGGCGGTCGCGGGGTCGCGGCGTCCGCGGACGGAGTGGTGGACGGGAGGGCCGGCAGCACGGACAGGATCAGTGCGACGGCCGACAATCGGGCGGTTCTGCGCCGGGACGGTAAACCGGTCATGGGGCCTTTCTTCTCCTCACCGGTCGAACGGGACGGGCCGCCCGGTGCGCGGCGGCGGGAGCCGGCGCGGACAAGGCGGGCCGCCCGGTACGCCTTGGAGGAGGCGGGCCGGGCGGTCCTTCGGTCGGCGAGACGGAGCGCTTGCCTGGTTCAGCTGCGCCAGGAGTCGCTCAGGAGCGTCTTGCCGCTGGATGGGACGGTGGCGGTGCGGTTGGCGCCGCTCTCCCAGGTGACGTTGCCGGAGGCGTCCTTGCGCAGGTACTTGTACGCGAAGGAGGTGCCGGCCGGGAGGGCGACGTCGAGCTTCCACACGGGGTAGGTCGCCGGGTCGAGCTTGAGGGCGGCGGCGGGGTTCCAGCTGCCGAGCGCGGCGTTGTCGCCGGTGACGTAGATGTTCTCGCCCCAGGCGGTGGTGGCGTCCACGCTGAACGAGGCGCCGGCCGTGGTCTCAGGGTCCGGGTTCGGGCCGGGGCCGGTGTCGGAGCAGCTGGTCGCCCCCGTGTGCAGGGCGAGCGCCGTGTTGCCGCCGAGGGTCGCGGTGAACTGCCCGGAGCCGTTCACGGTGACGGGCTTGCCGCTCTGGACGTCGCAGTAGGTGCCGGCGGGCAGCGACGTCTGGAAGGTGCGGTTGAGCGAGCCGGACTCGTGGTTGATCGCGACGTAGGCCTTGTCACCGCGGCCGAAGGCGATGGCGTTGTTGCCGTTGTCCCACCAGTTGGTCACGCCCGCGCTGCCGGCGGTGTTGCGGAACTCGACCATGCTCGCGATCTCGCGCCAGGCGTGCTGGCACTTCCACCCGTCGGTGTAGCAGGCGTTGACCTGGCCGTCGTTGGGGCTGCCCGCGTCGCTGCTGAACTCGTAGCCGGAGTGGACGTCCGGTGAGCCGTACGGCCAGGCCAGCATGAAGACGTGGGCGAGGGTGTAGTTGGCCCCGTCCTTGTAGGTCAGCGTCGTGTTGTGGCGCTCGGTGTCGTGGTTGGTCACGAAGGTGGCGGCCTTGCCGCTGGGGACGTAGCCCCAGGCCTCCCCGAAGTTCTTCAGGTACGCCAGCTTCTCGCCGGAGAAGACGCGCTTCAGGTCCTTGGCGAAGGAGAACTCCTGGACGTCACCGGTGCCGGTGTACTGGCCGGGCTGCACGGCCTCGCCGGGCGCCCCGATGGTCTCCTGCTTCCAGTAGACACCCGGGTTGCTGAGCCGGCCCTTGATGTTGGCGAGGTCACCCGGTGGGATGTGCTTGGCCGCGTCGACGCGGAAGCCGTCCGCCCCGAGGGACAGCAGGTCGTTCAGGTACCCGGCGATCGTCTTGCGGACGTACTCCTCGCCGGTGTCCAGGTCGGGCAGGCCGGACAGTTCGCAGTGGTGGACGTTCCAGCTGTCCCCGTAGTTGTCGATGTCCCTCGTGCAGTCGTCCAGGTCGGACGGCGAGTACAGGCCGGGATAGTTGTACTTGCTGTAGGAGGAACCCGCGGTCCCGGTGCCGGCGCTGTTGGCCATGTGGTTGATGACCGTGTCGACGACGACCTTGACGCCGGCGGCGTGGCAGGTGTCGATCATGTTCTTGAAGGCGGTGCGGTCGCCCAGTTTCGTGCCGATCCTGTAGCTGACGGGCTGGTAGGCGGTCCACCACTGCGGGCCCTGGACCCGCTCGTTCGGCGGCGACACCTGCACGTACCCGTACCCGGCCGGCCCGAGGTCGTCGGTACAGGCCTTGGCGACGGAGTTGAAGTTCCACTCGAACATCACCGCGGTGACGTCCTTGTCGCCGGGCGGGTCCGCCTGCGCGGTCCCGGGTGCCGTGACGACCACAGCGGCTCCCGCCACAAGGGCGAGTGCAGTGGCCACGGTCTTGTTGGCCATAGTTCCTCCTGATCCACCTGATGCGGATGAGAGGCCTTCACGCAGCAACGCGCCTTGCCCGACAGGCCTGTGGGGAGACTTGCTGAAACACGTCAGCAAGTTGTTGCGATCGAGACCGTACGAGCCCCCTCACCATCGGTCAACCCTTCACGACGGGACTCTTGCTTTTCCCTCCGGAAACCTCAACATCACTGGCAGGAGGGAAAATTGACGCCCTGCAAAGACTTTCGCAAGCGTTTCAGAGGTGTTACGTTCAATCACCGCCCGGTCCGGCGGCCCGGAGGCCTCGACAGCTGTCGGAGCCCACGCGCCCGGCCCGCCGGACCGGGCTCCAGCCGGGGCTCCGCAGCCTTCATGCCGCCCCGCAGCCCCGACCGGGGCCGGCTGCGGAGCCTCTCCCCGGGCCGGTGCGCTCACCCGCCGCGCCGCGCCGTGGAACCGCGCACGACCAGCTCCGGCTGGAAGACGAACTCGGTCCGCTGAACGGGTGTTCCGCCGACCTCCTCCAGCAGTGCCCCCACCGCCGCGGTCGCCATCGCCTGCACCGGCTGACGCACGGTGGTGAGCGGCGGGTCGGTGAACGGGATCAGCGGCGAGTCGTCGAACCCGATCACCGAGACGTCGTGCGGAACCGACAGGCCCCGTTCGCGCACCGCGCGGATCGCCCCCAGGGCCATCAGATCACTGCCGCAGACCAGGCCGGTGCACCCCCCGTCCAGCAGCGCCGCCGCGGCCGCGTGGCCTCCCTCCACCGTGAACAGGGTGCGCTCGATGTGCGCTTCGGCCTCTTCCGCCCGCATCCCGCAGAAGGAGCGCACGGCCGCGAGGAAGCCCTCGGCCTTGCGCCGCGACGGCACGAAACGGGTGGGGCCGACGGCCAGTCCGACCCGCGTGTGCCCCAGGTCGGCCAGGTGCCGCACCGCCATCCGTACCGCGGACCGGTCGTCGGACGACACGAAGGACGCCGTGATGCGCTCGTTGTAGCCGTTCACCAGAACGAACGGCAGTCCTCGGGAGGCGAGTTTGTGGTACCGGACCGGGTCGGCCGTCGTGTCCGCGTGCAGCCCGGACAGGAAGACGATGCCCGTGACGCCCCGGTCCTCCATCTGCTCCACCAGTTCGTCCTCGGTGGACCCGCCGGGCATCTGCGTGCACAGCACGGGCGTGTATCCGTGCCCGGCCAGCACCTGCTCGATGACCTGGGCGAAAGCCGGGAAGATCGGGTTCGTGAGCTCCGGGATCACCAGCCCGATCAGGCCGGCGCTGCGCTGGCGCAGCCGTACGGGCCGCTCGTAGCCGAGTACGTCGAGTGCGGCCACCACCCGCCGCCGGGTGGCGGGGGCGACTCCGGGTTTCCCGTTGAGCACGCGGCTCGCCGTGGCCTCACTCACCCCGGCCTGCGCGGCGATGTCGGTGAGCCGCGGGGTGCCGTGCTCGGCACCCCGCGTCAGGGAGAGGGTCACACCGCCCACCAGACGGTGCTGTCCGCGGGGAGCCCGGCCGCGTCGCCCTCGGTCACCGGCTCGCAGCTGCTGAGCAGCGGCCGCCCCTGCGGGGTCCACCGCACCGGCGCACCGGTCAGGTTGACGGTGCAGACCAGGTCGCCGGCCCAGGTCTGGTCGCCCGGGCCCCGCGCGGTGCGGCGGAAGGCGAGGACGCCCTCAGGGGCCTCCAGCCACTCGACTCCCTCGCCGGCGCCCAGGGCGGGGTGCTCCCGGCGCAGTGCCAGGGCGCTGCGGTAGAGCTCCAGCGTCGAGCCGGGGTCGCCGGACTGCGCCTCGACCGACAAGTGCCTCCAGCTCTCCGGCTGCGGCAGCCAGCTCGGTCCGCCCGCGACGGGTCCGAAGCCGTACGGCGCCTCGGTCCCCGACCACGGGATCGGTACCCGGCAGCCGTCCCGCAGCCCGTCCTGCCCGTTGTCCCGGAAGAACGAGGGGTCCTGCCGCACCTCGTCCGGCAGGTCGGTCACCTCCGGCAGGCCGAGTTCCTCACCCTGGTAGAGGTAGGCGGACCCGGGCAGGGCCAGCATCAGCAGCGTCGCCGCGCGGGCCCGGCGCACCCCCTGCTCGGGACCGTCCACGGCGAGGCGGGTGGTGTGCCGGACGACGTCGTGGTTGGACAGCACCCAGGTGCTGGGCGCGCCCACCGGGCGCATGGCGTCGAGGCATTCGTCGATGGCCCGGCGCAGGGCGCCGGCGTCCCAGCCGGCTCCTAGGTAGTGGAAGTTGAACGCCTGGTGCAGCTCGTCCGCCCGCAGGTAGTTGGCCGTGCGCTCGGCGCTCGGTGTCCACGCCTCGGCGACGCCGATGCGCTCTCCCGGGTACTCGTCCAGGATCCTGCGCCAGGACCGGTAGATCTCGTGCACGCCGTCCTGGTCGAAGAAGGGCAGTGACTGGGTGCCCAGCAGCTGCAGCTGCCCGGTGCGCCCCATGTCAGGCAGCCCTGCGGCCTTGACCAGGCCGTGGGCGACGTCGACGCGGAAGCCGTCGACGCCCATGTCGAGCCAGTAGCGCAGGACGGAGCGGAACTCGTCCCGCACGGCCGGGTTGTCCCAGTTGAAGTCGGGCTGCTCGGGAGCGAAGAGGTGGAGGTACCACTCCCCCGGTGTGCCGTCCGGGTTCTTCGTGCGCGTCCAGGCGGGGCCGCCGAAGATGGACTCCCAGTCGTTGGGCGGAGCCTCACCGGCGGTCCCGCGTCCCGGCCGGAAGTGGAAGCGGTCGCGCAGCGGGGAGCCGGGGCCCTCACGTAAGGCGCGCTGGAACCAGTCGTGCTGGTCCGAACAGTGGTTGGGGACCACGTCGACGATCACGCGCAGCCCCAGGGCGTGCGCGTCGCGGATCAGTTCGTCCGCGTCGAGCAGCGTGCCGAACACGGGGTCGACGGCCCGGTAGTCGGCGACGTCGTAACCACCGTCGGCCTGGGGCGAGACGTAGAAGGGGCTGAGCCAGACGGCGTCGACGCCGAGGTCCCTCAGGTACGGCAGCCGGGAGCGGATGCCCTGGAGGTCGCCCACCCCGTCGCCGTCGCTGTCGGCGAAGCTGCGGGGATAGACCTGGTAGATCACGGCCTCCCGCCACCAGCCCGGACGCTCGCCGGGACCGGAGGGTCGGGTACGGGTGCCGGGTTCGGCAAGGTACTGGATCATGGTTCTCCTGCCTGCGTTGGGGGACGGTCAGGACTTGGTGGCGCCTGCGGTCAGGCCGGAGACGAGATGCCGCTGGACGAGTCCGAAGACGATCGCGGCAGGGACCGCGATGATCACGGCGGCCGCGGTCAGTGCGCCCCAGTCGCTCGTGTACTGGTTGACGAACGTCTGGAGGCCTCCGGCGAGCGTGAGGTTCTCCTCGCCGGTCATGAAGGCGGACGCGTAGGCCACTTCGCCCCAGCCGGTGATGAAGGTGTAGAAGGCGGTGACGGCGAGCCCCGGCTTGGCCAGGGGCAGCACCAGCCGCCAGAACGTGCCGAACGGGGTGAGCCCGTCGACCCGGCCGGCTTCGTCGATCTCGACCGGGATGCCGTCGAAGTAGCCCTTCATCATCCAGGCGCAGAACGGCACGGCGACGGTGAGGTAGGTGACGACCAGTCCGATCGGCTGGTTGAGCAGCCCGAGGCCGGCGAGCAGGTTGTACAGCGGCACGATGAGCACCGCGACCGGGAACATCTGGGTGAGCAGGAGCATCCACATCAGGGGGCGCATGCCGGGGAAGCGGAAACGGCTCACCGCGTAGCCGGTGGTGGCGGAGATGAAGACGCCGATCAGCGTGGTCAGTCCGACGACGACCAGCGAGTTCTGCAGCCAGGACAGGAAGTCGGTGTCGCGTACGACATGGCTGTAGTTGCCGAACGTGAAGTCCTTGACGAGCGAGGTGTCGAACGCGTCGGTCTTCGGTTTGAAGGAGGTGGCCAGCAGCCACAGCGGGGGGAAGACCGCGACGACGGAGGCGGTCAGCAGGGTCAGGTGCAGTCCGAGCGAGGCCAGCGGGCCGCGCTCGCCGCGCTTGCGCGCGGAGGCCGGCGGCTCGGTGCGTACGGGGGTGCGCGTGATCGTGTCGGTCACCAGGTGTCTCCCTGCTTGCGCAGTGCGCGGCGGTAGGCCGCGGTGACGAGTGCCAGGAGGAGCAGGATCAGCACGCCCCAGGCGGCGGACGTGGAGTAGTCCCGCGGGCTGATGACGAAGGACAGGCGGTAGGCGTACGTCACCAGGATCTCGGTGGCGTCGCCCGGGCCGCCCCGGGTCAGCAGGAAGATCACCGGGAACATGTTGAAGGTCCAGATGGTGCTGAGCAGGACGACCGTGCTCGAGACGGACCGCAGTCCGGGCAGGGTGATGTGGCGGAAGCGCTGCCAGGGACTCGCCCCGTCCATCTCCGCGGCCTCGTAGAGGTCTCCGGGGATGGACTGCAGGCCGCCGAGGAGGGCGATGAGCATGAACGGCACGCCCACCCAGACGTTCACCGCGATGACGGAGATCTTCGCCCAGGTGGGGTCGTTCAGCCAGGAGATCCGGTCGAACCCGGCGCCGGTGAGCAGTTCGTTGAACAGGCCGCTGCGTTCGTTGAACAGCAGGCGCCAGGTGAACACGGAGACGAACGCCGGTACCGCCCAGGGCAGGACCAGGGCCGTGCGGTACAGGGTGCGGCCCTTGAAGGTGCGGTTGAGCATGACGGCCAGGGACAGCCCGAGGGCGAAGGAGAGCGCCACGCAGCTGACCGTCCACACCACGGTCCAGCCGAGCCGGTCCCAGAAGACCCCGTCACCGAGGATCGCCCGGTAGTTGGCGAGTCCGACGTGCTCGTACGTCGCGGGGATGTGGTTGACGCCGATGGTGCGCTCGACGTTGGCCTCGTTGGCGTCGGTGAAGGACAGCCAGACGCCGCGCGCGAGGGGGTATCCGATGATCACGCCGATCACGGCCACCACGGGGGCGACCATGCTCCAGGCGTACCAGTGGGTGGCCAGGGCCCTGCGCAGACGCCCCGGGGTCCTGGGATTCTTGTGGCCGGTGCGGTGGGCCCGGCCGCGGGCACCCTGTGTGCCCGCGGCCTTCGTCACCGACTGGCCGGTCTCGACAGCCATGGGTCGTCGGTCCGCCTTCCCGTGGCCTACTTGTAGTCCTTGAGCAGCTTGCGGTAGGCGTCGCCGGTGCTCGACGCCGCCTCGTCCGGGCTGGTCTTGCCGGCCAGCACGTTGGCCATCTGCAGCCGGATGGGCTCGAAGAGGGCGTTGCCCTGGGCGATCCACGGCCGCTCCACGGCCTTGTCGACCGCCGGCTTGAAGAACTTCACCATCTCGTTGTCCGCGACGGCCGGCACCTCGTAGACGGAGGTGCGGGTGGGGAGCAGGCTCAGCTTCTCGGTGGTCTCCTGCTGCACCTCGGCGGAGCTCATGTACTTCACGAAGGCGTAGGAGGCGTCGAGGTTCTTCGAGCCGGCGTACACCGACAGGTTCCACCCGCCCTGAGGTGATCCCTGACCGGCGCTGCCGGCCGGGACGGGGGCCACTCCGAGGTTGGCGGGATCCTTGAACCGGGCTCCCGCCCTGACGTCCTCGATGGCCCACGGCCCGTTGAGCATCATGGCGACCTTGCCCGACTTGAAGGCGTTCTGCATGTTGTTCCAGCCGTCGGACGCGTCCGTGATGGCCGCTTCGCTGTCCACCAGGTCCTTGAGGATCCGGTACGCCTTCACACCGGGCCCGTCGTCGATGGTGACGGTCTTGTTCTTCTCGTCGACCAGGTCGCCGCCCTCGCCGTAGAGGTAGGGCAGGAACCAGTACGGGTCGTCGCCCCGCAGGTAGAGGCCGGTTGCGCCGGTCTTCTCCTTGATCCTGGCGGCGGCCGTCTTCAGCTCGGCGACGGAGGCGGGTGCCGGGACGCCGGCCTTCTTCAGCAACTCCTTGTTGTAGAAGAGCGCCAGGGTGTCGATCACCTGCGGGACCGCGTAGGTCTTCCCCTCGTACTTCGTGCTGGCCGCGGCCTGCGGGAGGTAGTCCGACGCGTCGTCGAGGGCGGCCGTGCCGTCGAGCGGGGCGAGGTAGCCGATGCTGGCGAAGTCCGCGACCCAGGCCACCTCCGTGCGCATCACGTCCGGGGCACCGGAGTTGCCGCCCGCCGCGTTCTTGAACTTGGCGTTCGCCTCGCCGAACGGCACGTTGACGTACTTGACGTCGACCTTCGGGTGCTCCTTCTCGAAACGTTCCGCGAGGGCCTGGTACGTCGCCTTCTCCGCCTCGTTGGAGGTGTCCCAGAAGGTGACGGTTCCCGACAGCTCCCCGCTGCCCCCGCCGACACCGTTCCGGCCGTCGTCGTCCCCGCCACATGCCGAAGCCGTCATGGCCAGAGCCGCGACCAGCGCGGTGGCCGCAATGCCACGCCGCATGTCAACTCCCCTGATTCTTCCCGGAATTGGGCGGAGGCGTCGAGGCCTCACGCCAACCGCTCCTGTGCGGCGCCGGGGTTGCCAGGAACGTAACAGGGACGAAAGAGCACCGAAAGACGTTGCGGCAATTTACTGCAAGCATTTTCAGACATTGTGCGGACGACGGACAGGCGTACTGCGCAGCCCCGTCGTTTCCCCACGCAGTGGGCACAGCGGCGGCCAGCGGGTAAAGTGCCCTGCCATGACCATGCGGCTCGCCGACATCGCAGCCCAGGCGGGCGTCAGCAAGGCCACGGTCAGCCGCGTGCTCAACGGCGCGCGCGGTGTGGCCACGGACACCCGCGACTCCGTGCTCGCCGCACTCGACACGCTGGGGTACGAGTACCCGTCACGGCAGCGGCGTGCGGAGCTGGTCGGCCTGATCACACCGGAGCTGGACAATCCCGTCTTCCCCGCGCTGGCCGAAGTGATGGGGCAGGCGCTCACGCGCCGGGGGTACACGCCCGTCCTGGCCACGCAGACGCCGGGGGGTTCGACCGAGGACGAACTCACCGAGATGCTCGTGGGCCGCGGAGTGGCCGGCATCGTCTTCGTCTCCGGGCTGCACGCCGACACCACCGCAGACACCGGACGCTACGACCGGCTGCACCAGCAGCGGGTGCCCTTCGTGCTCGTCAACGGGTTCTCCCCCCGGATCGAGGCGCCCTTCGTCTCCCCGGACGACCGGGCCGCCATGCGTCTGGCCGTGGCGCATCTGGCCGAGCTGGGACACGAGCGCATCGGGCTCGCGCTCGGGCCGGAGCGCTTCGTGCCGGTCCAGCGCAAGATCGAGGGTTTCCGCGTCGGTATGCACGAGCACCTGGGGCTGTCTGCGCAGGAGGCCGGGGAACTGATCCAGCACTCGCTGTTCTCCCTGGAAGGCGGCCAGGCGGCGGCGTCCGCACTGATCGACAGGGGGTGCACGGCCGTCGTGTGCGCCAGCGACATGATGGCCCTCGGCGCCGTCCGGGCCGCGCGCCAGAGAGGCCTTGCGGTTCCCGGCGACCTCTCGGTCGTCGGCTTCGACGACTCGCCGCTCATCGCCTTCACCGACCCTCCGCTGACCACGATCAGACAGCCCGTCAAGGCGATGGGGCAGATCGCCGTGGACGCGCTGCTGGAGGAGATGTCCGGAACGCCGCCGCCGCGCACCGAGTTCGTCCTCATGCCGGAACTGGTGGTCCGGGGGTCCACCGCCGCCACTCCGCGGGACGGCCGGCGCCCGCCGGACCGGCACTGACCCGCCGGCCACCGCCCGGACACGACACGCCGGAGCGGCCGAGGTCCCGTGGTCCCGGTCCGGCCCGGCGTCACGCGGACGCGAGCAGCGGACGCCACCAGTCCGCGTGGCGCTCGTACCACTGGGCGGTCTCGGCCAGGGCGGCCGCGAAGTCGGTGCGGGGCCGGTATCCGAGTTCGACGGTGATCTTGCCGTGGTCGACCGCGTAGCGCCGGTCGTGCCCCTTGCGGTCCTCGACGTGTTCGATCCGCTCCGGGCCCGCGCCGCACAGGGCGAGCAGCCGGTGCGTGAGCTCCAGGTTGGACAGCGAGGTGCCGCCCCCGATGTTGTAGACCTCCCCCGGCCGGCCCGACACGCGGACGAGTTCGACGGCCCGGACGTGGTCGTCGACGTACAGCCAGTCGCGCTCGTACCGTCCGTCGCCGTAGAGCGGGACGGTGCCGCCGGACAGCAGGCGGGCCAGGAAGCGCGGGATGAGCTTCTCCGGGTGCTGGTGGGGCCCGAAGTTGTTCGAGCAGCGGGTCACCCGGACGTCCAGTCCGTGCGTGCGGTGATGGGCCAGGGCGACCAGGTCCGAGGCCGCCTTCGACGCCGCGTACGGCGAGGTGGGCCGCAGGGGATCGCTCTCCTTGGCGGCCCCTTGGGGGAGGGAGCCGTACACCTCGTCGGTGGAGACGTGCACGAAGGTGCGCACGCCGTGGCGGAGCGCGGCGTCGAGCAGCACCTGGGTGCCCAGCACATTGGTGCGGGTGAAGGCGTCGCCGTCGGCGATGGAACGGTCGACGTGCGACTCGGCGGCGAAGTGCACGATCTGGTCGTGGCGTCGGGCCAGCGCGTCCACCAGGGACGCGTCGCACACGTCGCCCTGGACGAAGGTGAGGTCGGGGTGGTCGCGCACCGCGTGGAGGCGTGCGAGGCTGCCGGCGTAGGTGAGTTTGTCGAGGACGGTCACCGCCGTGCCCCCGGGTCCTCGGGGCGACAGGAGGTGGCGGACGTAGGCGGAGCCGATGAAACCCGCCCCGCCGGTGACGAGGATCGCTGCGTTCATGGGGTGAGGTACACCTTGCTGTGGTCGCCGATCACCAGACGGTGAGCTTGCGGAAGACGGGGGGCCGGGCCCACGACGGCGCCGCGGCCGATGAGGGACGCCTCGATGCGGGACGCCCCCTCGACCTGCGCACCGCGCAGCAGGACGGAGTACTCGACGGCACTGTCCTCGACCCGGCAGTCCTCCCCGACGGAGGTGTACGGGCCGACGCTGGAGTTGCTGACGACGGCGCCCGCGCCGATGACCACCGGGCCGACGACGCGTGACCCGCGCACCACCGCGCCCTCGGCCACCCGGACCCGGCCGATCAGCGTGCTGTGCGCGTCGACCTTGCCCTCGATCCGGCCCTCCAGCCCGTCGAGGACGTGGCGGTTGACCTCCAGCATGTCCTCCACGCTGCCGGTGTCGCGCCAGGGCCGGGTGGTGGTCTCGGCACGCACGCGCAGCCCTTGGTCGACCATCCACTGCACGGCGTGGGTGATCTCCAGCTCGCCGCGTGCCGAGGGGGCGATGGCGCGCACCGCCTCGTGCACGGCCGGGCTGAAGGCGTACACGCCGATGAGGGCGAGCGCGCTGCGCGGAGTGTCGGGCTTCTCCTCCAGGCGCAGCACGTTCCCTTCGGCGTCGACCTCCGCGACTCCGAACGCGGAGGGGTCCGCTACGGGGGTCAGCAGCAGCCGGGCCGCCGCGGCATCGGCGGCGGCAAGACGCACGAAGTCGGTGACCCCCTGCGGGAGGTAGTTGTCGCCCAGGTACAGCAGGAAGTCGTCGTCACCGAGGAAGTCGCGGGCGATGCGCACCGCGTGCGCGAGGCCGAGCGGGCGGGACTGTTGCAGGTAGGTGATGCGTAACCCGAACTCCGTACCGTCACCGGTCAGTTCGCGGATCTCGCGGCCGTGCGACCCCACGACGACGCCGACTTCCCGGATGCCCGCCGCGGCGAGGGAGTCCAGCGCGTAGAACAGCACGGGTCTGTTGGCGATGGGGAGCAGCTGCTTGGCGCCGGTGTGCGTGAACGGCCTCAGTCTGCTGCCGGTTCCACCTGCCAGGACCAGGGCCTTCACCTCGGCCTCCGCGGGGGCGGACCGGTCGGGGGGCGTTTTCTCACAGGTCTCTCCTCGCATGAGAGGCGTGGCGTCGCCGTGGGCACATCGACTCAAGCAGACTGCCGCGCCCCCTCGCAACAACTTTCTGAAACGATCCGCAAAGCCTTGCAGTCATCTGTGTTCAAGTGTTTGACTCAAGTCGAACCGCCAACCGTGGTGTGTCACACCGCAGTTCGCCGGTGATCGCGTACAGCCGGTCCGACGAGCAGGGACAGCGATGACAGGTTTACGGCAGACCCAGCACCTGGCCCGGGAGGCCCGGCATCTGGCGCCGGGCGCTTCCGAGGAAGCCGTTCACGGACGCCGGGTGTTCGCCGAGGGGCACGGTCCCGTGCTGACCGACCTCGACGGCAACCAGTACCTCGACTTCGCCGCCGGCACCCTCACCCAGTCCCTGGGCCACGGGCACCCGGAGGTGGTCGAGGCGCTCACCGCCCAGGCCCGCCGTCTGTGGAACGTCCACGACAGCGCCACTCCGGACCGCGCCGGCCTGCTGGACCTGCTCGCCAGGCTGCTGCCCGAGCGGCTCGACACCTACGCGTTCTTCTCCACCGGCGCGGAGGTGGTCGAGGCCGCACTGCGGGTCGTCCAGGCGACCGCGCCGCCGGGACGCAACCGGATCGGCGCCCTGCGGCACGGCTTCCACGGCAAGACCATGGGGGCCAGGATGCTCGTGCACTGGGACATCGGCCACCAGGCGTTCAGCGGCAACAGCGTGCTGGGCTACAGCCCTTACTGCTACCGCTGCCCCCTGGAGCTGGAGTACCCGTCGTGCGACGTGCGCTGCGCGACGCTGGTGCGCCGGCACATCGCCGAGAAGCCCAACGTCTCCGCGCTGGTCTTCGAACCCGTCCTCGGCGCGGCGGGGGTCATCGTGCCGCCGCCGGGTTACTGGGAACGCATCGCGGACGCCTGCCGGGAGGGCGGCGTCCTGCTCGTCGCGGACGAGGTGCTCACCGGCGGCGGACGTACGGGGGCCTTCCTCGCCAGTGACCTCTTCGGCGTCGAACCGGACCTTGCGATGCTGTCCAAGGGCACCGCGAGCGGGTTCCCCTTCGCCGTTCTCGCCGGCCGTGCGGAGCTGCTGCGCAGGCCGGAAGCGGCCACCTCGGGGGCGTACGCCTCGACGTACGCGAGCAACCCGCTGGGCATCGCCGCCGCCCGCGCCACGCTCGAGGTCGTCGAGCGCGACCGGCTGATCGACCGCGTACGCGTCCTCGGCGAGATCATGGAGGACCGGCTGCGCGTCCTGGAGTCCCGCTTCGACCGGCTGGGCCAGGTGCGCGGCCTCGGACTGCTGTGGGGCCTGGAGTTCGTCACCGATCCCGCCGCCCGCACACCCGCGCCGGAGACGGCCCGGGCCGTCTACACCACGGCCCTGGACCTGGGACTGCGCGCCTCCCTCGGAGGCCACATCCTGCGCCTGGCCCCGCCGTTCACACTCGACGAGGCCCTGCTCGAGGAGGGTCTGCGGCTGTTGGAGAAGGCCCTCGAACGGGTGATCGCGTGATCGTGGCGGAGCGCCTCGTCAAGGAGTTCCGGCTGGCCGAACGCAAACCCGGCCTGCTCGGTAGCCTCTCCACCCTCCTCACCCGCCGCCACCGCGTGGTGCGTGCGGTCGACGACGTCTCCTTCGAGATACCGGCCGGCACCAAGACGGCCTACATCGGCGCCAACGGGGCCGGCAAGTCGACCACGATCAAGATGCTGACCGGCATCATGACCCCCACCTCCGGCCGCTGCACGGTCGCCGGCCTGGAGCCGTACCGGCACCGGCAGCGCAACGCCCGCACCATCGGCGTCGTCTTCGGCCAGCGCAGCCAGCTGTGGTGGGACCTGTCGGTGCCGGACTCCTTCCGCATCCTGCGCCGCGTCTACGACATCCCCGAGCCGGTCTACCGGCGCAACCTCGACCTGTTCCGCGAGCTCCTCGACATCGACGCGCTGGGTTCGACCCCCGTACGGCAGCTGAGCCTCGGCCAGCGCATGCGCGCCGAGATCGCGGCGAGCCTGCTGCACGACCCCGCCGTCCTGTTCTGGGACGAGCCCACCATCGGCCTCGACATGGTGCTCAAGGACGCGGTGCGCCACCTGGTCAACCGCGCCCACCGGGAGCTGGGCACCACCGTGGTGCTCACCAGCCACGACATCGCCGACATCGGCGCGATCTGCGACAGCGCCCTGGTCGTCGACCACGGCCGGGTCGTCCACCAGGGGACCCTGAAGGACCTGCTGCGCACCGCCGACCACCGCTCGGTCGTCTTCGACCACCGGGACGGCACCGCGGCCGGTACCGTCCGCGCCCGCATCGAGGCCGGTCTGCCGGGCGTGCGCGCCACACCGGACGACGGCGGCCGCACCCGCGTCGACTACCCGACCGGCCGCTACACCTCCCGGCAGGTCCTCACCTTCCTCCTGGACCGCTTCGACCTCGCCGACTGGTACGCCCCCGAACCCGGCCTGGAGGACGTGCTCCGCAGGATCTACGGCCGCGCACGCGTTCCCGGCGACACACCCGACGGGGCCGGCCGTACACCTGACGGTGCCGCATGACCGCCCGCCTGCGCCGCTACACGCCGTTCGCCACCAGCGGCCTGCAGTCCCTGCTGCAGTACCGCTCGATGTTCGCGATGACCGCGATGACCGCGGCCGCCGGCGCGGCGGTGACCGTCTTCCTGTGGCGCGCCGTGTACGCGGGCACACCCGGCCGCGGACCCGGCGGCTTCACCGTGGAGGACATCACCACCTACCTGCTGGTGGCCCAGATCCTGCAGGTGCTGCACACCAACCGGGTGGACGACGAGGTCGCGGCCGAGGTGTACCGGGGTGACGTCGCGGTCATGCTGGTGCGCCCCGTCAGCTACCCGGTGATGCGGTTCTTCGCCTGCCTGCCCGTGGTGGGGGCCAACGCCGTCCTGGTCGGCCTGCCGGTCCTCGGCCTGTTCGCGCTGCTCGTCCCGCTCACCGCGCCCCGGCCGGTGGACCTGCTGCTGTTCGCCTTCTCCACCGTCCTGTCGGTGCTGCTGGCGTTCTGCGTGAACCTGCTGACCGGCATGACCGGTTTCCTCACCACCAACACCTGGGGCGTGCGGATGGTCAAGCAGAGCGTCGTCGCCTTCTTCGCCGGACAGCTCGTGCCGCTCGCGCTGATGCCGGGCCCGCTGGCCGCGCTCGCGAAGGCCCTGCCCTTCCGCGGCATGGTCGACGGTCCGCTGACCCTGCTGCTCGGCCGCTACGACGGCTGGACGGACGCCGCCGGGGTGCTCGTCCAGCAGGCGGCCTGGGCGGCCGGGCTGTCGCTGCTGTGCGCCGCGCTGTGGCGCGCCGCCCTGGGACGGCTGGAGGTGCTCGGCGGATGACGCGCACCATGACGCGGTACCTGCGGCTGGCCTGGTTCCTGGGCGGGGTGGGCCTGCACCGGCTGGCCGCGTACCGCATGGACTTCATGCTCGGCGCGGGCGCCTTCCTGGTGCGGGTCGGCATCCAGACGGCGGTCGTCGGCCTCGTCTTCCGGCAGGTCCCCGCCGTGGGCGGCTGGTCGTACCACGAGGTGCTGTTCCTGCTGGGGTTCTCCCTGCTGCCGCGCGGGCTCGACCACCTCTTCACCGACCAGTTGTGGGAACTGGGCCGCAAACTGGTCCAGCGCGGGGAGTTCTACCGCTACCTCGTCCGGCCGGTCGACCCGCTGTTCTCCTTGCTGTCGGAGCGTTTCTTCCACCCCGACGGGCTCGGCGAGCTCGTCGTCGGCGCCGTCCTGGTGGGATACGCGGGGAGCGAGCTCGGCCTGTCGCTCAGCCCCGTGCAGTGGGTGCTGGCGCCCGTGCTGGTGCTGTGCGGGGCGCTGCTGCACACCTCGGTGAAGCTGCTCTTCGCCTCCCTGTCCTTCTGGACGGTGACGAGCATGCCCGCGATGTACGCGGCCAACCAGGTGTCGGAGTTCTCCGCCTACCCCCTGGACATCTACCACCCCTCGCTGAAGGCCCTGCTCACCTGGGTCCTGCCCTTCGCCTTCACCGCCTACGTGCCCTGCGTCTACCTGCTGAGCGGCGGGACCGGCCTGCTCGGCTGGCTGCCCGTGGTGACCGCCGGCGCCCTGGCCCTCGCGCTGACCGTCTGGCGCCGCGGCGTCAACCGCTACGAAATGACCGGAAGTTGAGCCTGGCATGATGAGAAACGACGATCTGGTCCCCTTGCTGCGCACCGCCCCGTGGATGCCCGAGGACGGTCGGCGGGCCGAGCGCTTCGAGTGCGTCGACCACGCGGACCTCGGCGCCACCGCCCGCCTGCTGGTCGTGGCCGCCGTCGGCGGGCCGGCGTCGGGGCGGCGCTACTTCGTGCCGGTGCGGTCCGCACCCACGGGGCACGGCGCCGAAGAGGCGCACGGAAGCGTCGAGTTCGACTCCGCCGTGCTGGACGCGGTCCGCGCCGGACGCCGGCTGCCCACCGCCCGCGGCGGCCGGGTGCTCTTCCGCGGTGCGGGACTCACCGCGCACTCGGTGCGCCGGCTGCCGTTCGAGCGGGGCTGGTCCTCCAACGTGCTGTCCCTGGTGGAGAACGACGGGACTGCCTACGTCCACAAGACCTACCGGCGGCTGGACGAGACCGTCCGGGAGCCGGAACTCCTGCGGCTGATGAACGGGACCGGCCGCACCCCCGACTGGGCGGGCGACTACGCCTACGTCGACCCGGCGGACGGCACCCACCGCCCGCTGGGGGTGTTCTACCGATACGCCCCCGGAGACGGGATCGACCTGCCGCTGAGACACAGCATGCGGTCCCTGTGGCCGAAGGTGACCGGCGGACGGGCCCCCGGCTCACTCGACGACGTCGTGCGGGCACACCTGCGCCCGCTCGCGGACAACCTGCGCGACGCCGGGCGCTTCCTGGCCGGCTTCCACCGCGACCTGGCCGGCCGGCTCGGCCGGGGTCCCGTGCCGCCGTACCCGGTACGGGAGATGCTGGCCCGGGCCACCACCCGCACGGACGCACTGGCCTCGGCGGACATCGACCTGCCCGAGGCCCCGCGCACCGCCGCCTTCACGGCCCTGCGGCAGGAGACCGCCGCGCTGCGGAGCGCCTTCGACGCCGCCCCTGCGGGGTTCCCCTCAGGGCCGTGCCACGGCGACCTGCACCTGTCCCACCTGCTGTGTCGGCCGCGCGACGACGGAGGCTGGTCGATGAACGTCATCGACATGTCCACCCCCGCCCTCGGCCCCGACGAGGCGGGCTGGGCCGCGCAGTCGCCGGTCCAGGACCTGGTCGCCGTCCAGCGCGCCCTGGAGTACTTCACCGCCGACGAGGCGGCCTTCGAGAGCGCACGGCGCCTCGGCGTCGACTCCATGGAGACGATGCGGGACGCGCTGGACGGCGCCGGCGACCGGCCGCCAGGGCAGCGCTCCGCACTGCGCCCGGTCTTCCACGCCGCCGACGTCTGGCGGGCGCACGTGCTGCGGCTGCTCCTCGGACGCACGGTGGACGACCCCCTGCGCCGACTGCTGTACCTGGACCGGCTGCTGCACGAACTCGCCTACAACACCGACCACGCCCGCCCCTACCACGCCGCGATCGACCTGCGCCACGCCCTCGCGCTCGGCGCCCGCACCCCGGCCCCGACCCTCCCAGCAAGGACGTGAACGTGACCGAACCCCCGATGCACATCATCGAGACCTACTTCGAATGCTGCGGCTTCGACCACACCTTCCTGCAGGGCGGCACCTCGGTGTACCTGTGGAACCTCTCCCGGGAGTTCGCCGCCCGCGGGCACCGGGTCTCCCTCGTCACCCCCGCACACGGCAGACTCGACGACCTGCGCGGCAGGTACGAGGTGGAGGACCTCGGCTACTCGGACGAGTACGTGCTGCCGCTGGTCCTCGACCCGGAGGTGTGGCACGGCTTCCCCGCCGAGACCGGACTGCCCGTGCGCACCACCGCGCACCGCATCCGCCTCGACGGCGTGGACCTGTACTTCCTGTCCAACGAGCACCTCGACCGGCTCCCGGACACCTTCTACCCGCCGTACTCCGCCAAGGGCCGGGACCTGGTCTTCTTCAAGCCGCTGGTCTTCCAGGTGGACAGCGTGCGCTTCCTGCGTCACTGGTTCGGCGGGGAGCGGGCGATCGTCCACGCCCACGAGCCCTTCTACCACTACCTGCTGCCGGCCGCGCTGCGCGACGACCCGACGAAGCACGTCGTCAGCACGGTGCAGAGCAACATGCCGATCACCAAGAAGGTCTACGCGCCCGAGGTCCGGCGCCTGCTCGAGCTCCTGGACACACCGGACGGCCTGCCGCAGGAGCACCCGCCGGCCGGGCCGGACCTCGAAGCGGTGCGCCAGTACCAGCAACTGACCCATCTGCACTACGAGTACCCGCCGGACCACGTGACCGTCTACCGGTTGGTCCTGGAGAACGCCGACCTGATCGACTTCCTCTCGCCCGGCCAGCTCGACTTCTACGCCTCCTTCCGGGACACGCCCTTCGAGGCGCTCTTCGCGCACCTGCCCCTGGCGCAGGCCGTGAAGGAGAACGCGCACAAGATGTTCGTCGGGGGCTGCGCCATATCCGACCAGTGGCTCGCCTGGGACCCGGGCGAGGTGGACCGGTCGGCGGTGCTCGAAGGGCTGGGACTGGATCCCGCGCTGCCGACGTTCTTCCACAACGCCCGCTACGCCCTGCACCACAAGGGCCAGCTGGAGCTGATGCGCGCCGTCGACCGGGTGCTGGGCGACGGCCTGGCCGCGAACTTCGTCGTGCGCTGCATCTCCGGCACCCCGCTCGACGACCCCTACTTCCGCGAGGTCGCCGAGCGGCACCGGGGCCGGCTGCACCTGGAGTCGGAGCGGGTGGACGAGCGGCGGGTGTTCGAGTACGCGTCGGCCGCCGACTTCTGCCTGTTCCCCTCCAAGTTCGAGATGGACACCTTCCTCATCGCCCAGGGCGAGGCGATGGTGTGCGGGGCGGTGCCCATCGCGACGGCACAGGAGGGCATGGCGCACTTCCGGCACGCCCGTCCCGAGCCGGAGACCACCGGCCTCGCCGTCAACCGCTCCTTCGCCGAGGACGACCCGCTGCTCACCGCCGCGCTCGCCGCGCGCATCCGGGAGGCGGTGGCGCTGTGGTCCGACGACCCGGCCCGCTACCGCGAGCTGTCCCAGCGCGCGGCGGCGGTGGCCCGGCAGTTCACCTGGGAACACTGCGCGGACCTGCATCTCGCCGCGTTCGGCCGCCTGTGGCGGGGCGAGCCGGCCGAGCTGCCCGCCGAACGCGCCCTGCGGCACGGCTGGTTCGACCTGCTGAAGGACGAGGAGATCACCGAGGAGGCGGCCCTCGCCCACGGCGACCCGGCGGCGTACGCGCGCCGCGCCCCCGTCGACGCCCCGGTCGCCCGTCGGTTCTTCCACGCGGCCTGGGAGCGGGCCGACTTCAGTACGTGCGAACGGATCGTGGAGCGCCACCCGGCCGCGGTGACCGCCGAGGAGGTGCGCGCCCTGCGGGAGCGGTGCTCGGTCGGCGGCGACGGCGGGCTGGTGTACCGGCTGCCGCACGCCGAGCGGGTGGAGCTGGTGATCCCGGCCCCGCGCGGCCCGGCGGTCCGGGCGCTGCCCGGGGTGCGGGAGCTGCGCCGCACCGCACCCGGCGTGTTCGAGGGACCGCCGCCGCGGCCGGGGGCGCGGCTGCTGCTGACGCTGTCCTCCGGCCGGGTCACCTGGGACGAGGCCCGTCATGGCTGAGCGGGGAGGGGTGCGCGCGGTGCTGCTGGCGGGCGGCGAGGGACGGCGCATGGGGCCGCTGGGCGAGGGGCGCCTGAAGCCGCTCGTCCCGTACGGAGGCGCCTGCCGCCTGATCGACTTCAGCCTCGCCAACGCGCGCGACTCGGGACTGGGGGAAGTACTGCTGCTGTCCCAGTACGAGGAACGCCGGCTGATGGACGACCTGTACCGGGTGTGGAACCGCGACCCGGGCTTCCGAGTGCACTTCGGGCCGTACGACGACGCCTACCGGGCCGCGGGCGCCGGGCTCCCCCGCGAGCTGCCCGCACGTACCTGGCCGGCCGAGCGCGGTACCGCGGACGCCCTGATCCGCAAGGCCGGGCACGTCTTCGGCGGTGACCGCGAGCAGGTCCTGGTGCTGCACGCGGACCACGTCTACCGCTTCGACTACCGGCCGCTGATCGCGGAGCACCGGGCCTCCGGCGCCGCCCTGACCGTCGCCTACCAGCGGATCGAGCGGCGCTGGGTCCACCTGTTCGGGATGGTCCGCTTCGACCGGGCGGGCCGGCTCACCGAGTTCGTGGAGAAGCCCGACGAACCGACCAGCGACCTGGTGTTCGCCGCGTTCTGCGTCTTCGACGCCGCGGTGCTGCACCGCTACCTGGAGAAGCTGGACGGCACCGACTGGCAGCACGACATCAGCCGGGACGTCATCCCCGCGATGCTCGCGGGCGGCGAGGATATCCGCGGCCACGAGGTAGCCGGCCACTGGGAGGACATCGGCACCGTCGAGCGCTACCACCGGGCGCACCTGATGCTCGCGGCCGGCGGGCCGCGGGCCGGGCTCCCGGTCGAACGGATGCCCAGGACCGTCCGGCCCGGGGTGGACCGGGGCTGGGTGGCCGACTCCCCGGGCGTGGTCGCCTCGTTGGTCCCGGCGGACCTCGTCAACGACGGCCGGGTGGAGCACAGCGTGCTCTTCCCCGGAGTCACCGTCGGGGCGGGCGCCCGGGTCCGGCGCAGCGTACTGCTGCCCGGTGCCACGGTCGGCCCCGGTCAGCACATCGACTCGGCGGTGGTCCTGGAGAACGGACAGGTGCAGCGGGTCGAGGACCCCGCGGCCGTCACGGAAGGAACCCGCACATGAACCCGTCCCCTTACGACGTCCTGGTGGTCGGCGGAGCCGGCGTGGACACCGTCGTCCGCGTCGAGAAACTGGAGGTCCCCCCGGGTGACTCGCTGCACGTGCCTCCGGTGTACGACTACGTGGCGCACACCGGCAACGGCGTGGCGCTCGGCTGGCACGCCCTGGGCCTCACCACCAAGTTCATCGACTTCCTCGGCGACGATCCCCAGGGTCACGCGGTGCTCGCCGCGTACGCCGGGCACGGTCTGGACTTCAGCCACGTGGTGTCCCCGCACGGCACCCCGCGCGGCGTCAACCTGGTCGACGCGCAGGGCCGCCGCTTCTCCTTCTACGACTCCCGGCACCCCGCGGACCTGCGGCTGCCGCGCGCCTTCTACCTGCCCCACCTGGAGCGGGCGCGCCATGTCCACCTCTCCATCGTGGGGCACAACCGCGACCTGTACGAGGACGTCCACCGGCTCGGGGTGACCAGCTCCACCGACCTGCACGACTGGGACGGTGTCGACCCCCACCATCGCACCTACGCCCTCGCCTCCGACTACGTCTTCATGAGCGCCGCGGCCGTCCACGACCGGCTTCCGGAGGTCCTGCACGGCATCGTCGACGAGGGCCGGGCCCGCTTCGTCGTGGCCACCGACGGAGCGGACGGCTGCCACGTGCTCGTGCGGGGCGAGGCTGGGGTGCGCCACTTCCCGGCCGTGCGGCCGGAGCGGCCCGTCGTCGATTCCAACGGGGCCGGCGACGCCTTCGTCACCGCGTTCCTCCACGCCCACTTCGAAGGGCGGCCGGTGGAGGAGTGCGTCCTGGCCGGATCGGTGTCCGGGGCCTTCGCCTGCGGTGCCGCCGGCACCCACACCGAGTTCATCGACCTGCCCGGCCTGCGCGCGGCCTGCGCCCGCGCGCAGGCCGCGGCGGAGTGAAGGAGCCCCGCGCGTGCACATCGTCACCTTCTCCTTCGAGTGCGGCGGCTTCGACAACCGGCTGATGCGCGGCGGGCTGTCCCCGCTCGTGTGGAACCTGTCCCGTGAGTACGCCGCGCGCGGCCACCGCGTCTCGCTGGTCACACCCGCGCACGGTCACCTTCAGGCACTGCGGGAGCGGTTCGACGTCCGGGAGCTCGACTACCGCGACGAGCACACGGTGCCGCTGGTGCTCGACCCCAAGGTGTGGCCCGGCCGGCCCGCCGAGACCGGTCTCGCCCTCGACACCCGCGCCCACCTGTTACGCCTGGACGGCGTGGACGTCTATCTGCTGTCCGACGCCTTCCTGGACCTGCTGCCGGACCGGCTCTACCCGCCTCCGGCCCTCGAGGGCCGGGACCTGGCGTACCTCAAGCCGCTGGTCTTCCAGGTCGGCGGCCTGCGCTTCGTCCAGCGCCACCTGGCGGACGGCCCGGCGGTCGTGCACGGCTTCGAGCCCTACTACCACTACCTGCTGCCCGTGGTCCTCGCCGACGACGACCGGTACCGGACGGTGAGCACGGTCGCCGCGAACGCCCCCGTCACGCAGAAGGTGTACCGGCCGCAGGTGGAACGGCTGCTGGAGCTCTTCGGGGTCCGCGGACCGGACCTCGACGCCCTGGACGGGCCACCGCCCGCCGAGGACTCCCCCCTGGCCACCATGGCCCGGGCGCTGGCCGGCACCCGTATGCACGTCGAGTACGGGCCGGACCACGTGGGTGTGTTCCCGCTGATCGCCGACCGCGCGGATCTGATCGACTTCGTGTCCCCCGGTCAGCGCGACCACTACGTCACCTGGCAGGACACGCCGTTCGAAGCCCTGTTCCGGTCGCTGCCCGTGGCGCGGCGGCTGCGGGAACGGCCGGACCGGCTGCTGGCCGGCGGCTGCGGCATCGCGGACAGCTGGCTGGCGCGCGACCCGGAGGCCGTGGACCGGGCCGCGGTGCGCCGGTCGCTCGGTCTGACGGGCACCGGTCCGGTCTTCTACCACGCCGCCCGCTACGCGGTGCACCACAAGGGCCAGCTGGAGCTGATGCGGGCCGTGGAGGAGGTGCTGGCCGGAGATCCGGAGGTGGGTTTCGTGATCCGCTGCTCGACCGGGGGCGGCGGTGACGCGCCGGCGGCGGTCGCGAACGCCGCGTTCCAGCGGCTCGCCGACCGCTTTCCGGGACAACTCCGCCTGGAGTGGCGGCTCGCCGACGAGGACACGTTGTTCGAGCAGGCGGCGAGCGCCGACTTCTGCGTGTATCCGTCCAAGTTCGAACTGGACGGTTTCCTCATCGCCCAGGCCGAGGCGATGGCCTGCGGGGCGGTGCCGATCGCCACCGCCCAGCGGGTGACCTCCCACTTCGGGCACGGGCGGCCCCTCGACGACCCGGACGCGACGGGCTTCTCCGTGCCCGGTTCCTTCCGCGACGACGACCCGGGGCTGGCCCGGGCCCTCGCCGGGCGAATACGCGAGGCCGTGACGCTCTTCCGCACGGCACCCGGCACCTACGCCCGGCTCTCGGGCAACGCCCGGCGCCTGGGCCGCTCGTTCACCTGGGCCCGCAGCGCGGACCTGCGTCTGGCCGCCTACGCACGTCTGCTGCGCGGCGAGCGCGCGCAGCCGCCGGCCGGCGAACTGGTCGAGCGGGGCTGGCTGGAGGCGCTGCCGCCCGCCGCCCACACCGAGCATCGTGAGCTGATCGCGCGGGCGGCGACGGAACGCGGTGACGCCACCGCCCTCGCCCGCGTTCTCGGGTGCGGCGTCGACGAACTCGGAACGGACGACTGGGAGCGGTTGTTCACCTCGGCCCATCACCGGGGGGACTTCACCCGCTGTGCCGAACTGGCCCGGCGGGCGGGCCGACCGGACCTGTGGGCCCGGCAGGCGGACCGCTTCCGGCTCACCGCCGCTCCGGACGGCACGTGGCGCGTGCGGTACGCGCACGCCGAGGCGGAACGGGTCGAGCTGGTGGTCGAGGCATCCGCGACGACGGGCACGGCCCCCGGCCGGGCCCTGACGGCCGCCACCCCCACCGCACCCGCTGCCCAGGCCCCGAGCAGGGCCACCGCGTCCACGGCACCCGTGGTCACGGCTGTCGCGGACACGACTGCCGCCGGCACGGCCCGCTCGGACGTGGCTGCCCTGGACACGGACTCCGCGGACGTCCCCTCCGCAGACGCAGCTGCCGCGGACACGACTGCCGCGGACGGTGAAGCGCGGGAAGCCGGCGCTCCGCGCCCCCCGCTGGAGTCGGTCACCGAGGTCCTCGCCTCCGACGAGCCGGCTCCCGCCCCCGGCGGTGCCGTGCTGCGGCCGCTCGCCGCCGGCGGCGACGGCGTGTTCACGGGGACACTGGACGGACCGCCCGTCGGAGGTCACGCCGTCGCCCTGGTGACCCTGCGCTCCGGCCGGGTGGTCTGGGACACCGTGCCGACCCGCGCACCCGCGTTCCGGCTGGTGGCGACCGATCTCGACGGTACGCTGCTGCGCAGCGACCTGACCGTGTCGGCGCGCACCCGCCGGGCGCTGGAACGGGTCGCCGCCTCCGGCGCCCACCACCTGGTGGTCACCGGACGCCCCGCGGTGGCCTGCAGGCAGCTCCTGAACGCCCTCGGCTACGGAGGGCTGGCCGTCTGCGGCCAGGGCGCGCAACTGTACGACGCCGGTGCGGACCGCCTGCTGTCCTCGGTGTCCCTGGACCGTGATCTCGCCCGCGGCGTCGTCGCGAAGGTCGAGGCCGAACTGGGCCGGGTCGAGCTCGGCGTCGTCACCTCGCCGCCGGAGAGCCGGTTCAAGGTGACCCCCGGCTTCGGGGAACGGGTCCGCCACGGCTGGGACGTGACCACCGACCCGGGCCGGCTGTGGGCGGCGCCCATCGACAAGCTGATCCTGCACCACCCGCACGTCGACGAGGACCGGCTGGCCGCCGTCGCACAACGGCTGACGGACGGCGAGGTGACCGTCGTGCACTCGGTCAAGGGCATGGTGGAGGTCCTACCCGCGGGCACCGACAAGGGCGCCGGTGTGGCCCGGGCCGCCGAACTGCTGGGCTTCACCGGCGCCGACACCGTCGCCTTCGGCGACATGCCCAACGACATCCCGCTGCTGGCCTGGGCCGCTCACGGCGTGGCGGTCGCCAATGCCCACCACGATCTGCGGGCCATGGCCGACGAGGTCGCCCCGGGCAACGACGAGGACGGGGTCGCCGCCGTCCTCGAACGCCTCTTCTCGCCGGAAGGGGGCCGTCCGTGACCCGCCCCACCGCGCCCGGCTCGTCCCTGCGGGACCTGGCCCGCGCGCACGGCGTGAGCACCGAGTACGTCACCGACCGCGGTGACCGCGTCACCGTCCCCGCGGACACCCTGGTCGCGGTCCTGGCCGCGTGCGGCGTGGACGCGAGCACCCCGGACGCCGCCCGGCGGGCCCTGGCCGTCCGGCGCGCGGCGGACGCGGACAGGCTGCTTCCGCCCTGCGTGGTCGTCCGTGCCGGATCGGCCGCGGGGCTGCGGCTGCCGCCCGGCGCCGAGGCCCGCGTCGCCCTGGAGGACGGTGGCGAGAAAGCTCCCGAGGACCCGCTGCCGCCGGGCGCGCACGTCCTGCATGCCGTGGCGGGCCGGCGGCGGGCGTCCGCTCCGCTGCTGTCGGTGCCCGAGCGCATCCCCGTGCCCGAGCGGCGCGGCTGGGGCTTCCTGGTCCAGCTGTACTCGGTGCTCTCCCGCAGGTCCTGGGGCATGGGCGACCTGGCCGACCTCGCGGAGCTGGCCTCCTGGTCCGGCCGCGCGCTGGGCGCCGGCTTCGTCCAGCTGGGGCCGCTGCACGCGGTGGAGCCGGGTCCGCTGCCCGATCCGTCGCCGTACCGGCCGAGTTCGCGGCGGTTCGCGGACCCGATGCACGTCCGGGTGGAGGAGGTGCCGGAGTACCGGTACCTGGACCGGGAGGCCCGCCGCGCGGTGGACTCCTGCGCCGCCCGGGCGCGGGCCCTCAACGAGCGCGTGCTGAGCGGTGGGACGCTGATCGACCGGGAGGTGGTGCGCGCCCTCAAGTTCGAGGCGCTGCGCCATGTGTACCGGGTGCCGGCCCCGCCCGGCCGCCGTGCGGCTCTGGAGGCGTTCACCGCCCGCGAGGGCGGGGACCTGACGGACTTCGCCACCTGGTCCGCGCTGGCCGAGGTGCACGGCGGCGCCTGGCGGTCCTGGCCCGAGGGGTTGCGCGACCCGCGGTCGCCGCGGGTGGCCGAGGCGCGCGAGGAACTGGCGGAAGCCGTCGCGTTCCACCGCTGGCTGGCGTGGATCACCGACGAGCAGCTCGCCGCCGCGCAGCGCGTGGCGAAGGACGCGGGCATGGACATCGGCCTGGTGCACGACCTGGCGGTGGGCGTCGCCCCCGAGGGGGCCGACGCCTGGACGCTGCAGCACTGCCTGGCCGGCGGGATGAGCGTCGGGGCCCCACCGGACGACTTCAATCCGCTCGGTCAGGACTGGGGCCAGCCGCCCTGGCGGCCGGACGCGCTGGCCGCCGAGGGGTACCGACCGCTGGCTGGGCTGCTGCGCGCCGGCATGCGGCACGCGGGGGCCCTGCGGGTCGACCACGTCATGGGGTTGTTCCGGTTGTGGTGGGTGCCCGAGGGCCGACCCCCGTCCGAGGGGACCTACGTCCGCTACGACGCCGAGGCCATGCTCGGCGTGCTGCTCCTGGAGGCCCACCGGGCCGGGGTGGCGGTGATCGGCGAGGACCTCGGCACGGTGGAGCGCGGTGTCCGCGAGGAGCTGGCCGCGCGCGGCGTGCTCGGCACGTCGGTGCAGCGCTTCGAGTACCTGGGCGGTTCCGAGGGACGGCACGGTCCGCTGCCGCCGCGGCAGTGGCGCAGGAACTGCCTGGCCACGCTGACCACCCACGACCTGCCGACGACCACCGCATGGCTGAGCGGCGAACACGTCGACCTGCGGGCCCGGCTGGGGCTGCTGACCCGCCCGGAACCGGAGGAGAAGGCGCAGGCGGCGGCCGAGCGGGACGGCTGGCTGGCGGAACTGCGCCGGCAGGGCCTGCTGCCCGACGCCGACGGCGAGCTGGTCGCCCTGCACCGTTTCCTGACCCGCACCCCGTCCACCCTGCTCGGGGTCTGGCTGCCGGACGCCACCGGCGACCGCAGGCCCCAGAACCTGCCCGGTACCGCTGACGTGCACCCCAACTGGAGGCTGCCGGTGGCGGACGGGCACGGCCGGCCGGTGCCCTTGGAGGACCTGCCCGGCCATCCCCACGTACAGGCCGTCGCCCGCGTGTTCGCCGACGGTGAACCGCACGGAACGAAGACCGAGGAGAGAGATGTCAGGCCAGGCCCTTGATCGGCTCGAGGGGGTCCGCGAGGACTCCGGAGGCTTCGACCTGCTGGCGCCGGACGGCACGCGCTACCGTGTGGACGTCACCGACGGGGTGTTCGACCCCCGCAACCCGCTCCTCGCGGGCTATGTGGCGGGACGGCGTGTGGTGGCCTTCGTCGGCCCCACGGTGGACCGTCTCTACGGCGACCGGCTGCGCGCCTACCTCGACGCCCGGCTGGAGCCGGGCAGCTGGAGCGTCCACACCATCGACAGCGGTGAACGGAACAAGACCCTCACGTCGGTGGAGCGGGTGTGCGCCGTCGCCAAGGCGTCTGGCCTGGACCGGCACGGGGTGATGCTCGCCGTGGGCGGCGGGATCGTCGCGGACGTCGTGGGCTTCGCGGCCTCGATGTACGCCCGCGGCATCCGCTACATCAAGGTCAACACCACCCTGGTGGGACAGGTGGACGTGGGCGTCGGGGTGAAGACCGGCGTCAACGCCCTGGACTCCAAGAACATGTTCGGCGCCTACCACCCCGCGCACGCCTCGCTCAACGACCCGGCCCTGCTGGCCACCCTGCCGGCCCGGGAGATCCGCTGCGGCCTCGCGGAGATCGTGAAGATGGCCGTGATCCTCGACTCCGACCTCTTCCGGGCGCTGGAGGAGCACCCGGACGCCTTCCTGCGTTCCTCCGACGGCGCGCTGGAGACGTACGTGCTGCGCACCTCGATGCGGCTGATGATGGAGGAGCTCTGCCCCAACCTCCGCGAGCACGACCTCGCCCGGCTCGTCGACTTCGGGCACACCTTCAGCCCGGTGGTCGAGACGGCCGGCGGCCACCGCCTGGAACACGGCGAGGCGGTCGCCGTCGACATGGCCCTGTCGGCACATGTGGCCCGGCTGCTGGGGCTCATCGACGCAGAGAGCTGCGCGCGCGTGGTGACGCTGCTGCGCCGCATCGGCCTCCCCGTGTTCGACCCGGCCACCTGCACGCCGGAGCTGATGACGCAGGCCCTGCACGCCTCCTGGCAGCGACGGGGACGCAAGCTGCACCTCGTCGTGCCGACCGGCATCGGCAAGGCGGACTTCGTGGAGCGGCTGGAGGACCTGCCCGCCGACGTGCTGCGGGCCGCCCTGGACGCGCTGGCGCGCGACGGGGGCACGGAGTGACCGCCCGCGACGTGGTGAACCTCGACACGCTCCTGCGCGGCAAGGAGCACGACCACGGCGGGCTGGGCACGATCCTCGCGCACCGCCTGTTCGCCCGCGCCGAAGGCGGCGTGGGAGCGGAGTTCGTCGACATCGCCGTGCTGCCGCCCGGCACGTCCATAGGGCGCCATCGGCACGCCCTGGACCGTGAGACGTACGTCGTGCTCAGCGGCAGCGGGCTGATGTACCGGGACGGAGCCGAGTTCCGCGTCGGCGCCGGGGACGTCGTCGTCAACCGCCCGTACGGCGAGCACGGCCTCGTCAACGACTCGGCCGCCGATCTGTGGCTTCTGGTCTTCGAGGAGGAGCTCCGTGACCATCCCGCGGTCTGACCGTCTCTCCGCCGGTCCGGCGCACCGCGCGGACTCCTGGCGGCCCCACGACGTCTTCACCGTGCTCGACGTGGGAGGCACGACGCTGCGGACCGGGAGCTACGACCCGGTGACGGCAGCCGTCTCCCGCGTGCGCCGGGTGCCGGTCGAGGGCATGGCCCGTCATCCGGAGGACTCGGTGGCCGGTCTGCAGCGCCGCGTCGTGGACCAGATCGTCCACGAGGTCGGCCGGCACACCGCGGGGACGGCGCCGCGCGCCGTCGGCGTGGCCTTCGCCGGGCCGATCTCCGCCGGCGGCCTCGTGCTGGCCGCTCCCACGGTGTGGGGGCGGCGCGGTGACCCGCTGCCGCTGGGGCAGCTCCTGACGGAGCGGACCGGCGTACCGGTCGTGGTGGTCAACGACCTGACCGCCGCCGCCTGGCGCTACGCGGCGACCGAGACCGAGCCGTTCTGTCTGATCACCGTCAGTTCCGGCATCGGCAACAAGGTCTTCCGGGGTGGGGAGGTGCTGCTGGACGCGGACGGGCACGGGGGCGAACTCGGGCACTGGGTGTGCGATCCGTCCCCGGGAGCGCCGCTGTGCGACTGCGGTGCGCGCGGCCATCTCGGTGCCGTCGCCTCCGGGCGGGGGGTGCTCGCCGCGGTCCGCCGTGCGGCGGACGCCGACCCGGCCGGTTTCGCCCGGTCCCGGCTGGCCGCGCGCTGCGGCGGCCGCGTGCCCGGCATCGACAACCCGGCCGTCGCGGCCGCGGTGCGGGAGGGCGACGAGTTCACCACGCAGGTGCTGCGCGGCACCCTCACGCATCTCGCGCAGGCGATCGGGGCCGTCTTCACCTCCGTCGGGGTGTGCCGGTACATCGTGATGGGCGGCTTCGCACTGGCGGTCGGCGAACGCTACCGGGAGCTGCTGGTGGGCGAGTTGGTGAGACTGGGGTGTTTCGGTCTGGACGCGGACGCGGTCGACGCCATGGTGTCGCTCGGCGAACCGGACGACGACCACGGCCTGATCGGTGCCGGCAGACTGCTGGCCGACCGGATGTCCCGGCCGTCCCCGGCGGGTGCCCGGTGAACGCCGGGGGCACCCTCGTCGTCGGCAGCGGTTTCGTCGGCATGGGCATCGCGCGACGGCTGGCGGCGGCCGGTGAGCCGGTCACCGTCACCTCGCGCCACCGCCCGGAGCACCTTCCGGACCTCCCGGGGTTCCGGTGGCACGCCCTGGACGCCACCGATTCCGCGGCGTGCGGCCGGCTCGTGGCCCGGCTGGACCCGCGGCGCATCGTCCTCGTGCACGGCCCGTCCGACGTCACGTGGTGCGAGGAGCACCCGGACCTGGCCGTCGCGGCGCACACCGCCGCGGCCGCCCACTTCGCCGCGCTGGCCGGGGACGCGAGGCTGCTGATGATCTCCACCGACAACGTCTTCGACGGATCCCGGCCCGACAACCCCGAGGACGCCCCGGTCTCCCCGGCCAACGCCTACGGCCGCGCGAAACTGCAGGCGGAACGGACCGTGCTCGACGCGGCGGCGGACGCGGTGGTGCTGCGGGTCAGCCTGGTCTACGGGCACGAGCCCGCGGACGCCGGCAAATGGCTCAACTTCTTCGCCGCGTGCGCGCACCGGCTGCGGCGCGGCGAGCAGGTCAGGGTGCCGCGGGACCAGTGGACGACCCCGGTGCTGGTGGACGACGTCGCGGAGGTGACGGCGGCTCTGCTGGGCGCCGGCGCGCCCCTGCCGCCGGTCCTCCATCTGGGCGGGCCGGACCGCGTGAGCCGTGCCGCCTGGGCCTCGGTCGTCGCCGAGACGCTGGGGGCGCCCGCGCACCTGGTCGTGCCGGTGCCGCGGGCGGCCACGCGGTACGCCTCCCGGCCGGAGAACGCGTGCCTGACCGGCTCCCGTCTCGCCCGGTTGCCGGCCACCGGGGTGATCACCGTCCGGGGCGTGCGGGAGGGCGCCCGGTACCTGGCCCCGGCGTTCACGACGGCACGCTGAACACCCCGCCCGGCGCCGCGGGTGACCGCACGTCCGACAACGTGCCGGGACACCCGGCCCGCGCGCGGCCCCCGCACACCGTGCGGCCGCGCGCGTCACCCCCGCCCGGGCGGCGGACCGCCGCCGCCCGGCTCGCACGACCGCCGCCGTCCGGTGGCGAGATGGTGGAGCAGACGTATGTCCGGCGGATGGTGGTGAGCGGCCCGGGCAGCGAAAGGACGCCCGCACTCTTTACGCGCTTGTCATGCGCGAGTAATCTCCGGATGCCTGCAAGATGTTGCCGCAAGTTTCCGACAGGCGGCGCATCGCGGGCACGGACGCAGGAGGCCTCGAGGCGCGTCAAGGTCTCCGCCGGCGTCCGCACGGCAGCCGGCCCTCCCCCACCGCATCCTGGAGACGCGCATGAGACGCCGCCGCTCCCTCACCCGCCCCTGGGCGGCCGGAGCTCTCGCCGCAGGCACCCTCGTCCTGCCCCTGACCACTCCCACCACGTCCGAGGCCGCCGCAGCGCCGGCCTCCCCGGCCGCCGCCTCGGCCACCGTCTTCTACTACACGAAGACGAAGAACTGGACGGACCACTACCTCCACTACGCCCCCGACGGCGGAAGCTGGACGACCGCCCCCGGCACGCGCATGGAAGCCGCCTGCACGGACTGGGTGAAGCTCACCGTCGACCTGGGATCCGCCGCCGGGCTGAAGGCCACCTTCAACAACGGCAAGAGTGTCTGGGACAACAACGGCGGCCAGGACTACGCCCTGGGCACCGGGAACATCACGGTCAAGGACGGCGTGGTGGCGCACAGCGACCCCTGCGCCGGGACCGGAGGACCCGGCAACGAGGCGACCGTCTACTACTCGACCCAGACCCTCGGCTGGACCACCGCCAACCTGCACTACCAGCCCGCCGGCGGCTCCTGGAGCGCCGTGCCCGGTGTGGGCATGGAGGCCGCCTGCGCCGGCTGGTGGAAGCAGACGGTCGGCCTGGGCTCCGCGACCTCGTTGAGAGCGGCCTTCAACAACGGCAACGGGGTCTGGGACAACAACAACGGATCGGACTACACCCTGGCCTCCGGGACCAGCACGGTGAAGAACAACACCGTCACCGCGAACGCGAAGGACCCGTGCGCCGCCGAGGAACCCGACACCGAGGCGCCCACCGCCCCGTCCGGTGTCAGGGCGAGCGCGACCGACACCTCCGTGGTCCTGTCCTGGAACGCCGCCACCGACGACACCGGCGTGACCAGGTACCAGGTCACCCGCACCGGCGGCACCGAGGGCACCACGGTCACCGACGTGACCTCCACCGTGCTCTCCGACACCGGCCTGGAGGAGAACACCACCTACACCTACACGGTCAAGGCCGTGGACGCGGCCGGCAACGCCTCGGCCGCCTCCGCCCCGGCCTCGGCCACCACCGGGAAGAAGCCGCCGGCGCCCCCCACGGGCGCACCGCTGGGGACGGACCCGCGCAAGGACCCGATCTACTTCGTCATGACCGCCCGCTTCAACGACGGCGACAGCTCCAACAACCGCGGCGGCAGCCAGCACGTGAAGTCGGGCAACGCCGCCAACAACGACCCCATGTTCCGCGGCGACTTCAAGGGCCTGGTCGAGCGGCTCGACTACATCAAGGCGCTCGGTTTCTCCGCCGTGTGGATCACCCCGGTCGTCCTCAACCGCTCGGACTACGACTACCACGGCTACCACGGCTACGACTTCTACAAGGTCGACGCCCGGCTGGAGTCGGCCGGCGCGACCTACCAGGACCTGATCAACGCGGCCCACGCCAAGGGCATGAAGATCTACCAGGACGTCGTCTACAACCACAGCTCCCGCTGGGGCGCCAAGGGACTGTTCACGCCGACCGTGTACGGCGTGCGGGACAACCAGTGGAGCTGGCTCTACGACGAGAAGAACGCGGGCTTCGAGTACGACGGTCTGACCGTCGAGACCAAGTCCGGCAAGTCGTACTACAACGGCGACCTCTGGTCGACCGCCGAACCGACCGGCAACACCTGCCTGAACTGGGGCAAACCCACCGGGACCAAGAGCCCCGAGGGTTACACGATCTACAACTGCCAGTGGCCGAACCCCACATCGGGCATGTTCCCCAAGGCGTACTACCACAACTGCTGGATCGGCAACTGGGAGGGCGAGGACTCCCGCTCCTGCTGGCTGCACGACGACCTCGCCGACTTCAACACCGAGTCGGCACCCGTGCAGAACTACCTGATCGGCGCCTACAACAAGTACATCGACATGGGTGTCGACGGCTTCCGCGTCGACACGGCCGTCCACATCCCCCGCGTCACCTGGAACCGCCACTTCCTGCCGGCCATCCAGGAGCGCGTCACCCAGAAGTTCGGGGCCGAGGCCGCGAAGAACTTCTTCGTCTTCGCCGAGGTCGCCGCCTTCGTCAACGACAAGTGGAACCGGGGCTCGGTCAACCACTCGGCGCAGTTCTACACCTGGAAGGAGCGCAAGGAGTACAGCGCCGACGACGGGAAGGCGGCGCTCGAACAGTACGACTACGAGAACGGCCAGGGCACGGGCAACCAGCCGACCTCGAACAACGCCTTCCTGAACGGCAACACCTACCACGCGCCCGACCACAGCAAGTTCTCCGGCATGAACATCATCGACATGCGCATGCACATGAACTTCGGTGACGCGTACAACGCCTTCGGTAACGGCAAGGACTCCGACGACAGCGTCAACGACGCCACCTACAACGTCGTCTACGTCGACAGCCACGACTACGGACCCAACAAGAGCAACGAACGCTACACGGGCGGCACCGACGCCTGGGCCGAGAACATGTCCCTGATGTGGACCTTCCGCGGCATCCCCACCCTCTACTACGGCTCGGAGATCGAGTTCCAGAAGGGCAAGAAGATCGACTGCGGCCCTACCTGCCCCCTCGCCACGACGGGACGCGCCTACTACGGCGACCACCTGGCCGGCTCTGTCACGGCCTCCGGCTTCGGCACGGTGGAGTCCGCGAGCGGCAAGGTCGCCACCACCCTGGACCAACCGCTGGTGAAGCACCTGCAGCGACTGAACCAGATCCGCCGGGCCGTCCCGGCCCTCCAAACGGGTCAGTACTCCACGGAGGGCATCTCCGGCGGCATGGCCTTCAAGCGCCGGTACACCGACGGCGTCACCGACAGCTTCGCGCTCGTCACCGTGTCCGGCTCCGCCATGTACACGGGGATCCCCAACGGCACCTACCGGGACGCCGTCACCGGTGACACCCGCATCGTCTCCGACGGCAGGCTCACCGTCGGGGCGCCCGGTAAGGCCAACCTCCGCGTCTACGTCCTCAACGGCACCGGGAAGATCGGGAAGGACGGCCCCTACCTGAAGTAGCAACATCCCGCTCACGCCGACGGATCACCGGGCGGAGCCGCCCCACCGTGGACCGGATCCGCTCGGCGTCGGCGAAGTAGACGCCGCCCTCGACGCGCAGCACGACCACCCCGGGATCCTGCGGCTGTCCCTGTGCCGGCCGAGCGCGGTGAAGTGCCCGTTCCCCGGCAGCCGGCCCAGTTCGCTGGCGACCGGGCGCGAGGAGCGGTGGAGGAGCAGCAGCAGCGAGGCGCCGGTGCCGATGAACAGGCCGGGCGGCGTGTCGAGGACCATTACTCCGAGCATCGCGGCGACGGCGGCGAGACCGCCGAGGTCGTTGAGCGAGACGTCGGGGAAGCCGAACAAGGGCAGCCCGGTGTCGGTGTCCCCGACGACAGCGGCACCGTGGCCCTCCAGATCGAAGGCCGCCGCCACCGCGATCCCCAGCACCACCGCGATCAGCGAGCCGGGCACGACCGGGGCGATCCACCGCAGCACGAGGACCGGCAGGAGGCTGCCGGCACCGCCCAGGGCCGCCGTCAGCGCGGCGAATGGGTGCCGGAACCGCCCGCGGTCTAACCGACGATCGCTGCCGAGAGCGCCGCCGTGGCCGCCATCGGCCCGACCACCAGGTGTCCGGAGCTGCCGAGGACGGCGTAGAGGATCAGGGGGCGGGCGCCGCGCAGAGGCCGACCACGGACGAGATACCGGCGATCGTCGCACAGGCGAGCGCCTCGGGCACGAGAACCGCCCACACGGTCGCCCCGGCCAGTGCGTCCCGTCCCAGCCACTGTCACCGGTATCCCCGCAGGCGGACCGACGGGTCCCGTCCCTGGCCGCCACGTGGTCCTCACCGGGCCGACTGCGTCTTGATCGTCAGGCTTGGTCCGCTGAAGACGCAGCCGCGTCCTGACCAGAGGCCCTGGCGGCGCCGGGCCGGGTCACTCCCCTCGCGGCCCGGACGTCAGCAACGCCAGGACACCGCCGCGTCCGATGCTGACCGTCTGCTGACCTCAGCCCGACATTCATGCCTCTGACCTGCGGGAATGACCAAGTGCCAGATCTTGGACCTGAACATGGTGCGCAGCACTTCGGACTCCTGCGTGATGGCTCCTCGCCTGCGCTTCCGCGCAAAACCAGGCTGTTGCACCATCGGCGACCGAGCACCCACTCGAGCACCTGTCTCGGAGTTGCGAGAACTCGTGCTGCCCAGATGCCGACCTGCCTGACGGTGCGCCAGGTGAGCGCTTCGTCGAGCACGGAGCCATCCTCCACACAGGACGCCGGCCGCCGCGGTTCTGCGACATGTGCGGAGTACTCGTCCGGAACATGACCGTCCGCCCCGGCGTCCGGGTGGGACGCCGGGGTGGGCGCCGGCCGGGAGTCCCGGCCGGGAGGGCTGTCAGCAGCCGATGGGGGCGGAGCCGACGGCCACGTCGTCGAACCACAGGGTGTCGTCGCCCGTCCCGTAGCTCTCCCAGCCCAGTCGCAGGGCGGTGGGGCGGGGCGGGGTGGTGCGGGCGAGCCACTGCCGGTCGACGTCCTGCGTCGGCACACCGTCGGCGTGCAGTCCCGGAATCTGCTCGTCATCGAGCCAGGTGTCGAGTCCGGGGGCCGTCGTGTCGATCGCGAAACGCAGGCACTGCCAGCTTCCCGTCGGCAGCGGCCTGCTCAGCGCCACGCCGGCCGGGCTCTGCTCCGGCAGGGTGGCGTCGTCGCTCTCCCGGTTCCACTGCAGGGCGCCGTTCTGGCCGCCGACGCGCAGGCTCCGCCCGCTCTGGGAGGAGTCGGGCAGGGAGACGAAGGTGACGTGGGCGGAGGGGAGCGCGGTGGTGTGCCGCACCCACATGCGTACGTGCATGACCGGACCGACCGAGGACAGGTCCGCGGTGGAGGCGACGAAGGCGTGGTTGCAGTAGCCGGCCCGGCCGTCGATCCGCAGCGACCGGCTGCCGCTGTGCGCGACGGCGGTGTCCACGGCGGCCGTCCCGGTGCCCTGGCAGTCGGGTGCGGTGAAGCGCCAGGCGCCGGACGGGGTGGAGCCGGTCTGGTCCTCGAAGTCCGAGCAGAGCGCGGCGTCGCCGCAGTCCGCGCCGGGTGGCGGGGTCGTGGGCGGGGGCGTGGTCGGCGGCGTGGTGCCGTCGCCGCCGCACGACACGCCGTTGAGGGCGAAGTCGCTCGGTGCGGGGTCGGCCGAACGCCAGGTCCCCTGCAGACCGAACTCGGCGGCGCCTCCCGTGGGCAGCGTGCCGTTCCAGCCGAGGCTGTCGGCGACGACGGACGCGCCGGTCTGGGTGACGGTCGCGTTCCAGGCGGAGGTCACCCGCTGGTCGCCGGTGTAGGTCCAGGTCAGCCGCCAACTGTCGAGCGTCGGACCGAGATTGGTGACCTTGACCTGTGCGGTGTAGCCGTCGGCCCACTTGTTCACGGTGTAGTCGACCCGGCAGCCGGTCTCGGCGCCGGTCTCGGCGCCGCTCGCGGGCAGCACCGTGAGGGCGGATGCCGACAGTACGGCGGCGGTGAGGACCGCGGCCCAGGGCCGCCGCGGTAACCGTGCGAGAAGGGAGCGCACTTGTGCCTCCGAGGTGAGGGGGGAGAGGGACGTACGAGGTGCGAAAGCGGGGGGACGGGATGGGGAGCGCTCCCCATCGGCGGGGTGGGGGTCCGGTCGGCCGGACCCCCGTCGGGGGTCAGCTCGTGGGGAAGTTGTCCGGGGTGCTGATCCGGCTCTTGAGCAGCGCGCCGGACTCGGTCAGCACGCCGCTGCTGCTGTAGTCGGTGCCGTCGCAGGTGCCGGGCCGGAACGCCGCGCTGCCCTCGTCGGCGTCGGAGTAGGTCCAGTTCGCGTAGCTGATCTTCAGCTGGTCGAGCAGGTCCAGCCAGGCGATGCTGCTCGCCCGGTCCACCGCTCCGCCGCCGGTGGCGCTCACCGTGCCGAACTCGGAGACGAACAGCGGCAGTCGGGAGGCCGCCCGGCTCACCGTGGCACGGTAGTTGTCCTTGTGGCTCGCGGCGTAGAAGTGGAAGGCGTACATGATGTTGGTGGCGTTGACTGGGTTGGCGACGACCTCGCTCTCGTTGGAGCCGTCCGAGACTCCCAGCGAGGACCAGCCGCGGGTGCCGACGATGACGACGGCGTCCGGGTCGGCGGCCCGGATCACCGGGATGACCTGCTCGGCGTAGCTCTTGATGCCCGCCCAGCTCACGCCGTTGGGCTCGTTGGCGATCTCGTAGATCACGTTGTTCTTGCCGGCGTTGCGGGCGGCGACGGAGGCGAAGAACGTCTTCGCGCGGTCGAGGTTGAAGTTCGGGTCGCCCGGCGTGAGGGTGTGGAAGTCGATCACGGCGTACATGCCACGGGCCTCGGCCATGTCGACGAGGCTGTTCACACGGTTGGTGAAGCCCGCGGGGTCGGTCTCGTAACCGTCCTCCTGCACGTACATGGAGATGCGCAGCAGGTCCGACCGCCAGTCGTTCGCGAGCGCGTCCAGGGACGCGTTGGTGTAGCACTGGCTGAACCACTGGATGCCGTGGGTGCTCATGCCGCGCAGCTGGATGGGGCGGTTGTACTGGTTGCAGAGGTTGACGCCGCAGACGTGCAACTGTCCGTTGATGTCCACGGGGGTGCCGTCGCCCGAGGTGGGCGGGGGTTCTTCGACGGAGCCCGTGCAGGCGACGCCGTTGAGCGTGAACGCCGTGGGTTTCGGGTTGGCGCCCGTGAAGGAGCCGGTGAAGCCCACGTCGGCGGTCGCGCCGGTGGCCAGTGTGCGGTTCCAGTCGACAGCGGTGGCGGTGACCGTGGAGCCGGACTGCGACCAGGTGGCGTTCCAGCCCTGGACGACCTTCTGCCCGGCGTCGGGCAGGGTGAATCCGAGCGTCCATCCGGAGACGGGGCCGCCCAGGTTGGTGATCCTCACTCCGGCCTGGAAGCCGCCCTGCCACTGACTGGCCACCGTGTAGTCGACCCGGCAGCCGGTGGCGGCCACCGCCTGCGGACCGGACAGTGCCGTGAGGCCCAGGACCGTCGCACAGGTCGCCAGTAGGGCCAAAAAGCGTTTCACAGCGTTCCTCCTCATGCGATGCGAACTCGTGCGGTGCAAACTCATGCGGTGCGAACTCGTGCGGTGCGAACTCGTGCGGTGCGCATACGTGCGATGACTCGTGTCGTGCGAGCGCGGCGTGGTGCAGCGCGGCGCGACGCGATGGGAGCGCTCCCAAAGCCCATCGGCCCGAGACCGTACACCGACACGCCGACGCGCGATAGCCATGTGACGGCCGAAGAATGCCGCGGCGCGGGTGACTGCCGCTCACACGGAGACGTTCGGCCCCCGTCGACGCCTCCGAGGGCGTGTCCGACGAGACCCGGGCCCGGGTGCGCAAGCACTACGACGACGACCAGGTCGCCGCGTTGGCCACCCTGGTCGCCCTGATCAACGCGGCCAAGAAGACCGCGGCGTCCACCACGTAGTCGACCATCCGCACCCGAGGGTCGGCGATCAGTGCGGAGACCACCTCGGCGGCGTCGGCGCGGTCGTTGGTGACGACGTTGAGCACGCCCGCGGGCAGCCCCGCCTCGCGCAGGACGCCGGAGATGAGCAGGCCACAGGCGATCGGCGCGTCCTCGCTGGACTCGCCGCGTTCCGCTGACGGTCCGGCGGGTGCGCCGCAGTCTCCTGCGGCTGCCGGGCGGAGCGCGGGTTCACCGTGACGGCTTCCTCTTCTTGGGCTTTCCCCCGAGGCCCGGCAGCGGACGGGCATCCCTCAGCGTGCTGCCCTTCTTCTTGGCCCGCGTCTTCTTCCCCGGATTCGCCGGCGCCTGGCGCTTCCGCTTGCGCTTCGTCACCCCGCTGTTCAGCCAGTCGCGTGCCGTCCTCATCTCCTGGAGCAGTTTGGCGTGTTCGGGTTTCGGCAGGGTGACTATCGAGTCTTCCGCCTGTTCGAGAAGCCCCACCACGAGCCTTCTGTCCTGCTTCTCCCGTGCACCGCGCAGGGCTTCATGAAGCGGTGTGACTTCCAGTACCGAGGCGCGGGCCTCGACATGGACGATGGTTCGCCGCGTCGCCGGCGCGGCTCCCTGCGCGGCGATCCGTCCGTCGGTGGTGAGCGCCAGACGCGCCGGAGCGGTGCGGGACGGCATTCCGTACACGGCGAACGCCCGGTCGGTCTCCCGCTGGCACCAGCGCTTCAACACCTGTGCCGTGGCCGGTGTCCCGCCCCCGGCAGCGGCGACGACTTCCCGGATGTAGGGCGGTGGTTCACCCTCTGCGGTTCTCAGAAGGGCCGACAGCAGCGGTGCGCTCTCTCCGCCGGCCTGTTCCACGGCGATGAGCAGGCCGGCCCGGTCCTGCGGAGAGACCTCCAGCAGGTCACCGCCGGCTGTGCGGCACAGCGCCTCCCAGGTGGGCCTGGTCCGGAGGCGTGCGGCGGTGATCAGCGCCTCCCTCAGCGCTCGTACTTGGTCGTCGCGCGGCCTCGGCGCCGCCGCGGTACCCGCCGCGTCGAGAGGCCGCGAACCGGAGGTGCGGCGGCGCCGCTCGGCTCCTGGCACCCGCAGCCCCTCGGGAGTCATGGCGCAGGCCCGGAGTGGCACCCATTCGGTGCTGTTCCGGGGGTCCTCCGCCCGGAGACGGATGTGCCGGGCCGCGCCGTGCGTCTCGAAACGGAAACGAAGCAGGTATCCGTACTCGTCACACAGCTCTTCCATGGTTTCCGGTGGCACGGTGCTCGGCCCGAAGACCCAGTCGAGGGTGGCCGCCTCGCGCGTCAGCCGATCACGTGTGCTGGTCCACTCGGCGTGGGAGAGCTTGCTGAACTGGAAGCGTACGTGCTGCTGCCCGCCGTTCCCGGTGCGGAAGTCGACGGCGTCGCCCGGTCCGGACCCGAGATCGCGTGAGGTGGCACGTCCCTTGATCCCGAGTCTGCCGGTCCAGGCGGCGAGGTCGTCCTTGATGAAGAGGTGGTCGGCGCTGTTGGCACCCGTGGCCGTGCGATGGCAGGAGGTGTGGGGTCGGTGCGCGAAGTGGCAGACCTTGTCGCGGTACAGGCGGTCGGAGAGCTCGTTGCCACAGCCACCGAGCTGAGTTCCGCACCAGTACGAGTAGGTACGGTGACCACGACGCCACCGCAGCAGTTCATCGGCGTCCGTCGGCAGGATGATCGCACGTCCCGAGTTCGGGCTCCCGATCACCGCGGTCTGCACGAGTCTGCTGTCCGGACCACTCACTGCTTCCCCCGAGACTGCCCGTGCCCACCGGGGCGACGCCACACTGATCGTTCTCGGCACCAGTATGTGGCTCCTACAGCCACTTCACAAGCTGCCCTTTCTCTCGTATTTCACCTTCGTGCGATCAGTGGCCGACCCCTGACAAGGCGCCCAGGAGCGCCGTGGCCTCGCGGCGGCTCAGCAGCTCGTGGAAGCGCTCGTTGCGGAAGGTCCGCAGGCATGCGTAGCAGCTGCTCTCGGGGCCGCATTCACAGCCGTCCATCCGGTCGGCCGCCGCTTCGACGACGGCTTCGAGATGCTCGCCGATGCGGATCGTGTTACCCGCGCCGCCCGGTGTGGTGTCGAAGAGCAGCAGTGACGGCATGCCGTCGGTCCCGGTGTGGACCGTGCCGTCGATGTCGTCCCTGCTGATCTCCAGGTGGGCGGCCGCGCCTTCCAGCAGTGCGTAGAGACCGGAGCGTAGGGTTTCCTGCGTCGCGCTGAGGGCGGTGAGCGGGTCGAGGCGGATCTGGAGGAAGTCCGTCTGGTACCGGTGCGCGAGGGAGACGACCCGGAGCGGTCCGCTGCATTGCGCGTCCTTCAGCAGATGAGGGTGTGCCGCACCCCGGGACCCCGCCCGCGCGTGCGGACGACCCCAGCCGCACCAGTCGCAGATCTCGTACCCGGCGCCGCCCGGCCCTTCCGAGACGACGACCATCTCGCCCCGGGCGCCCGCCGACCAGACCGTGGTGTGTCCGGAGGCGAAGACGGTGGTTCCTTCGTGGACGTCCGCGGTGTCGGTGGACATGTGGACGTCGCCGTACCAGGAGCGGCGCGGCGGTGTCTGTCCCGGGCTGCGCTGGGGTCCGCGCGCGGCAACGAACCCGTAGACCGGCTCGACGTAGCGGCGCGGCGCGGAGGTGGACAGCGCACCGCAGGCGGTGCAGGTGGGATCGACGGGCTCGGTGGCCTCGCGGTAACGGCCGCAGGTGTCGCACACCGTGTAGTGACGGCTGACCAGTTCACGGTCGGGCAGTCGGTAGACGCCCGCGGACGCCCACAGACGGCCGCCCGCCACGATCTCGGCTCCCGGCGCGTACTCGTGGACGGCGGCACTGAGAGCACGGGTGAGCTCGAGCTGACCGGATACGGCGCCGCTGTCCTGCGGGATGCGCAGTTCGACGGTGTCCACGGGGAAGCCGTACTTGGGCAGGACGTTGCGGTTGGCCAGGACACCGAGGAGGTCACGGTGTGTCAGGTTGCGGATGACCTTCTCGTACATGTCGGCCAGCCGGTACTTGCGGGCGGCCACCGCCTGGTCGCGTCGTTCGCTGTAGGCGGTGACGTCCTGGTCGAGGATCTGTCCCGCCGCCCGCAGCAGCCGGTCCAATTCGCCGACCCAGGAGCCCGACTGCACGTCGATCTCGTCCTGGACGCTTGCGGGAAGCACCCGGCGAATCGACGCCGCCACGCTCTCCGGGACGGGCGTGAGCCAGTCGCGCACGAGGTGTGCGGCGGTCTCGCCGGTGGTTTCGTCCGGCAGGAAGAACTCTCCCGCCTTACGCCAGATGCGACCCCGTTCCTCCTTCATGGCGCGGAAGAACGCGGCGAGGGCAATCGAGTGGGCGTGGCGGCGGTCGATCCGGACGTTGTCGACGGGAACGATCGGGGCCCGGACCTCTCCGGCGATCATCCGGTGGGGTTCCGCGAACCGTGCGAGGTCGTGGGGGCGTCGCTGGGCGTAGGTGAGGACGAGCGCGGCGGAGTCCGCGCGCCGGCCTGCGCGTCCGGCCCGCTGCACGTAGTTGGCGGTGGAGGGCGGCATGTTGCGCAGGACGACGGCCTGCAGTTCACCCACGTCGACGCCGAGTTCGAACGTGGTGGAGCAGGACAGGGCGTTGACCTGCCCGCGGACGAACTCGCCCTGAATCTCCGCCGCCTTTTCACCGGTCCACTGGGCCGTGTGTTCCTGGGCTCGCAGCGGAACGGGGTCGAAGGTGCGGTAGAGGCGGCGGAGGTGGCCCTCCGTCTCGGTGGTGGGCTTGTACTCCTCGAGGCGGCCGGTGCAGCGCAGGGTGGGGCACACCCCGCGTACGGACACGGCGACGACGCGGCGGCAGCGGTCGCAGGCGTACAGCGGCTCGCTGTCGTCGCTGACGGGCCGCAGGCGCAGCCAGGCGTGGTCGAGTCGGCGGACCGCGCCGATGCCTGCCTGGGTCTCCCCCGGCAACCAGTCGGCGAGGTGCCCGGTGCTGAGGTCGCTCCACAGCCGACCGAGGACGTCAAGTGCGGTCCCGCGCCGGTCGCCCTGGTGGCCGAGGGCGTCGAGCACCCGCTCCAGGTAGTCGACGCGTCGGTTGGAGACGCCCGCGGCGCTGGGCAGCCAGCTGATCACCTTGCGTTTGGCGTCGGACCCCTTGGAGCGGACCCAGACGGGCCCGCGGCGCGGGGCGAAGGCCTCGTCACTGGCGTCGACGTCCTCGGGCATGGTGAGCGCGCCCTGGTTTCGCACGGTGCGCAGCAATTCCTGCACCAGCGACCAGGCCTCGTCGTCGCTCAGGCCGACGGAGGTGAGGGCGGCGGGCGGTCGCCAGAAGGGTTCGCGGTCGAGGTCGACTCGGAGCAGGCCGAGGCCTTCGAGCGACTGTCGGTCGTCGATGCTGAGCACTTCCTGCATCACCCACAAGGCGACCTCGCGCTGCTTGGCCTGGCGGGAGTCGTTGCGGCGGAAGACTCCGGCGCGGTCGGCGGCGCGGACGGTGTGGGCGACGAGGTCGTCGATGTGCAGCGGCTCGTCAGGGCCGGGGCAGCCCTTCAGGACGGCCTGGGTCATCAGGCGTCGGTGCTGGATACGGGTGTAGGAGCCCTCGAGGTAGGGGGCGAAGTACGCGGCGGCCTGGCGGCTGTCGCTGAAGAACAGCAGCTTGCGGCCGCGTCCGGGCAGTGCGGCGGCGGGGCCGTCGGTCTCCGGTGGCAGCGCCTGGTAGAGGGCGGTGCCCAGAACGGCGGCGGCGGCCTCGTTGCCCGTCTCGAAGAGCCGGATCATGCCATGGCCACGGGCGCCGCAGGCCAAGCAGGAAGCTGGGGTTCCCTCACGGGTGTCCAGCTGATGAACGCGACGCAGCTCGCTCCCCTCGCAGCCGTCCACCGCACAGGCCACTGTCCCGGCGGGGTGCACACTGGCGCAGCGGGTGCACAGTCTGCGCTCGCTGAGTCCGCCCTTGGCGCTCTCGCCGAGGGTTTCGTCGTCCTCGTCGACACCCGCGCCCGTGCCGTCCCCGTCCAGGAGCAGCCAGGTGTGCGGCTTGTCGGGGGACTTGCGGTGCACGAGACGGGGCCGCCCCCCGGGGCCGTCGAGGGTGCCGTGCAGGTGGACGGCGCCGCAGCGGCGGCAGGCGCCCAGTTCGAAGGAGGGCCGTGTGCAGTGCGGGCAGACCTCATGGCGGGCCAGGTCGAGGTGGGGGCCGACCGGGTCGAGGCAGGTGAACGCGCCTTCGGTGGCGCGGGCGAAGAGGTGGTAGCGGGCGGAGAGGACGGGCGCGCCGTCGGTGTCGGTCACCTGACTGGCGAGCTGGATGAGCGCGGTGACGGCGGCCGGCCCCACCGGGTCGCCGGGGAAGACGGCCTGGGCGATCTCGCCTACGGGCCGGGGCCCTTCGGCGAGGGCCCGACGCAGGGCGGCGGTGCCGGCTTCGGCGGCGAGGGCGGCGGCCGGGGCGGTGGTGGCGGGCAGTCCGTGCATGCGTGCGGCCGACACGATCTCGGGGCCGGGATCGGCCGTGGCGGCCAGGCGCAGGTATTCGGTGGTCGGCAGCGGTCCCCAGTGGGGGCCGTCGGGTGCGGCCACCCGAGTCGCGGTGACGAGGTCCTGTGCGTCCGGATCGTCGGCGTCCCAGTGGAAGGGGACGTCGAAGAGTGCCTGGGCGAAGGCGGTGACGGCCGCGGGGTTCTCCTCAGCGCCGACGGTGGCGCTGGTGGCGATCGCCTGGATGTCGCGTCCCTGCCCCACCCGGTCCTTCAGCCGGCGCAGCAGCATGGCCAGTTCGGCGCCGCGTGCTCCGTCGTAGACGTGGGCCTCGTCGACGACGACGAACTTCCAGCCGCCCGCGTGCTCGCCTTCGAAGAGGTCCATGTCCTGGGGACGGAGCAGCAGGTACTCCAGCATGGCGTAGTTGGTGAGCAGGATGTGGGGCGGCGTGGCGCGCATCTCGCGGCGGCTGAGCAGTTCGTTGGGCAGGCGCGGCTCGCCGGGGTTGAGCTGCTCGAAGGTGTCGGCGGCCTGGCGCGGGTCGTCCTTGGTGTCGCCGGTGTAGCGGCCGAAGGTGATGTGCGGTGTTTCGGCGAGCAGTCGGCGCAGGCGCTTCATCTGATCGTTGGCGAGCGCGTTCATGGGGTACAGCAGCAGGGCGCGGACCCCGGGGTCGAGGGTGCCGCGGGCGTGTTCGGCGGCGAGCGCGTTGAGAACGGGCAGCAGGAAGCTCTCGGTCTTGCCGGAGCCCGTGCCCGTGGCGACGACCAGGTTGCGTCCGGCCACGGCCTTGCGCAGTGCCTGCTCCTGGTGCCGGTACAGGGGGCGGTCGGCGGGCAGGGCGGGGCCCGTCAACCGTCGGAACGCCGGGTCCAGTACGCCCTCGCCGATGAGCTCGTTCAGGGTGGCGCCCGGCGCGTAGGCGGGGGTGGCCTCCAGCAGAGGCCCCTTGGTGAGCAGCGGGCTGGTGTCGATCGCGTGGGCGAGGGCCTCGGCCAGGCGGGGTTCGCGCAGGGGCAGCAGGGAGCGCAGGTAGCGGCGGTAGGTGTCGCTGATCAGTGTGGATGTAGCGAGCGGGTCGAGGCTGTGCACGGGCTGGCTCCGGGTCTGCGGCGGGCGGGGCGGACAGGTGTGATGGTGGTGGGCGGCGGCTGAGGACCGGTGAGACGTGGGTCCGCGGGCCCGTTCGGGCGGGACGCCTGCCTCCGGCCGGGCTCAGCCGGTCGCCCGCACCGTCTCGGTCGTGACCAGGCACTCCGCGAGGGCGAGGTCGACGGCGGTGAGGTCGGGTGCGTGGGCGGCCACGGACGTCCACAACGGCCGCAGTCCCCGCTCCAGTCCGACGGCTCGTTGGTCCCCCGCGGCGGCGAGCCGCGCGATCAGCGCGCAGCCCAGTGAGAACTGGGGCACCCGCATCCACGCCTCGTCGGGACCGCGCAGCGGGCCAGATCCCCGGTCGCGGAACGCCCGCGCCAGGAGGTCGTGCCCCTCGTCGAGGAAGTTCTCGACGGCCTCCAGCCACTCCTCGCACTCCTCGCGCACGGCGTAGTACTGGAGGTTGCGCCGGTCACGGAAGGCCTGCCAGGCGGCCGCGGCGCGGGTGTCGATGTCCAGGAGCCCGCGCGGCACGACACCCGCCGTGCGCCACATGGCCTGTTGCTGGATCTCGGGGAGTTCGTCGAGGACGCGGACGTGGGCGTCGAACCGGCCGACCGTGCTGCTGGGGTCCTCGTGTCCGGCCAGGATCGTCGTACCCGCATTTCCCAGGAACTGTCCCACTTCGTCGAGGAGTTCCTTCTCCTCCGGGTACAACTCGTCGATTTCATAGGCCGGGTCGCCGGACAGGTACGGCAGCAGCGGCGCCGTGAGCAGCAGCGCGCACAGGGGCGCCCGTCGCCAGACGGGGCGTACGGCGGCCGGGTCCTCCACCTCACGGATGCGCAGGGCGGCCAGGCCGCTGCCCACCAGTACGGCGGCCAGTTCTCCGGAGCGCAGGGAACTGCCGACCGCTCCCAGAAGGGCGTCGGCCCCGGCGTCCCCCAGGGCCTGGCGGCACTCCGCCGGTGCGCTCTCCTTCGCTCCGCACGCCTGCAGGTCGCGGCCGCGGGCGGCCACGACCCACTGGTAAGGAAGGGCGTCGGTGCCCCGCGGCAGCGTCCCGCGTCCGCCCAGGTACTCCGTGGTCCGGGTCGCGGCGGTGGCCTCGACGACCGCGGACGTCCAGGGGGAACGGCGCAGTACCAGCGTGTCGCGGTCGCGCAGGCGGGGCCAGGAGGGCGCGGTGTCGGCCGTGGGGGCCCCGGCGTGCAGGCTCACGACGAGCGGGCCGGCCGAGCGCCAGGCGGCGGGCAGCGGGATACGGCCGCTGTCGTCGACCGGCACGCTCAGCGGCTGCTGCCACGGGGCGAGGACCCTGTGGATCCGGGCGGTCAGCTCACCGGGGTGGCGTAGCCCGCGCAGCAGCAGTCCGGCGCCGTCCGGTACGACGTCCTCCGCGATGGGCTGGGTGCGGACGGTGCCGACGTGGACGCTCTGCCCCGCGACCAACAGGCGCAGTTCGGCCTTGGCGCAGTCGCGGACGGTGTCCGTCAAAGCGGTCAGGGAGTAGCGCAGGTCGCCCTTGCGGGTCCGGGTGCGGCGTTCCGGTGTCAGGGTGAGCAGGGTCGCGTCCTCGACGACGAGGGCCAGTTCGGGGGTCACGGCCACCGCCTGCTCCGGCAGCCGCACGGTCAGGGCGCTGTCGCGCACCAGGTCGGCCGCGTCGATGTCGAGCGGCCGGACGGACCAGGCGAGGGGCCGGCCGTCGAGTTCCAGGCGGGCCTCGGAGTGCGGGACGAGCGCTTGGACGCGGAACTCGCTCGTACCGTCGCGCAGGACGAGTTCCTTGGCGATCTCGTACGAGGCGAAGGTGACCGCATTGCTGGAGGCGGTCACCGGCCGGCTGGTACGGAGGGTCAGGCGCGCCGGCGCCAGTCCGCCGTGCGGGGCGAGCAGGCGCCACTCGGCGGAGGGGGTCGCCTCGACGCCCTCGGCCAGGAAGGCCGTGAGGCGCCGCCCCCGCCTCCGGTCAGGGCGGTGGACGAGGATCTCGTACGGGCCGAGCAGCGGGCCGGGGACGTCCTGCCAGGGGTCGAGGAGGGCGCCGGGCGCGCCGGTGAGGCGGGCCAGCGGTTCCTCACGGCCGGGGCGGCGCACCTCCACCTGCCAGTGCCGTGCCTCCGGCTCACCCGGCTTGCGTCGGAGCCGGAGTGCGGGCGGCCGGTGCCACACCGGTGCTCCGTCCTCACCGGTGAGCCAGGGCAGCGTCGCGCCGCCTTCCCAGCCGAACGACCGCCCGACGGCCACCTCCAGCCAGTTGCCCGGTGCCGCCCCCGAGGTGCGGAGCCGGGTCACGCCGGCCAGGGACACCTTGCTCAGGGTCCAGCCGCTCCAGCCGTACGGGGTGGGCAGTTCGACGGCTGCGGCCTGCGCGCCCTCCGTCTCCAGGGTGCCCACGTGCAGCAGGTGGATCTCGGTGGCGGGCAGCGGCTCGTCGAGGGGGACGCGGTGGCCGTCGGCTGCGAAGGCCAGCAGGACGGTGTCCGGGTCGACGACGGCCGACACATGAGTGGTGCCCGTCGGGTCGGTGGCCTCGACGCGGCGCACGGGACCGGAAAGAACCCAGTGCGGTGGCGACGCGGTGACCGACTCGCCGTCGGCCGCCAGCTGCCAGCCGGTTGTCCCCTGGTCACCGGGGAGAACCAGCAGGACACTGCCCGCGCCGGGCCCGAGACGGAGTTCGGGCGGAGCCGTGACGCCTCGGGTGACGGGGGCGGGCGGAGGGGCCTCCGGCGGGGCCGCGAGGGCCGGTGGGCGCCATGCCCAGCCCAGCGAGCGGGCCGCCTCCTGGGCGGCCGTGACCCAGACATCACCGGCCGTCGCTGCTCTCACGGCGGCGCGGCGGCGGCCGAGCTCGGGACGGGCCTCGACGACGCGCGCTCGCGCCTCGGACAACAGGTGGGCGAGACCGGGCACTTCCCTCTCCGCACCGAGCGCCACTGTGTGCACCGTGCAGGCGGGCCAGCGAGTGAACACGGTGTCCTTCGGCAGGCCGGACCGCTCGGCGAGCAGCGCGTAGGCCACCAGCGCCTCCAGGACGAGCGCAGTCCGCCGGAGGCCGGACTCCCCCCCTTCCACGGCCGACGGCTCCCCCGCCTCGCGCCATGCCCGCTCGCAGTCGTCCAGCAGCTGCGCGGGATCCACCAGCATGTTTCCCTCCCCGACCGAGCCGTACCTCCTTGCGGTCCGGACCGGTGATGTTTACCGTTCTACCATTCCTTTGCGCCTGGAACACAGGTTCCGCGCAAACGGAACAGCGAGCACCGGTTCTGCCGGAGCGCATGAAGGGCCCTGCCTGACAACGAGTGCCTGTCTTCATTCGTGACGCAGTTGTCAGTGGCTGGTGGTTCCATACGAGAAAGCTCGTTGCACTGCTGTTGGGCACAAAGGGGGCGTCGATGACGACGGACGTCGAGGCTGGAGCAGCGGCCGCGCTGCACGCGGCACTTCTGGCGGCGGCAGGCCCGGAACGCGTCCTCACCTCGATCGGCCTACGGCAGCTGCTGATGGGAACGGACAAGACCGTGATCGCCGAGGCCCTGAACCGGGTCGCACGGGAAGGCGTGACGCTGCCTCCCGCCCTGGCGGCCTCGTTCGGTATACCGACCGGCAGTCCTTCGGCATCGTCCGGGCCGGCTCGCCCCACGCCCACTCCGTCTTCGAAGGAGGCACCTACACCTCTCGCGCTCCCCGCCGTACCGGCGCAGAGAGCGCCCGGCCCGCGCTTCACCATCGAGCTGGGACCGGACAGCCGACTCGACCTGGCCGCACTGACGATACAGACGCTGCGGCCGGCTCCGGCCCCACCCGCACCAGCACCAGCACCAGCACCAGCACCGAAGCCTCCGACGCGCCCTGTCGCCAATGCCGCCGACGCATCCTTCGAGAGCTCCGGTACGGGCCAGGCCTTCTTCAACCCGCTGAAGTACTACCGCAAGGTGATCGGCAGGTATCCGCTGCTCTCCCGGCAGCAGGAGGCGGAACTGGCCCAGGCCATCGAGGCGGGACTGCTGGCGAGGGAAAAGCTGGACGAAGCCGACAGGAAGGTCGCTCCCAAGCTCCGACGCGAGCTCGAACAGCTCGTCCGGCTCGGGGAGCAGGCCTTTACGGAGTTCGCCCACGCGAACCTCCGGCTGGTGGTGAGCATCGCCGTCGGACACACCGGGCGCGGGTTGGACCTCATGGACCTGATCCAGGAGGGCAACCTCGGCATGCTGCACGCGATCGAGCTGTTCGACCATCGCAGGGGCTTCAAGTTCTCGACCTACGCTGTCAACTGGATTCGTCAGGCGATCCATCGGGCTCTGGCGGACAAGAGCCGCACCGTCCGGCTTCCCGTGCACACCCACGACTCCCTGGCCGCACTGCACAGAGCCGCTCGGGAGCTGGGCCACGACACGCCTGCCGACGCCCTTCCTGCCGTGGCCGCCGGTGCGGGGATGTCTCAGGAGAAGGCGGCCGAGCTCCTGTCTCAGGTGCGCCGGACCGTCCCGTTGGAGGAGTTGGCCGAGGCCATCGGTGATGACGCGCTCCACGAGGAATTCGACCGTACGGCACAGGAACCGCAGAGCCTGGAAGACGAACCGGACTACATGGATCTGGCACCGCACGAAGTGCGGTGCCTGGTCGTCCGGCTGCCCTGGCGTGAGGCCCGGGTACTCGCACTGCGCCATGGCCTGGACGATGGTGGCCCTGGCTTGACCCTTGACGCCATCGGCAGGCACCTCGGGGTCACCAGGGAACGAGTGCGCCAGATCGAGAAGCAGGCCGCCGAAGCCCTGCGCTCCTTGGTGGAGGTCTACAGGAAAACCGGCTCCATTCCCCCGCCTCGTCCAGTCGAGCCTCGCAACGCCCGCCCTCGCTCCCGCCCCGTCACGACCAAGATTATGCCCGCGGCGCCACACTCCACCGCTCTTCCCGAGGGGGTAGCCCGCTTCAAGCCCGTCGCCTCTTCGGCTTACACCAATGAGCGGCACCGCGTGGACCCTTCCGGACGCATCGTGGTCAAGGGGCAGGTGATCGACGTCGGCGCCCGCCTGAAAGTGGGTACGACGGTCGTAGTGCTCATAGAAGACGAACTGATCCGGATCATCCACGACGGCCGCCAGCTCACCACCGCGCCCCGACGGCGCGTCAGCCGTAGCAGCAAGACAGACGGAGCCGAACGCTGAGACACGTCCTCCTCCTCATCGGCGTAGGCCCACAGCACATGTGTCGGCTCAGTTCACGAACCACGATGTGACCGGTTCTCCGACGGTTCCGCACCTCGCGGGGTTTTTTCGATACGGAGACCGGCCGGGCCTGGTGTAATCGGCGGCGGACGACCGAGGATCAAGGGGGCCACCATATGCAGGCCAAGGAGACGTTGTTCGCCGATCTCATGCAGGGCCGGGCCCAGCAGTTCCAAGTGCCGCTCTACCAGCGGACGTACTCCTGGACCGAGAAACACCTCAAACAGCTCTGGAGCGACATCCTGGAACAGGCCGGGCTGCTCGAGTCGGGTGAAGAGAAGGGGAGCACGCACTTCCTCGGCTCGGTGGTGCTCGCGCCGTCACCGCAGAACGACGCGACGTTCCCCCGCTGGCTCGTCGTCGACGGCCAGCAGCGGCTGACCACGCTGTCCCTGGCCCTGGCCGCCATCCGCGATCATGTCGCGGACACCGCGCCGGTCGAGGCCCAGCGCATCGACGAGCAGTACCTGATCAACAAGTGGAAGAGCGGCAACGACCACCTCCGTCTGCTGCCGACGCAGGCGGACCGGAAGCAGTTCGCCGCCCACATCCGCGGTCCCTTCACCGATCAGGACACCGGCAGCGGCGTCGCCACCGCCTACGCCTTCTTCCGCAAGAAGCTGGTCGAGGCGGACGATCCGGCTGCCCCGCAGGACGTGTTCCGCATCGAGCAGGCGATCACCTCCCGGCTCGCGCTGGTGGCGGTGACCGCCGAGCGCGGTGACAACGTCCACCGCATCTTCGAGTCGCTCAACAACACCGGCCTCAAGCTGAGCCAGGCCGACCTGCTGCGCAACTACCTCTTCATGAAGCTCCAGGCGCGCGGCGAGCACGTCTACGAGACCTACTGGCTCCCCCTGCAGAAGAGCCTGAGCAACGACGAGCTGGAACAGCTCATGTGGCTGCAACTCGTACTCGACGGAGATGACCGGGTCCGCCGCCAGGACCTCTATGCCGCCCAGCAAAGACGTTTCGAGAACACGAAAGCCGGCGACGCGGAGATCGAGGCGTACATCAAGGAACTGCACCGTCGCAGTGCCCACTTCCGCCGGCTGCTGCACCCCGAGGAGGAGCCCGACCCCGCGGTCCGGGAGGCGCTCCGCCGCCTGGACGCGTGGCAGGCGGCCGTCACCTACCCCGCCCTGATGCTGCTGTTCGACCGGCGCGAGCGCGGGGAGCTGGACTCCGCCGGCACCGCCCGCGCCCTGGCGTACATCGAGAGCTTCCTCGTCCGCCGGATGATCTGCCGGGTCCCGACCAACAACCTCAACCGGATCTTCCAGGCCGTGCCGGGGCAGCTCCCGCTCGACGTGCCCGTCACCGAGGGGCTGCACCGGCTCCTCTCCTCCGAGAACCGCTTCTGGCCCGACGACGCCGAACTGCGCGAGAAGATCAGGACGGCGCCGTTCTACCAGTACGGCCGGTGGCAGCAGCGCAAGCTGGTGCTGCAGCGGTTGGAGGAGAGCTACGGACATCCCGAGCCGGTCGACTTCGCCGCCGCGCAGCTCACCGTCGAACACGTCATGCCGCAGTCACCCGGCGACGAGTGGCTGCGCACGCTGGGCGAGGAGGCCGACGAGGGCGAGACCGCGGAGGAACTGCACGCCCGGTTCCAGCACACCCTCGGCAACCTGACGCTCACCGCCGTCAACGCGGAGCTGTCCAACCACCCCTTCGAGCGCAAGCAGGACCTGCTGCGGGGCAGCCACCTGGAGATGAACCGCCGCATCGCCGCCACCGAGCGCTGGGGCGTGCGCGAGATCCTGGCCCGCGCCGACGAACTCGCCGACCGTGCGATCGCGTTGTGGCCGGCCCCGCAGCGCGGAGTCGGCCGCGCGGAGCGCAACCGCGACTGGCAGCTCGCCCACCAGGTCCTCGCCGCGCTCCCCCACGGCACCTGGACCTCGTACGGCGACCTCGCTGCGTTCCTCGGCTCCGGCGCCCAGGCCGTGGGCAACCACCTGGCCAACACCCCCGGAGTGGTCAACGCGTACCGCGTCCTCACCTCCGAGGGCAAGGTCTCCGACGGCTTCCGGTGGGCGACCCCCCAGGAGGCGGGAAGCGACGACGTCCGCGCCCGGCTGACCGCCGACGGCGTCCGCTTCACGGCCACCGGGTCCGCCGACCCGGCCCAGCGGCTCACCGCCGACGACCTCGCCGCGCTGCTCGCCGGCACGGACGACGACCGGGCGGACGGCGAGGACACCGCTCAGGACGGAACCGCGGAAGCACCGGACGCGGAGACCCGCGCCGAACGGTTCTTCCGCCAGCTCGCCGCGGACGACTCCCCCGAGACGGTCGAAGCGGTCCGCGCGCTCTTCGCCCACTGGGAATCCCTGGGCGGCTGGATCGGCCACGGCGCCGGACACGTCACCACGAGCGCCTACCTCATGCTCGGCGAGGCGGGCGGCCCCGGGCGCGGCATCTGGCCGATGACGCTCTACCCCGGCGCCGGGCGCGGAGGCACGGCGGAGGTGGTGTTCCAGTACATGGCCGCACGGGAGCCGTTCACCGACCGCGCGCTGCGCGCCGAACTCCTGACCCGCCTCAACGCCCTGGACGGCGTCGACATCCCGGAGGGCAAGCTGGAGCTGCGCCCCAACATCCGGCTGTCCCTGCTGGAGAAGGAGCGCAACCGGGAACTGCTCACCGAGACGCTGACGTGGTTCCGGGACCGTTGGGAGAGCCGGAACCCGTCCTGAGCGGTGCCCGCCGGGCGCACTCCGCCCACACCGTCTTGCCGCCCGGCGGGTACGGCTCGCAGCCCCAGGCGTCGGCGAGCGAGGCGACCAGGAGCAGACCCCGTCCGGACTCGCCGTCGGCATCGACGGCCGGGGCCGGCACGGGGCGGCGCTCGCCCCGCGCGTCGGTGACCTCGATCCGCAGGGTGGTGGGGGTCAGGGTGAGGGCGAGGCGTGCGGCTCTGCCCCTCACCCGGCCGTGCAGGGCCGCGTTCGCGGTCAGTTCGGCGATGAGGAGGGAGGCCGTGGCCGCGCTGTCGTCGCCGGCGGCCTCCGGCCCGCCCTTCCGCTCGGCCAGCCAACGCTCGGCGGCGTGACGCGCGGTGTGCGCACCGTGCGCGGTGGTGGGAAACAAGGTACGGAAGCGGGCCGTGCCGACGATCGGTTCACCGGGTGCGGTGACGGTTTCCTGATTCACATTACCGAGGGTGACCGAGTCGTCCTACCGTGGGGAGCACTCCGGGTGGTACGCAGGGTGACTGTCCCGGTGCGGACGGTGGGGCGTACGGGCGTCCGGCCGTGACCCGGCCGGGCCCTCGCCGGTTCGTCCTCGGTACAGGGAACAGGGTGGTGGTACGGCATGGCAGCACAGTCGGGCACGGGGGTCCCCACGGGCGGCGGGGCGGACGGTACGGACGAGGTCGCGGACCTGTTCCGGGCCCTGGGGCGACAGATCAAGGTCGCCCGGGAGCGGGCCGGGCTGAGCCAGAAGGAGCTGGGCGACCGGATCGGGTACGGCGAGGAGACGATCTCGTCGGTGGAGCGGGCCCGGCGGACGCCTCAGCCGGAACTTCTGGTCGCGGTGGACCGGTTGCTGGACTGCGGGGGCCTGCTGGCGTCGGCCGCGGAAGATGTGGAACGGGCGAAGACCCGGCGCAGGGTGCGGCATCCGGAGTGGTTCCGGGACTACGCGCGGTTGGAGGCGGAGGCGGTTGAGCTCCGTTACTTCGCCAATCAGGCGGTGCCGGGCTTGTTCCAGACCCGGGAGTACGCACGTGCCGTGTTCGGCAGTCGGCAGCCCTTCTTCGACGAAGAGACCATCGAGGAACGTGTGGCTGCGAGGATGACTCGGCAGGAGTTGATGACCCGATGGCCGCCGCCGACCGTGAGCGCCGTCGTCCAGGAGACCATTCTGCGCCAGCCGTTCGGCGGCCCGGCCGTACAGCGCGGCCAGTTGGAACAGCTCCTCCGTATCGGCCGGTTGCGCCACGTCGAAATCCAGGTCATGCCGACCATGAGCGAGGAACATGCGGGCATGGGAGGCCCGTTCACACTGCTCACCCCGAAGGGCAAACCGCAGGTCGCCTATCTGGAGGTCCAGCACTTCAGCCGCCTCATCACTGACCCGGAAGAAGTGCGTGTCCTGGCCGCGAAGCATGGCAGCATCCGAGGGCAGGCACTCACCCCACGCGAGTCCTTGCGCCTGCTCGAGAAGATGCTGGGAGACCTATGAACACCGAACAGCTCAACTGGTTCAAGAGCAGCTACAGCGGTGACGAAGGAGGCGAGTGCGTCGAGATCGCCGCCGACGTGGCCGCGATACACGTACGGGACTCCAAGGAGCGCGGCGGCCCTCGGCTCGCGTTCACGCGGAGCGCATGGTCCGGGTTCGTCGCGAGCCTGGGGCGGGACCGGACCTGACCCGCCGTGCCCGGGGCCGTGACGCTCCACCCCGGTCACGATCTTTCCTCCGGTGGCGGCCCGGCACCCCTGGTCCGCCACCGGTCGCCTCGTCTCCCCTCTTTTCCAGGCCGAGGGCCTTTTCGCACGTTAATGAGAGGGATGGGTCCCTCCGCTCCCCTTTGAGGATTAAGGTGTAGGCCTGCTGAAGGCCGCGTGGGGGGACATGCGGTGCACGAGAGGATACGCACGGTTCATGAATGGGGTGCCCGAGCAGATCGGCCGGTACGTGGTCGAGCGGGAGCTGGGCTCGGGGGGAATGGGTGAGGTCTACCTGGCCTTCTCGCCCGCCGGCGACCCGGTCGCGGTGAAGCTGATCCGCTCGGACCGGCTGGACCCGGTCACCCGTGCGCGCTTCGAGAAGGAAGCGCTCATCGCCAGGACGGTGGTGGGGACGAACCGGGTGGCCCGCTTCCTGGACGCCGACCCCTACGCGGAGCGGCCCTGGCTGGCCATGGAGTACGTGCCGGGCCAGACACTGCTGACGTACGTGGACGGGAACGGCCCGCTGCCCGTCCCCCTGGTGGCGAGCCTCGGCGCCCTGCTCGCGGAAGGGCTCCAGGCCGTTCACGCGGTGGGGCTGCTCCACCGGGACCTCAAGCCTCAGAACGTCATGCTCGGCGCGTACGGCCCCATCCTGATCGACTTCGGTCTCGGGGCGTTCCTCGACACCTCCAAGGACACGCTGTCCCACAGCGGAATGATCATCGGCACCGTGCGCTGCATGCCGCCCGAGCAGGCGCTGGGGCGGACGAAGGTCAAGGAGTCCGCCGACGTGTACGGGCTCGGCACGGTCCTGCTGTACGCGGCCACCGGGCACTACCCCTACGACGGGGCGCGCTGGGAGGCGATCGTCGGGCAGGTCGCCCACCCCGACCACGCCCCGGACCTGAGCGGTCTCCCCGAGGCCCTGGCACCGCTGATCGGCTCCATGCTGGCGCACGACCCGGCCGACCGGCCCTCCCTCGACGCGGTGATGGCCGGATGCACGAATGTGCTGTCCACCGCGGGCTTGTCCCCCATGGCAGCCCGGCACGCCCTGATCGACGCCACCGCGACGGGAGAGGGGGCGTCGGCGGCACCCGGGACCGACCCGCCGGCCGTGTGGGAGCGGCTCACCGAACGGGCGGTCACGCTGGACGAGGCCGAACCGGACAGCCCTCTGGACAGCCCTCCCCCGGCCGCTCCGGAGCCGGACGAGGAGGACGCCGCCGAGGCAACCGGGGAGACCGAGGCCACGGACGTGTCCGACCCCCCGGAGAGCAGCGCGGCACCCCCTGGCCCGGCGGCCGAGGTCCCCGTGCCCGCGGCCCGCAAGCCGGGGCGGCCACCCGCGTCGTTGCGCGTGGCCGAGGAGTTGCGGGCCCGGTACGCCGCACAGCCAAGCCTCTGAGCCCGGCCTCCGGTGGCGCCGTGGGAGACACGGGGCCGGTGGCACGCGATCAGCAGGGACGCGGACGAGCCGTGCACGACGGCGGCTCAGGAAGATCGAGGGCGGGAAATGGAGCAGCACGTGACCATCGTTGCCGAGGACGATGACGGCCAGGACGTGCTCGACGCGGTGAGTGAGGACGGGATCGTCCTCGACACGTCGGGGGACGTGGCGCGACCGGACGGCGGGGCGGTCGCCTACGCGCCGGGCGCCCAGGTCCGGGTCCGCGACGAGCAGTGGCTCGTCCGGAAGGTCGCGCCCACGGCGCGGGACGGCTGGATGGTGGAGGTGACCGGCGTCTCCCCGTTCGTGCGGGGCACCGACGCCGTCTTCTACAGCCGGCTCGACGACATCCAGGTGCTCGATCCGCGGAAGACCGAGCTGGTCCCCGACGACTCCCCCAACCACCGCAAGGCGCGCCTCTACCTGGAGGCCGTGATCCGCAAGACGGCACTGCCCCAGACCGAGCACGGGCTCGCGCTGGCCGACAGCTTCCTGATGGACAAGCAGACCCACCAGCTTCGGCCGGCCGAACTGGCTCTCTCGATGAAGAACCCGCAGCCGCGGGTGCTCGTCGCAGACGTGGTGGGCCTCGGCAAGACGCTGGAGATCGGCATCCTGCTGGCCGAGCTGATCCGGCGCGGGCGGGGCGAGCGGATCCTCGTGGTCACACCGGCGCACGTCCTGGAGCAGTTCCAGCGCGAGCTGTGGACCCGTTTCTCCATCCCGCTCGTCCGGCTCGACTCCACGGGCATCCAGCGCATCCAGCAGGACATCCCTGCGGGACGGAACCCGTTCGCGTACTTCAAACGGGCGATCATCTCCGTGGACACGCTCAAGAGTGACGTGTACGCCCACCACCTGGACTCCACCGAGTGGGACGCCGTCGTGATCGACGAGTCCCACAACCTGGTCAACCGCGGCACGAAGAACAACGACCTCGCCCGCCTGCTGGCCCGCCGCACCGACGCGCTGATCCTCGCCTCGGCGACCCCGCACAACGGCGACGCCGAGTCGTTCGCCGAGCTGATCAGGATGCTGGACGAGGCGGCGATCGCGAACCCGTCCGACTACGACGTGAAGGATCTCGACCACCTCTACATCCGGCGCACCAAGACGGACAAGGAGGTTCGGGACTCCCTCAAGGGGGTGTGGGCCGACCGCGGCCCGTCCGAGCCCGTCCCCGCACAGGCCACCAGGAAGGAGCGTGCGGTCTTCGAGGAGCTGGCCGCCCGCTGGATCCCGCGCGATCCGGCCGCCTCCTCGGTCTGCGCCGATCCGCTCGCCGCGTACAACTTCCTCAAGGCCTTCCTCTCCTCGCACAAGGCGCTCCAGAAGTCGCTGGAGGCGCGGCGCCGCTACCTGGCCAGGCCCGCGAAGGTGAAGAAGAACGAAGACCTGGCCGCCCGCGAGGCCGCGCTCAGGGTCGAGCGCGAGGCGATCGTGGAGCTGGAGCGGCTGGTCGGCGAGATCGGGGACGAGGACTCCGCGAAGCTGGACGCGCTGGTCGAGCAGCTGAGGAAGATCGGCGTCGGTCCGGGTTCGGACACCCGTGTCGTCGTCTTCTCCGAGCGCATCCCCACGCTGACCTGGCTGGCCGAGGTCGTGCCCGCCCGGCTCGGATTCCAGAAGAGTGGATCCGTCGAGGCGGGCGAGAAGAAGAACCGGCCCTGGTTGGTGTACGGCGGAGCGGTGCAGGTGATGCACGGCGAGGCCACCAACGAGGACGAGCAGAAGCGGATCGTCGAGAAGTTCGGGCTGCGCGACGACCCGGTGCGCATCCTGTTCACAGGAGACGTCGCCTCCGAGGGAGTCAACCTCCACCAGGAGTGCCACCAGCTCGTCCACTACGACCTGCCCTGGTCGCTGATCCGCATCGAGCAGCGCAACGGCCGCGTCGACCGCTACGGGCAGAAGGAGAAGCCGCAGTTCCGCGCCCTGGTCCTCACCAGCGACGTGGAGTGGCGCCGTGATCCGGAGACCGGGGAGGCCCTGCCGCTCGACGACCGGCTGGTCGGCGCGAAGCTCCTCAGGCGCGAGGAGGAGGCGCACCGGATCGACGGCTCGGCCGAGGCGGTCACCGGCCTGTACCGGGCGCAGGAGGAGGAGAACCGCCTCACCCGCGACCTGCTCGCCGGCCGCACGGTGGAGGAGTCCATCAAGCGGTCCAGCGGCGGCGCCCCGTCGATGCTCCGGAAGCTGATGGGCAACATCGGCGCCAAGCAGGCCCAGGACGACGTGGCGTACGCGACCGTCCCGAACCTGTTCCGTTCCACCTCCGCCTACTTCGAGGAGGCCCTGCGCCAGATCTGCCCCACGGGGGCGGACAACGAGCTGAAGCTGCGCCACGAGGACGACGGCACCATCGCTTTCGAGCCGCCGGCCGACCTCCAGTACCGCTTCAAGGCACTGCCCAAGTCGTACCTGACCGAGCAGAACATCCTGCCCACCAGCAAGGCCCCCGGCCGGCTGCGGATCACCTTCGACAAGGGGCTCGGGGAGAAGCGGCTGAAGGCGGCCCGGGAGTCGTCCAAGACCCAGTGGCCCAACGTCAGTTACGTCTCGGACGTGCATCCCGTGCTGGAGTGGGTGACCGACAAGGCGCTGGCGTCCCTGCGCCACGATGAGGCGTTCGTCCTCGCCTGCCGTCCCGACACCGCCGCCGCGGCCAAGCTGGACCCCCGTCTGCCGGACGAACTGACCGGCCCGGTCCACCTGGTGCAGGGCATCCACTCCAACGCGCTGGGCCGCCCCACCGTGGTGGAGTGGATGGCCGTCGTCGGCCTGCCCGACGCGCCCCGTGTCGTACGCATGGACGCAGCCTTCCTCGACGCGTGCGGCGTGGGCCCGAAGATGCCCGGCCGCGCCGTCCCCGAAGAGGAGCGCGAGGCGCTACAACGGCTCGTCCCCCGGGCGGTCGACGAGGCCGCACGGTACCTGCGTGAGCGAGAGGCCGAGTACACGCGGCGGATCGACGAGATGCTCGCCCCATACGAGAAGCGCGTGACGCGGTGGCAGCAGGACGCCCTGTTTGCCTCCGCCCGCTCGGCGAAGGGCCGCAACAGCATCAACCTCACGGCAAGCCGCCGCAAGACGCTCATCAAGTCGCTGAAGACCTCCGGAGCGCCCATGCTGCGCCTGCTCTGCGTCCTGCAGCCCCTGTCCACCTCCGCCGCTGGGGAGACCACCCGATGAGCACCGACTTCGACTCCTTCTCCAACCGCGGCGAGTACCTGTCCGCCCACTACTTCGCCGAGCAGCTGGGCCAGGACCTCAAGAAGGGCCTCCTCGCCACCTGGACGGTCCGGGAGGGCGACGAGAAGGACCCGCGTCCCACGCCGAGGGAGATGCTGCGCGCCCTGCGCGGCACGTACCTCTCGGAGGAGTACCGCAACTTCTTCGCCGAACGCGCCAAGCTGGACGCCGAGGACGACGCCGACGAGAACAGCGCCGCCGCCGGAGCCCGACTCAACACCTACGACGACGCCGACTGGCGCGAGCGGCTCAGCGCCTGGCACGACAAGGTACTGGCGGCCCTCGGCTTCGCCGGCGCCCCCGAGCGGCGCCAGTTGACCGTCCACCGCGCCGGGCGCGAGCACACCGTGACCACGGCCTGGCACGGCGACGGCATCGTGGCCCTCGAGTGCGGCTGGGCCGCCGGCAACGACACGGCCCTGGACGCGGACGGCCCCGGCCGGCTGCAGCACCCCCTGCGGGTGAGCGGCAGCGAGGTCTACGAGAGCGGCCAGTCCCTCGCCACCTGGCTCTTCCAAAGCGAACTGGGCGAGCCGGGCGGGGAGCCGCCCCGCTTCGTGCTGCTGCTGTGCGGCGGCGTGATCGTCCTGGCCGACCGCCAGGTGTGGGGCGAGGGCCGCTTCCTCGCCGCCAACCTGGACGCCGCGCTGGAACGCAACGACCGCAAGCAGGGCGGCGAGCTGGCGACCATCGCCGCCCTCTTCAGCCACGAGCTGCTCGCACCCGCCGAGGACGGCAAGGGGCCGGGCATCGACGCCCTGGTCAAGGCCTCCCGCGACAACGCGGTCGGCGTCTCCGGGGAACTGCGTGAGGGGCTGCAGCGCTCGGTCGAGATCATCGCCAACGAGGTCCTCGCCCGGCTGAAGCAGGCCGGCATCGAGCCCCGGCGGATCGAGGACCCGAAGCTGCCGTTCGCCAAGGAACTCACCCGCGAGTCGCTGCGCTACCTCTATCGCATCCTGTTCCTGCTGTACGCCGAGGCCCGCCCGGAGCTGGGCATCCTGCCCGCCGACGACGGCACCTACGAGGCCGGGTACTCGGTGGCGCGGCTGCGGGAGCTCGTCGAGCGCGACGAGCAGCTTGTCGAGGAGGAGGCCAGGAACGGCCACCACCTCTTCGCCTCCCTCGACGTCCTGTTCAACAAGGTCAACCGCGGCCACCGCCCCTACGGGACGGAACCCGACGACGACCTGCCGGACGACGACGAGGAGACCCGCAAGCTGAAGGCCAAGCGGCGCAGCGAGGACCGCGGCCTGCGCTTCGAGCCGCTGCGCAGCGAACTCTTCGAGCCGAAGTCCATCCGTCTCATCGGCCGGGGTGTCCTCGACCCCCGCAGCGACGAGGACACCGACCCGAAGTGGCTGGACCTGCGGCTGCGCAACCACGCCCTGCACGAGGTGCTGCGGCTGCTGACCATGAAGAAGGCCAGGCGGCGCGGGGAGCGCGGCGGCTTCATCTCCTACCGCAACCTCGGCATCAACCAGCTCGGCGCCGTGTACGAGGGCCTGATGTCGTACACCGGCATCATCGCCGAGGAGGAGCTGTGCGAGGTCGCCAAGGGCGGTGACCCGGAGAAGGGCTCCTGGCTGGTGCCCGCCCACCGGCTGAAGGAGTACCCGGAGAAGACCTGGGTCGAGTACGACGAGCACGACGCGGTGAAGGGCCTGCGCGGGCCGAAGAAGTACAAGGTGGGCGAGTTCGTCTACCGGCTGGCCGGCCGCGACCGCGAGACCTCCGCCTCGTACTACACCCCCGAGTCCCTGACCAAGGTGACCGTCGAGCTGGCGCTCAAGCACCTCCTCGACCAGGAGCGCGACGAGAACGGCGAGGTCGTCCGGACGCGGGCGTCCGAGCTGCTGAAGTACAAGATCTGCGAGCCCGCGCTGGGCTCCGGCGCGTTCCTCAACGAGGCGATCAACCAGGTCGCCGAGGAGTACCTGCGCCGCCGCCAGGACGAACTGGGCGTCTCCCTGCCCGCCTCGTCCGCGCTGACGGAGAAGCAGAAAGTCAAGGCGTACGTCGCCCTGCACAACGCGTACGGCGTCGACCTCAACGCCACGGGCGTGGAGCTGGCGGAAGTCTCCCTCTGGCTCAACACGATGCATCCGGGGATGCGGGCACCGTGGTTCGGGCTGCACCTGCGCCGAGGCAACTCGCTGATCGGCGGCCGCCGGGCGGTCTACGCGGGCGAGGACGTCGCCTCCCCGGCGAAGGCCTGGCTCGCGGCGAAGAACACGCTCGCCCCGACACCGCTGCCGTTCCTCAAGGACGGCGAGCCGCAGCCGCTGCCCGCCGACGCGGTCCACCAGTTCCTGCTGCCCAGCCCCGGGTGGGCGGCCGTGACCGGCTCCAAGGAGGCCAAGGAACTCGCCAAGGACGAGGTGGCGCGCCTGGCCGCCTGGAAGAAGGGCATCCTCCAGCGGCCGAAGCGCAGCACCGCGCACCTGAACAAGGACGGCACGCCCAAGCTCGACAAGGCGGGCAGGCCGAGGCGTGAGGCGTCCTCCCAGTTCACGCGGCTGCGAGACGCGGCCAAGCGGGCGGAGTTCCTGTGGTCGCTCGTCATCAAGCGCATGCGGCTCTCCGAGGCGGCGATCGCCCGCAAGATCGACGTGTGGGGCGCCGAGCCGGGCGACCCCGAGTACGACTTCCTGCGCACGGCGGCGGGCGCGGTGCCGAAGGAACAGGTCATGGCCGACCTGTTCGAGGCCACGGAGACGCCGTACTGGCGTCTGAAGAAGGTCATGGACGCGTGGTGCGCGCTGTGGTTCTGGCCGGCGGACAAGGCGTCCCTGCTGGACGGCACGGACGGGGCCTACGACGCCACGGTGCCGGCGGTGGCCTCCGCCGACGCGCTCGGTGGTCTGCTGGGAGTGCCGCTGATCGGCGGGGACGCGACGGGGCCCGGTGAGGGCAGCGAGGGCTTGACGGCGGCGGTCCCGGAGCCGCGCTTCACCGAGCAGACCATGCTGTTCGCGTCGGGGCCGACGCAGGAGACGCTGGTGTCCGCAGCGGCGGAGGACGAGCCGCTCATCGCCCTGCAGGCGGTGGAGGCGAGCGGCCAGTCCAGGCGGGGTGCGCCGAAGCAGTCCAAGCAGCGGACGTGGCGGGACACCATTCCGCTGGTCGAGCTGGACGACTGGCTGGACTTCCTCGAGGCCCTCCTCGGCACCGTCGACCCCGACGAGCAGAACCTGGTCACCGAGTTCGACAACCTGGACGCGCTCAAGGACTTCGAGAAGAACCTCCCCCACCTGATGGGGATGGACCTCGCCGACCCGGAGACCCGCTTCCCCTGGATGCACACGGTCACCAACATCGCGGAGGAACAGGGCTTCCTGCACTGGGAACTGGACTTCGCGCTGGTCTTCGCGCAGGGGGGCGGGTTCGATCTGCAGGTGGGTAATCCGCCGTGGGTGCGACCCCGGTGGAACGAGGGTTCGGTGCTGGCCGAGCACGAGCCGTGGTTCGAACTCACGGAGCGGGCGTCGACGGCGGAGAAGGAGGAGCGGCGGGCCGAGCTTCTGCGGCTGCCGAAGGCTCGTCAGTACGTGCTGGACGAGCTGACCAATGTCACTGGGCAGGTCGCGGTCTTCGGAGCGTCGCAGGTCTATCCGCTGCTGACCGGCACACAGCCGGACCTGTACCGGGCCTTCATGTGCCAGGTGTGGGCCCACGCGTCGCTATGGGGGACGTCGGGACTTGTCCACCCCGATACTCACTTCACCGGCGACAAAGAAGGTGCACTCAGACAAGCCGCTTACCGACGACTTCGCATTCACGGTGACTTCGTCAACGCGGTCTGGAGGTTTTTCCCCAAGCCTGTCGGACATACCACGCACTTCGGCGTGCACGTATACGGCCGCCAGCAGAACATCGGCTTTGACCACCTCTCCTGGCTGGTGTCGGCTGACGCCTTGCGTTTTTCTGCCGCGCATGACGGCAGTGGCGACGCCCCCGGCATCCGCTACCGTAACGCCGAGTTCGACGAGCGACCGCACCGGTCGCGGGTCATTCACGTTGATACAGATCTGCTTGCTGTCTGGCAGCGCCTGCTGGACGAAGAGGACGGACCGGTCGAACAGGCGCGACTGCTATTCCCCGTTAGCACAGCGGAGGCCAGCGCAATTGGTGCGCTGGCGGACTACCCCTTGCGGCTGCGTGCCCTCTCCCCGCAGATCAGCGCTGGTTACCATGAAAGTGGAGCCAAGAGGGAAAATCTGATCGACTATAATCGTCCGGATTCCTCCACTGGTCTCAAGTATCAGCCCAACCGCTGGCGCCATGTGATCCTTAAGGGCACACAGATCAGCGTCGCCACTCCCATCTTCAAGCGTCACGACGCCAGCAGTAACGACCCATACGGGGCTGACTTGATGGCCCTTTCCCCTAGTTTCGTGTCCGACACAGAATATGTGCGAGCGAAGGGGCGAACCCAGGCGTTCCTAACGGCTCAGGATCGCTGGGTTGATTACTCCGCCCTCAGAAGGCTACGTAAAGAAGAGAAAGCGCTAGCCCGCGCCCGCGAGCAGGTCGCACAGTCCGACCACGTGTCGCCAGATAACGCTGACCCTACCAAAGTTGACGAGATATTGATTGCCCGATCGCGACGACGGTTCACTACCTTCTATCGGCTGGCTTGGCGTCGTCAGATCGCTCCGGATACAGAGCGGGCACTCTACGCAGCGATCATTCCGCCCGGCTGCGCACACGTCGGCGGCCTCTACAGCCTCGCGATGCCAGACCTGCGCAGCACAATGCTGCTGGCAGGATTTTTTGCATCGCTGCCCTTGGACTATTTCCTGCGCGCCACGGCACGTAGCGATCTCCACCCTCAGTCGGCTAGAGCCACTCCTGCCCCTCATCCAGCTCACCCCCTCGCTTCTGACCTACTGTTGCGAGCCGCTCGAATGAATTGCCTCACGACGGCATACGCCGACTTGTGGGCGAAGCTCTACGAGCCCTCCTGGGTGGCTGACAAGGGCTGGGCCCTCCCCTGGCCCGGCCTCCAGCCCCTCAACGACGTCACCCCCGACTGGCACCGCGGCACCCCCCTCCGCACCGAGCGCGCCCGCCGGTCCGCCCTCGTCGAGATCGACGCCCTCGTGGCCGTCTGGCTCGGCATGGACGCCGACGCGCTCATCGCCGCCTACCGGGGCCGCTTCCCCGTGCTGCAGAAGTACGAAGCCGTGACCTGGTTCGACGCCGAGGGATGGAAGCTCGCCGGGAACGCCCGCACGATCGGGCAGCGGCAGACCAAGGAGACCTGGGGCCAGTTCCAGGCCTACCTCGCCGACCCCGACAACGCCCCCGTCCCCGACGGCTACACCGCCCCCTTCTACAAGGCCGACCGGGAGAAGGAGATGCGTGAGGCGCACGCCTACTTCCAGAGGCGGCTGGACGAGGCCGTCGCCCGGGGTGAGTGGGACCCGGTGAAGCAGGAGGTTCCCAGCCAGTGAGGCCGACGCTCGAGGCGCAGGGACTCAAGGAGAGCCTGCTGCAGTACCTGTCGACGACGTACGCGCTGACCGACGAGGGCGCCCGGGAGTCGCTGCACCGGTTCCTGGGGGACGAGACGTCCGGCATGTTCCGGGGGCCGTTCCTGCGGATACGGACGCCGTTCACGCGGGCTGGCGACTCCTGGAAGGAGCTGCTGGACTGGCGGCGGACGGACGACTGGACCCCGTACGCCCACCAGGCCAGGGCGTTCGAGCGGCTGTCGTCGGCCGGCGGGCGGACCCCGCGGCCGACGCTCGTCACGACCGGCACCGGTTCCGGCAAGACCGAGTCGTTCCTCTACCCTGTCCTGGACCACTGCGCGCGCGAGCGCGACGCGGGCCACAGCGGCGTCAAGGCCGTGTTCCTGTACCCGATGAACGCGCTCGCCACCGACCAGGCGCAGCGCATCAACGACCTGCTGTGCGCGCACGACGCGGACCTCGGCAAGCTCCGCGCCGGCCTGTACATCGGGGACCGGGCGGAGACGACGTACGACCGGGTGTACACCCGCCGTTCCGACATGTGGGTGTCGCCGCCGGACATCCTGATCACGAACTACAAGATGCTGGACCTGCTGCTCCAGCGCTCCCAGGACGCGGCGCTGTGGAACGGCGCGGACATCCGGTACGTCGTCGTGGACGAGTTCCACACCTACGACGGCGCCCAGGGCACCGACGTGGCGATGCTGCTGCGGCGCCTGGCCGCCGCCGTCGGGGCGTCGGAGCCGGGGAACCCGCTGGGGCGGATCTGCCCGGTCGCCACGTCCGCGACGCTCGCGTCCGGCACGGACGGGGACGGGGTGCGTCAGCTCCTCGACGTCGCGACCCAGATCTTCGGGACGCGGTTCACCGAGGACGCGATCATCGGTGAGGACCGGCAGAGCGTCGACGAGTTCATCCCGCCGGACGACTTCGACCCGGCGCTGCCGGACCCCTCCCCCGACGAGCTTGCGCTGCTGCCCGACCCGTCCCTCGGGAAGGCGGAGTTCGCCGACCTCGTCGAGACGGTGACCGGCACGCGCGAGACGGACCCGTTCCTGCTGGGCCGGAACCTGAAGCGGCAGACGCTGACGTCCGCCGTCATGCAGGCGCTGGACGGCGAGGTCCGCACCACCGGTGAAGTGCTCGACCTGATGTGGCGCAGGGGCGCGCGGTCGTGGGGCAAGACGATCACCGAACGGCCGGAGGTCGCCGCTTCCGCCCTCGCCCGGTTCGTCGCACTGCTGGCCGTCGCCCGCGACCCGGAGTCCACGCCGGAGCGGCCGCGGCCCTTGGTGCAGATCGAGGTGCACCAGTGGGCCCGCTCGGTCTCCCGCCTCGTACGCGGGGTGCTGCCGTGGCCGAAGGCGGAGTTCCAGTGGGACGCGGCCGGCACTACGGATCGGCAGAGCGAGCAGCACGCCCGGACGGCGCCGGTCACCACGGCGACGGCCGGCCAGACCGCGAACCTGTTCCTGCCCGCCGTCTACTGCCGGGACTGCGGGCGTTCGGGCTGGGCGGTGTTCTCCCCGGAGACGGACGACACCCACGTCCAGGTCGACTCTCACAAGATCCGGCGGGCCTCGGTCAGCCAGGACAAGATGCGGGTGCGCAACCTGATCGCGGCGACGGACGCCGAGGCCCGCGAGGGCTCCGGTGCCGCTCCGATGGCGTCGGCCGGCCGCGGGGTGGACGGCGGGCGGGCCATCTCCGCGCTCTCCGCCGGCCGGGGCGGGCAGCTGCGCGTCCTGGACGGGCCGAACCGGACGCTGCGGCTGCCCGACCCGGTCAGGGACTACGCGCCCGGGGACGGACAGCCGCGCCCGGCCACCGGCGACTCGGCCTTCGTGCTGGTCAACCTGGGCGAGACGGCGAACACGGCGGCCGAGGAGGACTGGTGCCCGGCGTGCGGCTCGCGCAACGCGATCCGCTTCCTCGGTACGGGTGCGGCGGCGCTCGCCGCGGCCTCGGTGACCCAGCTGTTCACGGGAGGTGAGCTGGACGAGGAGCAGGGCGAGGACAAGACGCTGATGTTCAACGACTCGGTGCAGGACGCCGCGCACCGGGCCGGGTTCGTCGCCTCCCGGTCGTACACCTTCTCCCTGCGCGCCCTGTTCAAGAAGCACCTGTCGGAGGAGCGTCCGACCGCGCTCAACGACCTGATCGCGGACGTCGTCGCGGCCACCACCGACCGCAGGACGCTCGCCGCGGTCGTCCCCACCGACCTGCACGACATCCGGGGCGTCCAGCGGCTGCTGTCCGGCCAGGGACGCGGCGGCGACCGCAGGACGTGGAACCTGATCGGTGAGCGTTTCGCCTTCGAGGCGCTGATGGAGTTCGGGTTCCGTTCCCGCAACGGCCGCACCCTGGAGCTGACCCGGACGGCGGCGGCCCAGGTGCGTATCGCGGACACGCGGGCGGCGGTCGCGCTCGTGAAGGGCGCACATCTGGCGGAGGAGGGACGGCGCGGCGGGCTGCCGCCCGTCGAGCAGGACGACGCCCGCTACCTCGCGTTCCTGCGGATCCTCCTGGAGCGGCTGCGCACCAGGGGCGCGATCGGCCACAAGTGGCTGGACGGCTATCTGAGGGAGGCCGGGACCAGCCGCTACTTCATCTGGGGCAAGCGGCCGGTGGGCATGCGCGCCTTCCCCCGCGGTGTCGCGGCCCCGGTGTTCCTCCTGGACCAGCCCAAGACCAACAGCGAGTTCGACTTCGCGACGGGCCGGCTGTCCTGGTACGAACGCTGGGCGCAGCGCTGCCTCGACCTGCCCCGCGAGCAGACGGCCGGCTTCTGGAACCGGCTGCTGCCCGAGCTGGTCACGGCGGGGCTGCTGTCGGTGCGCACCCCGGCCGACGGCAGCCTGCGGGTGTACGGGCTGCAGCCGGGTGCGGTCGACGTGCGGCTGCTCGGCGACGACGTCGTCAATGAGGCGTTCGTGCGCTGCCCGGTCTGCTTCTGGGAGCAGACGGTCCATCCGGAGCTGCTGGACCAGTGGCACGGGCAGCCGTGCCCGTCGTACCGCTGCCGCCGGGGCCGGCTGGTCGCCGGGAACCGCCCGGAGGAGCTGGGCGTGCACCACCGGGACCGCAACTACCGGGACGACTACTACCGGCGGCTGTACCGCAAGGCGGGCACCTACCAGGTCGTCACCGCCGAGCACACCGGGATGCTCAACCGGCCGGAGCGGGAGCGGGTCGAGGCGGCGTTCAAGCACGGCACCGGGTTCAAGGACCCCAACGTGCTGTCGTGCACGCCCACCCTGGAGATGGGCATCGACATCGGCGACCTGTCCGCCGTCGTGCTGGCCGCGCTGCCGCGCCGGCCCGCCAACTACGCCCAGCAGGTCGGGCGGGCCGGTCGGCGCACCGGCAACGCGTTCCTGCTGACGATCCCCGACCGCAGCCGCCGCGACCTGTACTTCCTGGACCAGCCGCGCGAGATGATCGCCGGGCGGATCGTGCCGCCGGGCAGCCACCTGTCGGCGATCGAGATCCTGCGCCGCCAGTACCTGGCCCATCTGCTGGACCTGGCCGCGCGCGGGCGCCTGCCGCGCCCCGACGGCAAGCCCCTGGCCGCGATACCGGCCAGGGCCCCCGAGCTGTTCGGCCCCTCCGGCTACCTCGCCGACCTGGTCGAGGCAGCCCTCGCCCACGCCGATCAGCTGGTCGACGGTTTCCTGGACCTGTTCCCCGCGGGGGTGAGCGACCGGTCCCGGGCCGAACTGCGCGCGTACGCCACCCGCGGGCTGCGCAGCGCGGCGGAGGAGGCCGAACGCCAGTGGCGGCGCGGCGAGGAGGTGCTGCGCCGCCGGCTGAAGCTGATCGGTGAGGCGCGCGACGAACTGCACGACAGCGACGACGAGCAGGCGCGGCAGAAGGCCGAGCTGGACGCCGAGCACCGGTCGGTCGGCAAACGGCTGCTGTCCCTCGGGCTCACCACCGCCCAGCAGGCCCTGTGCGACCTCGGGCTGCTGCCGAACTACGCGCTCATCGACGCGGTGACCACGCTGAACGCCACGCTGTACTGGCCGGAGGGCGTCGACGAGAGGACCGGCCGGGAGACGTACAAGTCCAAGCCGCGCGCCTACGAGCGGCCCCGCCGCTACGCGCTGTCCGAGTTCGCGCCGGGCAACACGTTCTACGTCAACGGCTACAAGCACCAGGTCACCGGCCTGGAGATCGGGACCGCCACCGATCCCGACTGGCGGCTGTGGCGGTTCTGCCAGGAGTGCGGATACGTGCGCACGGAAGACGCCGAGGCCGACCGCTCGCCGTGCCCGCGCTGTGGCAGTGCCCGGATCGCGGACGACGGCTCCTGCCTGCACAAGGTCGTCGAGCCCGCCGTCGTCACCTCTCGGGACAAACGCGAGGACGCCCGGATCAGCGACGACAAGGACGACCGTGAGCAGCGGTACTACACGGTGATCGACGCGGTCGACATCGCGAAGGAGGACATCGAACCGAAGACCTCCTGGCGGCACGAGACGCAGACGTTCGGCGTCGACTTCTGCCGCACGGCCGTCGTCCGGCGGGTGAACGTCGGCCCGATGCGCTTCGACGCGAAGGCGGAGGACGACTTCGCCGGGCACAGCGTGCGGATGGCGCCGTTCCACGTGTGCACGGGCTGCGGCGCGGCGACCGCCGACGGGCGGCCCGTCTTCGACCACGACACCGACGCCCTGGACTCCGCGGCGGCACGCAACCCGAAGCTGAAGCACCACCAGCCGTGGTGCCCGCTGCGCCGGGGGAAGAACCCGCAGGAGGTGGCGCAGGAGCCGGTGCTGCTGGCGCACCAGCTGCGCACCGAGGCGCTGCGGGTGCTGCTGCCCGCCGCCACCGTCCTGGTCGACGAGAAGATCCACTCCTTCCGGGCGGCCCTGCGCCTCGGCGTCGACCAGCACTTCGGCGGTGACCCGCAGCACCTGGACTCGACCCTGGCGCGCATGCCCGACCACGGCACCGGCGAGACCCGGCACTTCCTGGTGCTCTTCGACCGCCTGCCGGGCGGCACCGGCTACCTGCACCGGCTCACCGACCCAGCCCACTTCCGGGCGGCGCTCTCCGACGCCCGGCGGGCGCTGCTGACGTGCCCGTGCCGCGACGAGGGCCGGCTCGCCTGCCACCGCTGCCTGCACCGCTACACCGAGGAGCGGCACCAGGACACCGTCTCCCGCCTCGAGGCCCTGGGCATCATCAACGACCTGCTGGGTCCGGTCGACCAGGACGGCGGGCCGGTGCTCGACGAGGACGGGCGACCCGTCGACCTGTGGAAGGTCACCCGGCTGCCCAGCACGGACCTGATCGGCCTGGACAGGCAGGTCGAGTCCGACCTGGAGGCCCGGTTCCTGGCCGCCCTGCGCACCTGGACCGGCCAGGAGAGCGACGCCGTCCTGGAGGAGAGCAGCACGGCCAGCGGCTACCTGCGCTTCGGCCAGGGCACCAACTGGCGGCTCACCGCGCAGCGGGACATGGAGTACACCCGGACCGACTTCACCTTCGAGTCCACGGACGGCCCCAAGGAGTACGTCACCGTCTACCTGGACGGCCACCGCTACCACGCCACCCGCGCGCACAACCGCATCGCCTCGGACTGCGAGAAGCGCAACCGGCTGCGGGACAGGAACCACGTCGTCTTCCAGCTCACCTGGGACGACCTGGAACTGTTCGAGAAGGGCGAGGCGGCGAGGGCCGAGCCGGTCTGGCCGCCGTACCCGCGCAGCGCGCAGGACGCGGCCAAGGACTGGTACGAGGAGACGGGCGGCGCGCGCGCCGACTTCGCGCAGGCCGTGTTCGCCAACCCCGTCGAGGGGCTCCTCGCCTACTTGCGCGACTCGGCCAAGGAGCGGTGGGGGCGCCGCGCCAGGGCCCTGGTGGCCGGCCTCATGGCCGAGCCCGCACCCCTGGCCATGCAGGCGGACCGTGCCCAGGCACGGCAGGCACTGCGGTCGGCGCTCGACGCGTACGGCGCGGGCCTCGAGCCGTCCGGGGAACCGGTCACGGGCGACGGGCCCGTTCTGGTGCTGCGGGCGAGCGACGCGTACGGGCTCCCGCTCCTCTTCACCGTCGACATGAGCGACGGCGAGGAACCGCACGCGGTGCGGTGGAGCGCGCTGGCCGTGCTGGACGACCGTGACGAGGCCCTGGGCACCGACGCGCACAAGCTGCGCTGGCGGGCCTGGCTCTACTGGTCGAACCTGCTGCAGTTCCTCGCGTTCGCCGGCGGGGACGGTGTCCAGCTGGCCGGCAGCCGCGCGGCCGACTTCCCGGTCGACGTGCTGGCCGTCACCGGCGGCATCGGCGAACTCGACTCCCTCATCGCCGTGCACCGGCCGCGGGAGACACCGCCGGCCGAGGAGGCGGTGCGGGAGGCGACACCCACCGGCGCGAGCGCGGTCGCCGAGGCGGAGGCCGGTGGTTCGGCGGCCGAGCGGGCCGTCGCCCGGCTGCTGCGCGATGCCGCCTGGGACGAGGAGATCCTGCCCCTCCTCGAGGAGGACGAGCCGGACTCGGCACTCACCCGGCTCGCCCGCGCGCTCGCCGAACACGGCAAGCAGGCCCCCGTCTTCGGCTTCGAACTCGGCGAACGCGGCTGGCCGGCCGACTTCGCCTGGAAGGACTCCGGCGTGCGCGTCGCCGTCGTCGCCGTACCGCACGGCGCGGACGACGAGGAAGCCCTCCGCCGCGACAAGGCCTATGCCGACGCGGGATGGACGGCCCGTACGGCGGCCGGCTGGCTCGACGACCTCGACTCGCTCATCGAGAGGCTCCCCGATGCCTCGTGAGCACCCGGCACGAACGCCTCCCCCCGGCCGTGACGGCCTCCGCCACTCCCACGACCTCCACGGCTCCTGCGGCCTCAGCCGGTCCTACGGCTACGGCCCCCATCACTCCTATGACCTCCACCATTCCTGTGACTCCCGGCGACGGAAGGCAGCACTGATCCCATGACCGCACGGCTCAGCCTGTATCAGAAGGCCGAACAGGAGCTGTACAAGCTCGACCGCTCGGTCAAGGGCAGGTTCTACGACTTCTGCCACCGCTTCCGCGAGGACCCGGATCACCCCGGCCTGGACCTCAAGCCCCTCAAGGGCGACGGTCGCGTCTTCCGCGCCAAGATCGACCAGTCGTACCGCGCCCTGCTGGCCAGGGCCGGCGTCGACGCCAAGGGCCAGGAGAACTGGCTTGTCATCGCGGTGCGTCACCGCAAGCACGTCTACGAGGAACTCTCGGTCGCGATCAACCGGATCACCGGCGAGATCGAGTTTGTGGACCTCTCCGTGGTGGGCGAGAGCGTGCTGCGGCGCGCGGGCGTCACCCTCACCCCCACCGAACCCGAGCCCGAGCCCGCCCCGCAGCCCGCGCCCGAGGCCGCCCCAGCAGCCGCCGAGCCCCTGCTCACCGGCGTCACCGCGGAGGACCTGCGGGACCTCGGCGTCGCCGACCAGCTCATCGACCTCGCGCTCGCCGTCACCGGCAGCGACGAACTCGACCAGCTGGTCGAGGGCGCGCCCCTGCTGTCCAAGGACATCCTGTACGGGCTCGCCGCCGGCATGCCCCTGGACGAGGTCCGCAAGGAGATCACCGCCCCGGTCAAGGTCGACCTCGGCCAGGACTACGCGCAGGACCTCGGCGCCGCGCTCGCCCGCACCACCGTCACCACCATCGACGCCGACATCCAGGCCGCCCTGGAGGAGGGCGACTTCCGCGCCTGGAAGGTCTTCCTGCACCCCACCCAGGCCAAACTCGTCCACCGCGCCTACAACGGTCCGGCCCGCGTCTCGGGCGGCCCCGGCACCGGCAAGACCATCGTCGCCCTGCACCGGGTCAAGCACCTCGCGCAGCAGCTGCCGCCCGGACACGGCAAACCCATCCTGCTGACGACGTTCACCAAGAACCTCACCACCGACCTGCGCGCCCGCCTCGCCTCGCTGATGGAACCCGAGCTCCTCGCCCGCGTGGAGATCGCCCACATCGACCAGCTCGCCGCCCGCGTCCTCAGCGAGAACGCCATCAAGGGTGCGGCGAAGCAGCGCGTCTACGACAGCACCGCGCTCAACGTGCTGCGCCAGCTCCTGCTCGAACTCGACGAGCGCCGCTGGGACGCCGAGTTCCTCTACGAGGAGTGGGACCAGGTGGTCCTCGGCCAGTCCATCGGCACCCGCAAGGCGTACTTCGACGCCCGTCGCGCCGGCCGCGGACGATCCGTCACCCGCCCCGAGCGTGCCCAGATCTGGAAGATCCTGGAGCAGTTCACCGCCCGCCTGGACAAGGAGGGCCTGGAGACCTGGGGTCAGGCCGCCGAGCGTGCCGCCCGCCTCGAGACGGAACGCGACGCGAAGATCAGGGCCCGGCAGGAACACAAGGAAGCCGTCGGCGGCAAGGACCTCATCCACCGCGACGACGGCTCCGGCATGCGCTTCCTCCACCACCGCTACCGGCACATCGTCGTCGACGAGGCCCAGGACCTGCGCGCCGCCCACTGGAAGATGCTGCGCGCCATGGTCGCCTCCGGCCCCGACGACCTGTTCATCGCCGGCGACACCCACCAGCGCATCTACGACCAGCAGGTCACCCTCTCCACCGTCGGCATCAACATCCGGGGCCGCTCCTCCCGGCTCACCCTCAGCTACCGCACCACCAGGGAGATCCTCTCCCGGGCCCTGCGGGTGGTGGACCTCACCGGCAAGGACCTCGCCTACGACGACCTCGACGACAGCACCGACACCCTCGACGGCTACCGCTCCGTCCTGCGCGGCCCCGCACCCGACCTCGTCCGCTGCGACTCCTGGGAGGACGAACTCGACCGGCTCGCCACCACGCTGACCGCCTGGCGCGAGGAGATCGCCACCGGTAAAGGCGGCGCCGGCCCGCGCCGCGACCCGCGCGGCAGCATCGCCGTGTGCGTCGCGGAACGGGACATGGTCAGCCAGGTGATGTTCCACCTGGCCACCAAGGCGGGCATCACCGTCGCCGAGCTCACCAAGGACGGCCCCAAGGGGGACGGCGAGGTGCACGTCGGCACGATGCACCGCTTCAAGGGCCTCGAGTACCAGAAGCTCGCCATCGTCGGCGCTCGCGACGGCATCATCCCCCGCACGGACATCCTCGAGCGCTACCGCACCATCGACCCCCGCCGCTATGCCCGCGAGGAACTCAGGGCCCGCTCCCTCCTCTTCGTGGCCGCGACCCGCGCCCGCGACGCGCTCCGCATCAGCTGGTACGACAGGCCGAGCCCGTACCTGCCGGTCTGAACCGCATCACAACCTCGCGGGTGGGCCGGCGTTCGCCGGCGTGACATTCGAACGCGGACTGCCCACCCGTACGCCTCGACGAGGTGTTTGTAGTCCTCGGGAGCGGCGTCACGAGCTGTGTCAGTTCCGCGTTCTCCGTCACGGCACGTCGCGGCGTGCGAGCGCCCTGGCGCGGGAGCGCCGCGAAGGCCGACCCCACGTGGATCAGCGGCTCCGCGCAGCGGGGGCAGGCCCGGTGCGGCCTGTCCCTGTCGTAGGGCTGCTTGTACGAGGCCCGACAGGGCAGACAGAGATAGGAGGTCTTCGCATGGCCCATGCGGCATGGGTAGGCGGCGCCTGCGCGAAGCTCGACGCGTTTTGGGAGCCGGGCTTCCTTATAGAGATCTTCGGAGATCCTTCCCGGCGGGGGCCGTCATACTGTGACTGTGCGGAACGGGGGCGCCGTGCCGCACATTCTCCGGGTGATCGTGTTGCAGCCCGTCCTCGAAATCGCCGCTTCCTCCGGTTTTGCGCTCTGGCCCGTCGCCGGGATCGAGCCGTACGGCTTCCTGCCGCTCAGCGGCGCGCTCACACCCGCCGAGGTCGGCACGGCGGTCATGAGCATTGCCGCCCACAATGACGTCGTACCGGCGACCGACGCCCCCTTGCCACGGCCCGCGGACCCGCTCGGTTCCTTCCTGCACGGGCTACTCACCATGAACGACCTCTTCGTCTCCGGTGGCCTGCGGGTCACGGACACCGTCTCCGGCGTCACCTTGCTGCCGGGCTGCTGCAACGGCCTTGAGGAACGCGGCGACTGGTTCGATGTCCTCGACGGGAACGGCTGGGCTCCCTTCGGCCACGACCCGTCCCCGCTCGCCGAACGCCACGGTGACGCCGTCCGCCTGACCGTGGACGCCGACCGGGACGACAGTCCCGTGATCGAACTCACCGCCGCCGACCTACGACGCCTGCTCACCGGAGCGGAACGCGACCTGACCGAGTTCCTCGGCCTGGCCGCCGCGTGGACCACCCGGCAACTCCCCGGCTACGCCGCCCCGGTGACTTCCGCCCTCGCCCGCGCCTTACTCCTCCCTCTCCGCTGACCCACCGCGTAGATCAGCCATACTGAACTTGAATGAGTGATGCCGGGCCGGCAAGGCCTGCTGCTGATCCGCCAAGATCTGCGAGTGACGAAGCGCATGGACGATCTGGTGGCCTTGTTGCGCGAGCTCGATGCCCCCGAATGGCTGGAGCGGCCCCGGGACTACGAGCGCAGTGAGATCGGCGCGCTGTTCAACGTCCTCGTGGCGCGGCTTGAGGACGACTTCACCGCTCCATGTGTCAGCGAGCGGGACACGCAGGACTCCAGTGAGTACGGGGCGAGTCACCATACCGGCTGATGCGACTGCGTGCGGAACCCGGATCGTTGTCTGCGTGAGCAAGTTCGGCTGCCTGGCACTGGTCTGCGCCGACATTCCCGGTGCCTCTTGGGTACCGGGGAAGCGCAAGCCGAGGGCGAGTTGGACGCTGCGGTTCTGGACAAGGTCATGGAGACGTTGGCCGACCTCGGATACGCGATCGTCCCCGAGGAACTATTGGAGTGCGATTACACCGGGCCGAGCCGGCCGCCCCGGCATGTTCAGCGTCCCACCTGGTGGCACCGCTTCTTCGGCAGCTTCTGACGTCTGTGCACGGCCTCAGCACGTCCCGCACCCGTATGGCTCGCGGACTCATGTCACACACGCGAATCCGGTGTCCGGGATGGTCGGTCCGGTTACCCGCACGACGGGGTGTCAGGCGGACCACAGCACTTCCGCCCAGACGGTTTTCGTATACGCGTCCCGGACCTCACAACCCCATCGTTCGGTGTACTCGGCCACGAGCAGCAGCCCACGTCCCGATAGGGCGTCGGATGGAGTCGCCCCGGCAGCCGGGTCGCGGGGCAGGCGCTCCAGGCGAGTGTCCGTCATCTCGAACCGAAGGGTGGCGTGCTCGAGCAGGAGGAGCAGCGTCAGCCGGAAGTCCCGTCCGGGGTGCGGCCGTGGGTAATGGTGTTGGCCGCCTGCTCGGCCGTGCACGTGCGGGACTCCGAGCCATGGTCGACGGGCCCGTGCTGCGGGTCGGCCGGGACCACCACCCGGTGTCGGTAGCTCGCGCCTCGATGCGCAGCCAGGTGTCGCCCGTGCAGAGCCGGAGAACGCCGTCGCGGACCTGGTCGCAGAGCGTCCGATGACCCGGCCGGGTACGTGTGCGGCGTGCGGCGGTCGGTCACCGTCCAGGTGGTGCCGTCGCACTCGGCGCGGGTGAGTTCGACGGCCCGCCGGTCGTGGTCGCGGCGGGTCGGCACGGCCCGGTCGACGATCCGTCGCCGCGCCGGTCACCTGGCGCCGGACGTCATCGCCACGAGTTCGGCCAGCACCTCGCGCTGGATGTCGGGGAACGACCGCTCCTCGCCCTCGGCGACCCACGTCCCGAAGGCCACGCCGAACACCGTCACCCCGGATTCCGCGGCCAGTCTGGCCGTCACGTCGGGGACTCCGCGGGACCGGAGGGCGTCGGCGATCGTCGTGGCCATTCCCGCCATCTTCAACAGCTCCCGTTCCTGCAGCGCGGGGTTCTCGGAGATGATCCTCTGCCGTCGCCTGGAGTGGTCGCGCCGCTCCGCCGCGAAGAACGGCGCCGCCGCCCACAGGCCGGCCTCGACCATCTCGAGCGGTGACGCGTCCGGCGCCGCCGCGGCCACGCCCTCCACGAACGCCTGCTCCAGCAGTACCTGGCCGCCGAACAGCACCTCGCGCTTGTCGGCGAAGTGACGGAAGAACGTCCGCTCCGTGACGCCGGCGGCCTGGGCGATGTCGGCCGCGGTCGTCCTGTCGTAGCCGCGGCTGACGTAGAGCTCCGTCGCCGCCGCCTGTAGCCGATCCCGCGTCCCGGGCTCCCATCTCACCATGCCCCCACTTTAGTGATGACAGACGCTGACGTGACAGCTACAGTGATGTCAGTCGCTGACGTCAGTGACTGACATCGCCTGCCTGGTCGGCATCGACCGGGCTCGAACCTCGGAAGAGAGCTTTCACATGCGTGTTTTCGTCACCGGAGCATCCGGATGGATCGGCTCGGCCGCGGTCGACGAGTTGCTCGCCAACGGCCACGAGGTGACCGGGCTCGCCCGCTCCGACGCCTCGGCCGCGTCCCTCGACGCGAAGGGTGTCCGGGTACGCCGCGGCGACCTCGACGACCTCGACGGCATCCGGGAGGGCGCCGCGGCCGCCGACGCCGTCCTCCACCTCGCCAACAAGCACGACTTCGACGACCCCGCCGCCTCCAACCGGGCCGAACGGGCCGCCGTTCAGACGATCGGCGACGCCCTCGCCGGATCGGGCCGTCCCTTCCTGCTGGCGTCCGGCATCGCCGGCCTGACGCAGGGCCGCCCGGTGACCGAGGAGGACAGGTCACCGTTCCACGGCCCGGACTCCCCCCGAGGGGGCAGTGAGAACCTCGCGCTGGAGTACGTCGAGCGCGGCGTGCACACGGTGAGCATGCGGTTCGCCCCGACCGTGCACGGCGACGGCGACCACGGCTTCATCGCGACCCTCACCGCGATCGCCCGCGAGAAGGGCGTCGCGGGCTACGTCGGCGACGGCACCAACCGCTGGCCGGCGGTCCACCGGTCCGACGCCGCACGGCTCACCCGGCTGGCGCTGGAGAAGGCCCCGGCGGGGACGCTCGTGCACGCGGTGGACGAGGAGGGCATCCCCGCGCGGGAGATCGCGGAGGCCATCGGCCGAGGGGTCGGCGTTCCCGTGGCCTCGATCGCACCGCAGGACGCGGAGCGGCACTTCGGCTGGATCGGCCGCTTCTTCGCCGCGGACATGCCCGCGTCGAGCGCGCGTACGCGGGAGCTCCTCGGCTGGGTGCCGAGCGGGCCCGGCCTCGTACGGGACCTGGAGGCCGGGCACTACTTCCGCGCCTGACCGAGCACGGCCCGCACAGCCGCTCCGGCAGCCCGGCCGCCGCGCCGCGGAGAAGGTTCCGGCGGGACCGCTCCGCTACGCGGCACGGGCATCAGGGGGTCGGGCGGTGCATGGGCGGCCGGTTCAGTATCTCGATGTACATGATCCGGCCGTACACGACGTCAAGGACCAGCATGCCCTCCGAAGGCGAGAGCGGTACGCACCGGTGGCCCTCGCCGTACGGTGTGCCCTTCTGGTGCACCGCCGTGTGGATGCTCTGGCAGAAGTCGTCGCCGCAGTCGCACAGGGCGACCAGACGGACATCCCGCACGCAGATCGCCAGCTCACGCTCTCCCTCGTCCTCCAAGAGGGTGACCAGTTCGTCCTCGAAGGACCACCGGGGTCCGGCAGGACCTCCTTGACCCACCACCTGGTGGATCGGACGGGGCCTGATGTCAGCTTCCGGCCGCATTCGGTCGATTCCCGGGCCCTGCCCCGGTTCGAGCCGGCCGGAGGAATCCTGCGCTACGCGTCGGTGCCGCGTTGCTGCAGCTCGTCCACCCGGACCAGGCGATGTGGAGCGGCGGGTCCATGCCCGAGCTCCGTCCCGGACCTCACAGGGCAATACACCTAGGCACCCCCGCCCGGGGTGATCAGGCCCGTCTCGTAGGCGAAGACGACGGCCTGGACGCGGTCGCGCAGGTCCAGCTTCGACAGGATGCGGCCGACGTGGCTCTTGACGGTGGTCGGGCTCAGGAACAGCCGTGAGGCGAGTTCGGCGTTGCTGAGGCCCGTGGCGAGCAGGCGGAGCACCTCCAGTTCACGAGGGGTCAGGTCGGAGAGATCGCGATGCGGGGGGACGGTCTGCGGTTCGTCGTGCCGGGCGAAGCGCTCGATCAGTCGGCGGGTGATCGTGGGTGCGAGGAGGGCGTCGCCGGACTGCACCAGCCGCAGGGCGGCCACCAGGTGTTCGGGGCTGACGTCCTTGAGCAGGAAGCCGCTGGCGCCGGCCGTGAGCGCGGCATAGACGTACTGGTCGAGGTCGTACGTGGTGAGGATGATGACCCGGGTCTCCGGCGGCCCGTCACCACCGAGGATGCGCCGGGTGGCCTCGATGCCGTCCATCACCGGCATCCGGATGTCCATGAGGACGACGTCGGGCCGCGTGCGGCGCACCGCTGCGACAGCCTCGGCCCCGTCAGCCGCCTCGGCCACCACCTCGATGCCGTCCGCAGCCAGAATCATCGTGAAACCGGTGCGTACCAGGGCCTGGTCGTCGGCGATGACGGCGCGCAGGGGCGGCCGGTCCCCGGTCATGCCTCGCTCCACGGGATGCGGGCGGTGACCCGGTAGCCGCCGGCCGGCGTCGGACCGGCCGTCAGTTCTCCCCCGTAGACGGCCAGCCGCTCCCGCAGCCCCAGGTGGCCGCGACCGTTGCTCTCCACCGGCGGGGCGTCCTTCGCCCCTCCCGTGTCCGTGACCTCGATCTCCAGGCAGTCGTCGGTGTATCCGACGGCGACGGACGCCTCCGCGCCGCACGCGTGCTTGATCGTGTTGGTCAGCGCCTCCTGCACGACCCGGTACGCCGCGAGGTCCACCCCCGACGGCAGGGGTTCCGACGGCAGCGACACCCCGACGCTCACGGGTGTCCCGGCGGCCCGTACCCGGGCGACCAGCGCGTCGAGCTGCGCCAGCCCCGGCTGCGGCTCCAGACCGTCGGGTCTTTCGTGGTCCGGAGCCGCCAACAGGCCCATCACGTGCCGCAGTTCGGCCATGGCGGCCCTGCCGCCCGCCTCGACGGCCAACAACGCCTCCTTGGACTGCTCGGGCATCGCGTCCATCACCTTGCGGGCCGCGCCCGCCTGGATCACCATCACGCTGACATTGTGGGTCACGACGTCGTGCAGTTCGGCGGCGATGCGCGCACGCTCCTCCGCGACAGCCCGGCGCATGGCCTCCTCCTGCGCCTGCTGCAGCTCGGTGACCCGGTCCCGGCTGGACGCCAGCCGCAGGTGCAGGAACCGGACGAGACTGGCCAGCATCCCGGCCACCAGCAACACGAATCCCGGGCTGGACCAGCCCGGGAGCAGGGGATCGGCGTTGCGGAACGCGTAACCGGAGAGCGCGGCGGCCATCACCAGGACGGCGATCGCCGGTATCCGGTAACGGCTGTACACGACGGCGCTGTAGGCGCCGACGACACAGGCCAGGACGGTGATCCAGGAGGCGGAGTCGCCGATGGCCAGCGCCGCGACCAGCACCGTCACGAACGTGGCCAGCGGGTACAGGCGCCTCAGTCCGAGCGGCAGCGTCGACAGGACGACCACGGCCCAGGGGACGGGTGGAGCGTCTTCCTCCGTGGGCGCCTGGTCGGGGCCGGGCGGGGGCGGCGCGGGCGCCCCGGTTCCGACGTCGATCATGGGAGGGTTCACCTCCACCGGCCCGTTGCCGGGGTACCGCACCGCCACGAACAGAGCGACGGCGGTCAGCACGACCGCCAGCACCACGTCCAGGCGCACCGTCCGCTTCGACTGCGGGGCGGACTTCGCCTCGGGGCGCAGTGCGTCGATGAGCTGGTGAAGCCGGCGGCGCCGGTCCTGCGCGTCCATCCGTCCATTCTGGGGCGCTCGTCGCCCGGTTCGCGTCCACCTGTCCGCTCAGGGTCTTGTCCTCGAGGCCTACTCCTCAGGTAGGACTCCGCGGCCGAAGCATCCGCTGGGAGGGGCCGATGTCGGTTCCGCGGCCGACGTGCCGCGCGGGCAGCGGTCTCTAGGGTCACGGAGTCGGCAACAGCACGTGTCTCTCGTGATCGCAAGGACGGACGACCCGCATGAATCAAGTGATCGAGCTGGAAGGTGTGGCGAAGCGCTACGACACCGCCGGTGCGCCGGTGCTCGGACCGCTCACGCTCAGCGTCGCCGAGGGCGAGGCCCTTGCCGTGACGGGCCCTTCCGGCAGCGGCAAGTCCACGCTGCTGAACCTCATCGCCGGCCTGGACAAGCCGACCGAGGGCTCCGTGATCGTCGCGGGGCGGCGGATCGACCGGTCGAGCGAGCACGCCCTCGCCACGTTCCGTCGCGAGCACATCGGCATCGCCTTCCAGTTCTTCCATCTCCTCGACGACCTCACGGTCACCGACAACATCCAGCTTCCGGCCCGGCTGACCGGGACGAGCCGGCGCGCGGCCGCTGCCCGCGCGGGTGAGCTCATGGAGATGCTGGGCATCCAGAAGCACGCACGCGCCTATCCGGGCCGGCTGTCCGGAGGCGAGCGCCAACGCGTGGGTTTCGCCCGGGCGTTGATCAACCGTCCCGAGCTGCTGCTGGCCGACGAGCCCACGGGGGCGCTGGACTCCGCCTCGGGTGCGGAGGTCCGCGAGCTGCTGATCGATCTGCACCGCGGTGGCCAGACCATCGTGCTGGTGACGCACGACCTGGCACTGGCCCAGGCGTGTGCGAGCCGCACGATCCACCTGGTGGACGGTCACCTCGTCCTCGACACGTATGCGCAGGCCGTCCGATGAGCCTCTTCGGTAACGGCGCGCTGGGCCGGGTCGTGCGCTCCGGGGTCGGGCGGCGGCGGGTGCAGACCCTGGTGATCGCCGTGGCCACGATGATGGCCGTGGCCTCGGCCGTGGTGGCCGGGGCCCTGATGGTCGCCGCGGCCGCTCCCTTCGACGACGCCTTCAAGAAGCAGCGGGGCGCGCACATCACCGCGCAGTTCGATCCGGCCGAGGCGAGTGTGGCGCAGCTGGAGCGCACCAGGAAGCTGGCCGGCGTCACGGCGAGCGCGGGGCCTTACGCGTCCACGGCGTTCCGCCCGGTGGACCGGTCGGGCTTCCGGATGCCGACGCTGACCGTGGTCGGGCGCTCCGGCGCGGACGCCGCCGTCGACCGCGTGGAGCTGAAGTCCGGCCGGTGGGCGCGGAAGCCCGGCGAGATCGTGGTCGACGCGTCCTTCCGAGGCCCCTCCCTCGACATCGGCTCCGCCCTCAGGACGTCGGACACCCCGAACGCCCCGACCCTGTCGGTCGTCGGGTTCGCCGTGTCGGTCGGCAGGTCCGCCGACGCATGGGCGACCTCGGAACAGGTCGAAGCGCTGGCGGCGCTGGGCAACCCCCTCATGACCCAGATGCTCTACCGCTTCGACTCCGCGAGCACGAAGCGGCAGATCCTCGCCGACCGGGCGAGGCTCGCCTCCTCCGTGGGCGCCGGGGCCCTGCTGGGCACGCAGTCCTGGCTGGACACCAAGCAGGCCGCGGATCAGGGCGCGGCGGCGACCGTCCCGTTCGTGATGGCCTTCGGTGTGCTCGGCATCGTCATGTCGGTGATCATCGTCAGCAGTGTGATCAGCGGTGCGGTCGGCACGAGTCTGCGCAGGATCGGCATCCTCAAGGCCATCGGTTTCACGCCTCGCGAGATCGTCCGCGCGTATGTGGCGCAGGCACTGATCCCGGCCACGGTCGGCATCACCCTGGGTGTCGTGCTGGGCAATCTGCTCGCGGCGCCGCTGCTGGCGGACACGGAGTCGGTGTACGGCAACGTCTCACTGTCGGTGGCCTGGTGGGTGGACGTCGCGGTACCGGCCGCCGCGCTGCTGGTGGTGGGCCTCGCGGCACTGATCCCGGCACGGCGCGCCGGACGGCTGAACACGGTCGAGGCCATCGCGGTCGGCCGGGCGCCGCGCCCGGGCCGAGGGCAGTGGGCGCACCGGGCCATGGGACGGCTGCCGCTGCCCCGGCCGGTGACGTACGGGCTCGCCGCTCCCTTCACGCATCCGGTGCGTGCCCTCGCGATGCTGCTCGCGGTGGCGTTCGGCACGGTCGCGGCCACGTTCGCGGTGGGACTGACCTCGTCCCTCCACGAGGTCGGCACGTCACAGGATCCCGAGAGCCGTGCCGCGGTCACGGTGACGACGGTCGAGCTGAACCATGTCGCTCCCCCGCCGCCACCGCCGCCCGTGGCCGGCGGCGCCCCGGCGAGCCCGTCTCCCGTCGCCCCCGGCCCGGCAGCCGTCACGTCCAGGCCCGAGGTGGCCGACCCGGCGAAGGTGCGGGCCGCCGTCAAGTCCGCGGCGGGGCTGGAGTCGTACTACGGCAAGCTCCGGACGGAGGTCGCCGTGGCCGGAGTCTCCGGCGCGGTGGAGGCCAGCCTCTACGAGGGCGACTCGCGCCCCGGCAGCCTTGAGATGCTCTCGGGGCACTGGATCAGGGGGAAGGGCCAGGTCGTCGTGCCCACGCGCTTCCTGGAGCGGACCAGCACCAAGGTCGGGGACACGGTGCGGATGACGTTCGAGAAGGAGAGCGCCGACCTGCGGATCGTGGGTGAGTCCTTCGACACCTCGGGCGATGAGCTGGAGGTGCACGCGGACATGGCCAACTTCCCGTCGGCGCAGCCCGAGACGTTCCTCGTCGACGTGAAGCCCGGTGTGTCGGCGGACACGTTCGCCCGGAAGCTCGCGAGTGTGGTGCGGCCGATGGGCGGTGACGCCACGACCGTCGTGGAATCGGAGCAGAGCGGCATCATCCTCATCATGGACGCGATGGCGGTGCTGCTCACCCTCATGCTCATCGCCGTGGCCGGTCTCGGCGTGCTCAACTCCGTCGTCCTGGACACCCGCGAACGCGTCCACGACCTGGGCGTGTGCAAGGCGATCGGCATGTCGCCGCGGCAGACGGCGGGCCTCGTGCTCGCCTCGGTGTCCGCGATCGGCGTGGTCGGCGGGTTGCTGGGCGTGCCGGTGGGGTACCTGCTGCACGGCGTCGTCATGCCGGTGATGGGGCGCGCCGTGGGCACCGGTATGCCGTCACGGGTCCTCGACGTGTACGGGCCGGTCGAGCTGCTCCTGCTGGGGCTGGGTGGTGTCGTGCTGGCGATGCTGGGCGCGATGATCCCGGCCGGATGGGCGGCCAGGGCCCGTACGGCCACGGTCCTGCGCACCGAGTGAAGCCGGACACGACGGACGGGACGGTAAATCGTTCGGTGTAACTCCCGATCGTGGAGGATGCGTCGATGACCAGTGAGAACGTGGCCGAGCAGGACGCTGTCGAGTCGGCAGCGGCTGTGTCGGCGAAGGCCGTGGACGACCAGCTGATCGACGAGCTGGTGAGCCGGGTCCGGGTTCAAGGCCTACGGCTGACCGGCGAGGGCGGACTGCTGCAGCTGACCAAGCGGTTGCTGGAGTCCGCCCTGGAGGGCGAGATCACCGGCCACCTCGGCTATGACAAGCAGATCCGCGACGGCGCGGTCGCCAACCGGCCCATCCATGTGGCCCTCGCGGTCACGGTCGAGGGCCGGCGGGAGATCCTGGGGCTGTGGGCCGGCGACGGCGGCGAGGGCGCCAAGCACTGGCTGCACATCCTCACCGAGATCAAGAACCGCGGCGTCAACGACGTCCTGATGCTGGTCTGCGACGGGCCCAAGGGCCTGCCCGAGGCGGTAACGAGCAGGCCGCCCTGCAGTGCGTCCACATGGCGATCATGTCGCTCGATCCCACGGGCAAGGGCCAGGCTCGCTGGAGCATGCGCTGGAAGACCGCGTTGAACGCCTTCGACGGCCGCCTGCCGGCAGCCCCAACCACCCCAGTAACACCGCTCGTTTGCCAGACACTTCCCAAGCGAGTGAGGCAGGTCACGGGCGCGGGCAGGTGGATTCGTATGGCAAGCCGGGGGCGTACTTCTGCCACTCCTCGCGGGACAGGCCGCGACCGGTGATGTCACAGGCCGCTGCGGTCGGGTCGGCGGCGATGGCCGGTAGGCCACCGAGGTTCCAGAGTTCCACCGTGCCGGTGTCCAGGGTGACGGCGAGAGTCTTCCGGTCGCCGCTGAACCGTGCGTCTGTCACCTCGACCGTGGTGTCCGTCAGTGTCGCCGTGTGGGTCGGCGGTCTTGAGCCGCCGATGGTCCACAGCTCCGCGCGACCGGATCCGGTTCCCGTGACGACCAGGTGGCCCTCGGGGTGGGCGTCGATCTGTGTGACGTCTCCGGGGGCTTCGGCCGAGCTCAGGAGCTTGCGTCCGGTTGTGGGACTCACGGACCACACGGACAGGCGTCTGCTCCCATGGGTGACCAGTTCTCGTCCGTCGGCGCGGTAACCCGCGAAATCGAAGCTCTCCTCGCCCAGTGTCCGGTACTCCGAGGACCCGCGCGCGGGCAGCGGGGTCGGATCGGAGGGGTCGGTGAAGTTCCACAGCTCGTCGGGCAGAGCAACCGTCGTGCCGTCCGGGCCGAAGACCACCGGGGTGTTCCCGGTGAAGTCCATGTTCAGAGACCATCCGCGGGGTTCGTACGGATCCATCCGCCAGGTCTCCACCGGATTCTTCGGGTCATGGACGTCCCAGGCGTGGATCCACACGGGGCCGAGGAACCGGGAACCGGCGGCCACGAGCAGCGGGCGGCGAGGGCTGAACGCCAGCGACGACACCCCGGACCTCGGGGTGATGTCGCCCAGGTGACGTGGTGCGCTCAGATCAGTGGTGTCCCACAACGAGATCCTGCCGGTCTGTTGGGTCTCGCCGGCCTGGCTGCCGACGGCCAGCACGGTGCCGTCACCGTTGAAGGAGACCGCCGTGGCTTTCTGGAGCTGTCCGGTGAGCAGTTTCTGTCTGCGCGGGCGGGCGGGGTCGGAGGTGTCCCAGAGCCACACCTCACCGCCGAAGGCCGCAACCGCCAGTTTGCGGCCGTCCGGGCTGAACGCGGACGCGTTCAGCCCGGTGGAGTCCATGCGCAGGGTGGCGGCACGGGTCGGAGCCTGGTTGTGGACGAGCCATCTGGTGAGAGAGCCGGAGGTGTCCGCCAGGCTGACGGTCCGGCCGTCACGGCTGAAGGCGATGGCGTGAACCGGGGTGTCGTGCCCGCCCAACATGACCGGCTCGCCGGGACGAGAGGGATCGCTCACGTCCCGGAGGAAGGTGGAGTCATCCAGCAAGGAGACGACCAGGTGGCGACCGTCCGGACTGAACGCCGCCGCTTCCACTTGGTCTTTGTGCGCGAACGTGGCCAGTTGTCTGGGTGACTGAGGGCGGCGGAGGTCCCACAGCGTGACGTTTCTGTCACGGCCCACGGCGAGAACGGGTGCGGTGCGGCTGAACACTGCGCTGCCGAAAAGCCCTTGTCGGGAGACCGCTCTGGGATTGCGGACATCACGGATGTCCCACGCCGTCCAACCCGTGAGGTGGGTGACGCTCTCGGGCTCGAGGGAACCGTCCGAGGCGGTGAACAGGCTCGAGCCGGTGACGAGGGTGTGCCCGTCGGGACTGAACATCACGTCGTCCGAATCGACGGCGGGCAGCGGTGCGGTCAGCCGGCGCGGCGCGGACGGCTGGGTGATGTCCCACAGCTGGAGTGTGCCGTTCGCTCTACCCGACACCACGGCCATGGTCCTGCCATCCGGGCTGAACGCCGCTTCCGCCGTTTCGCGCAGGTCCTTCCAGTGCAGCACCCGGCGGGGGTGGGTCCGGTCCGAGAGATCCCACAGCACCAGGCTGGTGCGGAACTGCTCGTCGCGACCGGCGTTGCCGATGGTCACCAACAGACGCCCGTCGGACCTGAAAGCGAGGTTGTTGACGGGCTCCGCGTGACCGGTGAGCGTGGCCAGTCGGCGCGGGCGGACGATGTCACTCGTGTCCCACAGGCTGACCGTGCGCCTTGCGGCGCTCTTGGCCCCGGCGAACGGGGCCGCGGTTGCCAGCAGGGTGCCGTCGGTGCTGTAGGACGCCGGGTCCGATTTTCCGACGCTCCCCACGGAGGTGCCTGCCAGACGAGTGCGTTGCAGGGTGGTGAGCAGTCCCTCTCGTGCTTCCGCCGTCTGCTCGATGCTCAGGGCGGCCATGCTGAACCGGAGCGAGGTGAGCGGATCCTTCTCGCGCAGGTTCTCGGCTTCCGCCTGCAGTGCCCGCACCGTGGCCAGACGGCGCTGCTCCCCAGCCTGCCGCCGCTGTTCGTCGGCCTCCTGCCGTCGCTGGTCGGCGAGGTTCGCCATGATCAGCGCGATCACCAGCAGCGCCGTCAGGGCGGACACACCGGCACGGCGCAGCCGCACGGTGCGGGCATGCTGCCGTACCTCCTCGCTGTCCAGCTCGTCCTTGGAGATCCCGTGGACGGTGGCGGCCAGTGTGCCGACCGCTTCCCGGAACCTTCCGTGGTCCAGGGAAAGCGCGCGCTCCGGGACGGCCCAGCGCAGGTCCACCCAGAGGGGTTCGCCCGGGAAGCAGCCCCGCAGGTCGTCGGGCAGGGCCGTGGTCCGCGCCCAGTCGAAGTCGGCCCGACGGTGGTCCCACACGATCTCGCCGTCCGTGAGGACGATCAGCATCGTGTCGGTGCCGTGGTGCGCCTTCCAGAAGGAGATCTCCCGCCGTACCCACGGCGACCGGGCCGACTGCGGTGACGCCAGGAGGATGAAGTAGCGCGAGTTCCGCAGGGCCTGTTCGATCGTCGTCCACAGATCCGGGTTGGCCGCGAGGCTGGCCTGGTCACGGAACACCCGCAGGGCGCGCGGCCGGTTCCAGGGCTTTGCCAGACGGTGCAACCCTTGTTGCAGGGCGGGGGCGAGCACGCTGTCCGCCATGTGACTGTAGGAGAGGAAGGCGTCGTAGGAGTTGCGGAACGAACCGGGCGGCTTCATGAGTGCGAGGCCCTCCACAGGGTGTGTTCGCGGGAGATCGCGTCCTCCGATCCCCCGACGAAGCTCGCCCATTCCTCCTCGGTCCGCACGTGCCGCACCCGCAGGCCGATGGTGGCCAGTTCGTGATGCGCCAGCGCATACGCGGTGGCGAGGTTCTGGTGTTGTCTGGTCTGCACCCACGCGGCTCCGGCCGCGGCCAGTGCGGCCGCCAGGCCGAGAAGATCGATGTCGATCACACCGGCGGACTTCAGTACTCCGGCGGCCAGGCCGAGGAGTTCGAGCGTGGCGAGGGCGACCGACCACTGCGTGGCTCTGCGTTCGTTCCAGCGTGCTTTCGTCCCGTACCATTCCTGCTGGTCCCTGATCCGCTCCCGCAGGTACAGCTCACGGCGTCGCTCCAAGGGAAGCGCCCGGACCCGGCGCATGCCCTCGGTCACCTGCTCCGGACTGCCGTGATCGGGGATCAACAGGACCGGCTCGACGTCGGACTCGATCTCGACGAAACGCGCGAGCAGCAGGTCCGCGGCCTGTTCGTCGTCGAGTTCGGCGATGCTCAGCGGACTGCCGCCCACCAGGTAGCGCCAGGTCAGGGTCTTCGTCGACTCGGCGACCGCGCGCCCGACGTACCACTGCCGGTCGGGGCGCTCCTTCAGCATGTACACATCGCTCACCAGAGCCGCCCCGAAGGCCACCGAGGCCAGCACGGCTGCCACGTCCGTGTCCCCGGCCCGTAAGGCCACCGCACCGAAGGCGGCAGCCGTCACCAACGCGCCGAGCTGGAAGCGTGTCACGATGGTGTGCCGCCGCTGTCCCTTGAGCGAATTCGCGTCGGCCGCACGGTACAGCGCGGGGAAGTCCTCGTAGTCGATCACCACCGACACACATCCCCCTTCTCCGCGTGATCCACACACAAGGATGCCTCAACCGCCTTGTTTGCCAAGCCCTTTGAGAACTTCTGCCTCCAAAGCGTGGTGTCGTCACGATGGCCTGTGTGTGGACCCGGCTGGGCACCGGTCACCCGCGTACCGCGCCGGACAAGGCCGTGCTCGTCCGTTCTCGGGGGCATCCGTGACGACCGTCACTCGAGCGGTTCGGACGGCAGTCAGGGGCGGCGGCGCTCGGTCGGGAGCCGGACCACGCACCACCATCGGTCAGCCGGCCCGGGACACCGTCATACCGACCCGCAGGTGGAGGCGCCCAAGGTTCACCGAAGATCCCGAGCATCGAACGGCGCGGCGACACAGCACCGCATCACCGGTCGGTCGAACCGGCGACTTCCCTGACCATGTGATCCCGCAGGCGGGACGTCCACCGAACCGAAGCGCATCCTCGATGGAACGCTGAGAGGCCGGGCTCCGGGAAGAGCACGGCGGAGTTTCGGCGCGGTCGAAGAGCGCCCCGGCCTCGGCCCCGGCCCCGGCCCCGGGTGCCGCAACGACAGCGGCAGCGGCATGCTCGGCGTTTTGGCCACCGTCGCTCCGGCCCCCGGCCCAGGGGCCGCAAGGGTCGATGCCACCCGCAAGCTCCGGCGCGCGCTCTATCCCGGGGTTACCGACAAGACCGAAACACATGTGTTCGAAATCCCGGTCGGCTCGTTGAGCCACACGAACCAGCCGCACGACCGTCGAGGGGGACCACATTGACTTCGGCCAGGACACCAGCACAGGCGACACCCCATGACGCGGCACGGAGTGAGGAGCACTCGTATCGCGACGAGTTCGGCCGCAGGGCCTCTGTACGGATGATCACGGCCACCACGGTGCGGTGGCTGCCTGTGCCGGTTCTCCGGGCAGGGAGCCGGTCCGGGCGGGGAGGCGCGCTGTGAAGCGGTTCTTCGGACGCGTGCGGATGGCCGAGCCGGAGGTCTCCGACGCCGAGCAGGAGCTCTTCGGCGGTCCTCTGCGCTACGACCTGGGCTGGTCGGAACACGAGCGTGCCCGGCTCGACCTGACGATGATGTCGGCGCTGCGCTCCATGCCGAGGCTGGTCGGGGCGACCTTGCGCATCGCGTGGCAGGCGGACCGTCGCGCGCTGCTCACGGTCGCCCTCAGCGAGATCGGGCAGGGTCTCGCCGCCGCGGTCGGGTTGCTCGCGGTCAACGCCGTCATGCACGCACTGCTCGGCTCGGGCACCCCCGGGCAGCGGCTGCACGCGGTCCTGCCCGGACTGTTCGCCGCCGCCGCAGCGGCCGTGGTCAACTCCGGACTGGCCGGCTGGTCGACCTCGCGGGCCGGCCGGCTGGAGCCGCTGGTCGAGCGGATCGCCACGACCCAGTACCTGGCCGCCGCCGCGTCCGTGGAGCTGGAGGCCATCGAGGACCCGGAGTTCCGGCGGTTGATCGACGTCGCCCAGTACGGCGCCGGATCCGCCCGCCGCATGATCAGCGCCTGCGTGGCCGCCCTGAACGGGACCATCTCCCTGATCTCCACGGCCGGTGTGCTCACCATCCTCCACCCGGCCCTGCTGCCGATGCTGATCCTGATCGCGGCGCCGCGCGGCTGGGGCGCGATGCGGGTGGCGCAGGAACGGTACGTGTCGGTGATGAGCTGGGTCGAGCACGTGCGGGCCAGCCGCCTCATCGGCAACCTGCTCACCGAGCGCACCGCCGCCCAGGAGGTGCGCATCCACGCCGTCGGGCCGTTCCTGCTCAGCCGTTACGAGCGGATGGCGGAGAGCGCCGAGGCCGAGCAGGAGCGGCTGGCCGCCGGCAAGGCCGTCACCGAGTGGGTGGCCGCCGCGCTGTCCGGACTCGCCCTGGCGGCGACGTACGCGGCCATGTTCTGGCTGATCACGAGCGGGCACATGAGTCTGGCCGTGGCCGGCACCGCCGTCATCGCCGTCCGGTCCGGTTCGGCGAGCCTGGGGGCGCTGGTGATGAACGTCAACCAGCTGCACGAGGAGTCCCTCTACGTCCGCGACCACGCCCGGTTCCTGGACGAGGCGGCACGGCGCACCATCACCGGCGGAGGCGGTCCCGTTCCCCCGCGGGTGAAGCAGATCGTCCTCGACCAGGTGAGCTACCGCTACCCGGACCGGGAGACCCCCGCCCTCGACGAGGTCTCCCTCACCCTGCCCATGGGCTCGGTCACCGCCGTGGTCGGCGAGAACGGCTCCGGCAAGAGCACGCTGATGAAGGTGTTGTCGGGCCTGCTGCTGCCGCAGACCGGGACGGTGTGGTGGGGTGAGGCCGACATCGCCTCCCTGGACCGCTCCCAGGTCTTCGACCGCGTCTCACTGCTCACCCAGGACTTCCAACGCTGGCCCGTGACAGCCGCGTTGAACATCCGCATCGGCCGGCCCGCCCGAGCGGCCGACCCCGAGGAACTGCAGCCTTCCGTGGACTACGCGGGTGCCGGACCGGTCATCGCGAAACTTCCCGACGGGCTGCACACCCTGCTGGCCCGGATGTTCCGCGGCGCGAGCGAACTGTCGGGCGGCGAGTGGCAGAAGATCGGTCTCGCCCGGACCCACTGGCGCAGCGCCACCTCGGATGCCGACGGCGTCCTCATCGTGGACGAACCCACCTCCGCCCTCGACCCGGAGGCCGAGATCGCCGCCTTCGACCGCATCCGCCGTCTCGCCGCCCCCGACCGGGCCGTCGTCCTGGTCACCCACCGCATGTCCGGCGTCCGCCACGCCGACCGCATCTACGTCCTGCACCACGGACGCCTCGTCGAGCACGGCAGCCACGACGAGCTCATGGCCGCCGGGGGGCGCTACGCCTCGATGTTCGACGCGCAGGCCGCCCAGTACGCCCCCACGGGCACCATCCCCCGCCCCGGCTCCCCCACCGTCGCGGATCCCGCATGACCCGCTCGAAAGGCCCCGGGGTGACGACTCCCCCACCACCGCCGAGGCCGAGAGCCTCACCGCGGACTGGTCCGTCGTGCGCACCGCCGATCCCGACGTGCTGCGCTGCCATGCACTCATCCCCTGAACCCAGCGTGGAGGACGACGTGTTGGACGTCGAACATCAGACCCGTCTCGCCTGGGACGCCTACGGAGAGCACCACTTGGAGCGCGCCACTCCCCTGCCGGAAGTGGGCCGGATCAGCTGGGGTCCTGCTGCGAACGGGCCGGGGGACGCCGTCCTCGGGGACATCGGGGGCCTGCGGGTCCTGGACATCGGTTGCGGCCCCGGTCGGCACGCCGCCCACCTGGTCCGCACCTACGGGGCGCAGGTGGACGGCGTCGATGCCTCCCTCAGCCAGATCGAGAGAGCGCGTGCCCGCTACCCCGATGTACCGGGCCTGCGACTGGTCCACGCCGACGCCGTCGAGTACTTGGGCACGACGGCCCCGTACGACGTGGTCTACTCCCTCAGCACCTTCCACTTCGTCGATCCGCACCGGCTCCTGCCCGCCCTGTCGACCGCCGTCAAACCGGGAGGACGGCTGTACTTCACCGTGCTGCACACCAACTCCTCCGGCAATGGGCCCACTTCGACCGTCACCCCACGCCCGGAGGTCCTGCGCCCGGCCGGCGGCGACGATCTCACCGTGCACATGTGGGTGCTCACACCCGAGGTGTGGGAAGACCTTCTCGTGCACTACGGGTTCCGTGTGCAGGGCATCACCGTCCTCGACGCCCCGGAGAAGAACAACCACGCCTCCTACCGGCTGTTCCAGGTCCAGCGGCCGGCCCGGATCGCCGCCCGTCCGCGCACCGCGAAGCCACCCGTCGCCCATGCGGCCGTCGGTGTCGGGGCGGTGCTGCTCGGGCCGCAGGGTCTGCTCCTGGGCCGGCACCGGCTGGGCACACGGGAGCTGCCCGGCGGGACCGTGGAGCCGGGCGAGTCACTGCAGGAGGCAGTCGCGCGGGAACTCGCCGAGGAGACCGGTCTGTGCGCCGACCCGGCCGACGTCCGTCTTCTCGGCATGTCCCTCGACCGGGTTGGCGACGTCGTCCGCATCACCGTCGGTGCGCTCGTCACCCACTGGCAGGGCGAGCCGGCCGACCAACCTGGCGAGAGTGTCGGGGACTGGCGTTGGTGGCCCCTGGACGCCCTGCCGCCGGACCTGTTCGAGTGCAGCGCGCAGATCCTCACAGCCTGGCGCCCGGACCTCCCCATCGACCACGCCCCCGCCCGCTTCTCGCCCATCACCGACCCGCACACGACCGCCTCCGCGTCATCCCAGCCCTGACTGAGGCGGGCCTCGCCCGGTGAACCCCCCTACCGCCTCACCCATCGCCGAATCAACAGGACCGATCCCGTGACCACTCCCCGCCGTGCCACGCCCGCCGACGCCGAAGGCATCACCCGCCTGCGGTCCGAGCTGATCCTCACCCAACCGCTCCCCCCGGACTGGCTGGCCCTGTGCCGGGACCAACTGGCCGAACGGCTCCAGGCTCATGGCGATGCCCGGGCCTACGTCGTCGACGCACCCGGGGGAGGACTCGCCACCTGCGCCCTGGCCCTGGTCAGCCCCGTACTGCCCGCGCCCCGCTACCCCCGGGGGCTGGCCGCACGCATCCAAGCCGTGGCCACCCGGCCCGAGTACCAGCGCCGTGGTTACGCCAAGGCCGCCCTCACCGCGCTCCTCAACGACCTGGAGCGGGAAGGCATCACCCTTTTCGAACTGCACGCCAGTGACGCATCCAGGTCACTGTACGAAGGGCTCGGATTCGTCGGCGATCCGGCGCTCATGCGCAGAACCGCACTGCCTCCGCAATCCCGCGGTGAGCACAGGTGCGGCGCTCCGACCGACTACTGGGACACGATCCAGCGGCTGGCCGACACGTTCAGCCGCCTCGATGCCGAGAAGGAACTCGCACCGGAGGAGCAGTGGACCCTGCAAGTGCTCAAGCTCGCCGAAGAGGTGGGCGAGGCTGCGCAGGCCGTCATCGGTGCCCGGGGCACCAATCCGCGAAAGGGGCACAGCCACACGTGGGCGGACGTCCAGGACGAGGTGGCCGACGCCGTCATCACCGGCATGGTCGCCCTGGCGCGGCTGCGCCCCGACGCACGTGAGTACCTCACCGCCGTCCTGGCCCGGAAAGCCGTGAAGTTCCTTCCGGCACAGGATTCCGGCGACGAGCTGCTTCGCTGACTGCGGCCGAGTTCGACGATCCGCTCGCGCAGCGCCGGGGGCAGGGAGTCCGCGAAGTCCGTGCGGACGGATCCCGGGGAGGCGACGGTGACCCGCAGGCTGTCCCCGGCCTCCTGCCGCAGCCCCTCGGAGACGGCGCGGACGGTGTGCTCCCCGTACGCCTCCGGCACCCCGCCCGGAGGCGCGCTCCCCTCACGCCGCCGGAGCGTCGCCGGGCTTCCTGTTGCGACGACGGTCCGCGGCGAGTATGAGGGCGAGACCGGCGAGGACCCACACGCCCAGGACGAGTGCCGGGCCGCCCGCGCCGGTTCCGTCGTAGAAGGCGTTGGCGCGCAGCAGGTTGCCCGAGGCGCCGGGCGGCAGGAGCCGGCCGAGCGTGGACCAGCCGTCGGGCAGCCAGTAGGGGCCGGTGGTGAGGCCGGAGAGCGGGTTGCCGAGGAACATCATCACGACGGAGCCCGCACCGAACCCGGGGTATCCGAGCAGCGACTGCAGCCCGAGGAACGGGATGGCGAGTGCGGCCATGCCCAGGCCGAGACCGAGGGAGGTGACCCAGTAGTTGCCGTCGAGGGTGCCGATACCGAACTGGAGGACGGCGGTCACCGCGGCGCCGCCGGCCAGAGCGAAGGCGACGACCCCGGCGAGGCGGGTCCGCAGATGTGCGTGGCCGGGGAAGAGCTGGAGCAGGGCGATGGCGGGCAGTATCCCGCCGAAGACCATCGGCAGCGCGGCGGAGGCGAGTCCGGTGCCCCGCGGGTCGTCCTTCGGGAAGGGCACCACGTCGTGGACGGTCGCGGAGACGTGCCGTTGATCGGCGAGTGCGGTGCCGAGTCCGCTGATCGCGTTGCTGATCATCTGACCGCCCGCCGTCGCGGTGTAGACGGTGACGCCGTCGTCGCCGAAGGCGAGGCCGCCCACGGCGTCGCGCTCCTCGATGGCACGGGTCAGGTCACGGGAGGTGTCGTACACGGTGACCTCCCAGGCGTCGCCGGGGAGTTGCTTCTGCACGGCGGCCACCGCGGACTCCGGGCCCGTGACGCCGAGCGGAGCGTGGTGGGGGCCGCCTGCGGCGGACGGCAGGCCGAAGGCGCACAGCATGAGGGTGATCGCGGCGGTCAGGCCGACGACGATGGCGGCGAGTTTCGCCACGAGCCCCCGGCCGCCGGGCGGCACGGCGTGCGCGGTGTCGCCACTCGGCTGTGAGGTGGTCGAGGCGTCGATGTTGGCAGACATGGCAACCGTTCCGTTGAGGTGCTCCGCCCCGGCAGAGGGGCGGAACGGCGGACGAAGTGCGCGGGTGTCCGACTCGGCCCGTGGGCCGGGGCACGCGGACGGGACGCCGACGGCCGGCCACGCTCGGCGGCGCCGACGACTTCACTATATAACTCATCAAGCGATGAGTTCATCACCTGATGAGTTACTGGCCACGGCGCTCGGAGCGGGCATGATGGGGGCATGGAGAGCGTCAGCGATGTGCGTGAGGTGGCTGGTTCCGGCCGCGAGCAGGCCGGGGTCACCACGGGGACGACGGCGGCGACCGACCCCGCGGGGAAGCACGCCGGGGGCCGGCGGCCCGGAGAGACCCGTACGCGGGAGGCGATCCTCAGCGCCGCACGGATCTGCTTCGCCGAGCGCGGTTTCGACGCGACCAGTCTGCGCCGCATCGCGGAGGCGGCGGGGGTGGACCAGTCGCTGGTGCACCACTTCTACGGCACGAAAGAGAGCCTGTTCCTCCAGGCGCTGGAACTGCCGGGCAAGCTCGAGGAAGCCATCACCGCCGCGACGCGAGGCGGACTGGACGGGATCGGGGAGCGCATGGTGCGCGCCCACCTGTCGGTGTGGGACGACGTGTCGTCACGTCCGGCGCTCATGACCATGGTGCGCTCGGCCGCCATTCACCGTGCCGCCGCCGCCCGGCTCCGTGAGACCGCGACCGGGATCCTGGCGCGCGCGCTCGGCGGGGTGATCACGGGCGGGGACGCGGCACTGCGGACGAGCATGATCGCCACGCAGCTCATCGGGCTCGCCATGATGCGTTACGTCGCGCTTCTCGACCCCCTCGCCTCGGCCGACACCGACACGGTGGCCCGCTACTACGGCCGCGCCCTTCAGGCGATCGTGGAGGACTGAACCGGCGACCGCCCGGCGCGTACGACCGTCGGGCCCTCCCGCGGGCGAGACCGCCGGCTGCGCCTCGCCCGCAACGCGCCCATGGACACGCGCACGTTGCGGGCCACGGCACCGGGCGCGCGGAGGGACGGCGCGCGGAGCGCCGGCGAGGCGACCGGACCGCGGGGCTGATCGACTCAGCCGCCGCTCTTACGCCGGAACGACCGCTGGCTCGCAGCCGGGCCGTGCGCCGCACGCACCTTGGACGCGTTCGGGTTGGCGGCGACGTCGGCCGCGTCCGCCTGCGCACCCCGCTTGCGCGCCAGGGCTTCACGGAACTTGCGCTTGAGGTCGTAGTCGCCGTCGCCGTCCGGCGACAGGGGGGACGTCTCGGGGACGGCCGGCTCCGAACCTTCCGCGATGACGGGCTCTTCAGTCATGGTGACCTCCTGGGTTCGGGGGTGGGCCAGCACAGCTTGTCATGACGGGCGGGGTACGGGGCGTCGACGGCATCATCCTGTCCCGTCTCACCGGGTCCCCCTCTCGCGGCCGAGGGCGTTCGCTGCGCACAGAGGGGGCCGGAACGGGCTTACGGGTCATCTCGTGCGGTCCGGTCGGCAGTCCGCCGGTGCGGGGACCGTCGAGCGGCTGGTGGTCGAGCGGCCGGTACCGGATGAGCTGTGGGAGTTGTCAAGGCTCTCAGCGGTCCGCAAGGAGGCATGCCGCGCGCGACACGCCGGCCGCGAAGAACGCCCAGCAGCCGGAGCCCGTGCTCGTGCGCGTGCCCGGGGGCCGGACCGCGTCCCCGGGGCTCAGGCCGCCGACCGGATCTCGGCAGGGCGCTGCACGCCTGGCGGGATCGCACGAAACCGGCCGAGGTCGGCCTGCCGGAGGGCGGGGGCCGGCGCGCGCCCGGCCTGCGGCGTGAGGAGCTCGCCCAGCTCGCCGGCTTGTCCGTCGACTACGTCGTGCGGCTCGAGCAGGGCAGGTCGACGCGTCCTTCCCCGCACGTGCTGTCCGCGTTGGCCCGGGCGTTGCGGCTGACGGCGGCGGAGCGTGAGCACCTCTTCGTGCTCGCCGGGCAGGCGGTGCCGAGCGCCGGGCAGATCTCCGATCACGTACCGGCAGGTGTCCAGCGTCTGCTCGACCGGCTGACCGGCACACCGCTGAGTGTGTACGACGCCGCCTGGAACCTCATCACGTGGAACCCGCTGTGGGCGGCACTGTTCGGTGACCCGCCACCGTCACGCGGCTTCGGGAGGAACGCGGTGTGGTGGTCCTTCGTCGCACCGCCCGCCGGATACCCCCGGGCGGTGAGCCGGAGGACGGGTCACCACGCGGCCTTCGTGTCCGACCTGCGGGCGGCGTCGGCCCGCTATCCGAAGGACGCCGGACTGGCCGCGCTGGTCGAGGGGCTCCGTACCCGGAGCGGTGACTTCGCGGCGCTGTGGGATTCCGGCGTGGTGGGTGTGCACGAGTCCCTGACCAAGACGGTCCGGCACGCGAGCGTCGGTGAGCTCACCCTCGACTGCGACTTCCTCGCGGCGCTCGGCACCGATCTGCGGATCATGGCCTTCAGCGCGGCGGAGGGCAGCGAGACCGCCGAGCGGCTGCGGCTGCTGGAGGTCATCGGCGTCCATGCGCTGACGGGCACCGGAACGGACACGTGACCGCAGAGCGCGGTCCCCGGCCGCTCCGTCCGTCCGAGGGTGTGGCGGTGGGGCCGGTGGCCGCCGGAGGGGCCTGGGTGCGCAGGAGCAGCGCTGCCGTGCTGGTGAGTGCCAGGGGTGCGCACAGGAGGAGCAGGATGCGCGAGATGCTCCATCCGGCGCCGATCATGACGCCGCCGAGCAGGCCGCTGACGAGCGTGCCGATGCGGCCGACGCCGCTCATCCACCCCATGCCCGTGGCGCGCAGGGTCGGCGGGTAGGCCAGGGCTCCGACGGCCTGCAGCGCGCCCAGGGCGCCGCCGAGGCACGTGCCGAGCACGAAGATCAGGACGAACATCCCGGTGTGGCCCGTGCCCACGGCCGCGGTGGCGCAGACCGCGAGGGCGCTGAGGCCCGACACCAGCGCGAGGAAGCGGAAGCGGTCGTGCCGCCTGAGGCCGAGGGACGCCAGGAGCTGTCCGCACAGGGTGCCGGCGCCGAACAGTCCGACGACGGCTCCGGTGCGGGACGCCGTCAGCCCGGCTCGCTCCGCCATGAGCGGCAGGTAGTTGAGGAGGAGGAAGACCGCTCCCAGCAGGACGAAGTAGCACAGCCAGATGAGGAGCGTGGTCGGCGCGAAGGAGCGGGACAGCAGGATCGCGCCGATCTTCCGCACCGGTTGCTTCTCGTCGTCCCGGGCACGGGTCAGGTCGACGTGGGAGGTGTCCCGGCCCGGTGCCAGCAGGGCGAGGCTCTCCCGGATCCGCTCGGTCGGTCGTCCCCGGGCGAGCAGGACGTTCACCGACTCCGGGACGTAGGCCATGACGAGGGGGACGAGCAGGAGGGGGGCGAGACCGCAGAGCGCGAGCACCGCGGGCCAGCCGACGTCCGGCAGGAGTGTCGAGGCGAGGAACCCTCCCGCGACCGTGCCCGCCGCGATGCCCGAGAAGGCGAGGGCCACCACGGGCGCGCGGCGCGTGACCGGCGTCGAGTCGGCGACGATCGCCATGACGACCGGGGCCACGCCGCCGAGTCCCGCGCACGCCACGACGCGCAGTACGGCGAAGAGCTCGATGGTCGTGGCGAGCGACATCGCCGCCGTGGCCGTTCCGAACACCACGATCCCGGTGACGGCCGTGCCCTTGCGCCCGTACCGGTCGGCCAGCGGTCCCGCCACCGCACCGCCGGCCGCCATGCTCAGCACGCCGGCGGTCACGGTGGTGGTCACCGCGCTCATCGGTGTGCCCCACTCGCGCATGACGTGCGGGTAGACGAAGCTCGCCATGGTGGTGTCGAGGCCTTCGGCGACCATGATCACCAGGCCCAGCAGCGCGACGAGCCGCTGCCGCGGTCCCATCGGGGTCGAGTCGATGAACTCCTGGACGCTCAGCCGCGGTGCGGGGGCCCGTTCGGAACCGGGCAGGGAGTCGAGGGACATGGGAGGGGACCTTTCGTCGGACGGGGGACGCGCCGGCGCTCGTACCGCTCGGCTCGGTTCCGGGGTCAGGTTCCGGTCCACTTCGGGGGGCGCTTCTCGACGAAGGCACGTGGGCCTTCCACCGCGTCCCGGCTGCGCATCCGCCGCTCCTCCCACGCGTACCGGGTGGCGAACGCGCGGTCCAGCGGCAGGGTGGCCGAGACCGTCGCGGCCTCCTTGACGGCGCGCAGGGACAACGGTGCGCAGCTCAGGACGTCCTCCAGCCAGCCCTCCAGACAGTCGTCCAGCGTGTCGGCCGGCACCACCTCGTTGACCAGGCCCAGTTCGTGGGCGCGGGCCGCGGTCATGCGGCGGCCGGTCAGCAGGTGCCCCATGGCGATGCGGAAGGGGGCCTGCCGGGAAAGCCGGAACACCCCTCCGGCGCCCGCGACGAGTCCGAGCCTCGCCTCGGTCAGCCCGAACTCGGCGTGCTCCGCGGCGATCACGATGTCGCAGGCCAGGGCCAGCTCGAAACCGCCGCCCAGGGCGTACCCGTTCACGCGGGCTATCAGCGGTTTGGACATCGAGAAACGCTCGGTCAGTCGGGGCCAGCCCGGTTGGTCGCGGCTGCCGAACGTGGAGGTGGCGGTGCCCTCGTCGATCCGGTGGACCAGTTCCTTGAGGTCCTGGCCGACGGAGAAGGCCCGTTCGCCGGCGCCGGAGAGGACCCCCACCCGGATGTCGTCGTCCGCCTCGAAGTCGTCCCAGACCTCCGCCAGTTCGGTGTGCATCCGCAGGTTCATGGCGTTCAGTGCCTGCGGACGGTCCAGGGTGATGCGGGCAACGTGGTCGTGCTTCTCGTAGCGGACGCAGTGCAGGGCGTCGAGCATCCGTCATCCTTGTCCGTCGCGTACGGGTCCGGCCTGCGGGGCGGACCGGTGGGCGGGGGACGGTGACGTGTGCGCAGGACCGGGCCCGGTTCCGCGGCCGTCCCCGCCGGGTCGGAGCAGTGACCGTGACCACCGCTCCACCGCTTCGGCGGTCGTCACCGAGTGTTCCTCCAGCATCGTGAAGTGGTCGCCGGGCACCTCGGCGGTCTCGTGCGGGAGGTGCCAGGAGGCGATCCGCGCCCCGTCGCTCCCGTACGGTGTCGCGGCGTGCACCAACAGGGTGGGGGCGGTGATCGGTTCGGGCTTCCAGTCCCTGAAGAGTCGCCGGTAGGCTCCCATCGCGGTCAGCCGGTGGTCGTCGATCGACACGAGCCGGCTGTCGCGTTCCAGCATCCCGCCGACCATCAACGCGTACCCGCGCGGGTCGTCCCCGCTCGCCGGGGTGTCCAGCAGCGCGACGCCGTCGGGCGTCCTGCCCCCGCGCTCCAGGGCGGCCGCCACCTCGTGGGCCAGCCAGCCGCCCGCGGACCGGCCGACGAGCAGCAGCGGGGCCTCCCCCACCGTCTCGGTGATCGTCCGGGCGTGCATCTCCGCCAGGACCTCCACCGAGTCCGGCAGCGGTTCGCCCGGGAGGAAACCCGGGTGGACGAGGGCCGCCGCCCGCCACGCGTCGCTGAAGCCGTCCGCGAAGCGGACGTAGACGTGCGGGCCGGCGATCGCGCTGAAGGAGGGCAGGCACACCACGGTCGGACGGGCCGACGTGCGGCCGAACCAGACCGGGGCGCGCCGGACGGCCGGGTCCGCGGGGTCGGTGAAGGTCCTCCGCATCCGTGCGGCGGTCTCGGCGAGAGCCACGGCGTCGTCGATGCGCCCGGCGGCGGCCGCGTCCCGGAACAGTTCCGTCAGCAGGCCCGCGTCGCCGCCCTCGCCGGACCGGTCGTCATCGGCGGGCCGCCCGGAGGAGGCGTCCTCCAGGCGGGCGTCGACGAAGGCCGCGATCGAGGCCAGGTCCTCGTGGTCGAGGACGAGCGTGACGGGCAGGCGGAGGCCGAGCGTGCGGACGAGCCGGTTGCGCAGTTCGATCGCGGTGAGGGAGTCGAAGCCCAGCTCGCGGCGGGTGCGGTCCGCGGGGAGCGGCGCACCCGTGTGACCGAGGGTCCGCGAGGCCTCGATCCGTACGAGGTCGGTCACGGCGGCCAGCCGCTCGGCCCCGGTCAGACCGGCGAGGGACCCGCCGGCGCCGCCCGTCCCGCCCGCTCCGCCCGCTCCGCCCGCTCCGCTCACGGTGGCCCCGTCGCCCGCGGGGTCGAGGGAGGGGGCCGCGGGCGGCGTGCCGGGTGCGGTGGCCGGCCGGGGCTGGTCCTCGACCCAGTAGGGCCGGTACTGGAAGGGGTACGTGGGGAGGTCCACCAGTGTGCCGTGCCCGTCCGACAGCCGGCTCCAGTCGACCGTGCCCCCGTCGACGTGCACCCGGGCCAGGGCGGCGAGGAACGATTCGGTCTCCGGGCGGTCGGCGCGCAGGGCCGGGGCGAAGACCTGGTCCTCGGCGTCGGGCACGATCCGCTGCGCCAGGGCGGTCAGGACACCGCCCGGGCCCACCTCCAGCCAGCGTACGGCGCCGGCGTCCCGGGCCCGTGCCACCGCGTCGGCGAAGCGTACCGGGCGGCGCACGTGCCGTACCCAGTACTCGGGGTCCACGACCTCGGCGGGCAGTCCGGCCAGCGCGGGTTCGCGGAGCTCCAGTCCTGCGACGACGTCCCGGAACTCCTCCAGCATCGGGTCCATCAGCGGTGAGTGGAAGGCGTGGCTGACCGTCAGCCGGTGGGTGCGCCGCCCCCGTCCGCGCCAGACGTCCACCAGTTCCCGGACCGCGGCCTCCTCGCCGGAGAACACCACGGACGTGGGACCGTTGACCGCGGCCAGTGCCACCCGGTCCTCCAGGCCGGCCAGGGACGCCGCGGCCTCGGCCTCGGAGACCTCCACCGCCGCCATGGCACCGCCCGGCGGCAGCGCCTGCATCAGCCGGCCCCGTGCCTCCACCATGCGGCAGGCGTCCTCGAGGGACAGCACGCCCGCCGCGTGGGCCGCGGCGACCTCGCCCACGGAGTGGCCCACCACGGTGTGGACCTCGACGCCCAGGGCGCGCACCAACCGGTACAGGGACACCTCGACCGCGAACAGGGCCACCTGTGCGTAGCGTGTTTGGTCGAGGAGCCCGTCCCGCGCCTCCCCGAAGACGACGTCCTTCAGGGGCAGCCCGGTGTGCTCGGCGACGGCGTCGAACGACTCCGCGAAGACGGAGTGGGCCTCGTACAGTTCCCGTCCCATGCCGGGGCGTTGGCTGCCCTGGCCGGGGAACAGCAGCACGGTGCCGCCCGGCCGGGCGGTGCCGCTGATCTCGCGGGTGCCGGTGCCGTCCCGCAGGAGGACCGCCCGGTGCCGGAAGACCGCGCGCCGGGCGAGCGTGAAGCTCACGTCCACCGGGTCGGCCCGCGTCTCCTCGGCGTGCGTCCGCAGCCGCGTGACCTGGTCCCGCAGCGCCGCGGCGTCGTGCCCGGAGAGCGGCCAGGGCACCAGGGACGGTCCGGCGTCCCGCGAGCCGTCGCGGGCGGGGCCGGCGGCGTTCTCCCGCCCGGGTTCCCCGGGCGGGGCCTCCAGGATCACGTGGGCGTTCGTGCCGCTGATCCCGAACGAGGACACCGCCGCCCGGCGCGGCCGGCCCGTCTCGGGCCAGGCGCGCCGGCTCGTCAGCAGTTCCACCGCTCCCGCCGACCAGTCGACGTGCGGTGTCGCCTCGTCCGCGTGCAGGGTCCTGGGCAGGACCCCGTGCCGCATGGCCTCGATCATCTTGATGACGCCGCCGACCCCGGCCGCGGCCTGCGTGTGTCCCACGTTCGACTTCATGGACCCCAGGTAGAGGGGGTGGTCGGCGTCGCGTTCCCGGCCGTACGTGGCGAGGAGCGCCTGGGCCTCGATCGGGTCGCCGAGCTTCGTGCCGGTGCCGTGTCCCTCGACGACGTCGACGTCCCGCGCCGTGAGGCCCGCGTGGGCCAGGGCCTTGCGGATCACCCGCTGCTGGGAGGGGCCGTTGGGGGCCGAGAGTCCGTTGGAGGCACCGTCCTGGTTCACCGCCGACCCGCGCAGGACCGCGAGCACCGGGTGGCCGTTGCGCCGGGCGTCCGACAGCCGCTCGACGAGCAGCATCCCCGCGCCCTCGGCCCAGCCGGTGCCGTCGGCCCCGGCCCCGAAGGCCCGGCATCGTCCGTCGGGCGACAGGCCCCGCTGCCGGCTGAAGGAGAGGAAGGCGCGCGGTGTCGCCATGATCGTCACTCCGCCGGCCAGCGCGAGGCCGCACTCCCCGGAGCGCAGCGCGTGCGCCGCCTGGTGCAGGGCGACCAGCGACGACGAGCACGCCGTGTCCACCGTCACCGCCGGGCCCTCGAGGCCGAACGTGTAGGCGATGCGGCCCGAGGCCACGCCCCCGGACAGGCCGGTGACGAGGTAGGGCTCCAGGGCGTCCGGCACCTGTCCGGTCGCGTAGTCGTGGTGGACGACACCGGTGAACACGCCCGTGTCGCTGCCGCGCAGCGCGGTCGGGTCGATGCCGGCGCGCTCGAACGCCTCCCAGGCGGTCTCCAGGAGCAGTCGCTGCTGGGGGTCCATCGCCTGTGCCTCGCGGGGCGAGACCCCGAAGAACTCCGCGTCGAACAGGGCGGCGTCGTACAGGAATCCCCCCGCGCGGGCGTTGCACGTGCCGGGCCGGTCGGGATCGGGGTCGTAGATGCCGTCGACGTCCCAGCCCCGGTTCGTGGGGAATCCGGAGATGGCGTCCCGCTCCTCCAGGACGAGCCGCCACAGGTCCTCGGGCGAACGCACGCCGCCGGGGTAGCGGCAGGCCATGCCCACGACGGCGATCGGCTCACGGCTCGCGGCCGTGGCGCTGCGCAGGTGCCGACGGGTCTCGTGCAACTCGGCGGTGACCTTCTTGAGGTAGTCGACCAGCTTCTCCTCGGTGCCCGTCACGTCACGGTCCCTTCAGTTCGTCGTCGATGAGGTCGAAGAGCTGGTCGACCGTCGTGGCCCCGGCGATCCGGTCGCCGAGCGAGGTCCCCTGCGCGTTTTCGGAGTACTCCGGTGAGCCGTCGGCCAGCCGCGCGGCCAGGGTGCGCAGTCTTTCGGCGAGCCGGTCGCGTGCGGCGGCGTCGGGGCGGTCCCGTTCGACGGACGCCTCCAGCCTGGCCAGTTCGCCGAAGACCGTCCCCTGCGGTGCCCCGGTCCTCCCGTCTTCCCGGGCGAGGCCCGTGACGTGGAGCTCGTCGAGCAGGTGGCGGGCGATGGCCGTCGACGTGGGGTGGTCGAAGGCCAGGGAGGTGGGCAGGGCGAGCCCGGTCCGCGCGCCGAGCCGCTCGCTCAGGTCCACGGCGGAGACGGAGTCGAGTCCGAGGTCGGTCATGCTGCGGTGGGCCTCGACCTCGTGCGGGCCGTCGAAGCCGGCGACGCCGGCGACTTCCGTTCGGACGAGGTCGGTCAGCGTCCGTTCCCGCAGTTCCTCGGAGAGGCGTGCCAGGTCGGCGCGGAGCCGTTCCGCGGGCGGGGGCTCGTCCGGCGGGGACGCGGGTGCGGGCATCGCCGCCGGCGCGGGAACCGTGGCGTCCGCCGTTCCGGAGGCGAGCCAGTACCGCCGGTGCTCGAAGGGGTAGACGGGCAGGTCGACCGGGTGTGCGGGGCGTCCGGCGAAGAGCTCCGGCCAGTCGACGGGGATGCCGCGCGCATGGGCCAGGGCCACCGCTTCGAGGAGCGAGCGCACCTCGGACCGTCCGCGGCGCAGCCCTCCGCACAGGGCGATTCCCGAGCCGGACACGCAGTCGCCCGCCATGGTGGTGAGCTGGCGGTCGGGGCCGAGTTCGAGGAAGGCCGTGATCCCCTCGCCGGGCAGGGCGCGTACGGCGTCCGCGAAGCGGACGGTCTCGCGGGCGTGGCGGACCCAGTAGTCGGGCGAGCGGAGGTGGTCCGTCTCGGCGAGCCGGCCGGTGAGGTCGGAGACCATCGGGAGGAGGGGCGGCCGGTAGGTCAGCTTCCGCGCCGCCGCCGCGAACTCCTCCAGTACGGGGTCCATGAGTGGCGAGTGGAAGGCGTGGCTGACCCGCAGCGCGGTCACCCGGCGCTTCTGCGTCCGGAACGCCTCGGCGACGGCCCGTACCGCCCCCTCGTCGCCGGACACCACGACCGAGCGGGGGCCGTTCACCGCGGCGACGGCCGGAGGCCGGGACGTGGTCGCGAGCACGGCCCGGACCTCGTCCTCGGTCGCCTCGATCGCGGTCATGGCGCCGCCGGCCGGCAGTGCGGCCATCAGGCGGCCGCGGGCCGCGACGAGCGAGGCGGCGTCCTCCAGGGACAGCACCCCGGCCGCGTGTGCGGCGGTCAGCGCGCCGACGGAGTGCCCCAGGACGAGGTCGGGAACGACGCCCCAGGACTCGACCAGCCGGAAGAGGGCGCTCTCCAGGGCGAACAGCGCGGCCTGGGTGAAGTCGGTGCGGTCCAGGAGCGCGGCCTGCCGCGTCCCCTCGGGGGCCCACACGACGTCGCGCAGCGGACGGTCGAGGTGCGGGTCGAGGGCGGCGCAGACCGCGTCGAACGCCCGGGCGAAGGCGGGGTAGGCGGCGTACAGTTCCCTTCCCATTCCGGGGCGTTGGCTGCCCTGGCCGGTGAACCCGATGGCCAGGGACGGTTCCCCGGGCGCCTCGTCGGTGACGACGCCCGTGTCCCGGCCGTCGGCGACGGCCGCCAGTCGGTGTTCCAGTTCCGCGGCGCCGTCCACGACGAAGGCGGTGCGTCGCGGGAAGGCGGTGCGGGTGGTGGCGAGGGCGGCCGCGAGGTCGGGGACGTCGAGCTCCCGGTCCGCGCGCACCCGGTCCAGCAGGAGTTCGGCCCGGCGGCGCAGGGCCGGACCGGTGCGGGCCGACAGCACGACCGGCACGGTGTCGGGGAGTTCGGCCGGCCGGGCGGCGGGCAGGGGGTCGGGGGCCTGTTCCAGGATGAGGTGGGCGTTCGTGCCGCTGACGCCGAAGGAGGACACGGCGGCCCGGCGGCGGCCCGTGGTCTCGGGCCAGGCGGTGTGCTCCCGGAGCAGGCGCATCGCCCCGGAGGACCAGTCCACGGCCGGGGTGGGCCGGTCGACGTGCAGGGTGCGGGGCAGTTCGCCGTGCCGGATCGCCTGCACCGTCTTGATGACGGCGCCGACCCCGGCCGCGGCCTGGGCGTGGCCGATGTTGGACTTGAACGAGCCGAGCAGCAGCGGGCGTCGCGGGTCTCGGTCCTGGCCGTAGGTGGCGAGGAGCGCGTTGGCCTCGATGGGGTCGCCGAGGACGGTTCCCGTGCCGTGCGCCTCGACGGCGTCGACGTCGGCGGGCGTGAGGCCCGCGTCGGCCAGGGCCCGGCGGACGACCTGCTGCTGGGCCGGTCCGCTGGGCGCGGTCAGGCCGTTGCTGGCACCGTCCTGGTTGACCGCGCTGCCCCGGATCACGGCGAGCACGGGGTGGTTGTTGCGGCGTGCGTCGGAGAGGCGTTCCAGGACGACGACGCCGACGCCCTCGGACCAGCCGGTGCCGTCGGCGCCCGCGGCGAAGGCCTTGCACCGGCCGTCGGGGGCGAGGCCGTGCTGGCGGCTGAACTCCACGAAGGTGCCGGGGGTCGCCATGACGGCGACGCCGCCGGCCAGGGCGAGGGAGCACTCGCCGCGGCGCAGGGCCTGCGAGGCGAGGTGGAGGGCGACGAGCGAGGAGGAACAGGCGGTGTCGACCGTGAGGGCCGGGCCGTTGAGGCCCAGGGTGTAGGCGAGGCGCCCGGAGGCGACGCTGCCGGCGGTGCCGGTGCCGAGGAGCCGTTCCAGGTCCTCGGGCAGGGGGCCGGGGTTCTTGGCGTAGTCGTGGAACATCAGCCCGACGTACACGCCGGTGTCCGTCTGCCGCAGGGTGGTCGGGTCGATGCCGGCGCGTTCCACGGCCTCCCAGCCGACCTCCAGGAGCAGTCGCTGCTGCGGGTCCATGGCGAGGGCCTCGCGCGGGCTGATGCCGAAGAACGCGGCGTCGAAGTCGCCCGGCGCGTCGAGGAATCCGCCGGATGCGGTGGCCGAGGTGCCGGGCTCCGTGCCGTCGCCGCGCAGCAGCCGTTCCAGGTCCCAGCCGCGGTCGGTGGGGAACGCGCCGACGGCGTCGCGGCCCTCGGCGACGAGCCGCCACAGGTCCTCCGGGGAGGCGACGCCGCCGGGGTAGCGGCAGCCCATGCCCACGACGACGACGGGGTCGTGGGCGTGACCGGGGTCGTCGGCGGCACGTGCGGGGCGCCGTGCGGCGGCGGCGTCCGGCCGGCGGCCGAACAGCCTGCGTTCCAGGGCCGCGGCCAGTGCCGCGGGGGTCGGGTGGTCGAAGGCGATCGTCACGGGCAGGCGCAGCCCGGTCCGCGCGGCCAGCCGGTCGCGCAGGGCGACGGCGGTGAGCGAGGTGAGCCCGAGGTGGGTGAAGGCGCAGCCGGTGTCGATCCGTCCCGGCTCGTCGAGTCCGAGCACCCGTGCCGCCTCGTCCCGCACGAGTTCGGTCAGCGCCCGCTCGCGGGCCCTGGGCGGCAGCCCGCCGAGCCGGTCCCGCAGCCCGTCGCCGTCGGCCGGGCCGGCGTCCTCGGCGGGCGCGCGGAGCAGTCGGCGGAGCCGGGCGGCCCCGGGGGACCGCGCCGTCCACGGGTCGGTGCGCATCACGAGGGTCTGGCCGCCCGGCGTCGCCCGCGCGGCGTCGAAGGCGTCGGCCACCTCCCGGGCGGTGAGTGCCGCGAGGCCCGGTGGTGTCGTGTCGGGGGCGTCCCCCTCGGCGGTGACCGGGCCGAAGGCCAGGAAGGCGGCGTGGTGGGCGTCGTGGGCGAGCGCGGCGGCGTAGGCCGTGGCCGTCGTCGTGGCGGGGTCCGCGGGGTGGGTGCCGGGGTGGAGGAGCGCGCCGCACAGGGTGAGGGTGGTGTGCCCGGTGTCGCGGGTCAGGGTGAGCAGCCGCTCCGCGGCCGTCGCGTCGGCGGGGGTGGTCACCGGGTGGACGATCGTGTCGAGCGGGCGGTCCGGGCCGAGGGCGGCGAGCAGGGCGGCGGCGCCCTCGGGCGTGTCCGGGAGTTCGCGGCGTACCGTCACGGTGGCGCCGAGCCGGGTCAGTTCGGCGGCCAGGGACCGGACCGCGGCCGGGTCGGCACCGGTGAGGGCGAGGTCGCGGACTTCGTGGTTCAGGAGGAGGTGGACCGCGAGCAGGCGGGCGAGGCGGGTGCCCGCTCCCGTCACGAGGGCGGTGCCGCCCTGCCGCGGCGGCACCGCGGCGAGCTCGGCCGTCGCCCGGACGCGGGCCAGCCGCGGCACGAGGACCTCCCCGGCGCGGACGGCGAACTCCGGTTCCCCTGCGGGCGCGTCCAGGATCGTGCGCCAGGCGGCGACGTGCGCCTCCCCGGTCCGCTCCCCCGGCTCCAGGTCGACCAGGACCGTCCGGCCGGCCCCGGGGGCGAGGCACCGGGCGCGCACGGCCGCGGCGGCCGGGTCCACCCGCTCGCCGGGGCGGCCGGCCACGGCGCCCCGGGTGAGGACGACGGTCCGGGCCCCGGGCGGTCCGTCCGTCTCCGGGGCGGGCGGCGCGGCGAGCACGTCGGACGGCGCGCCCGTGTCCGGCGGACCGGCCGTCAGCAGGCAGCCGTCGAACGGCCCGGCGGCACGCGCCGCCGCCACGTCGGGGAAGGGTTCGGTGACGCCGCCCGCCCGGCGCACGGCCTCCGTGAACGCCGGGTCCCCGGCTCCGATCACGGCCCAGCGCGCCGCCGGGCCGGCCGTCGCCCCCGCCTCCGCCGACGACGACGCGTCGTCGGAGCCGGCCGGTGCGGCCTCGGGCTGCCACGGGACCCATCGGGTGTGCCACAGGTGGTCGTGGTGGCCGGTGCCGACGCCCCGCAGCCGGGCGGGGAGGTGCGGCAGCCTGCGGCGGCTGACCTTGCCGGAGGCGGTGAGCGGCAGGGCGGCGGTCTCGTAGAGGTACGCCGGAACCTTGAAGTAGCTGAGCCGGTCCCGGCAGGCCGCCAGCGCCTCGGTGGGCGACCAGCCCTCGGCGGCGGGCACCACGTAGGCGACGGGGACTTCGCCCAGTGCCTCGTCGGGGCGGCCCGTCACGGCCGCGTCCACGATGCCGGGGACGCCGCGCAGGACGTCCTCGATCTCGCCGGGCTGGATGTTCTCCCCCGCCCGGATGATGAGTTCCTTGACCCGGCCGGTGATCGTCAGGTGCCCTTCGGCGTCCCGCCGGGCCAGGTCTCCGGTGCGGTACCAGCCGTCGCGCAGCGCGGCCGCGGTCTCCTCCGGCCGGCCGTGGTACCCCAGCATCAGGCCGGGGCTCCTGACGAGGACCTCGCCCTCGTCGCCGGCCCGCGCGTCGAGGCCGGTACGCGGGTCGACCAGGCGCAGGTCGGTGCCGGGCACCGCGGTCCCGCAGGTGCCGGGCGGCCGCGGGGAGCCGGGGCGGCTCATGGTGATCGCCCCGCAGGTCTCGGTGGAGCCGTAGCTGTCGACGAGCGGGGCGCCGAGCACCCGCTCGACGGCCGAGGCGAGCGCCGCGCCGGTCGCCGCGCCGGTGACCACGCAGACCCGCGGCTTCGGGACCGTCCGGCCGGTCTCCTCGGCCGCCTCCACCGCCTCGATCAGCTGGAAGTACATGGCTGGGACGCCCAGCAGCAGGGTGTACGGCTCGGCCCGCAGGGCCTCCAGCACGTTGCGGGCGCCGAAGCCGGGGAGGATGCGCGCGGTGGCGCCGGTGACGGTCACGCCCAGGACGCAGAGGATGTGCGCGAGGCTGTGGAAGAGCGGCAGCGGCCACAGCAGCCGGTCGTCGGGGCCCAGGCCGAGGACGCCCTGGTAGGAGTGGCGCACGGACCACAGGCAGGCCCGCTGGTGGGAGACCACGCCCTTGGCCGCCCCGGTGGTGCCGGAGGTGTAGAGGATCCAGGCCGGCTCGTCGAGGCCGAGGTCGTCCCGGGGGCCTCGGGTCGGTTCGCTCTCGGCGAGCTCGTCGAAGGCGAGGATGCCGAGAGCGGGGGCGCCTGCCGCGGAGGTGCGGCCTCCGGAGGCGTCGTCGTGCGCGAGGACGACGAGCATCCCCTCCCGCGTCGCCCTCATGCGCTCGACCTGCTCCAGGTGGGCGCCGTCGGTGATGACGCAGCGGGCTCCGCTGTCGTCCAGCTGGTGCGCCAGTTCGGCGTCCGAGGACCGGGGGTTGACCGGTACGCCCACGGCCGCGGCGCGGGTGACCGCGAGATAGCCCTCGACGGTCGTGACGCTGTTGCCGAGAAGGATCGCGACCCGGTCGCCGCGCTCCACCCCGGCCCCGGCCAAGTGGCCGGCCAGCCGCCCGGTGCGCTCGGCGAGCCGCGCGTAGGTGACCTCGCGCTCCTCGTCGGCGAACGCGACCTGGTCCGGGCGGTCGAGCGCATGGCCGCGCAGCACTTCGGAAAGTGGCCGGATGTCTTCGACGTGCGTCACTCGTACGCTCCTGCCTGCTTGAGCCTGCTCATGTCTCCGCCGTGACCGGCGAGCTCGCCTTGCGCAACGCTAGAAAGTCCGGGGCCGCGAATACAACCCCTATTTCCTCCCCTGATCCAGCGCCTGTTCCGGATTCCACAAGGAGTCGTCCAGAAGCTGTGCAGAAGGCATTCAGCCCGCCTGTCCGAACCTTGCTGAGTCCAGCCAACGCAGTGCTGCGGACGCCCGCCCGGCGGGACGTGGCACGTTTCGGATCGGGAAGGTCGAGCATGCCGTCCAGTCTCACCGGAATACCCAACGAATTCGATGTCATCGTTATCGGGGGCGGGCCGGCCGGTGCCACCACCGCCGGACTTCTCGCCAAGCGCGGACACCGGGTGCTGATTCTCGACCGTGAGCGTTTTCCGCGTTATCACGTCGGTGAATCACTTATTCCGGTGGTGATGGCCCCCATGGAGGAAATGGGGCTCACCGAACGGCTGGAGCAGCGCGGGTTCGAGCGCAAGTACGGCGGGACGTTCGTCTGGGGGAACGAGCAGGCGGCCTGGGACTTCTCCTTCGTCGACGGCGGCGACTACCCGTTCGCTTACCACACGCGGCGCGCCGACCTGGACTCGGTGATCCTGGACCGGGCGCGGGAGCTGGGGGCGTACGTCGTCGAGGACGCCACGGTGAAGGAGCCCGTCGAGGAGGACGACCGGGTCACGGGCGTCCGCTTCACCGTGCGCGGCGGCAAGGAGACCTACGAGGTCAAGTCCGCCATGGTGGTGGACGCCTCGGGTCAGGCGCGCGTCCTCACCCGCAAGTACTCGGAGATCCACTGGCACGACAAGCTCCGCAACGTCGCCGTGTGGACGTACTTCGACAACTGCGAGCGGCTGCCCGGCGACCAGTACACCAACATCCTGGTCGAGGGCATCGAGAACGGCTGGTTCTGGGGGATCCCGCTCGACAAGGGGACGATCAGCGTCGGTCTCGTGACGCCGAGCACGGTCGCGGGCGAGAGCGACCAGGGCCTCGAGCAGCTCTTCCGCGACGAGGTCGAGAAGACCACGAAGCTCAAGCACATGCTGCGGGACGCCCGCCAGTCGGCCGGCTTCCGCAGTGCCCGGGACTGGTCGTACACGAACCAGACCGTCCACGGGAAGGGCTGGGCCGCCGTCGGTGACGCGGCCGCGTTCGTCGACCCGCTGATCTCGACCGGTGTCGCGCTGGCGACGACCGCGGGCAGCATCCTGTCCCGGGTCGTCGACAAGGTCCTCCAGTACCCGGAGATCGAGGAGGTGGCGCTCAAGCGCTACGCCACCGCCTACCTGAGCTTCTTCAACGAGGTCCGTTCCTTCGTGGAGCGCTTCTACGACCGTTCGCTGAAGAAGGAGGACTACCACAGGCTGGCCCAGTCGATCATCGACCCGGAGGAGAAGAACACGCCGGCGAACGACTTCGTCACGCTCCTGGCCGGCCTGCGCGGCAAGCACCTCGCACTGGACATCACCGTCGACGACCTCGTCCCGGAGGCCCGGCCCTCCGCCGCCACCGGGAACTGAGCCGACCGGTCGACCGTCAAAGGGAAGGAAGAACAGGTGCACGGCAAGAACTCCGCCTCCACGGCGACAGACCGGTACGACGTGGCGATCCTCGGCAGCGGCATGGCCGGGGGCATGCTGGGCGCGGTGCTCGCGCGCAACGGGGTGAGGACCCTCATCCTGGACGCGGGCACCCACCCGCGTTTCGCGGTGGGCGAGTCGACCATCCCGTACACCTCGGGCATGGCGCGGCTCATCGCGAAGCGGTACGACGTGCCCGAGCTGAAGGCCCTGTCGCACTACAAGGGGACCATCGAGGAGATCTCCCCCAACTGCGGCCAGAAGCAGAACTTCGGCTTCGTCTACCACCGCGAGGGACAGCCGCAGAACCCGCAGGAGATCAACCAGCTGGTGGTCCCGGTCGACCTGCGCACCGAGACCCACCTGTTCCGGCAGGACGTCGACGCGCACCTGTTCCACGTGGCGCTCACGTACGGCGCCGACGCGCGGCTCGCGACCCGGGTCACCGAGATCGACGTCGACCCGGACGAGGGCGCGGTCCTGCGCACGGAGCACGGCGAGGAGTTCCGGGCCTCGTACGTGGTCGACGGCAGCGGGTTCCGCTCACCGCTCGCGGAGAAGTTCGAGCTGCGCGAGACGCCCACGCGGGCCCGGACCCACTCGCGCTGCCTCTTCACGCACATGATCGGGGTGAAGCCGTTCGACGACTCGCCCACCGCGCGGCGGCACGACCAGCCGAGCCCGTGGCACCACGGCACGCTGCACCACGTCTTCGACGGCGGCTGGCTCTGGGTGATCCCGTTCGACAACCACGCCGCGGCCCGCAACCCGCTGTGCAGCGTCGGCCTCACCCTGGACCCGCGGAAGTACCCGAAGGGCGACACGCCCCCGGAGCGGGAGTTCCAGGACTTCCTCGCGCGGTTCCCCGAGATCGCCTGGCAGTTCGAGGGGGCGAAGGCGGTCCGCCCGTGGGTCTCCACCGGCCGGCTCCAGTACTCGGCCAAGACGGTCGTCGGCGACCGCTACTGCCTGACGTCCCACGCCGCCGGGTTCATCGACGCGCTGTACTCGCGCGGACTGGCGAACACCCTGGAGCTCGTCAACGCACTGGGCTGGCGGCTCATCGCCGCCTCCCGCGACGGCGACTGGTCCAAGGAGCGGTTCGCCCACGTGGAGGCGCTGCACCAGGGGCTGTTCGACTTCCACGACGACCTGGTCTACAGCTCGTTCGTCGGCTTCGGTCACTACGAGCTGTGGAACGCCGTCAACCGGACCTGGATGCTCGGGACGATGAGCGGCAACATGATGGTCGAGGACGCCTACTACCGGTTCAGCGAGACCGGTGACGCCGACGTCTTCCTCGAGGCCGAGCGGTCCGGGAACCCGGGTTCCCCCCTCCCGGTCAGCGAGACCTTCGTCCGCATGGGCAAGCTCACCCGCGAGCTGTGCGAGGCGGTCGAGGCCGGGACCGTCGAGCCGGCCGCCGCCGCCGCGCGCATCCACGAGTACATCCGCAAGGAAGTGGACTTCATCGCGCACGCCGACAAGTTCGGGCTGCCGGAGAACCGCTGCTTCAACATGACGCGGGAGCGGATGGACGCGGCCGAGGAGTGGTCGCGCACCCAGGCCCCGCCGGAGATCGGCACACGCATGCTCAACGCCGCCCGGAGCATGGCGCTCGCCAAGGAGGCGGAGGCCGGGACCGGCTCCCGGGACTACTGATCCCGGTCGCCCGGATCCGGCCCGCCGGGGCCGGCCTCCCGGCCCCGGCCCCTCCCCGCCGAACGACCTCGTGGGCACGCCCCTCTCCCCCACGAGGCCGTCCGGCACTCCGGGCCCTCCCTGTCCGCATCCCCGTGACCGAGGCGAGTGAGGAACCATGTCGCACCAGCGGTACGAAGCCGATCTGCGCCACCTGTTCGCCGGATTCCCCACGGGCGTCTCCGTCGTGACGGCGCAGGCCCCGGACGGCACCCCCTGGGGGATGACGTGCACGTCCCTGTGCAGCGTCGCCCTCGACCCGCCCACCCTGCTCGTCTGCCTGCGCGCCGGCAGTCCCACCCTCGGCGCCGTGCTGGACAGCGGGTCGCTGTCCGTGAACCTGCTCCACCAGCACGCCCGGTCCACCGCCGAGCTGTTCGGCTCGGGGGCCGCGGACCGGTTCGACCGGGTGCCCTGGGCACCGGCCCGGCACGGCGGTCCGCACCTGGTCGAGGCGGCGCACACGATCGCCGACTGCGCGGTCACCGCCGAGCAGGCCGTCGGCGACCACACGGTGGTGATGGCCCGCGCCACCCTGGTCACCTCGCTGCGCCGGCCGATGCCCCTGCTGTACGGCATGCGCCGGTACGGGTCCTGGGCGGAGGACATGGAGAACGGCTTCCTGTCGTACGACTTCATCTCCTGAGGACTGCGACGGAGGCAGCGCAGACCATGGACGTCCCCGTGATCCACCCGTATCCGATGCCCGGCCCGGACCTGGACGTCGAGAACAGGGTCGACTGGACCGTGGACCCCGAGCGGTCCGTCCTGCTGGTCCTCACCATGCAGGACTTCTTCCTGCGGCCCTACGCCCGCGGCACGTCCCCGCTCGACGCCCTGCTGGCCAACTGCTCGGCCCTGCTGGCGACGTGCCGCGGGCTGGGCGTGCCGGTCGTCCACACCGTGCAGCCCGGCACCCAGGCGCCGGGCGAGCGGGGACTGCTCACGGACTTCTGGGGCAAGGGCCTCGACGACGTCCTGGAGGACGCGGCCATCGCGCGCGAGCTCGCCCCGGACGTCAGCGGCACCGTGCTGTCCACCTGGCGCTACAGCGCCTTCTTCGGTTCCGGTCTGGAGCGGCGGCTGCGGCGGCTGGGGCGCGACCAGCTCGTGATCTGCGGTGTGTACGCGCACCTGGGCTGCGTCACCACGGCGGTGGACGCGTTCAGCCACAACCTCGAGGTCTTCCTGGCGGCCGACGCGGTCGCGGACTTCAGCGCCCACGAGCACCGGGCGGCACTCGCCTGGGCGGCGGGCTGCTGCGCGGCGGTGCGACCCACCGCGCGGCTCACGGCGGAGCTGCTGGGCGCCGCCCGTACCTACGGGGCGTGACGTCCCGCCCGCCCGGCGCCGTCCGTGCGGGGCCCTCCGTTCCCGCTCGACAAGGCCACCCTGCGGGTCTACTATTTTTACATGTACAAAAATTCGGCACGAGAGGAACGGGCCGTAAGCCCCGGGGGCGTCCTGTGGACCGTCTCCGTAGCCCAACTGATGGTCTCGCTCGACGTCTCGGTGGTGAACGTCGCTCTGCCCTCGATGCGCACGGCTCTCGGCTTCGACGAGTCGGGACTGTCCTGGGTGGTCAACGCCTACACACTCACCTTCGGCGGACTGCTGCTCCTGGGCGGACGGGCCGCCGACCGGTTCGGTCGCAGGCCCCTGCTCCTGATCGGTCTCGCGCTCTTCGGCATCACCTCGCTCCTGGGCGGCCTCGCGCAGAGCCCGGGCCAGCTGATCACCGCGCGTGCCGTGCAGGGAGTGGGTGCGGCGCTGATCGCCCCGGCCGCGCTCGCGGTCCTGACGACGAGCTTCCCGGCCGGGCCGCAGCGCGGGAAGGCCTTCGGCGTGTACAGCGCCGTCACGGCCGGCGGTGCCGCCGTCGGCGTCGTGGTGGGCGGACTGCTGACCGAGTACCTCGACTGGCGCTGGGTCATGCTGGTGAACGTCCCGATGGCGCTGGTCGGCATGTGGCTCGCGCGCCGTCACGTGGCGGCGGCCGGTGCGGGCGACACCGCCCGCAAGCTCGACGTGGTCGGTGCGATCCTGGCCACCCTGGGCACGTCGCTGCTGGTCTTCGCGCTCGTCAGGACCGAGACCGAGTCGTGGGGCTCGGCGGGCACGATCGGCGGTCTGGCCGTCGCGGCGGTCCTGCTGACCGGCTTCTTCGTCTACGAGGGCACCGCCGCCAAGGAACCGCTGCTGCGGCTGCGGGTGCTCACCAACCGGTCGGTGGCCGGCGCGAACCTCTACATGATGATGGTCTCCATCACGATCTTCACCTCCTTCTACTTCGTCTCCCTCTACCTCCAGCAGGTCCTCGGGTTCGGCGCACTGAGCGCCGGCCTCGCGTTCCTGCCGTTCTGCCTCGGCCTCGTCGTGGGGTCGCTGTACGCGGTGAAACTGCTCGCCCGGTTCTCGCCCCGGCAGCTGCTCGTCGTGGGCGGGATCATCGGCGCCGCCGGGATGTACTGGTTCAGCCTGATCAGGCCCACCGGCACCTTCCCGGTCGACGTCCTCGGTCCGTCCCTGGTGACCAGCTTCGGCATCGGGCCGCTCCTCGTCCCGATCGCCAACGCCGCGACCGCGGGGGTCGCCCCGAACGAGGCCGGCATGGCGTCGGGCCTGCTCAACAGCGCGCGCCAGCTCGGCGGCAGCATCGGACTGGCCGCCATGAGCACGGTCGCGGCCGCCGCCACGTCGAACGCCGCCGCGTCGGACTCCGCGGCCGAGCGGCTCACCGAGGGGTACGGCAGGGTGTTCGCGTCCAACAGCGGCCTGCTGGTCTTCGCCGTCCTCGTCGCCGTGTTCCTCCTGCCCCGAACGAACCCGAGCCCCCTGCCGGGCCCGGCGGCCCACAAGGACGGCGCGCCCGGGCCGCGTCCCGGCACGCGGAGGGAGGAGGCGACCCCGGCGGAACGAGGGTGACGCCCACGGTCCACGATTTCGTCCACCATCCGACCGGCCGCGCGGGACAGCTTCCGCGCGGCCGGTCCGTCATGTGCACGGCCCCGCGCGCGCTCCCGCCCACCGCGCGCCTCCCGCACGCCGCGCACCCGGCACTCCGCGCACCGCACCGGCCTCGGGGAGAGAACGTCCAGCACTCCTTCAGAGGGCTCCGCGCAGACTGGAGCCGTCACGGCACGAGGAGGTGCACACGGATGGTGCTGGTCGAGCGGGAACCCCACCTCGCGCAGCTGTCCGACCTGTTGGAGAACTGTCTGCACGGAACCGGCAGCGTCGTCGTCCTGCGGGGCCCGGTGGCGGTCGGCAGGACGGAACTGCTGCACACCTTCGCGGAGCGGGTGGCGGGTGCCCGGGTGCGCTTCCTCGGCGCCGCCGCCTCGCCGACGGAACGGCACCTGCCCCTCGGCCTCCTCAGCCAACTCCTGCACGGCGCCGACGCCGGGTACGCCCAGCGGGCCGAGGCCGTCATCGGCGGCGGGGTCCGTGCGGACGGCACGGTCGGGCCCGAGGTCCTGGAGGGCGTCTCACGCGTCTTCCTCGACATGAGTGCCGAGGAGCCGCTGCTCATCGGGGTCGACGACGTCTGCCACGCGGACACCGATTCGCTGCAGTGCCTGCTCTTCCTCGCCCGGCGGCTGCGCCGGTCGCGCATCATGCTGGTCCTCAGCGACCAGGACCGCTCCGGCTCCCGGCAGGCGGACCTGGTCGCCGAGCTGTCCCGCCATCCGTACTGCACACAGATCCGGCTCGCCCCGCTCACCTGCGACGGCGTCGCGGCACTGCTCGCCCACGATCTGGACGCGCACGTGGCGCACAGTCTCGCCGCCAGTGCCTTCGCCGTCACCGGCGGCAACCCCCTGCTCGTCAGGGCGCTGGCCGAGGACTGGGAGGCGTCCACCCGGTCGGCGCGGACGGAGCCGCCCACCGGTCTGGTGGTGGGCGACCGCTTCGCCGAACGCGTCGTGAGCTGTCTGCACCGTCTCGAACCGGACGCCCTCGCCGTGGCCCGGGCCGTGGCCGTGGTCGGGGAGACGCACCGTACGGAGTTCATCGCCCGGCTCGCCGAGGTCGGCACGATCGAGGCCCGCGCGCTCGTCGAGCTGCTCGACGCGGCGGGTCTGCTGCACCGGGGCCGCTACCGGCACCGGGCCGCCCAGGAAGCCGTCCTCAGGGACTTCGGGGCACCCGGGCGCATCGCGTGGCACCGGCGGGCCGCCGCGATGCTGCACGCCGAGGGCGGCCGTTCCACCTCGATCGCCCATCAGCTCATCGCCGCCGGGGAGACCCGCGAACCATGGGCGCCGGCCGTGCTGCGCGAGTCCGCCGCCAGCGCGACCGCCGGCGGCCAGGTCGACTTCGCCCTGGACTGCCTCGAACTGGCCCACTCCCTCGCCGACGACGAGCAGCAGCGCGCCGTGAGCCGTGCGGTGCTCGCCGAGGCCGAGTGGCGTGTCGAACCCGCTCGCACCGTGCGCCACCTCGGCCCGCTCTCGGACGCGGTGCACCGCGGTCTGCTGACGGGGCGCCAGTCCCTGGCCGTGCTCGAGTACCTCCTGTGGCACGGCCGGGTGGACGAAGCGAGCACGACGCTCGACCGGCTCACCGCGACGGCGACCGGGCCGCAGGCCGCGGAGCTCGGTGCGGTGCACGCCTGTTTGGAGCTCTGCTATCCCGCCCGGCGCCGCCGCGCGGGCACCGGCGCCCCGGCCTCCCCGCCCGTCGACCCCCGCGCGGGCGCCTCCCTCGTCGACACCGTGCTCACGGCCGTACGGGGCGATGCGGCGGTGCCGGGCGATCACCTGTGGCAGGGCCTGCGCACCGACGAACCGCTGTCCAGGATCTCCCTGGGCCTCCTCGCGCTGGCCGGGCCCGAGCGCCTGGCGACGGTGGCACCGTGGTGCCTGCCGATGCTCGCGGACGCGGCGGGTCAGGACGGCCCGGACTGGCAGGGCCTGTTCACGGCGGCGCGCGCCGACGCGGCACTGCTCCAGGGCGACCTGCGGGCCGCGGGCGAGCTCGCGTCCGCGGCGCTGGACGAGAGCTCCAGGGCGCATTGGGGTGTGCTGGTCGGTGCGCCGCTCGCCTGTCTGCTCACCACCGCGGTGGAGACCGGGCGCCTGGAGGACGCCGCCGCACACCTGAACATGCCGGTGCCGGCCGCGCTGCTCGAGACGCCGTTCGGCCTCCGGTACCTACGGGCGCGCGGGCAGTACCACCTGGCGGTCGGCCGGCCCTACGCGGCGCTGAGCGACTTCAGGACCTGCGGCCGGCTCCTGCGTGACTGGCGGGCCGACGGCCCCCGCCAGGTGCCGTGGCGGATCGACGCCGCCCAGGCCCTGGTGCGCCTCGACCGCCGGGACGAGGCGCGGTCGCTCCTGGAGGAACAGCTCGACGGCCTGCCCGCCGACGACGGGCGCACCCTCGGCCGGGCACTGCGGCACCTCGCGGCGACACTGGAGCCGCACGAGCGGCCGCCGCTGCTCACCGACGCCGCGGAGGCGTCGCAGGCGGCCGGTGACCGGGTCGAGTTCGCCCACATCCTCGCCGACCTCGGCAGCGCCTACACCGCCACCGGCGATCCACGGCGGGCCAGGCCGGCCCTGCGCCGCGCGTGGCGGGCGGCCCGGGAGTGCCACGCGGAGCGCCTCGCCCGGTCCCTGCAGCCGGGTCTGGCGGGGACGGCGCCGGCCGGGTCCGTCCCCGGGGGCCCTCGCCTCGGCGGCGACCGCGCGGCGGACCTCAGCGCGGCCGAGCGGCGGGTCGGGACGCTGGCCGCACAGGGCCACAGCAACCGGCAGATAGCGCAGCGGCTGTGCATCACCGTCAGCACGGTCGAACAGCACCTCACGCAGGTCTACCGGAAGCTCCGGGTGCGGAACCGCACCGATCTCCCGATATTCCTGGAGGCGCCGAAAACCACTCCGGGACCCGACCCCTTATTCGCCGAAGCCTTTTCCGATTCGGCCCCCTATTCCCCCTAGAGGGCGCGGTGACTGCCTTCACACAAAGAGGGGTGTTCGCAGCTTCGAATTGCTCGACTAGGCTTCTTCCGTGACTCTTTCACAGAGCATCGAAGGCCTTTCCACCGACACGAGCGAGGGGCACGATAATGATCCTCGGTGAAGACACGACCCCCTGGGCTGCGACGCGGAACGGCCCGACCGTTCTGGGTGTCGGAACCGCTACCCCGGATTCCTCCTATTCCCAGCAGGATCTCCTGGACATGTACGGGATCCAGGACCGGCGGATTCGTTCCGTCTTCCTCAACAGCGCGATAGAGCGGCGTTTCCTGACCGTTCCGCCGTACGGTGACGACGGCCGGCCGCGGGGAGAGACGCAGGGCGAACTGCTCGCCAAGCACAAGGCCCGGGGCGTCGACATGGGCGCCCGTGCGCTGCAGTCCTGCCTGAAGCAGATCGGAGCCGCGGTCAGCGACATCGGCTACCTGGTCTGCGTGACCTCGACCGGTCTGCTGACGCCCGGTTTCAGCGCCCTGCTCATCCGGGAACTGGGCATCCCCACCGACTGCGGCCGTCTCGACATCGTCGGCATGGGCTGCAACGCCGGTCTCAACGCCCTCAACGCGACCACCGGCTGGGCCTCGGCCAACCCGGGGAGGATCGCCATGATGGTGTGCGTCGAGGTGTGCTCGGCCGCGTACGTCTTCGACGGCACGATGCGCACCTCCGTCGTCAACAGCCTCTTCGGTGACGGTTCCGCGGCGATCGCCGTCTCGCACGCCCCGGAGATGCCCGGCCCGCAGGTGCTGAAGTACGCCAGCCGCATCGTTCCCGACGCCGTCGACGCCATGCGCTACGACTGGGACGAGGAGCAGGGCAAGTTCAGCTTCTACCTGGACCGCGACGTGCCCTACGTGGTGGGCGCGCACGCCGAGGAGGTCGTCTCGGCCCTGCTCGGCGGGACCGGACTGCGGCGCAGCCAGATCGCGCACTGGCTGGTGCACTCCGGGGGCAAGAAGGTCATCGACTCGGTGTCGGTCAACCTCGGTCTCACCCGGCACGACGTGCGGCACACGACCGACGTGCTGCGCGACTACGGCAACCTCTCCAGCGGCTCCTTCCTGTTCTCGTACGAGCAGCAGCTGCGGGAGGGCCTGACACGCCCCGGCGACTACGGCGTCCTCATGACGATGGGCCCCGGTTCGACGCTCGAGACGGCGCTCGTCCGCTACTGAACGGCCCCGCGCCGCTCCTCCTCCACGACCCCTGTCGGGTTCTCCCGCCCTCGGCCCTTCCCGGTCCTTCCCGGCCCTTCCCTGCCTTTCCCACACCGACGATCAGGACACAGACATGTCTTCATCGAACCTCGCCCCGGCCCCGGCCCCCCACACCCTCGACATCGACAGCACGCGCCCGCTGTGCCCCCTGCTGGTCGCCGACGTCAACGCGCTCTGCGACCGTCTGGAGGACGCGGGGGGCACGACGAGCGCGGTGATCCGGCTGCACGGCACGGGCCCGGCGGAGAACTGGCCCGGCGACGTCGGCATCGACGTGGTGAGCCGCTGGGAGAAGGCCCTGCGGCGACTCGAACAGGGCCGGTTCGCCAAGATCGTGACCGTCGAGGGCGTCTGCAGCGGTCCCGCCCTCGACGTGCTCCTCACCGCCGACCACCGGATCGGCGCGCCCGGGCTGCGCATCGCCGTTCCGGTGACCAACGACGGCGTCTGGGCGGGCATGGCCCTGCACCGCCTCACCAGCCAGCTCGGCGGCCTCCACGCCCGCCGGCTCGTCCTGTTCGGCGCCGAGCTCTCCGAGCGGCGGGCACTGGCCGTCGGACTGATCGACCAGACCGCCAAGAACCCGGCCGCCGTCGCCGCACGACTGGCCGAACGCTTCGCCCGGCTGGATCCCGCCGAGCTCGCGATCCGCCGGCAGCTCGTCAACGAGGCCGGTGTGACCGCCTTCGAGGAGGCGCTGGGCAAGCATCTCGCCGCCTGCGACCGGACGTTGCGCCGGACCAGGGGCGAGTTCGCGGGCGTCCGGGGCAACGCGTGATGAGCGGCACGGAAGGAGCGGGGAACATGACGGCGCGTCCCGTGGCGGGCCCGGCGCGGTGGTCCGCGCGGACACCGGTCCTCAGCGGCTCCCTGCTGGCCGACGCCAACGCCCTGATGACGTACACGGCCGAGGCCGAGAAGCTGCTCGCGGAACTCCCGGCCAAGCCCGGGCGGAATCCCGGCCAGCAGCAGCTCGCCGCCGAGGTCATCGACGACCAGCGGCGGGTGCGCAGCGCGTTCCTGGAACTGCACGCCGAGCGGGTCTACCACGAGCTGACCGGGGGCCTGCGGGAGCAGCGCTCGCTGTCCGAACTGGTGACGGCCGCGTCCGAGGCCTTTCCCGGCCTCACCCCGACCGAGGCGCAGATGGCGGCGGAACGCGCGTGCGCCACGCAGGCCGACAAGGACGGACGGGAGATCGACCAGGGCATCTTCTTCCACTGGGTGCTGCGGTCGCCGCAGGCCGGCCCTCATCTGATGCACGCCCTGCTGCGGCCCACCCGGCGCGCCCGCTCGCTGCTGGGCGAGTTCGACCGGACGGGGAGCCTCGACCTGGGCACCGTACGGCTGGAACGCGTCGACCGGGCGGCCCACATCACCCTCTGCAACGGCCGTTTCCTCAACGCCGAGGACAACCAGCTCGTGGACGACCTGGAGACGGCCGTCGACCTCGCCCTGCTCGACGACCGCGTCGAGGTGGGGGTGTTGCGCGGCGGGAAGATGACCCACCCGCGCTACCAGGGCCGCCGGGTCTTCTGCGCCGGGATCAACCTGGTCGACCTGCACCAGGGCCGGATCTCGTTCGTGGACTTCCTGCTCCGCCGCGAACTCGGCCACCTCCACAAGCTGATCCGCGGCGTCCGGGTCGACGACGCATGGCCGCGGCCCCTGGTGGAGAAGCCGTGGGTGGCCGCGGTCGACAGCTTCGCGATCGGCGGCGGCATGCAGATGCTGTTCGCCGTCGATCACGTCGTCGCCGCCGCCGACTCCTACTTCAGCCTTCCGGCGGCCCAGGAGGGCATCGTGCCGGGCATGGCCAACCTCAGGCTGACCGCGCTCGCGGGCGGGCGGCTGTCGCGGCAGGTCATCCTCTCCGGCCGCAAGCTCTGGGCGCGCGAGCCGGAGGCGGGGGCCGTCTGCGACGAGGTGGTCGACCCCAGGCTGATGGACGCGAGCATCGAGGCGGCGGTCGCCCGCCTGGCGAGCCCGGCCGTGGTCCCGAACCGGCACATGATCAACGTCGCCGAGGAGCCGATGGACCACCTCCGCGCCTACGCCGCCGAGTTCGCGCTGGAACAGGCGCTACGGCTGTACAGCGCCGACGTCATCGACAAGGTGGACCGGTTCAGCGCCGGCACGTCCCCGGAGCGGCGGACGGGGAGCGGCTCGTGAAGCCCGTCGACGCGATGCTGGAGGTGCTGCGCGACGAAGGCGTGACCCGGGTCTTCGGCAACCCGGGCACGACGGAACTCCCCTTCGTCGAGGCGGTCACGGCGGCTCCCGACCTCCAGTACGTCCTGGGGGTCCAGGAGGCCTCCGTGGTCGCGATGGCCGACGGGTACGCCCGGGCCACCGGCCGCCCCGCCTTCGTCAGCCTGCACATCGCCGCCGGGCTCGCCAACGGCATGGTCGGGCTCCTCAACGCCGGCCGGTCGCGTACGCCGCTGGTGGTGACCGCGGGACAGCAGGACCGCCGCCACCTGGCGCAGGACCCCATGCTCTCCGGTGACCTGGTGGGGATCGCCCGGGCGGCGGTCAAGCACACCTTCGACGTCCAGCACGCCCATGACCTCACGGCCATGCTCCGCCGGGCCTTCGCGCTGGCCGTCCAGCCGCCCGCGGGCCCGGTCTTCCTCTCGATCCCGATGGATCTGCTGGAGGAGGAGACGCCGGTCGCCCCGCCCGCGCCGAGGTCCCGGCTCGGCGGCCTCGGTCCCGCCGCCGGATGGCCGGAGGCCGCCGAACGGCTCGCCGTCGCGAAGCGACCGGGGATCGTCGCCGGCGACGGGGTGGGACGCGACGGCGCCGTGGCCGAGCTGGTGGCACTCGCCGAGGCGACCGGGGCGGCCGTCTTCCACCAGCCGATGCACGACGGCGTGGACTTCCCCACCGCGCACCCGCTCCACGCGGGCATGCTCGACGCCCGCCACTCGGCGATCCGGGCCGCTCTCGAGGGCCACGACGTGGTGCTCATCGCCGGCACCCGGGCGTTCATGGCGCACCACTACGAACCCGGTTCGCCGATCCCGGCCGGCACCGACGTCATCCAGCTCGACAGCGACCCGGGCGAACCGGGGCGGACCTTCCCCGTCGCGCTCGGTCTGGTCGGCGGGATCCGGGCCACGCTCGCGGCGCTCGCCTCGCAGCTCACCGGGAAGGTGCCGCAGGCGCCGTCGCGCATCCGGGCGATCGGCCCGGTGCACGAGGCCGCCCGGGCGCGGGTGCGCGAGCGCGCGCTGGCGGGGTACGGCGACGCCCCGATGGACCCGCTGGCCGCCGTGCACGCCGTCGTCTCGGGGCTCCCGGCGGACTCCGTCGTGGTGGAGGAGGCGATCACCAGCGGGCTGCTGCTGCGCAGCGTCCTGCCGCTGGAGCGTCCCCGTTCCTACGTCCACACGGTGGGCGGCGGACTCGGCTCCGGCATCGGTGCGGCGATCGGCTCCCGGATGGGGGATCCCAGCCGCCCGGTGGTCGCCGTGCTCGGCGACGGCTGCACCCTCTTCGGGCTCCAGGGGCTGTGGAGCGCCGCTCACTACCGCGTCCCGGTCACCTTCGTGGTGATGAACAACGGCGAGTACCGCACCCTGAAGGAGACGGCCGCCCGGCGTCGACGGAGCCGGGCCGCCCGCCGCGGCGCCGGCGGCCTGGAACTCACGCCGCCCCGGCTCGACCTGACGCCCGCCACGGACCTGCTGGGCCTCGGGGGCGGAACGCCGGGCGGTCCCGACGGCCTGGATCTCGCACCGCCGGAACTCGACTTCACCCGTGTCGCCGAGTTCTTCGGCATCACCGCGGTACGGGCCCGCTCGACGGACCACCTCGCCGAGGCCGTGGCGCGCGCCGCCGCGGGAACGGAGCCCGTCCTCATCGACGTCCCCGTCACGAGCCACGCCGGCGGCGTCTGACCGGTGCGCGGACGCGTGGGGGAAAACCACCGGAACGTCAGAAAGAAGCTGCGGCGTCGCCGGCCGGGACGGTGCTGAGCACCGTCCCGGCCGGCGACGCCGTCGTCGATGTGGATCACGGTCCGGACCGGCGAGCCGACCCGCATCACGCGGAGGCCGCGGCCCGTCGGACTGCGGCCTCGTCGCCCTCCTCGCCCGCGCGGTCCCGACGGGTGCCCGCGCCGCCGAGGCCCGTGAGCACGACGCCCCCGTCCGGGCTCCGCCGTCCGGCGAAGCCGGAACGCAGGAGGGCTCCCCCGCGGCCGGGGACGGGGCTGTCACCGATGACGTCGAAGGGCAGGGTCCGCCCCCGGGCGCACACCTCCCCCGCCTGCCCGGTGCGGAGGTCCTCCCCCAGGGCGTCGCGCACGCTCAGCCGCACACCGGGGGCCGCCCCGATCACCGGGCTGTCGCCGCAGAGCGCGTCCTGTCCCGCCGGGTACGTGCTCACCGCCCACGGCAGCACGCTCCCGCCGGGCGCGAACTCGGCGCGCAGGGCCGTGGTGGGCAGGACGTCGACGTGCCGGGCCACCAGTTCGGGCGTGCACGGGGCTCCCACGAGGAGGACCTGCCGGGGCCGCGGCGGGCGGGGTTCTTGCGCCAGGTCGTCGAGCACCCGCGCGTACTCCTGCGAGTCGTACACCACGACGGCCCCGTCGAGGCCCGCGACGGGGCCGCCCGGCCGCGCGTGCAGGGTGCCGGCCGAGCCGAAGGTCCACCACATCGCGGACAGGGTGGCCGGCCCGGTGGGGTGTTCGGCGACGACGACCGTCCGGTCGGTGGGGCGGATCTGCGCGGACCTGGCGGCCATCGCCAGGAGCCACGCCCTGTGGTCCACGAGATGTCCCGAGTTCCACGCCCCGCCCTCCTCGGCCGCCAGCAGGTAGGCGGGCTCGGCGGGTGCGGAGCGCGGCAGCGCCCGGTCGACGGGGCGCGCCCCGAGCCGCTTCCACAGCTCGGGGTCGTCCAGGACGAACCGCTGCCGGCAGCGGTCGTGCTCCCACGCCTCCCGGGTCGCGCGGCCGCACAGCACCGTGTCGGCGCCGCTGACGACGGCGATCCGGCGGGTCTGTCCGGCGGGCAGGTCGCGGGGCACGGGGACGCAGACCCCGCCCGCCTTCATGACCGCCAGGTGGGCCACGAGCGCCTGCCGGTGGCCGGCGCAGTGCACGACGACCGGGTCCCCCAGCTGCACCTCGGCGCTCAGCAGCGCCGTGGCGAGCCGGGCGGCGAGGAGGTCGGCCTTGCCGTACGAGAGGGTGTACGGCCCCTCGCGTACCGCGACGGCCCGCGGGTGGCGCCGGGCGGCCCGGGTGAAGAGTCCGTCGAGCGTCCGGTCCGCCCCGGCCGGGTGGCCCCGGCGGCGGGTGCCGGGGCCGGCTGGTTCCCGGAGTTCGGCCGAGAGCATGTCTGCGTCTCCTTCTGGTCCTTGTCCCGTCGCCGCTACGCGGCGGGGGTGACGGAGGGGGAGCGGTCGGACGGCTCGGGCGTGGTCTCCGGCACGATCACGGGCTTCGCGTAGGTCCGGGTCAGCACGGGACCGGTCATCGCCGTGGTTACCAGGGCCATGACGACCAGCAGGGAGTACAGCCCGCCGTCGAGCAGCCCGGCCTGGAGGCCGACGCCGAGGATGACCAGCTCGGTGAGGCCGCGGGTGTTCATCAGCGCGGCGAGCGCCGTGGCGGCCCTGGCGGGCAGCCCCGTGCTGCGGGCGCCCAGGTACGTCCCGCCGAACTTGCCGAGCATGGCGACCAGCAGGACGGCGGCCAGTTCGGCGGACTGCGCCCAGCCGAACCCCCCGAGGTCCACCTTGAGTCCGGCGACGACGAAGTAGACGGGAAGGAGTACGGAGGTCACGGTGCGGGTGCGCTGCATGAGGTCGGCGCGCAGCCGGTCCGCGCCCTCGCTCGGCATGACCAGGCCGAAGAGGAAGGCACCGAAGATGTAGTGCATGCCCATGGCCTCGGTCGCCGCGCCGCAGAGCAGGGCGCCGATCAGCACCAGCGCGTACCACCAGGACGCCACGGGCCCGTGGCCGTCGCCCGGGAGCGTGCGGCGGCGCAGCCAGGGGCGTACGACCAGGACGAGCACCAGGACGAACGGGATCACGAGGACCAACCGCCAGTGGGCGCCTCCGTCTCCGACCGCGGCCTGCACCCCGGCCAGGGCGACCCAGGCGACGATGTCCACGAGGGCCGCGGAGGCCAGCGCGATGCCGCCGAGCGTGGTGGTGGCGAGCCGTCGGTCGGAGAGGATCCTCGCCAGTACGGGGAAGGCCGTCACGGACACGGCCAGGCCCATGAAGACGACGAACGCGGCCTTCTGGTCGGTCTCGTGGTTCCGCAGCAGGAGGAAGCCGAGTCCGGTGCCGAGGGCGAACGGCACCGCCGTCGATCCGAGGCTGACGGCCGCGGCCATCCGCCCCCGGCCGCGCAGCGCACGGCGTTCGATCTCCAGTCCCACTCCGAACATGAACAAGGTGACGCCGACGTCGGCCATCGCGCTCAGCAGCGGCCGTATCCCGTGCGGGAACAGGGTGTCGGCGACCGCCCCGTCGAGGAGGGTCGGTCCGAGGAGCACACCGGCGAGGATCTCGCCCACCACGGGCGGTTGTCCGATCCGAGTGGCGAGGTGCCCGAGTCCCTGGGCCAGGACGAGGATGAACGCGAGGTCGAAGAGGAGCAGTGCCACCTGGTTACCGTCCATGGCGACCACTCTGCTCCAGCGGCCTACAGATGCTCTGAACGGTCTCTAACGCCCGCGGCGCCTCGCCGGAGCCCCGTCGCCGGCCCCCGGGCACGCGTGTGCCCCGTGGCCCGGGGGGGGCGTCACGGGGCACACGGCCGCGGAGGTCGGCGGGGGCCGGCGGGCGGCCCTCAGGCGACCGAGGCGGTCGCCTGCAGCAGACGCGCGACGGCGGCGCTGCGGTGGGTCAGCGGCTCCCGCTCGGCGCACTCGGCCGCGTAGAGCCGCATCAGCTCGTGGAACCGGTACGCGCCCCGGCCGGTCTCGACGAGCAGGTGGCGGCGCGCGAGCAGCCTCAGCGTGCCGGCCGCCTCCGGCTCGGTGGTGCCGGTCAGTTCGGCCGTGGCCGACACGGTGATCAGCTCGTCGCTGAAGAGCCCGAGGAGCCGGAACGTCCGCGCCGCTTCGGCGGGCAGTGCCTGGTACGACGTCTCGAACAGAGCGTGCAGGCTGGTCGAGGCGTCGCCTCCGGACGCCAGCCGGTCGAGCCGGCCGTGTTCCTCGGCGAAGTGCTCGACCAGTGCCGTCAGGGGCACGTCCGGGTTGGCGGCCAGCGTCTCGGCCATCATGCGCAGGGCCAGGGGCCGTCCGCCGGAGAGCCCCACCAGCCGCCTGGCCACGGCCTCCTGACGTCGCAGCCGGTCCCCGCTGAGACAGCGGAGCAGTACCAGGGCGTCCTGGGTGCCGAGCGGGTCGAGCCGCAGCAGGTGCGCGCCGTCGCGGACGGCGAGGCCGCCCAGGCGCTGCCGGCCGGTGCTGAGCACGCAGGAGGAGCCGCCCGGGATCAGCGGCCGCAGCTGGTCGGCGCTGAGCACGTCGTCGAGCATGACGAGGACGCGCTTGCCATGCAGCAGGCTCCGGTACAGCGTCGCGCGGCTCGCCGCGTCCACGGGGATGCGGGCGTCGTCCACCCCGAGGCTGCGCAGCACTTGGAGGAGGGCCTCCGAGGCGCTCAGCGAACGGCCCTCCATGCTCGTGCCGCGCAGGTCGACGTAGAGCTGCCCGTCCGGGAAGTGCTTCGACAGCCGGTGGGCCAGTTCGAGCGTGAAGGCGCTCTTGCCCACTCCGGCCGGGCCGTCGATGACGACGATGGGGGTGGAGGCCCCCCACCTGTCGTTCTCGGTGAGCAGCCGGGCCAGTTGCGCCAGCTCCCGGGTCCGTCCGACGAATCCCCGTGCCACCGGGGGTAGTTGGGCGGGCCTGGGCGTCTCGGTGAGCACCATGCGGGTCATGGCCGGCTCGGGGGCGGACGCCCGGTCGTCCACGGTGGCGGTGCTCGTGCGGGCGGTCCCGCCCGAGGTGGCCGGGCCGCCGGTCAGGATCTGCTGGTGCAGCGTGCGCAGTTCGGCGCTGGGATCGATGCCGAGCTCGTGCCGCAGCAGCCGCCGGGTCTCGGTGTAGACCTCCAGGGCGTGCGCCTGGCGTCCGCAGCGGTACAGCGCCGTCATCAGCAGCCAGCGCAGCTTCTCGCGCAGCGGTTCCTCGGCCACGGCGCCGAGCAGCACGGTGACCGCCTCGACGGGGCGGTCCGCCGCCAGCATGTCGGCGGCCCACTCCTCGACGGCCGTGAGCCGGAGGTCCTGGAGCCTCGTCCGTTCCAGCGCCGCGAACGGTCCGGGAACGCCGGAGTGCGCCTCCCCGTGCCACAGCGACAGGGCGGATTCGGCGGTGTCCAGCGCCTCCTGGAGCCTGCCCTCCGCGCGTGCGCGCCGCGCCTGGGCGTGGCGGCGGGCGAACAGCGCGGCGTCGACCGCCTCGGGGTCGGTCTGCAGGGCGTACCCGCCGGCGGTCGAGATCAGCAGGTCACCGCTCTCCCGTTTGCTGCGCTCCGGTTCGAGGATCCGGCGCAGTCCCGCCACGTAGGTGTGGACGCCGTTGGCCGCCGTCTGCGGGATGTCCCCGCCCCACACCGCGTCGATGATGTGATCCACACTCACGACGTCGTTCGCCCGGCCGGCGAGCAACGCGAACACGGCCCGCTGCTTGGGCGGTCCGAGGACGACTTCCCTCCCGTGCCGCCAGGCACGGACCGGTCCGAGCAGCTGCACTTTCAAGGGCTCCCCCGTCATCGGCATTGCCCTGTCTCCTCCTGGGATCGTGGTCACGGTCACCGAACCGTTTCTGCCAGTGATTCAGACGTACGGACGCTTCTCGGGGGCGGCGTCCGGCGCCTGTGCTCCGCGCTCGCTCCCGGGCGCCACCAGACAGCCGGCCACACACCTCAGCTTCTCCCTGGTCTCCTCCAGTTCCCGCTCGGGCACGGACTGTCCGACGATGCCGGCGCCGGCCTGCAGCCAGGTCTCGCCGTTGCTGCGGAAGACGCTGCGCAGGGCGAGCGCGGCGTCCATGGAGCCGTCCTGGGCCAGTGTCATCACCGTGCCCGCGTAGAGGCCGCGCTCGCGCGGTTCGACGGCCGAGATGACGTCGTACGCGGGGTGCTTGGGCACGCCCGAGGCGGTGACGGCGGGGAAGACGGCGGCGAAGGCGTCCCAGGGGCTGGCCTGCCGCGGCATCCGGCCCACGACCCTGGAGGCCAGGTGCTGCACGGAGCCCCGCTCCTTGATCACCATGTACTCCTGGACGACCACCGTCTCCGGTTTGCAGGGGCCGGTGAGTTCGTCCACGGCGACCTTCACCGAGATGGCGTGCTCGTGGAGTTCCTTCGGGTCCGCGAGGAGGTTCTCGCGCAGCCGCCGGTCCTCGTCGGCGTCGCCGGTCAGGGCCCTGGTGCCGGCCAGCGGCTGGCTGGAGACGGTGCCGTCGGCCCCGACCTCCACGACGGTCTCCGGGCTGAAGCCCAGCGCCTGGACGCCTCCCATGTTCAACAGGTAGGAGCGGGCCGGGGTGTTGGCGCGGCGGCCGGCGAGGTAGCTCGCCGGGAAGTCGATGTCGGAGGTGACGGGGACGATGCGGGAGACCACGGCCTTCTGCAGGTCACCGGCGCGTATGCGCTCCACGACGGTGCTCACGGAGTCGCGGTAGGCGTCGGCACCGGCCTCGATGTCCACGTGGACCGGTCGGCCCGGGGTGTCCGCCACCGGCTCCAGGCCGGCCAGGGTCTTCTCGACGAGGGCCGTCTCCTGCGGGTCCAGGCCGCGCACGACGGCGTGGTTCCCGGACAGGCGCGTCTCCGTTCGCGGGACCACGAGATGGAGCAGGACGTCGTTGTCGACCGGACGGCCGGCGACGGCGTAGGCGAGCTCGAAGGCGCTCCAGCCGTACGCTCGCCATCCGGCCAGGTCCAGTCCGTCGAGGAATTCCCGGACCCGGGCCAACGGGTCACCCCGCCAGGGACGCTCGACGGTGGTGCCGTCCTTCGTACATCGGACGGTGTCCGGTTTCAGTACGACCTCGGCCGCTGTTCCGCCGGCCACCGACCATCCGTCCGCGGCTTCGTAGACGACATACGTCGAGAACAGGCCTGACGCGGCGAGAGCAGTCGCCGCGACCAGCGGCTCGACACTCGTGCGAACGGTTTTTTCCTGGTACGGGAGAACCACGGTTATTCCTCCTTGGAGCTTACGACCGAGATTGATCACTACCAGGGCGAAAAACACTCGGCCGTTCCCCCACAGGAGAATTCCGGAGAATATCGACTCCGCGTCACGGGAAAGTGGTCACAGGATGGCACCGCACGCGATGAACTGTCCATCAGTGCAGGTCCGAGTGGCACGTGGGCCTGCTCGAACACACCTGTGAAGCCTTCCTCCGACAGGAAGCCATCCCCCCGAAACACACTGTTCCCCCGGGTGGCTGAATACTCCTGCGGCTCCCATGAACCCCAAGAGCGGCCGAACCGGGGTGGACTCTACCAACGACCCCCCCTCCCACCAACAGCATTTCGTTGCACCATCGAGACTTTGCCTTGAATTGACCTGGAAAGCCTTTTCCACGACTGGGCCCTGGCCGAATTCAATTGCCTTCACGACGGCCAATACGGGGCGGCCCGGCGCTTTTGCACGGGGGATCGGCCGGGCCGCCCGGACTCCGTCCGTCGCGCCGCACGGCGGCGCCCGGCGGAGTCCGTCTCATCCGGGAGCCGGACCCCCCGCCCTCCGGGCCGGCGTCACCACGGGCCGGCCCGGCTCCTGGTTCCGCCTCGACTCCCCCACTGGTCCTCCCAAGGTTTTTATACTTGTAAGTCTTACGCGTACAATAACTCTAGCCCGGACTCTCGTCGTTGTCACCCCCGCCCCGAGGAGCCCAGCACAACGCAGTGATCCGGCCGGTGGTCGGAGCGCGGAACGGGCGGCTCCATGACTCGGATGGGAGAAGCAGGGATGAAACCCCGGAACAGGCGCGGAGGCGGCGCACGCCGGTCCGCACCCCTCTCGCAGGAGACGATCGTCAGGGCCGCCCTGCACATCCTCGACAGCGAGGGGCCCCAGCGGCTGTCGATGCGACGGCTCGCCAAGGAGCTGTCCATCACGCCGATGGCCCTCTACCACCACGTGCGCGACCGGCACGAGCTGCTGCTCCTGCTGGTCGCCTCCCGCTCCCAGGGCCGTGCCCGGCCGGTCCTGCCCGAGGACCCGCGCGAGAGACTCCTCGCGGCGGCCCAGCTGCTCCACGACACCCTCGCCCAGTACCCCTTCCTGAACGAGATCCTGGCCTCCCCCGACCTCCTGGCCGTGTCCGCGCTGTGGGTCATGGAGGCACTCCTCGACGCGGCCGTCGAGTGCGGTCTCACCCTGGAAGAGGCGGCCCAGGCGCATCAGGCCATCTGGCACTTCACGGTCGGCGTCCTGCTGATCCGCACGACCAGTCGCCGGCACCACGCCGAACTGACCCGCCCCACTCGGCGCGAACAGGTCTTCGCCACCCTGTCGCCCGACACCTTCCCCCGTCTGACCTCGCTCGCCGACCACTGGCCCTCGCTCACCGCGCGGGACTCCCACCGGGAGGCCCTGGAGGACATCGTCGAGGGACTGCTCGTCGGGCGTCCGACACACCCCGGAGAACACGCATGAGCAACGACACGGCACCCCTGATCGGGATCCTGGGCGGGTACGGGCGCGTCGGCGCGGCCGCGGCCCGCTTCCTCGCCGCCCAGGGCGGATACCGGCTGCGGATCGGCGGACGCTCCGCCGACCGGGCCTGGCGGTCCACCCGGACGCTCGGGGACCGCGCGGAGGCCGCGGTGGTCGACGCCCGCGACAGCCAGAGCCTGATGCACTTCACCCGCGGCTGCGCCACCGTGCTCGACTGTTCCGGGACCGCGTTCTCGCTCCGCGGCCGGGTCCGCGCCGCGACCCTCGCGGCCGGCGTCCACTACGTGGGCATGACGGACGACGGCGGCTCGCGCACTCCGGCGGGGCCGTGCTCGGCGGTGCTCTTCACGGGCCTCTCGGGCACCCTGGCCGGCTGGGTGCCGCGCTGGCTGGCCGACGGGCTCGACTCCGCGACCCGCTTCAGCGGCTGGTGGGGCGGTCTCGGCGCCATCCCGCCCCACACGGCGGTCTCCTGCCTGCTCGGCAAGCGCCGGGCGGTCGACCCCGACGACGGGCGCCCGCAGGACTGCGGTACGCGTGACGGCGAAGGCCCGCTGGACGAGGCGGTCCTTCCGGTGCCCCAGGCGCTCGCTCCGCCGGCGGCACCGCCGGCCCACGCCGTCGCCGTCCGCCGGGTCCTCCCCGAGGAACTCCGGCAGCAGGCCTACCTCCTGCGGCTCGAGGAGGCCAGCTGGCACGAGGTGCTGAAGGGCCCCGGTGTGCCCGCCTTCCTGGACCGGTTCGCCCTGCGCGGTCCCGCGGCGGGCGACGGCGGGAAGCTCATGGCCGCCGCCCGGGAACTGGCCAGGGAGAGCCTGCGGGACGCCGCCGGAAGCTCCCCTTACCAGGTCCTGTACGGCACACTCGAGGGGCTGACGGCCGACGGCACCCCCGTCCGCAGGAGCGCGCTCCTGCACTGCACCGACGTGACCGGACTGGCGGGGGTGATCGCCTCGGTCACGGCGCACGAGGTCACGAAGGGCCGGGTCCCCTCCGGTGTCCACGTCATGGCGGCTACGCTGCCTCCCAGGGACACCGCCGACTGGATCGTGCGCCACCTCCCGCGGGCGACGGCGCGGACGACGGAGGTCCCGACCGGCGAGCCGGGCACGACGACGGCGCCGCTGGCCGCCCGGCACCCCGGATGAGGCCGGCGGCGCGGCCGGGCGGCCGCGTACGCGGGCCGGGCCGTGGCCGACGCCCCGTTCCGCCCCGGCACGAACAACAGGAAGACCAGGGATGACGTCTCAGACCCGACGCACCGGCCGGACCGGCCGTCCACCCCGCCTGTCCCAGGAGGCCATCCTCACGGCGGCCCAGCGCCTCCTGGACGAGGAAGGGCCGGAGAACCTGTCGATGCGCCGACTGGCGCAGGAGCTGTCGAGCACGGCGATGGCGCTCTACCACTACGTGCGTGACAAGGACGAGTTGCTGCTCCTGCTGCTCGAACGCCACGCCCAGCGGTTCCCGCGCCCCCCGCTGCCCGCCGACCCGCGTGAACGGCTGATCGCGGCGAGCCAGGCGCTGCACGACATCCTCGCCGAGTGCCCGTGGATCGTGGAGATCCTCGCCTCCGACGACCTGATGGCCGTGTCCGCGCTGTGGATCGTGGAGAACATGATCGACGCCTGCGTCCGGTGCGGACTCAGCCCGGAGGAGGCCGTCTACGCCTACCGCGTCATCTGGTACTACACGGCGGGCGAGCTCACCATCCGGGTGAACCGCGAGCGGCGCCACGCGGGGCTGGAACGGCCGCCGCACCGGGACAAGGCGTTCGCCGCCCTGGCGCCGGAGGAGTTCCCCCGGCTCGCCTCGCTCGCCGACCGGTGGGACGAGATCACCACCCGGGACACCCACCGCGAGGGCCTGGTGGCCATCATCGACGGACTGCTGTCCCGGACGGGCGGGGCCCGGAAGGCGACATGACCGCAGGCCCGGATCACCGGCCGTGGCACGGCCGGTGATCCGGGCCTGCGGCCACGGTTCCCTCAGGTCTCCAGGCGTGCGCGAAGGGCCCGCTTGTCGACCTTGCCGACGCCGGTCACCGGCAGCCGTTCCAGGACCACCAGCTGGTCCGGCACCTTGTAGGCGGCGACTCCCCGGCTCTTGAACGCGGCCTGCACCTCCCGCAGGGTCGGCGGGTGCGCACTGTCCCTGGGGACGACGCAGGCGCAGGTCCGCTCCCCCATCAGGGGGTCGGGCAGGGCGAGGACGGCGGCTCCCAGCAGCGGGAGGGTGGCGAGCAGGTGTTCCTCCACCTCCAGCGTCGGCACCTTCTCCCCGCCCCGGTTCACGACGTCGTTGGTCCTGCCGACGACCTCGAAGTCGCCCTCCGCGGTGCGGCGCACCAGGTCGCCCGTGCGGTAGAAGCCCTCCTCGGTGAACCGGGTGAGGTTGCGTTCCCCCGCGCGGTAGTACCCACGCAGGGTGTAGGGCCCGCGGGTGAACAGCTCGCCCGTCTCCCCCGGTCCGGCCTCGGTCCCGTCCTCCCGGACCACCCGCACCTCGTCGGCCGGGGACAGCGGTCGCCCCTGCGTGTGGACGATCACGTCCTCGGGGTCGTCGAGCCGTGTGTAGTTGAGCAGTCCCTCCGCCATCCCGTACACCTGCTGGAGGGTGCAGCCGAGGGCCTTCGGCACCTGCCGGGCCGTCTCCGGGGCGAGCCGGGCACCGCCCACCTGGACGGTGCGCAGGGAGGACAGGTCGCACTCCGTCCACTCGGCCGCGTCGAGCCACAGCGGCACCAGCGGGGGCACCAGCGAGGTGATCGTCACTCCGGCCCGTTCGATGAGCGGGAAGCACACGTCCGCGGTGGGCGCCGGGGCGAGCACGGCCGTTCCTCCGGCGCGGAGCGTGCCCAGGACGCCGGGGCAGCCGAGCGCGAAGTTGTGCTCCACGGGCAGCGCCGCGAGGTAGACGCTGTCCGGCCCGACTCCGCACAGCCGCGCCGTCTCCCGCAGTTGGTACGCGTAGTCCGCGTGCGTCCGCGGTATCAGCTTCGGCGGTCCGGAGGTGCCGCCGGACAGGAGGAACAGGGCGACGTCCTCGGGATCCGGCGCGGGCAGGGCGACGGGATCGGCGTCGAGGGAGGACAGGGTGGTGTACGGGCCCGGGTCACCGGCCACGAACACGTGCCGCAGGCTCTCCGCGCGGTCGAGCACCTCCCGGGCGACGAGCCGGAAGTCGCAGTCGAGGACGCGTTCGGGGCAGACGTAGGCGACGGCCCCGGACGTCGTCACGAGGTGGGTGATCTCGGTCGAGCGGTGTGCGGGCAGGGCGTACACCGGCAGGATGCCGGTCCGGAAGAGTGCCAGGCTCAGCACCACGAGGTCCACGTCGTTGGGGAGTTGGACGACGACCCGGTCGCCGGGCGCCAGGCCCGCGTGCAGCAGGCCCGCGGCCATGCGGTCGGCCGCCCGGTCGAGCTCCTCGTGGGTGACGTCGCCGGCCGCCGTCACCAGCGCGGTTCCGGACCGCCGTTGCGGTGCGGGCGCGGTCCAGGTACCGAGGACGTCCGTGTTCCAGTACCCCTGCTCCCTGTACGCGCGGGCCACCGGTTCAGGCCAAGGCACGCAGCCCTCCAGCATGGGGATCCTCTCTGTCCGTTGACGGAAACGGTGTGCGGCCGTCGTCGTCCGACGGCGCGTCACGGTGTGGACGGCCAGGCGGTGGCGGTCTCGGGCAGCGCCGCGCGCACCGCCTCGAAGACGCGCGGGAGAACGGTCTCGCGCCGGCTCTCCAGGTAGAAGTGGCCGCCCGTGAAGACCTCCACCTCGCAGGGCCCGGTGGTGAGCTCGCCCCAGGCGGCGGCCTCCTCCGCGGTGACCTCCGGGTCGTCGGCGGCGTACAGCACGGTCACCGGGATGCCCAGCACCCCTCCGGGAGACGGCCGGTAGGTCTCGATGACCCTGTAGTCGCTGCGGACGGCGGGCAGCAGGGCCTCCAGGAGCGCGTCGTCGTCCATGACGTCCCGGGCGGTGCCGCCGAGCCTCTTCAGGTCCGCGAGGAGTTCGGCGTCGGTGGCGCGGTGGAGGTCGCCGCCCCGGGTCCGGTGCGGGGCGGGCTGACCGGAGACGACGAGCGCCGCCGGCGGGCGGCCGGTCAGGGCGAGCCTGCGCGCGGCCTCGTAGGCCACGGAGGCACCCATGCTGTGTCCGAAGAACACGCAGGAAGCGGACTCCTCGCCGGTGAACCCCCCGCTCAGCCCGGGGACGAGGTCGTCCAGGAGGCTCTCCATGTCGGTGGCGGTCCGCTCGCCGAAGCGGTCACCGCGGCCGGGGTACTGCACCGCGCGCACCTCGACGTCCCAGGGGGCGTCGAGGGACCAGCCGCGGTAGCCGCCCGCGGCACCCCCGGCGTGGGGGAAGCAGACGAGCCGGGAACGCGCGTGCGCGCGCCGGGAGAAGACGCGTGGCGCGGAGGACGCGCGGTGGTCCGCCGGGGTCACAGCTCGCCCTCCTCGAACTCCTCGGACGGGCCGCCCGGCGCTCCCGCGGGAGCGTCGTCGCCCGGGTCCCGGTCCAGGCCGCGCCGGGCCCTCAGCTCGCCCACCAGCGCGGCCATTCCCGCCACGGTCGGGGCCCGCAGGACGTCGCGCATCGGCAGTTCCACGCCCAGCCGGCCGCGGACGGCGGCCACCAGCCGGGTCGCCGTCACACTGTCCCCGCCCAGGGCGAAGAAACCCGCGCCGCGCGCGGTGACCGGCGTGCCGAGGACGCGTGCCCAGAGCTCCGCCACGGCCTCCTCCACGGGACCCCGTGGGGGATCCCCGACGCCCTCGGCCGGAGCTGCGGCGTCCCCGAGAGCCTGCTCCACCCGCTTCCGGTCCACCTTGCCGTTGGCGCTCAACGGCAGTTCGGCCAGGCCGACGAGGGAGCCGGGGATCATGTGGGCCGGGAGCCGGTCGGCGAGCCAGGAACGCAGCGCCGACGGGTCGGCGACGCGGTCGGCGTCGTCCCCGGCCGGGCGCCGGGCGGTGATCAGCACCACGCCGTCGGGCTCGCGCCCGGACAGCTCGCCCCGGGTGAACCCGGCCCGTTCCAGGGCCCGCAGCCACCGGGTCGCGTCGGCGGCCGGGGACGCGGCGGGCACCGTCGGGACCGCCAGGGGGGAGGCCGTCTCCCCCGCGACGAGGAACACCCGGCTGCCGGGCCTGCCCAGCAGGGCCAGCACCCGCGCGGCGGCGTCCGGATCCGGCTCCCGGCCCAGGGCGTCGTTCACCACGAGGACGTCGAACGCGGCGAGTCTCGACTCGGGTACGGCGAAGGCGTCCTGCCGGGCCGTCCGTACCCGGTGCCCGGAACCGGCGAGCCGGGCCTCGGCGGCGGCGATCCGGGCCTCCCGCTCGTCGAGCAGCACGTAGTCGACCGTGCCGGGCTTCAGCCGCTCCAGCAGTGCGGCCGCGCTCCGGCCGCCCGCGCCCGCCCACTCGGCGACGTCGAGCACCCGGCCGCCGTCGTCGTACAGGGCCCCCACCTCCCGCGCCACGGCGTCCAGGCAGGCGCCGACGCCGGGCAGCCGGAGCGCGAGCCCGTCGGGGGACAGAACGGGGTCGTCGGCCAGGGCGTCGGTGTCCGCGGTGCCGGCGAGCACCGCGGACAGCAGGGGCATCGCCCCGGCCCAGCCGTCCACGACCTGCTGGAGACGGCCGCCGGCGATCCGGTCGCGCAGCGCGCCGGCCCGTGCTCCGTCGCGGACCACGGCCCAGCGGGGGCCGCGGGCCACGGTCCCGGCCGAGCGGGTCAGGACCTGCCGTTCCCGGAGGAAGTCCAGCCAGCCGGCGAACAGCCGGCGGCCCGTCTCCGCCACGGGCAGCGCGCTCACCTCGACGGGCCGCTCGCCGGGGCCGAGCAGGGGGTCCAGCAACGCGGCGAGAAGCGTCTCGGCCAGCTCCGCCTCCTGCTCACGGGCTTCCCGCCCCCGGCCGTCGGCGTCTCCCGGTGTCCGGGCCCCGCCCGGGGCGGGTACGGACGCCGGAGCGGATGCGGACGCCGGAGCGGATGCGGACGCCGGGGCGGGCAGGAAAGCCGCCGCGATCTCCCGCGTACGGTCACCGACGACGACGGCGAGGGCGTGCGAGACCGCGGGGTGGGCCTGCAGCACGGACTCGATCTCGCCCAGCTCCACCCGGAAGCCGTTGATCTTGACCTGGTGGTCGATGCGGCCCAGGAACTCGAGCGTGCCGTCGGGCCAGTAGCGTCCCTGGTCGCCGGTGCGGTACCAGCGCCCGTCCGAGGCCCGGGGGAAACGTTCCCTCGTCAGCTCGGGGTCGCCTCGGTATCCCCGCGCCACACCGGTTCCGCCGATCCACAGCTCCCCGGGCACCCAGTCCGGGCAGTCCCGGCCGTACGGGTCGACGACCCGGAACCGCTGGTTGGCCAGCGGCCTGCCGTACGGGACGGAGCGCCAGTGCGCGGGCACGGCGGTCACCTCGTGCGCGTTGGACCAGATCGCGGCCTCGGTGGCGCCGCCGAGGGCGACCAGCCGGCACCGGCCGTCCGTCGCGCGGTCCAACCGTCCGGGCAGGTCGAGGCCGATCCAGTCGCCGGAGAGCAGCGCGAGGCGCAGGGATGCCGGAAGGGGCGCCCCGTCGGCCGCGGTGAGGAGCATGTCCATCAGCGCGGGAACGGAGTTCCACACGGTGACGGCGTGGCGCTCGCAGAGCGCGAGCCACCGGTGGGCGTCGCGTCGGTCGGTCTCGTCGACCAGCACCAGGGCGCCGCCCTCGGCGAGCGGGCCGAAGACGTCCCACACGGAGAGGTCGAAGTCCAGGGCGGAGACGGCCAGGACGCGGTCCGCCGGCCCCAGACCGTACCGCTCGTCGATGTCCTCGACGGTGTTGACCGCGGCGCGGTGGCCGACCTCGACGCCCTTGGGCGTGCCGGTGGAACCGGAGGTGAAGATGACGTACGCGCTCTCGTCGGCGGACACCTCCACGGGGGCGTCCAGCGGTGCCGCCCGGAGGGCCTCGGAGAGGGGCAGGAAGGGGGTCGCGGTCCCCGTCGGCGGCGGCGCCCCGGTGCCGTCCAGGACGAGCTCGCAGCGGCTCAGCGCGTGGATGCGGTCCCGGCGCCCGGCGGGCTGGTCGACGCCGACGGGCACGTACGTGCCGCCCGCGGCCAGGACGCCGAGCACCGCCGCGATCTGGTCGGGGCCCTTGGGCGCGGTGACGACGACCGGGCTGCCCGGTCCGACCCCCCGGGCGGCGAGCGCACCGGCCACGCGCAGCGCGCGGTCCGCCAGTTCGCCGTGGGTGAGACGGCCGTCCTCCCCCCACAGCAGCGCCGGGTCCCCGGCCCGGCCGGCCGCCCGCTCGAAGAACGCCTGGTGCAGCAGACGACCGCTCTCCCGCCGGGTCACGGAGTTCACCTCGGTGCGACGTCGCAGCTGGGACTCGGGCAGGGGTATGTCCGGCGGGAGGCTCCAGTCGGCGGTCGCCAGGCGCCGTACCAGGTCGGTGTACGCCGCGAACATGGTGGCGGTCACGCCCTCGGGGAAGAGCGCCTCGACGACGTCCCAGGCCAGCAGCAGACCGCCCTCGCGGGTGCCGTACACCTGGTGGTCGAGCCAGACCTGGGGGGTCTGGGAGACCATCCAGGACAGCTCGCCGAAGCGGGCGGCGAAGTCGTCGGGCACCAGCGGGGCGTCGAGGTTGCAGGCGAAGACCACGGGCGCCGTGCGCGGGGTCGCGGTGTCGGTGCGCACGAAGTCGCGCAGCACGTCGACGCCCGTGTACGCGGCGTGGCCGACGTCGTCGTGCAGGCGCGCCTGGATCGCGCGGGCCCGGTCGGCGAAGCCGGCGTCCGCGGGCAGGTCGACCTCGAGCAGCAGCAGGCTGGTGAAGTCGGCCACGATGCGCTCGATGTCGGGATGGAGGTCCCGGTCGCGGTCGAAGAGGGGGATGTTGAGCAGGAACCTCTGCTGTCCGCTCCATCGCACGAGGATCTCGGAGAAGGCGGTGACCAGTGACACGGCCGGGGTCAGGCCGTGCTCGGCGGCCCGGCGCTGAAGGGCCCGCCACTCCTCGGGGGTCAGGGTGTGGCTGCGCCGTGCGAAACGCGGCACGCCGATCTCGCCGGGGTCCGCCGCCAGCGGGAGGGCGGGCCCGCCGGGGAGTTCCGGCAGGCGCCGCCGCCAGTACTCCCGCGCCCGCTCGCGCCCGGCCGCCCGGGAGGCGGCGGTGTCGGCGAGGTACCGGGGAAAGGTGTACCGCGGTGCGGCGCTGTCCGCGGGATCGGCGTAGAGCGCCGCCAGGTCGGAGAGCAGCACCCGGATGCTGTGCACGTCGGCGACCAGCAGGTCGGCGTTGACGTGGATGCGCTGCGCCCCGCCGGGGCAAAGGCTCAGCCGGACGTCGAGCACCTCGCCCGCGGCGACGTCGAGCACCCGGTGGGAGAGGTGTTCCCGCAGGTCCAGCAGGGCGTCCTCGGCGGTCTTGGCCGGGAGCCCCGTGAGGTCGTGGACCGTCAGGCCCGGCCAGGTGACGTCCTCGGTGATCCGCTGGGTGCCGTCGTCCGCGAACGAGGCGCGCAGCATGGGGTGCCGGCGGACGAGGGCGACGACGGCCCGCTCGAGGCGGTCCGCCGCCACGTCCCGGGTGTCGATCTCCAGGTAGGCGTGGCACCCGACGCCGCCGAGGGGCCGGTCGGCGCCGCGGCCGATCCAGTAGGCCTGCTGCACGGCGGTCAGCGGGAACGGCGCGCGCTCGTCGACGGGGGCGACCGGGCCGGGCGCGGGCTCCGGCTCCGCCCCGGGCTCCGGCCCGCCCGCCGCCGCGCGCGAGGCGAGCAGGCCGTACCAGGCCCGCAGCCGCGGGTCCTGGGCCATCTCGGTGAAGTCGACGCCCGCGCCGGACCGGTTCATCCGGTTGACCAGGGACATCAACTGCAGGGACTGTAAGCCCAGTTCGAAGAGGTTCGTGTCGTCGTCCCCGGGGCCCAGCTCGATTCCGAGGAGCGCGGCGACCTCCGTGCGGAGATCCACCGGCTGCCCTGCCGTAGTGCCTGACATCCCTACCCCCGTGTGCCGGTCGGTGTGTGACGGGCGAGCGCTCGCCATCGTGCCTTCAGGCCGCCACGTGCGCGGCGATTCTCCAGAATTCGGCGTACCGGCCGCCGCGCCGGACGAGTTCCTCGTGCGTGCCCTGCTCCACGATCCGGCCGTCCTCCAGGAAGACGATCAGATCGGCGCTCTCGACGGTGCTGAGGCGGTGGGCGACCATGATGGTCGTGCGGCCCGCCATGAGCCGGTCGAGGCCCTCCTGGACGGCCGCCTCGCTCTCCGGGTCGAGGGCCGAGGTGGCCTCGTCGAGCAGCAGCACGGGGGCGTCCTTCAGCAGGGCGCGCGCGATCGACACCCGCTGCCGCTCGCCTCCGGACAGCGCGGCGCCGCCCTCGCCGACCTGGGTGGCCCAGCCGTCGGGAAGCCGGTCCACCACCTCGTCCAGGAACGCCGCCGCGGCCGCCGTCCGCACCTCCTCGAAGGTGGCGTCCGGCCGGCCGATCCGGACGTTGTCCTCGATGGTGCCCTCGAAGAGGTAGACGTCCTGGAAGACCATGGAGAGGCGGGACATCAGCTCCTCGCCGTCGATGTCGCGCACGTCCACCCCGCCGAGGCGCACCACGCCCGAGTCGACGTCGTGGAACCGGGCGACGAGCTGGAGCAGGGTGCTCTTGCCGGCGCCCGAGGCCCCGACGACGGCCACCCGCCGGCCCGGTTCCACGTCCAGGGAGAGTCCGTCCAGCACCTGGCGGCCGCCGCGCCGGAAGCCGACCGACTCCAGCCGTACGCCGTCGTGGGCCGGAACCGCCGGTCGCTCGGCGCGCGGCAGCGGGGGCTCGGTCAGGACCGCGTCGATGCGTTCCAGTTCGCCTCGGGAGACCCGCATGATGCCGCCGAGGTCGGCGAGGGACAGCAGGGGTTCGACACAGCGTGCCGCCAGGACCATGATCGCCAGCAGTTCCGGGGCGCCGAGGCCGCCGTCCAGCGTGAGGTACACGCCCAGCGCGAGGACGGCGGTGAAGACGGCCTGGACGGAGAAGGTCAGGCCGAGCATGCCGGGCACGCCGCTGAGAGCCGCGCGCCGGCCGCTGCGCCACTGCTCGTGCAGTGCGTCGTCCAGGAGGCCGAAGCGCTCGCCCGTCCGGCCGCCGGCGCGCAGCACCGGCTGGGCACGGACGAACTCCACGACCCGGCCGGCGGCCTCGTCGCTGCTGCGCGCCCGCTCGGCGTCCTGGCGGGCGGTCGCCTTCGACGTCCAGCGCTGCACTCCGGCGATCAGCGGGGCGGCGACGAGGCCGGCGAGGGCGAGGCGCCAGTCGAAGAAGAAGAGCACCACGACCACGGAGAGCGGGATCAGGGTGGCGTTGATCAGGGGCCGCAGCCGGTGGGCCGGTACCGACATGACCTCCATCACGCTGCGGCTGGTGAGCCCGGAGACGTCCCCGATCCGGCCGGGGGTGAACCAGCCCAGCGGCAGTCCGGCGAGGTGGTCGCCGAGGCGGTGGTGCAGGCCCCGGGAGAGCTCACCGCCGGTGCGGAAACCGGACTTGTCGCTGAAGTAGCCGAGCACGGAGGTCACGGCGACGGCGACGGCGAAGGCGGCCAGCCACGGCCAGGCGTCCTGCGCGTCGTCGCGGAGCAGGGCCCGGAGCAGCGGGATGAGCAGCGCGTAGGACAGACCCTCCACGACGGCGCAGACGGACATGAGCGCCACGGTGCGGCGCAGGGGGCCCGAGTGCCGCTCGCCCAGGACCCTCAGCAGCAGCCTGATCATCGGTGGATCTCCCTCTTCTGGCCGGCACGCGCGCGCCGGGCACGCCACAAGGCGGCGAACTTTCCGTTCAGAGCCAGCAGTTCGTGGTAGGTACCGCTCTCCACGATCCGCCCCTCCTCCATGACGACGATCCGGTCGGCCTGGGCGACGGTCTCCAGCCGGTGGGCGATCACCAGTTGCGTACGGCCCTGGACGAGGTTCGCGAGGGCGGCGCGGATCTCGGCCTCGGTCTTGGCGTCGGCGAAGGACATCGCCTCGTCCAGGACCAGCACCGGGGCGTCGACGAGCAGCGCCCGGGCGATGGAGAGGCGCTGCGCCTCGCCGCCGGACAGTCCCACGTCCTCGCCGATCACGGAGTCGTATCCGCGGGGCATCGCCTGGATGCGCTCGTGGATGCCCGCCGCGCGTGCCGCCCGCTCGACGGCGGCGCGGTCGGCCTCCGGGACGGCGAGGGCGATGTTCTCGGCGATGCCGGCGCGCAGCAGCCGGACGTCCTGGAGGACGAACGAGACGTGGCGGTACAGCCGTTCGCCGGGGATGTCGCGGAGGTCGGCACCGCCCAGGAGCACGGACCCGCTGGTCGGGTCGGAGAACCGCGGGACCAGTTGGGCCAGCGTGGACTTCCCTGCGCCCGAGGGACCGACGAGCGCGGTGGTGGTGCCCGGTTCGAGGACCAGGTCGATCCCCTGGAGCACCGGGCGGCCGGAGTCGTAGGCGAAGCCGACGCCGCGGAACTCCACGCGGTCGCCGTGCGGTTCGGCCGGCCTCACCGGCTCGGGCAGCGGCGGTACGTTCAGCATGTCCCGGATCCGCTCGGCGGACCGTTCGGCGGCGTGCACGTTGTCCAGGCCGTGGCCGAGCGCGGCGATGGGCGCGGTCAGCGCGACGGCGAGCAGCGGGAACGGCAGCAGGTCGGCGGGGGGCATGGCGTCGGCCGCGATCAGTGCCGTACCGCCGGCGAAGACGAGCAGCAGGACGAACGGCGGGGAGAGCACCAGGGCCGCCAGCGAGGCGAGGCCCGCGGCGTCCGCCACGTAGGTGAGGAAGAAGTCGGCGAAGTCGTCCGCGGCCTTCCGGTAGCGCCGGTGGGCCTGCCCGCCGCCGCCGAAGGTCTTGACGACCGAGATGCCCTCGACGAACTCGACGGAGGCGGCGCCGATGCGCCCCATGGCCTCTCCCATCCTGCGCCCCTCGCGCTGCCGGGCCTCGCTCTGCAGCAGGCGCTGCAGAGCGAGGCCGAGGAGCACCGGCACGAGCGCGACGAGCGTCAACCGCCAGTCCACCCACGCGAGGTACCCGAACGAGGCGAGCGGGACGACGACGGCGGAGGTGGCCTCGACGGGTGCGTGGGCGATGAGGTGGTGCAGTTGGTCGACGTCGCCCTGCACCACGCCGTTGATCTCGCCCGAGCTGCGGCGGGAGTACCAGCCGAGCGGCACCCTGCCGAGGCGCTGGGCGAGCAGCCGCCGCAGCGAGAGCTGGAGCCGGCCGTCGACGAGGTGGGCGATGCCGCCGGACGCGGCGGCGAGGACGACGCGGACGAGCAGGCCGCCGACGCCGAGCCAGACGGCGAGCCAGGCGGCACCGTGGTCCGCCGGTCCGGGGTCGAGCAGCACCCGGCCGAGTTCGACCACCGCGATCAGCGGTGCGAGACCGGCGAGGGAGCTGACGACCTGGAGGACGAAGACGGTGACGAGGCTGGTGCGGTAGGGACGGAGCAGGCGCAGGAGCACCTGGCGGGAGGTCGCGGCCGGACCTCCCGGGTCGCTCTCCGGACCGCCGCCGTCGACCACCTCCCCACCATCGGCACGGCTGTGCAGACCCTCTGCCGTGGCCATGGGATTCCCCACCTTTCGGGCACGACCGTCCGGTCCGGAAGCGGGCAGCACTGTCACGACCGGACGGCAAGTTCCATGAAGACAGCAGTAACTTTACAAGTATAAGAACTCACCCCGCAAGCGGCCCGGGAAACGCCCCCGGGCCGCTTCCGGAGGCCCGGGCGGCCGCGCCGGGCGACGAATCGCGGCGCGGGGATTCCGTCCAGACGATGCCCAGGCGTGGCCTGAAACGATCGTGTGAACCCCTGTCCGGGGCGGCCACCACCCTCACCACAGGAGAGCGGGGAAGCGTGCGCTTTCTACTGCTGAGCGGGCTCGGGCCCGCCAACCTCAATTCACCGTATCTGGAGGGATCGCTTTTCACGGCGGATCCCTCCGACGCGGCCCGGGAGATGCTCCGGAGAGCCGGAAGCGCGGACCTCGATCTGCGGCGGCTGGCCTTCACCCAGCACGGACGCGAGTACGCCCTGCTCCGGCCGCGTTCGGCCACGACCCCCCACCTGACGACGGTCACCCTCCTGTCGATCCTGGAGAACAGCGGCCACAGTTTCGAGCGCCTGGACCTGGGGGACGTCTGGGAGGGCCGCGCGAAGGCGCCGGCGGGCGACGTCGACGTGGTGCTCCTGTCGACCACGTACATCTGGAACGGCCCCATCCTGGGCTCGGCCGTACGGTGGGTCCGGGAGAACCTCCCCGGCACGCCGATCGTGGCCGGCGGGCAGTTCACCAACCTCAAGTTCATGACGGCCATGCGGGACTTCCCGGAGATCCTCGCGGTGGTCCGCGGCGACGGCGAGATCGCCCTGCCCAAGACCCTGGACGCGCTGGCGGGCCGGGGCCGGCTGAGCGCCGTGCCGAATCTCGTGTGGCGCGACGGGGACACCGTCCGCATCAATCCGGTCGAGTACGTCGACATCGACGACTTCCCCTCACCGCAGATCCTCGGCGATCAGTCGATCGTCCCCTACGAGTCCATGCGGGGCTGTCCGTTCGACTGCAAGTTCTGCTCGTTTCCCGCGGCTTCACCCAAATGGCGATACAAATCCGCCGAGAAGATACGCGACGACTGGATCTCCTATGCCGACCGGAACGGCGCGGACGTCATTTCGGCGATGGATTCGACTTTCACCATTCCGCCGACCCGACTGCGTCGTCTCCTGGAGATCCTCCCGAATTCGGGTGTTCCGAGGTGGGAGGGGTTCAGCCGCGCCAACACGCTCAATTCGGCGGACGTGGTGGCCGGTCTCGCGGCCTCGCACTGCTTCCAGCTGCACATCGGTTTCGAGTCGATGAACGACGGCACGCTGAAGCGCATGAGCAAGCGGGTCTCGGTCAAGCAGAACCGCCGGGCCGTCGAGCTGCTCAGCCGGAGCGGGATGTCGTACTACGGCCTCTTCATCGTCGGTTACCCGGGCGAGGACCCGGAAATGTTCCAGGACACGCAGGACTACCTCCTGCGGGAGTACTCCGGGCACTACGCGCTCTCCAGGTTCTCCATCACCGACGAGACCATGCCGCTGTGGCAGGACCGGGAGGAACTGCGGATCGTGGCGGACGACCCCACCGATCCCGCCTCGCCCTGGTCCCACATCGGCATGGACAGCGCGCAGGCGGCCCGGCTGCAGAAGGAGACCCTCGACAAGGTGCGGCTGGCCAACGACAAGACCGTGCTCAGTCTCTGGCAGCACGATTACCAGCACTGGCTGATGCCCCGTCACGACCACGCCGTCAACATCGCCGTGGAGAAGTGCCTGGAGCGGATGGCCATGGCACCCCTGGACTACACCGACCTGGACGAGGGGGCCGCCGTCATCCGTGACAACCTCCACCGGCTGACGGAGTTCGGCGTGGAACTCGCCCCGCCGGGACGCCGGTTGGTCTGCGACCCGGTCTGACACCGGCTCCCCGGAGGGGACGAGAGGCGCGGCGGGCTCCCGGCCCGCCGCGCCTCTCGTCCCCTCCGGGGAGCGTCACAGCACGCCTTCCTCCATGACCGGGTCCGCGGGGACCACACCCGCGGCGGGTGTGTCGTCGGAGAAGGTGACGACCGTGTCGGGCAGGTGCCGCCGCAGCGCGTCCAGGACGCCTCGGGCGGGCAGCACCCGCGCGGCCCGGTGCACGCCCCGGGGCACGCGTCCCCGGGCCACCTCCCGGGCCGCGACCGCGCCCACCACGCCGGTCATCGCCGAACCGTCCGTGCCGCGGACCACCACTCGGCGCACCGTGGCGCCGTCGGGGCCGGACCGTTCCAGGACGCCGCACAGCACGTGGTACGGCGAGCGCCCCAGGGCGTCCAGCGTGCTGGCCCGCACCACGTCGGCCGCCCGCGCCTCCGGACCGCCCGCCCGGTCGTCGCCGGACCGGTGGCGGTTGAGCGCGTCGAGCAGGTGGTGCCCGTCGAAGCCGTTGTACCAGCGGGCCTCGGCGAGGCCGAGGGCGCGGGCCTGGCCCACCAGCTCCTGGGTGAGATAGGGGTACACGGTCACCGGATGCGGCACCCCCGCCACCAGGCGTTCCTCGGCGCCGCGCAACGCGCCGCGCACCACGTGCCCGTCGCGCCACTGGGCGCGCGGTGTGCCGTAACCGCGGTCCAGGCTCAGCAGGTAGTCCATGGCGCCGGTCCGGGTGAAGGCGCCGAGCGACACGTGGTACCCGGTGAACCGGGCGGTCCCCGGCGGGGTCCGCCCGTCCGTCAGCAGCCGGGGCAGCAGCCCGGACAGGCCCGGCACGAGGCCGGCCGACAGGACCGCCGTGCGCTCGCCCGCCGGGGCGGGAGCGGGCCCGCAGCCGTCCATCACGTCCACGTAGTCGGCCCCCGCGGCCGCCGCCGCCCGGCGCGGACGGTCGGCCAGCTCGTAGGCGGGCCCCGCGCAGTGGAGCACCACGTCACAGCCCTGGGCGAACCGGTCGAGGCTCGCCTCGGACCGGGCGTCGGCCTCCCCCGCCTCGACGGCCCCGCCGAGGGCGGCGGCACAGCGCGCCGCCGCCTCGGGATCCCGGCCGCCGATCCTCAGCCGGAACTCCCCCTCGGCCGCCAGCACCCGGGCGGCGGCCGCGCCGACCGCCCCGTACCCGCCGAGGACACCGATCAGCGGCGCCCCGCCGCTCACCGGCCGTCCTCCGCGAGCAGTGCGCGCGCCACGGCCTCGGCGTTCGGGGGCTGCACGCACGTGAAGTGGTCGCCGGGCACGTCCACGACGCGCAGTCCCGCGCCGCACACCTGCTGCCAGTAATCCGTCATGTCACGGTGCATGCCGGGGAAGATCTCCGCCTCCCCCGTCTGACGGACGAACGTCGCGGGCAGCTCGCAGGGCGCCGCCTCGTGCGAGGCGACGGACACGAGGCTGTGCTTGACGATGCGGTACAGCCTCGACAGCCGCTCCGGGGAACGGAGTTCCGCGTCCCCCGCCGGCATCGACGCGCCGATGGCGCGCAGCCGCTCCTCCTGGGACCGCTCGGCGAGCGCCCGGAAGGCCCGCAGCGCCTCCCGTCCGGGCCCGGTCAACGCCGACTCCGGACGGTCGGCGAGGCTGCCCTGCGGAACGGTGTCCGCGAAGTGCTCGGTGGTGACCCGCACCAGCTCGCGCGTCGCCGACTCGTCCCGGGGGTACCCGAGCCCCACCAGGTCCGCCCGCATCAGCCGGGCGAAGATGTACTCGGCCAGCAGGTCGTCCTCCACGAGGTACGGCACCCTGTAGCTGCTGATGACGGTCAGGCCGCTCACCTCGGCACCGGCGGCGGTCAGCCGGCGGGCGAGTTCGGGCACCAGCAGACCGCCCATGCAGTAGCCGACGAGGTGGATCCGCCCGAGCCCTTCGGCGAGCAGGGCCCCGGCGTGCCGGTCGGCCAGCTCCGCCACCTGGGTGCGCGGGTCCGCCTTCAGGAACGCCTCGATGTCGTCGACGACGAGACCGGCCAGGGGGAGCCGGTCCCCCAGTGCGCCGATCACCGCCCGGTAGGGGATGAGGGTGCCCGTCCCGTCGTGCACCAGGACCCGGGTGGCGGTGTCCGCCGCGCCGGCGGCACCGTTGCTGATCCGGACCAGCGGGGAGGCGGGGGCCGCCCCGGCGAGGCCCGGGACGCCTCCGCGGGTGGCACCGAGGTGCTCGGCCAGCGCCGCCACGGTCGGCCGGTTCATCACCAGGCGCAGCAGGTCGTCCCATTCCAGGTCGGCGGCCTCGGGAAGCCGTTCGCGCATCCTGGTGACGAGCCGTGCCACGAGGAGCGAGTCGCCGCCGAGGTCGAAGAAGTTGGCGTCGCGGCCGACGAAGGTGACCGGCAGCACGTCCGCCCAGAGCGCGGCCAGGGCCTGCTCCATGCCGGCGCGCGGCGCGTCGCCTCCCTCGTCGACCCGCCCCTGTGCCGCGGAGGCGGTCCACGCGCCGAGGCGGGCCCGGTCGACCTTGCCGTTGCCGGTGAGGGGGATGCGGTCCACGACCTGGAGCTCCGCCGGAATCATGTACGGGGGGAGCCGGTCGCGCAGATGACCGACGAGCGCCTCGGGCCGGAGCCGGGTGCGGTCGGCCTTGAAGCGGGACGCGAAGACGTGCTGGCCGATACGGGACAGCGGGCTGTCCTCCTCGGGCAGGCAGAAGGCGACCTCGGCGCCGGCCTCGCGGAGCATCCGCAGCCACTGCTCGCGTCCGAAGAAGGTCTGCCCCGTCTCCCGGCGTTCGTCCTCGAAGCCGTGGAGACCCGCGTTGAACTCCATGGAGGTCATGACGTGGTACGCGTCGCGGGTCGCCTCGATGAAGACCAGCCAGCCGCCGGGCGCGAGGAGCTCCCGCAACCGGGCGAGGACGTGCTCGGCGTGCACGGAGTTGTGCAGGACGTTGGCCAGCAGGATCACGTCGAACGAGTTCGGCGCGAGGCCCTGGGCGCGGTGGTCGCGGTTGAGGTCGAACAGGCCGTAACGGACCCAGGGGTGGTCCCGGAACTTCTCCTGGGCGGCGGTGAGGAAGAAGTGGGACAGGTCGGTGAACAGGTAGTCGACGTCCAGGCCGTCGAGCTCGGGCACCAGGACCGTGCTCGTGCCCCCCACCCCGGCGCCGATCTCCAGGAGCCGGAGCGGGTCGGGGCCGTCGTGCCGCCGGGCGATCTCGCGCATCGCGGCCACCACGACCGCGTTGTTGTGACGGCTGATCAGGTTGTCGCGGTACGCCGCCTCGGCGGTCTCCAGGCGGCCCTCCGGGAAGAGCAGCGTCTTGAGGTCGATCTCGTTGCGCACGAGCGGGGCGAGGTTCCGTTCGGAGACCCGGTGGTAGCGGACGAGTTCGGCGCCCCAGCGGATCCGGGGTTCGAGCGCGTCGATCCGCTTCAGGACGGCCTCGTGCTCCCCCGGTGCGTCCTTCCCCAGTTCTCGGTAGCGGCCGGTCTCCGGGTCCTGGAGCAGCCGGCCCTCCTCCTCCAGAGCGGTCAGCCAGCGCCGTACGAGGTAGTGGTTCTCGGGGGCCGCGCCGACGGCCTCGATGATCTCCTCGGCGGTGTGCTCGGCCGTGGTGTCGGGGAACAGCCCGCAGGACCGGAACAGGATCGCCATCGACTGGAGCGCGGAGAGATCGAGCAGGTCGACCATCTCGGCCACCTCGTCCGCCGCCACGGCGCGGACGGTCTCGGCGACGCTCGCGACCGCCTCGTCCCGGAGCGCGGCGGGCAGCGGGGGCGCGTCGGTCCGCACGGGCTCGGCGAAGGCGACGAGCCGGCGGGCGGCGCCCTCGCCCTGGACGATGGCCGCGGCGGCCTCCACGGCGGGAGAGGTCTGCAGCGCGGCCTCGACCTCGGCGAGCTCCACCCGGTGGCCGTTCAACTTCACCTGGCGGTCCACACGGCCGAGGAACTCGATCGCGCCGTCCTCCAGGCGCCGGCCCATGTCGCCGGTGCGGTACAGCCGTTCGCCGGTGGCGGGGTGCGTCACGAACCGTTCGGCGGTGCGCTCGGGGTCGCCGAGGTAGCCGAGGGCGAGGCCGGCCCCGGCGATGTACAGCTCGCCGGTGACGTGGGTGGGGCACTCGCGCAGCAGCGTGTCGAGGACGTGGAAGCGCTGGTTGGCGAGGGGTTTGCCGTACGGGATGCTGCGCGCTTCGGGATCGACGGTGGTGACCGGGTGGCAGATCGACCAGATGGCCGCCTCCGTGGCCCCGCCGAGGCTCACCACGTCCAGTCCGGGCACACGGCGTCGCACGGCGTCGGGGAGGGTGACGGGTATCCAGTCGCCCGACAGCAGGGCCAGCCGCAGCCGGGAGACGTCCGCACCGGGCTCGGTGCGGAGGTACTCCTCCAGCATCTGCATCTGCGCGGGCACGGAGTTCCACACGGTGACGGCGTGCTCCGCGAGCAGTTCCGCCCAGTGTCCGGGATCGCCACGGCGTCCGGCGTCGGGCAGGACCAGCGCACCACCGGTCGACAGGGGGCCGAAGATGTCGTAGACCGACAGGTCGAAGCCGAGCTGGGCCAGTCCGAGCACGCGGTCGTCGGCGGTCACCGAGAAGCGGGCGTTGATGTCGTCGACGGTGTTGAGCGCGGCGGCGTGACTGATCATCACGCCCTTGGGGACGCCGGTGGAGCCCGAGGTGTAGATGACGTACGCGAGGTCGTCGGGCTCCGCCCGGTGTCCGCGGACCGCCCGGTCCCGCGGGGCGGCGGGGGCCAGGGTGTCGACGGCGATCTCCCGGGTGCCCGCGGGGAGGTCCAGGGAGGACAGCAGCGCGGACTGCGTGAGCACGAGGTGTGCCTCGGCGTCGGTCAGTACGGCGTTGCGGCGCAGGGCCGGCTGTGTGGTGTCCACGGGCAGGTAGGCGCAGTCGGCGAGCAGCACGCCGAGGACGGCGACGACCTGTTCCCAGCCCTTCTCCATCACGATGCCCACGCGTCGGCCCGGTCGGACGCCGGCGGCGAGGACGGCGTCGGCCACGGCCCGCGCCCGGCCGAGGAGTTCGGCGTAGTCGAGGCTGCGCGAGGAGGTCACCACCGCGGTCCGGTCGGGGGTGCGTTCCGCCTGGTCGACGACCGCGGTGTGCAGGAGCTGGTGGCGGCGCGCGGCGGCGGTGTCGTTGGCCTCGGCCACGCGCCGGGCCTGTCGGGCGGGGAGGGCCGGCGGGTCGGTGTCCTCCCAGGCGGCGGAGGTGTCGAGGAGCCGCGTCACGAGATCGGAGAAGGCGGCGAACATGTCGTCGACCATGCCCTCGGGGAAGACTCCCTCGCGGACGTCCCAGTGGACGAGGAGGCCACCGGCGTCGTTCATGACCTGGCAGTCGATCCAGACCTGGGGGGTCTGGGTGATGCCGTGGACCAGCTCGCCCCCGGGCATCAGCGAGGCGGCGGACTCGTCCCCGGCGGAGCCGCTGAGGGTGCTGGTGAAGGTGACCGGCAGCAGCGCCTCGGTCCGTCCGCGGCGGCGGGCCAGCTCCCGCAGCACCTCGACGCCCGAGCAGAGCCGGTGGTCCAGGTCCTCCCAGAGGCGGTCCTGTACGGCACGCATGCGGTCGACCGGTGTCGCGCCTTCGGTGAGGTCCACGGCGAGCAGGCTGGTGGAGCTGAAGTCGCCGACGACGCGGTCGACGTCGGGCAGCAGCGGGAGCCGGTTCTGCACGGTGAGGCTGAGGGTGAAGCGGGGGTGGCGGCTCCAGCGGCCGACCGTCTCGGCGAAGGTCTGCAGGAGGACGGTGGAGGCGGTCACGCCGGCCTCGGTGGAGCGTCGGGTCAGGGTCTGCCACTGCGCGGGCGTCAGCCGCAGCCCGTGCCGGGTGAAGCGCGGCGGGGCGCCGAGCGAGTCGGTGCGCAGCGGCAGGTCGGGGGCGGCCGGCAGGTCGTCGATCCGGGACCACCAGTAGTCGCGGTCGCGCCGGTAGCGGGTGCCTTCACGCGCCGCCCCCGCGGCGAGCACGTAGTCGCGGAACGTACCGCCCTGCGGCTCGGGCCGCGGGGCGGTCGTACACAGGTCCGCCAGTTCGGCGAGCAGCAGCCGGATGCTGCTGTAGTCGCAGATGAGCAGGTCGACGGCCACGTGCAGGACCAGGGCCTGGTCGGTCTCGGTGGCACGCAGGTCGAACAGGGGCCACTGCTCGGTCGGCCGCACCTGGTGCGACATCTCGCTGCGGGTCGCCTCCAGCGTGCGCTCCCGGACCTCGGCGGGGGCGCCGCGCAGGTCCTCGCCGCGGACCCGGTAGTGCGGAACCTCCGGCAGCACCCGCTGGTACCCCTCCGCGGCGACCACCGCGCGCAGCATGGGGTGTCGTCGGATCAGCCGGTTCCAGGCCTCCTCGATCCGCTCGACCCCCCAGTGCGGGAGAGCGATCTCCAGATAGCCGTGGCAGGCCACCCCGCCGTAGTCGAACGCTCCGCTCCGCCCGAGCAGGTAGGCCGCCTGAACGTCCGTGAGCGGGAAGGGTTCGTGCGCCGCCGCGGGATCGGCGACGACGGCGGGCCCGTACTCCTCGACGCGCAGCAGGGCGAGGACGGCGTCGCGGTGGGTACGAAGCGTCTCCAGTCGCTCCGGCGTCATCGCCCCCTGTGGCGCGCGGTAGCGGAGCTTTCCCCCCTCCTCGTACATCACCACTCCGGCCGCTTCCAGTTCGGCCGCGAACTCCCCGACATTCATGATCGGTCGCCCTTCCTCGCCCTTGAGCACGCACTCTGCTGAAACAGCCACACGGGGACGTCAGCTTGGCGCACCGGCACTGGCGAAGTTCTGGATGTCCGACCGGCCACGGGACGTCCGGCCGGCCATGGAGCGAGGGGCGGGTCTTCGAGGTCGGCGGCGCTGGCGTCGGCGTCGGCGTCGGGAGGCGCGGGAGCCGCTGTCGGGCATCCGGCGGAACCGCCGTGGGCCCGGACGCCCTGCCGGCCGGTGGGCCACATACGCGGTACGGCGGC